>DASXMH010000016.1:0-23356 GCA_036495785.1 Solirubrobacterales bacterium
CTTGATGGGGCCGAATGGCTCCGGCAAGTCGACGCTCGCCAACGTGATCATGGGCCACCCCGCCTACGAGGTCACCGAGGGGACGATCACCTTCAAGGGCGAGGACATCACCGAGGCCGCCCCCGAGGACCGCTCGCAGGCCGGCCTCTTCATGGCCTTCCAGTACCCGGTCGCGATTCCCGGCGTCTCCGTCTCCAAGTACCTGCGGATGATCATCAACGCGCACCGCGAGGCGCGCGGCGAAGACCAGATCAAGATCAAAGACTTCGCCCGCACCGCCCAGGAGGCCATGGACCTGGCGAACATCCCCAAAGACTTCTCCAGCCGCTACCTGAACGACGGCTTCTCCGGCGGCGAGAAGAAGCGGATGGAGCTGCTGCAGCTGGCGCTGCTGCGGCCGGAGCTCGCGGTGCTCGACGAGACCGACTCGGGCCTCGACATCGACGCGCTGCGGACCGTCGCCGACGGCGTCAACAAGTTCGCGGGCCCCGACATGGGCGTGCTGATCATCACCCACTACCAGCGCATCCTCAGCATGGTCAAGCCGGACCAGGTCTCGATCATGTTCGAGGGCCGGATCGTCAAAGACGGCGGCCCGGAGCTGGTCGGGATCCTGGAGGAGAAAGGCTACGGCTGGATCCGCGATGAGGTGGCTGCTGCGGCATGACCGTCACGGCCGCGACCTTCCCGATCGAGCGGGTGCGCGAGCAGTTTCCGCTGCTCGAACGTGAGGTGAACGGGGTCCCGGTCGCCTATCTGGACAGCGGCGCGTCATCGGAGCGCGTGCTCGCCTCGATCGAGGCGGTCGACGACTACGAGCGCCGCCACCACTCCAACGTCCACCGCGGCTCCCACACGCTGGCGGCCGAGGCGACCGAGGCATACGAGGGGGCGCGGGCGACCGTCGCCCGCCACATCGGCGCCGCCGACCGTCGCGAGGTCGTCTTCGTCCGCAACGCAACCGAGGCGCTGAACCTGGTCGCCCGCGCCTGGGGCGACGCCAACGTCGGCCCCGGCGACCGCATCCTGCTCACCGAGATGGAGCACCACTCGAACCTGGTGCCCTGGCAGCAGCTGGCCCAACGGGTCGGCGCCGAAGTCGAGTTCGTGCCGATCGACGACGACGGCGTGCTCGACCTGGACGCCTTGCGGATCTTCCTCGAACGCGGCCCGAAGGTGTTGGCGATCACCCACGTCTCCAACGTGCTCGGCACCGAGAATCCGCTCGCCGAGATCAGCGCGATGGCCCACGAGGCGGGCGCGGTTGTCGTCGCCGACGGCGCCCAGGGCGCGCCGAAGCTGCCGCTCGACATGGCCGCGCTCGGAGTCGACTTCTACGCGATCACCGGCCACAAGCTCTACGCGCCGACCGGGATCGGGGCGCTTTGGGGCAGGCTCGACCTGCTGCGCGCGATGCCTCCCTTCCTCGGCGGCGGCTCGATGATCCGCAAAGTCACCCGCGAGGGCACCACCTACGCCGACGTGCCGGCGCGCTTCGAGGCGGGCACCCCGGCGATCGCCCAGGCGGTCGGGATGGGCGCCGCGCTCGACTGGCTGGACACCGAACTCGGCATGGAGGCGGTCCGCGACCACGAGCGGCAGATCGCCGACTACACCCTCGCCAAGCTCGCCGAGGTCCCCGGCCTGCGCACCTTCGGCCCGCCCCGCGGCCCGGAGCGGCTCGGCCCGGTCTCCTTCGAGTTGGAGGGCGTCCACGCCCACGACGTCGCCGAGATCCTCGACCGCCACGGCGTCGCCGTCCGCGCCGGCCACCACTGCGCCCAGGTGCTGATGGAGCGGCTCGGCGTCCCGGCCACCGCCCGCGCCAGCTTCGGCGTCTACACGACCACCGAGGAGATCGACCGCCTCGCCGACGGCCTCGAAGACGTGCGCCGCGTTTTCGGGCTTTGACGCTTCGCTAGCCTCGAACCATGGACGAGCTCTACCGCGACCAGATCCTCGAGCACTACAAGCGGCCCCACAACTTCGGGGTGGTCGAGGGTGCCGACCTCGAGTTCGAGGACACCAACCCGTTCTGCGGCGACGAGCAGCACGTGACGATCAAGCTCGACTCCGACGACCGCGTCGCCGAGGTCGCCTTCGAGGGCAAAGGCTGCGCGATCTCGACCGCGGCGACCTCGCTCCTGACCGACGAGCTGGTCGGAAAAACGCGGGAGGAAGTGCTGCGGCTGCCGAAGGAGTACGTGCTCGAGCTGCTCGGCATCGACATCTCGGCGACCCGGATGAAGTGCGCGATGCTCGGCCTGAAGATCGTCAAGTCCGCCGCCCTCGGCCAGCCCGCCGAATGGGAGGACGAGGGCGAGGTCGGCAACCCGAGCGAAGCGGTCGCCGACCTCGGCTGATCCTCAGCCAGGCAGGGCGATGACGGCGAAGACCGCCATCGGCGCGTTCGGCTCGCCGACCACGGCGAAGCGACCCGCGTCGATCGTCACCGGGCCGAAGTTGACCGCGCCGCCGGCGGCTTTCACCTTCTCCACCGCCGCGTCGGCGTCCTCGACGCCGAAGTAGACCAGCCAGTGGGCGGGGATCTCGTCGGGCAGGAAGCCGCCGATGTCCATCATCCCGGCGATCGACTGTTCGTCGCCGGCGCGCAGGAACTCGACGTAGGTTTCCGGGCCGGGCTCGCCCTCGTTGCGCTGCATCTTGTGCTCTTTGAAGGTCCAGCCGAAGACAGCGTTGTAGAAGGCCTTCGCCCCCTCCGGGTCGCGGGTGCCGAGCTCGTTCCAGCAGAGGGCCCCGGCCTCGTTGACGCGAGCCGCGCCGGCGAACGTGCCCGGCTGCCAGATGCCGATCGCGGCGCCGCCCGGATCGGTGAAGACCGACATCCGGCCGAGGTCCATCACGTCCATCGGCTCGAAGATCACGCTGCCGCCCGCCTCTTTGACCTTGGCGATCGTCGCGTCGGCGTCCTCGACCGAGACGTAGGTGCTCCACACCTGCGGCTGGCCCTCCTGCTGGATCGGCATCATCCCGGCGACGTCATCGCCGTCGTACAACGCGCGGCGGTAGCCGCCCATTTCGGCGCCGTTCGGCTGCTCCGGGACCTCCCAGCCGAGCAGGTCGCCGTAGAACTTCGCCGAGTCGAGGATGTCGGCGGTCGCCAGGTCGACCCAGCACGGCGTCCCGGGCGCGTAGCTCGTCATTTTGCTCATCGATCTCTCCTTTGCGATGGGGTTGTGGCGGATAAGACCACGACGAGGACGGAAAGTCATCGCCAGGTCGTGAAGAACTCGAATCTCGTGGCGGACGAGGCGGATGAGGCCCGACCGCTAAAATCCGACCCCGTTAGTAGGTTTACGTTCCACTTCGTCTTATTGGGGCCATGAGCCGCCCCGGGAAGCACCCCTCTTGACCGACACCGCAGGAACCACGATCTCAGTCTGCTCCGTCGCCGAGCTGCCGCCCGGCGCGATGCGCCTCGTCGAGCACGAGGGCATGAAGATCGGCGTTTTCAACTGCGACGGCACGATCTACGCGATCGAGGACCGCTGCTCGCATGACGACGGGCCGCTCGCCGAGGGCGAGTTCGACCCGGCCACCTGCACCGTCGAGTGCCCGAGGCACGGCTCTCTCTTCGACCTGACCACCGGCAGGCCGAGGACGCTCCCCGCATTCAAGCCGGTGAAGACGTTCGCGACCGCCGTCGCGGACGACACCGTCACCCTGGAGGTCTCATAAGAACATGGCTACGTCGCCCGAGGTAATCGCCGAGAAAGAAGGGCTCGCCGGGATCAACGCCGACTACAAGGAGAAGTTCGGCTTCAACGATCCTGAGACCGGTTACGCCTACAAAGCACCGAAGGGACTGTCGCGCGAGGTCGTCGAAACGATCTCCGACTTCAAGCAGGAGCCGCAGTGGATGCGGGACTTCCGGCTGAAGGCGCTCGAACACTTCGAACAGCGGCCGACCCCGACCTGGGGCGGCAACCTCGCGCAGATCGACTTCGACGACATCCACTACTTCGTCCGCGCCTCGGAGCAGAACTCGCGTGATTGGAGCGAAGTTCCGGAGGACATCAAATACACGTTCGACCGGCTCGGCATCCCCGAGGCGGAGCGCAAATTCCTCTCCGGCGTCGGCGCCCAGTACGAGTCCGAGGTCGTCTACCACCAGGTCAACGAGAAGCTCGAGGAACAGGGCGTGATCTTCACCGACATGGACACCGCCCTGCGCGAGCACGAGGACCTCGTGCGCCAGTACTGGGCGACGGTGATCCCGCCCAACGACAACAAACTGGCGGCGCTCAACTCGGCCGTCTGGTCGGGCGGCTCGTTCGTCTACGTCCCGGCCGGGGTCAAGGTGGAGATGCCGCTGCAGGCCTACTTCCGGATCAACACCGAGAACATGGGTCAGTTCGAGCGGACGCTGATCATCGCCGAGGAGGGCGCCGACATCCACTACATCGAGGGCTGCACGGCGACGGTCTACTCGAGCGATTCCCTGCACTCCGCGGTGGTCGAGATCGTCGCCCAGCCGAGTTCCCGCGTCCGTTACACGACCGTCCAGAACTGGTCGCAGAACGTCTACAACCTCGTCACGAAGCGCGCGGTCGCGCACGAAAAGGCGACGATGGAGTGGGTCGACTGCAACCTCGGCTCGAAACTGACGATGAAGTACCCGTCGATCTACCTGCTCGGGCCGGAAGCCCACGGCGAGATCCTCTCGATCGCCTTCGCCGGCCACGGCCAGCACCAGGACGCGGGCGGCAAGATCATCCACGCCGCGCCGCGCACCTCCTCGTCGATCTTCTCCAAGTCGATCTCCAAGGACGGCGGTCGGGCGACCTACCGCGGCCTGATGGAAATCGCCGACGGGGCGAGCGAATCGCGCTCCAAGGTGGTCTGCGACGCACTGCTCCTCGACGAGGACTCGCGCTCGGACACCTACCCGACGATCCGCATCGACGAGAACGACGCCGATGTGGGCCACGAGGCGACGGTCTCGAAGATCGGCGACGAGCAGCTCTTCTACCTGCAGAGCCGCGGGCTCGACGAGGAGGAGGCCTCGAAGATGATCGTCAACGGCTTCATCGAGCCGGTCACCAAGGAACTGCCGATGGAGTACGCGGTCGAGCTGAACCGGCTGATCGAGCTGCAGATGGAGGGCTCCATTGGCTGAGCTCGCGACCGAGCCGGCCTGGCTGGAGGAGCGGCGCCGTACGGGCGCCGCGCTGACCGAGTCCCTTCCCCTCCCCGACCACAAGGTCAAGGGCTGGGAATTCACCGACCTGGCGAGCCTCGACCTCGACGCCTACGAGTCCGCGGACGCAATTCCCACTGTCGAGGGTGGGGACGGCGCGACGGTGATGAGCCTCCGCGAGGCCATTGATTCTCATCCCGAGTTGCTCCAAGAGCAACTCGGCGGTCTTGTCCCGATCGAGGACCCCTTCGTCGCCCGCAACGAGGCCGACTGGCGCGACGGCGTGCTGGTCCACGTGCCGCGCGGCGTGAAGCTGACGGAGCCGGTGCGGATCGAGGTCCCGGTCGCCGAGAGTGGCGCCACGGTGAGTTGGCGCACGCTGATCGTGCTCGAGGAGGGCGCCGAGGCGGAGATCTGGGAGCACTGGTCCTCGCCCGACGATGAGGTCGACGCGCTGCTCAACTCGGTGGTCGAGCTCTCCGTCGGACAGGCGGCGACCCTGCGCTACGTCAACACCCAGGACATCTCCGAGAAGGCTTGGATCTTCGCCACCCAGCGCGCCCAGGTGGAGCGCGACGGCCGGCTCGACTGGTCGGCGCTCGGCTTCGGCTCGGCGCGCGGCAAGGTGCGGATGGAGACCAAGCTCGCCGGCCCGGGCTCCGAGGCGCGGGTGACCGGCGGCTACGCCGGCGGCCCCGGCCAGCACCTCGACTACGACACGACCCAGGAGCACGCGGCGCCGAACACCAACTCCGACCTTGCCTTCCGCGGCGTCCTCGCGGCGGGCGCGACGGCGGTCTGGCGCGGGATGATCAAAGTCGATCCCGGCGCCCAGCAGACCGACGCCTTCCAGGAGAGCCGCAACCTGCTGCTCTCGCCCGAGGCTCACGCCGACGCGATCCCCGGCCTCGAGATCCTCGCCGACGACGTCCGCTGCACCCACGCCGCGGCGATCGCCCAGGTCGACAAGGACCAGCTCTTCTACCTCACCTCCCGCGGCCTCACCGAGGCCACCGCGAAGACCCTGGTGATCGAAGGCTTCCTCGAGTCCCTGGTCGAACGCCTCGCCGAGGGCCCGGTCCGCGACGAGATCTCCGCCGCCCTCGAGCGCCGCCTCGCCGAGATCCTCTAGCGCTGTGAGTTATCCGGCCGCGGGCCGGTAAAACTCACAGTGCACCATCGGGCAGCGGCTACTTCTTGCCGCCCTTTTGCCCGCGGGCTTCGACGCCTTCAGCGTCACTGCGACCTTCGCGCCCACCGCAAGCTTCGTCCCGGGCTTGGCGCCCTGTTTGGAGACCTTGCCGGATTTCACCGTCGCGCCGCCGAGCGTCTTGACCGCGCCGAGCTTGCACTTGGCAGTGGCGAGAGCCTTCTTGGCAGCCGCCAGCTTCTTGCCGGTCAGCTTCGGCACCACGCAGTGGGAGGGCGGCGGGGGCGGCGTGGTCGCAACGGGCGGAACTGCGTAGGTGAAGTTCTGCGGCGCGTTCGCCCTGCCGGCGATGGTGGTGACCGTCACCGAGACCGACGCCGCGGAGGTGTTTGCCGGGGCGACGGCCGTCAGCTGGCTTTCGGAGTCGGCGGTGAAACTCGTCGCCGGAGTGCTGCCGAAGGTGACCCCGGTGGCGTTCTCGAGGTCGGTTCCCGTGATCGTGACCGAGGTGCCTCCCGTGGTCGGGCCGGAGGTCGTGCCGAGCGAGGCGATCGTCGGTGCGGGTTGGATTTCGGCGTTGAAGCCAGCGAGTTCTTCCGGAAATAATTCGCTTTCGCCTTCGCCTGGGTTTTCCGATTCGAGAGGTTCAAACCCCCAACCGACGAGCTGACCGACACCTTCTCTAAAGCCCAGGGATGCGCCTTCGCTCATCGTCAAAGCAATCGACATTCCCTTTTCGACCGGGAGCACCGTTGAGAAGCTCTGAACATTTGCCGTCAGCGAGGAGCTCACGGGTTCGTCCCATTTGCGGAAAGTGAACCCTTTTTTGCCGAACTGCAGCGTAGTACCGAGTCGGTACGTACCCGCGGTCGAGCCGCCGATGACGCTCCAACGGACAATCGCCCCGTCGACCGGCGACCTGACACTCACTTCAGGCGTGCCCGGACCCGCATTGATGAACGTGCAAGCTTCGACCACACATTCTTCCGGTTCCCAGGTGCCGGTAAGGCTCGGGCCGACGACGACGTTGGCGGCGCCGGCGTTCGCGCAAAGACTGAGGGCGACGACGGCCGAGATGACGGCGGCGAGCAGGACACGAGAAAGCTTCACTGGACCTCCAGGGAATCGGGGTGGCAAAGGCGGCGCGAAACCTTCCAGATGGGCGATCCTCTGTCAATACTCAGAATTGGATCAACCAAACGACCGCTCGGCCCATCGCAGCGCTCGCTCAGTGGCGCGCCTCCTTTTTCGTCGGCCGGGCTTCGGCCTCCTCGCGTTCGCTCTTGTTCGCGGCGCGGGTCGAGTAGATGATCCCGGCGACCACGATCAGGACCGGGACCACGTAGAAGGTCCAGAGCCAGTGGCCGAGGTGGGCGAGCGGGATCATCCGTTGCCCGCCGAGAGGAGGTAGAGGCCGAAGCAGGTGAAGGCCACCATCACCGCCAGCATCCAGTACTGGCTGCGGGTGGCGCGGCGCGGGTCGGACCAGATCGTCAGGGCCCGGTCGTGGGCGAGGGTGAGGCCGAGGACGTGCCCGGCGACGAGGGCGCCGACCTGGACGTACCAGATGGTGCGCGAGCCGAGGAGGGCGAAGTCGATGCCCGCTTCGGCGGTGCCGAAGAGGTCGGTGTGGCCGGTGCCGAGGGGGTCCGACAGCAGGTAGGTGAACTGGGCCTGCTCCTGGAAGACGAAGAGGCTGAAGTAGTGGGCGATGAGGTAAGCGAGGGCGATCGGGATCAGGGTGTGGGTGAAGGCGGTCCGCAGCTTCGCCCGGCTCGGGGCGCCGGGGATGCTCTCCATGCCGCGCAGGCCGAGGTCGAAGACCAGAGCGACGCCGACGAAGCAGAGCGCCATGAAGATCGTGTTGGAGAGGCGCAGGCCGGCGGTCGGGCCGAAGCCGACTTCGGTCAGCCATTCGAAGACCTTTTCGATCGCGGACTTGAACGCGCCCTCCTGGGCGCCGTCGAAGCTGGTCGAGGCGATCGAGGCGATCACCACCGCGGCGGACCCTGGGATCGTCGCCCACGCGCCGGCCGCGGCGAGCGGTCGACGGCGGCCGAGGCGCCCGTCGCGGACGCCGAGGAACCCGAGCTGGGAGAACATGCCGAAGTAGACGGAGAAGATCTCGCCGGTCTCGCACCACTCCTCGACCCCGAACAAGGCCATCATCGCCAGCGTGTAGGCGCTGTAGACGCAGATGGCGACGGCGAGCGAGTGCGGGTCGAGCCCGACCGCGATGCCCCCCGAGGCGCCGTAGACGACCTCCAGCCAGACCACCGCCAGAAGGCCGATCGCGGCGGGCCAACGACCGAGGCGGCGCGGATAGGCGAGCTTCGCCCGGCGGCGCGCGCCGAGCGCCGCGAGCGCGGCGCCGCAACCCCGCCCGACCGCGCGCCACGGGTTGAAGGGCCGGAAGAGGTCGCCGAAGATCGCCGAGAAGAAGGGGAAGCCGAGCCAGCAGGTGACGAAGACGAAGGTCAGCGCGAAGTTGCGGTCGGGCGCTTCGGTGCCGTGCAGGCCGGCGTAGACGGAGAAGGCCAGGAGGAGGACGCCGACGAGGCCGCAGAACACCTGCACGAGCGGCGAGACCAGAGCCCGCGACGGCCCCCCGGAAAGCGGCCGCCAACGCTGGTCCTCGAAGATCGGCCGCCGCCAGGCCGCCGAGAGGGCGAAGAAGGAGACGATCAGGACGATCGACGCCGCCCAGGCGAAGAGCCAGGCAGGGATCGGGAGATCCTGCCTGGCGACCAGGGCGTGGGCTTCGGGCAGCGCCGGAAGCAGGCTCACGGTTCGACCGTCAGCTGGATGATCTGTTCTTTGCGCCCCTCGAGCTCGGCCTCGAAGACGCCTTCGAGCGAGGCCGGCAGGTCGTAGGTGACGGTGCCGCCGCCCTTCGGCACCTCCTTCATCACGTCGTAGCCGTGCAGGTGCACCTCTTCCGCGAACGGCACTTCGACCTTGAAATGCATCTGGTCGCCCTTGTGGTAATTGAGGTCGGCGATGCCCCCCTCGGGGTGCCCGGCCGAGTCGACGACGATCGTCGGCACCTGGCCGGCGTCCGACCTGCTGCTGTCATCGCTGCCACCGCTGCTGAGGACGATCAGCAGGACGATGGCGACGACGATCGCGGCTCCGCCCGCGATCGCGGTTCTTCTGTTCATCGATTCGCTCCTTGCACTCGTTCGCGTCGCCCTCTCGGGCGCCCATGCGTTCGGCCGCCGCCGGGTCCCGGCAGCGGCGCTCCTTCGACGGATCAGACGAACGCGGGCGGCGGCCGCCGGGCCACGCCGGAGGCGATCAGCAGACCGCCGCGCGGCGTGAGGGAAATCGCCAGGAAGACAGCGCGAGGCGGCGCCTCACGTCGGTCGGCTCTCCGCGGCGCGGCGGCCAGCCGCCGCGACACCCGCGCGATCGCCTCCTCCCCCGGGAAGCGCCCGAGCAGGAGGAAACCGAGCAGCACCAGCAGCGGCACCGCCGGCAGGACGAAGACACCGACCCCAGTCAGCATGCGCGGTCAGGATAACGTCCGGCCCGATGCGACCCGGCAACGAGACCATCGCCGCCCCCGACCTCCCCCCCGGCCTCGCCTGGATCGGGACCGAACCGGAGTCGATGCCCGCGCTCACGGCGGCCGGGCCCGCGATCGTCCACTTCTTCGACTTCGCCCAGCTGAACAGCGTCAGGACCCTCCCCTACCTGAGCGAGTGGGACCGCCGCTACCGCCCTCTCGGCCTGCGGGTGATCGGCGTCCAGGCGCCCCGCTTCCCCTTCGGGGCCGATCCGGAGAAGGTGGCCACCGGCCTCACCGACCTCGGCGTCGAGTTCCCGGTCGCGATCGACGCCGACCGCGAGCTCTGGTTCGCCTACGGCTGCGAAGGCTGGCCGAGCCTCTTCCTCTGGACCCTCGGCGGGGCGCTCGCCTGGTTCCACTTCGGCGAGGGCGAATACCTGGCGACCGAGATGGCGATCCAGGCGGAGCTGCGCGAAGTCGACGCGCTGCGCCCACTGCCCGAGCCGCTGGCGCCGCTCCGACCCGAGGACGCGCCCGGCGCCCGCGTCGCCGCGCCGAGCTCCGAGGTCTTCCCCGGCGGCGGCTGGGAGCATCCCTGGACGCCAGACGAGGCGGGCGACGAACTCGTGGTCGAGTACGAGGCGGGCGGCGCCTGGGCGACGCTCGAGGGCAGCGGCCGGATCGCCGTGACGCTCGACGGCGACGAGCCGCGGACGATCGAGATCCCGCGCCCGGGCATCTACGAGCTCGCCGCCCATGATCGCCACGGCGCCCACACGGTGGGTTTGCGCCCTGACCCCGGCATCGGGGTATGGTCGGTCAGCTTCGACCCGGGCCTGCCATGAGATCGGCGCCCCCCACATGGGCGAGGCCGGCGCCGCCGCTCAGGCGCGGGCGGCGGGACGCACCGGGCGGATCTCCTTCGGCAGCATGAAGCGGACGTCCTCGTGGACGGTCCGCAGCTCACCGACATCCTCGGCACCGCGCTCGCGGAAGAGGTCGACGAGGCGCTCGACCAGCTCCTCGGGGGCGCTGGCGCCGGAGGTGATGCCGACCGTCCCGACCCCCTCCAGCCACTCCTCGCGGACCTGGGTGTGGTTGTCGATCAGGTGGGAGTCGGCGCCGTGTTCGCGCGCCACCTCGACCAGGCGGTTGGAGTTGGAGGAGTTGGTCGAGCCGATCACCAGCACCAGGTCGCACTCGCGGGCCAGCTGCTTGACGGCGATCTGGCGGTTGGTGGTCGCGTAACAGATGTCGTCGGACTTGCTGGAGACGATCGAGGGGTACTTGGCGCGCAGGGCGGCGATCACCTCGGCGGTCTCGTCGACCGAGAGCGTCGTCTGGGTGATGAAGGCGACCTTGTCGGGGTCGGGCACGTCGAGCGCCTCGACCTCGGCGACGGTTTCGATCAGGACGATCGAGTCGGGCGCCTCGCCGGTCGTCCCTTCCACCTCCTCGTGGCCCGCGTGGCCGATCATCACGATCGTGTAGCCGGCGGCGGCGAAGCGGCGGGCCGAGACGTGGACCTTGGTGACCAACGGACAGGTGGCGTCGATCGTGCGCAGGTTGCGGGTGGCGGCGTTCTCGTGGACCGCCGGGGCGACCCCGTGGGCGGAGAAGACGACGATCGCGCCCTCCGGCACCTCGGTCTCCTGCTCGACGAAGATCGCACCGCGCTTGGAGAGCTCTTCGACCACGTGTTTGTTGTGGACGATCTCCTTGCGGACGTATACCGGGGCGCCGTGGAGCTCGAGCGCGCGCTCGACCGTCTGCACGGCCCGGTCGACGCCGGCGCAGTAGCCGCGCGGGGCGGCGAGCAGGACCTTTTTCGGTCCGGATATTGCGGTGCTTGGCATGCCTGCAGGGTACCGATAGCCTGAACCGGCGATGACCACGCAGGGACGCCACCTCGACCGACTGACGGCCGTCGACGCCTCGTTCCTCACCAACGAGAGCGCCTCCAGCCACATGCACGTCGGCGCGATCCTGATCTTCGAGGGCCCGCCGCCGCACTACGTCGACCTGGTCGAGCACGTGCGCGGGCGCCTCCACCTGGTGCCGCGCTTCCGCCAGAAACTGGCGGTGCCGCCGCTCGAGGCCGGCCGGCCGCTCTGGGCCGACGACGTCAACTTCAACCTCAGCTACCACATCCGCCACACCGCGCTGCCCGAGCCGGGCGGCGAGGCGCAGCTCAAACGGCTCGCCGGGCGGGTCTTCTCGCAGCAGCTCGACCGCTCGAAGCCGCTCTGGGAGCTGTGGCTGGTGCAGGGGCTGGAGCGCGACCGCTTCGCGCTGCTGACCAAGACCCACCACGCGATGGTCGACGGCGTCTCGGGCGTCGACATCGGCACCGTGCTGTTCGACCTCGAGCCGGTGCCGGAGCCCGCGGCGGTCGAAGACGAGTGGGTGCCGCAGCGCTCGCCGGGGACGGCGGAGCTGGTCGGGCGCGGCCTCGGCGACGCGATCGGGGTGCCGATCAAGATGGCCGAGCGCGCGGTCGAGGCGGTGCGCCATCCGGAGACGGCGGCGCGGCGCGCGGTCGAGGCGCTGGAGGGGCTGAGCGAGATCGTCAGCGCCTTCGCCGACCCGGCCCCGGACTTGCCGCTGAACCACGAGATCGGACCGCATCGCCGCTACGTCTGGGCGCGCTCGGAACTGGCGGCCTTCAAACGGATCAAAGACACCTTCGGCGGGACCGTCAACGACGTCGTGCTGGCGGTCGTCACCGGGTCGATCCGCAACTGGCTGCACAGCCGCGGCGTGCGCACCGAGGGCCTCGAGCTGCGGGCGCTGGTCCCGGTTTCGATCCGCGCCGAGGACGAGCACGGCAACCTCGGCAACCGGATCACGCTGATGCGCGGCCCCCTCCCGGTCTACATCGAGGACCCGGTCCGTCGCCTCAACACGATCAGCGAGGAGATGGCCGGCCTGAAGGAGTCCAAACAGGCGCTCGGCGCCGAAGTGATCTCGCGCTTCAACGACTTCGCGCCCCCGACGCTCCTCGCGCAGGCCGCGCGGATCAACTTCACCACCCGCCTGTTCAACCTGATCGTCACCAACGTGCCGGGCCCGCAGGTCCCCCTCTACGTGCTGGGACGCGAGCTGGAAGAGGTCTTCCCGGTGGCGTTCCTGCCGCCCAAGCACGCGCTCGCCGTGGCGATCATGAGCTACCACGGCAAGGTCGGCTTCGGCCTGCTCGCCGACTACGACTCGATGGAGGACATCGAACTGCTCGGCGACGGGATCAACGAGGCGCTCGAGGAGCTGCTGGCGGCGGCCGGCGAGTCCGCCGCGGCGGCCTAGCGCCCCGCGGCGCGGCGCGGCGCGGCGCGGCGCGGCGCGGCGAGGGCGAGGCGTAGCTACCCTCTCTAGATGGGACTCCTGCTCGTTCTCGTCTTCATCGTCGTCCCGATCGCCGAGCTCTTCGTGATCATCCAGGTCGGCGAGTGGATCGGAGTCGTGCCGACCCTGCTCCTGCTGCTGCTCGACGCGGTGGCCGGCTCCTGGCTCCTGAAACACGAGGGCCGCAGCGCCTGGCGGCGCTTCAACCAGGCGCTCGCGGAGCGGCGCCTGCCCGCCAAGGAGGTGGCCGACGGCTTCCTCGTCATCCTCGGCGGGGCGCTCCTGATCGCGCCGGGCTTCATCACCGACATCTTCGGCCTGCTGTTCTTGATCCCGCCGACCCGAGCGGTGGCGCGGCGCGTCCTGCGCCGCTGGACGATCGGCCGCGTGGCCGTCGTCGGCTTCCCCGGCGGCGGCACGATGGGCGGCTTCGGCACCGGCCCGGGCGGACCCGGAGGCGGCCCCGGCCGCGGAACCGGCGCCAAGCGCTCCTACGACTACGACGTCGACGCCGAAGAGGTCCCCGAGGACGATCCCGGCGAGCCACGCCTCCCGCGCGGAGAAAACTGAGCGCACCAAGACGCGTTGCGCAACTCGGCCCCGTGGGCGTGTTGGAGCGGGCGTGAAAGCAAGCCAGAATGGACCGATCCGCCGGGCCACCCGGCGGGCGGCGCTCCCCGCCCTGATGGTGGCGTTCCTCGTTGCGCTCCTGCCGGTCGCCGCCGCGGCCCGCCCCGCGGGGCGCCCCGGAACCCTCGACCCGACCTTCGGCAGGCACGGGATGTTCTTCTCGGCGCCGACGCCCACCTTTTCCCAGAGCGAGATCACCGGCATCGCTCGCCTCGCCGACGGCAAGCTCCTCGTCGCGGGGAAGCGCGAAAGCGGCGAGGCATTGAGCGCGGTCGGCGTCCTCACCAGGCGCCTGCCGGACGGCTCGATCGACCCGACCTTCGGCAAGGGCGGCTACGTGGAAGGCTCCAACCCCGACTTCAGCGGCGTCGAAGGGCCCGAACCCAGTGGCCTCGCAGAGCCCGTCTTCGGCGGCATCGTCGTCGACTCGGCGGGTCGCATCCTGATCGGTGTCAGCGGCGGAAAGTGCGTGACCGCGCGGGTGCAGCGCCTGCTGCCCGACGGCCGCGTGGACAAGAGCTTCGGCGGCAAATGCGGCGCGAAGGTGCCGCTCACGATCGACCATCTCACCCTGGACGGAAGCGGGAACGTCCTCGTCGGCGGGCTCGCCGAACTCGGCACCAGCCCGAAAGGGCTCCCGAATCCGACCTCGCGCGTCGTGCGCCTCGGCCCCGACGGCGGGCTGGACACAAGCTACGGTGAACAGGGGATCGCCCAGGTCCTCGATCCGCCGAACTCACCTCCATACGCGCACAGTGCCGACTTCGCGGTCCTCCCCGACGGGAGCGTCGCGCTCGCCACCCGCGGCTACGTGGTGCGCTTCACGCCGCAGGGGAAGGCCGACACCTCCTTCGGCACCGACGGCAAGGCGAGCTTCGAAGGCGCCGCGATCGCCGTGGCCGCGCTCCCCGACGGACGGCTGGCGGTGGCGGGACACGAAGAACCGAAGGAATGCTGCACGCAGAGCGGCCAGTTCGTCATCACCCGGTACATGCCAAACGGGAGCCTCGACCCGTCCTTCGGCGATGGCGGGGTGACGAAAGTCAAGCTTGGCGGCGCCGACGCACCCGCCGCAATCGCCGCGATGTCGGGTGAAAAGCTGCTCCTCGCCGGGGATGCGGGCGACGACAGCGCGGACTGCCCGAAGGTTAGATGCAAATACACGCCGGTCCTCCTTCGTCTCGGTGCCGACGGCAGGCTCGATCCCACCTTCGGCAACGGCGGCGTCGTGCGGATCCCCTTGGCCCTCGGCGAATCAGGCCTCGCCGATCCGAGCGTCGGCAGCCTGGCGACGGGTCCGACCGGGGAAGCGTTCCTCGCGGCCACCATCGAAGGCGGAAGCTCATACGTATTGGAGCGCGAAGCGAACGGGGCGCCGGCGGTCGGCTTCGAGGGCGGCGAACCGATCGCCTGGTCTCCCACCCTGCCCAGCAACATGGAACCGAACAGCGTCGGCGTCCTCGGCGACGGGCGGATCGTCCTCTCCGTGTTCGGCGATGCCCTGCGCCATGAAGTCTCCCAGTATCTGCTCACGGTACGGCGCAACGGGCGGGCGGCGACCTCCGCGAGCGACCCTTCGGGGTTCGTCCACGCCCCAGGGCTGTCGAAATCGATCTACGCCTCCGGCAAGGCCGTCTACTACTTCGAAGGCGGCACCAAGAGGCCGCGGGTCATGCGCATGCTGCCGGACGGCGGCGGCGTCCCCAGCGGGAAAGGCGCCCGGCTTCCGACGGGATTCGCGGGGGCGGGCATGACCGCGGATGGGCGGGGCGGGATCTTCGCCTTCGGGTCCGCGCTCGGGCATCCGGGTCTGGCGGTCGCGCACGTCGATGCCGGAGGGCGCCTCGATCGAAGCTTCGGCCGCCGTGGCACCTCGATCGTTCCCTTCGGCGACGGTCCCGCCGGGGCCAACGCGCTCACGGTGGATTCGCGGGGTCGCGTCGTCGCCGCCGGTTGGGCCGCGGGCCGCGCGGTCGCCACCCGGCTCCTGCCCGATGGACAGCTTGATCGCGGCTTCGGCCGCGGCGGGCGGGTCAACCTTCTCGGCCCCGGTACCAACGTCATGACCGTGGCCGTGGTGGACGGCGACGTCGTCGCCGGCTGCCGCCACGAAACGGCGGTCGAGACGCGCGACTCGATCCTGGTGCGACTGGACGGGCGCGGGCGCCGGGTGCGGGGATTCGGCCGCGACGGCGTCGTCGTCGCGGGCGGCAGGCACAAGCCGATCGCGGTGCTGTCGTCCCACGGCCAGGCCGTACTCGTGACCGGGGTCGGCCGTGAAGGAGGCGTTCGCCTGCGCGCCTACGCCGCCGACGGACGCCGCGCCCGCGGCTGGGGCCACGGCGGCGAAAACGTGGCCCGGGTCGGCCAGCGCAAGATCTTCATCCCGATCGGGGCGACGGTCGCGAGCAACGGTCAGATCGTCGTCGCCGGTACCGCGGGCGCGTGGTTCGTCGGCAACCAGACCGAGGTGCTGCGCTTCCGCTAGGGCCGCGCCTCGCCTAACCGGCGATCCAGGCCAGGGCGTCGGCTTCCTCGCCGGCGCCGAAGAGCTTGACGTCGACCGGCACCAGTCGGGACCACAGCGGGAACGAGCGGCGGACGAGGCCGCCGACGTCGGCGACCAGTGCGACGCGGCGCCAGTCGCGGCGGTGGCCGATGTCGAGGTCGGGATCGGAGACCGCCGCCTGGAAGTGCGATTTCAGCGAGCCGATGTCGGTGCCGGGCGCCGCGACCAGCAGTAGGCGCACCTCCCCGGCGGCCGCGGCGTCGCGCAATCCCGGCACCAGCACGTCGGCGTAGTCGGCGTCGGTCAGCTCGTCGGCGAAGCGGAAGCCGAGCGTCCCGCCCGGCATGTCAGCGATCGGCTCAATCAAGTCCGTCGGCATTCAAGCGGAATTCGAACGGAAGGCCTCCCGACCTTTGCTTCAATAATCCTTGAGCATATAAAAGTTTTCGAGGGGGTGAGGCATGAAGCTGTGCGCGGCGAGCGTGGCGGTCCCTGCCGGGTCCGTCACCAAGGGCCAGTAAATGAAAGAAGGCGCGCCGGTCCCTGCGATGGATCGGGATCGGCGCCGCCGAGCGCTCAGAAACCGAGCGCGAACTTCGCGTCCTCGGACATCATTTCCGGCGACCAGGCGGGGTCGAAGACCATCTTCGGGTGGACCGCCGAGACGCCAGGGAGGTCGCCGACGAACTCCCGCATCTGCTCGGAGACCTGGGGGCCGATCGGGCACGCGGGCGTGGTCAGGGTGAAGGTCACGTAGACGTCCTCCTGCTCGATCGCGACGTCGTAGACGAGGCCGAGCGAGACGAAGTCGAGGCCGAGCTCGGGGTCGATGACCTCCTCGAGCGCCTCGTAGACGTCTTCTTCGGTGACGACTTCCGGGTGGTGGGTCGGGGCGTCGGCGGGCGCCGCGGCGGCCGTGGGCTGCTCCTGGATCGGCTGCTGCTCTTGATCTGCCATGGGCAGATGGTACCCGGGTCAGGTGGTCGGCCCTGGCGGCCACGGCGCCGTCGGGGGGTCCTCGGCGTCTGGCAGCAGGTGGAGCTGCCAGTAGCCGACGTCGTGCCAGCCGCCCACCTTCCAGCCGATCTCGCGCAGGGCGCCGACCGACTGGAAGCCCATGCTCTCGTGCAGGGCGATGCTGGCGGGGTTGGGCAGGGTGATGCCGGCGACGGCGATCCGGTACCCCTGGGCGCGGAGGCGGTCGAAGAGCTCCGCGTAGAGGGCGCGGCCGATCCCCCCTCCCTGATGATCGGCGTCGACGTAGACGGAGACCTCGACCGACCAGTCGTAGGCGGGGCGCTCGCGCCAGCGGCAGGCGTAGGCGTAGCCGACCACCTCGCCGTCCGCCTCGGCGACCAGGAAGTGGTGGGTAGCCGAGTACTTCTCGATCCGCCGCGCCAGCTCGGCGGCGTCGGGCGGCACCAGCTCGAAGGAGATCGGCGTCGACTCGACGCTGGGCGCGTAGATCGCCGCGCAGGCGGCGGCGTCGCGCCGGGGGTCGGCGGGGCGGATCGTCATCGACAAGCCGCCCACAATAGGCTGCCGCCGATGAGCAGGGATTCGGGCCAGGTGATTCGACGCTCGATCGGCATCGTCTTCGCCGACGGCGGTCTGCTGACGCTGAGCGGCGCGGCGCCGGCGCGCGGCGGCGGCCACGGCGAGGAGCCGCTGCTGGCGGTGCTCTGCGACCCCGACGCGGCGCCGGTCGCCTTCGAGGAGGCGCTGCTCTCGACCGAATACGGCGAGGACGGGGTGCAGCGGCGGGCGACCCTGGAGCTGTGGCTCGACGCCGAGGACGGACGGCCGATCCGCGGCGGCGGCACGCTGATCAGCGCGGTCGAGGCCGAGGTCGACGGGCTGGCGACGCGGATCGCCTTCTTCCGCTGGTCGGTCGAGGGGCGCGAGGGGCTCGGCCACTACGAGATCGCGCGGGCGCGTGGCTGAGGCGGGCGCCGGGAAGGGCGCGGCGAGGGGCACGATCGAGGCGATCGTCTCCGACTTCGGCGGGGTGCTGACCACGCCGCTGATGGGTTCCTTCATGGCCCTGCAGGACGCCCACGGCGTCAGCGTCGAGGACTTCGGCGAGGCGATGCGGGCGGCCGCCGCGGCGGGCGACGGCGAAATCCCCCTGTTCAAGCTGGAGCGCGGTGAGATCGACGAACCGGCGTTCCTCGAGCAGCTGCGCGACGGGCTCGAGCCGCGGCTCGGCCACCGGCCGGAGCTGCACCGCTTCCGCGAGGTCTTCTTCGAGGCGCTGCAGCCGAACGAGCCGATGATCGAGCTGATGCGCGAGTGCAGGCGCGGCGGGCTGCGGATGGCGATGCTGACCAACAACGTGGTCGAGTGGGAGCCGCTCTGGCGGACGATGCTGCCGGTCGACGAGATCTTCGAGACGGTGGTCGACTCCGCCTTCGTCGGCTACCGCAAGCCGGAACCGCAGATCTACGAGATGACCCTGGAGCGACTCGGGCTGCCCGCCTCGGCGTGCCTCTTCGTCGACGACCTCGAGGTGAACTGCGCCGCGGCGCGCGAGCTCGGCCTCACCGCCGTGCACTATCGCGAGCCGGACCAGGCGATCGCCGAGGTCCACGCGGCGCTCGCCTAGGTCGGCTCGGAGGCCGCGGCGGCGACCGGCAGGCGTGGGTGCTCGCGCCAGCGGCGTGCGAACGGCAGGCGCCAGGTGTGCGGGGCGATCAGGGCGCCGATCTCGGCCGGGCCCCATGACCCGGGCGGGTACGGTTTCACCGCGGGCGGTTCCTCCAGCAGCGGCGCCGCGACTTCCCACAACCGCTCCATGTCGCTGGCGCTGGTGAAGAGCGTATGGTCGCCGGCCATCGCGTCGCGGATCAGGCGCTCGTAGGCCTCAAGGGTGTCGTCGCGGTAGTCGGTTTCCTCGAGCGAGAACTGCATGCTCGCCTTGTCGAGCACCATCCCCATGCCGGGCCGCTTGCCGTAGAAGGAGAGCGAGACGCGCGAGGACTCGTCGAGGTCGAAGGTGAGGTGGTCGGGGCCGTAGCGGCCGACCCGCGAGTGGGCCGGAAACATGCTCTGCGGCGGCTCGCGGAAGGCGATCGAGATGATCCGCGCGCCTTCGCCCATCCGCTTGCCGGTTCGCAGGTAGAAGGGCACGCCACTCCAGCGCCAATTGTCGAGTTCGCATTTGAGCGCGATGAAGGTCTCGGTGCTCGAGTTGGGGTTCACGCCCGGTTCGTCCCGATAACCCTCGTACTGGCCGCGCACCACCTGGTCGGGGTCGAGCGGCAGGAGACTGCGGAAGACCTTGTTCTTCTCCTCGGTGATCGGCAGCGAGGCGAGGTCCGTCGGCGGCTCCATCGCGACGAACGCAAGGATTTGCATCAGGTGGGTGACGACCATGTCGCGGAACGCGCCCGTGTTCTCGTAGAAGGCGGCGCGCGAGCCGACCCCCAGGGTCTCCGGCACGTCGATCTGGACGTGGTCGATGTGGTCGCGGTTCCAGATCGGCTCGAAGAGGCCGTTGGCGAAGCGCAGCGCGAGGATGTTCTGCGCCGCCTCCTTGCCGAGGAAGTGGTCGATACGGAAGATCTGCTCCTCGCGCAGCACCGCGTGGAGGGTGTCGTTCAATTCCCGCGCGCTTTTCAGGTCGGTTCCGAACGGCTTCTCCATGATCACTCGCGAGTTCTCGGTGAGCCCCGCGTCGCTCAACATGTGGATGACGTCGGAGGCGGCCGCGGGCGGCACGCTCAGGTAGTGCAGAAGGTGGGTGTCCGGGCCGAGCAGCTCGACCTCGTGCTCGACCGCGCGTTTCAGCTCCTCGGCGCCCGCCGAGACGGGGATGTAGACGATCCGGCGGGAGAATTCCTCCCAGTCGCACTCGGAGAACTCGTGCCTGGCGAACTCCTCGCAGGCGTCGTAGACGATCTCCCGGAACTCCTCGTTGCCGATCTCCTCGATCGAGGTCCCCAGCACCCGGAATTCCGGCATCAGCTCCGACTGGTACAGCCGCAGCATCCCCGGCAGCAGCTTCCGTTTCGCCAGGTCCCCGGTGGCCCCAAAGATGACGATCAGGTAGGGCGGCAGCGGCTGGACAACCCGCGCGTCCATTTCTTCGGTGACGTGCTGCTGTTCCTCGCGATGCGCGCTCGGTGCCCCGTTGTGATCCCCATCGGTCACAGACTCAGAGTAGCTACCCCTTGCGTCGAGTCGTGACGGTTTTGCGGCGGAGCAAACACAAGCTCACGCCGCGCGCAGGCTCAGCCCAACAGGCGCCTAAGCCGCCGCTCGATCCCGACCCCGATCCCGCTGGGAACCGTCTGCTGCCGGATCTGGACCTTCCGTCCCCTGAGTTCCACCTCGACGGTCGGATCTTCCGGCTCCCTGTCTCGACGGCCGTCGTCCTGCTGTTGCTTCTCTGGCGCAACCTCATGTCGCATTGGGTCAGCGTACTCCGTTCAGGAGGCAAGCACACCGATTATCGCGCCGAAGATCGTCAGGGACAGGATGAGGATCGCTATCAGCACCAGATCGCTTTTGCCTTCGAGCTCATGGTCATTCCGCTTGATCGATCCATCCAGAGATTCGAACATCAACCGCTCCATCTCACGGTCACTCAGGTCCTCCGCGTCACCGATCAGACTTTCGGTTCGCGGGCCCATCTGGTTGAGGCGAGTGAACAGAATGGCCACGCAGCAGATTCCTGAGAGCAGTAGCCCGATAAGCGCCAGCCACCAGAGCTGTCCGAGCAGCCGATCCCCGGCGATCGCGGCTGCAGCCAGCGCAGCGTCGAGCCCGAGGATGCCCGTCGCCTGTGCGTCATACGTGCCGGCCAGAGAAAACTGGATCGCAAGTTGAGTTTCCGCGAGAGACCGCAGGGGCTTAAAGGCTCCATCGGGCGACGGCGACGCCTGCCTCGGAGATTGCTCGGTCTCGGTCAATGCTGATCGGTCGCTCTCTCGTCCGAGGTCGGCCTATTCCTGCAGGCCCGCGGCGACGGCGAGGCGGCGCAGGGCGGCGGCGAGCTTCCGCTCGTGGTCGGAATCGCCGGCGAGGCCGGCCATCGCGTGCAGCCGCCGACCGCGCTCGGCTTCCAGCGCCGCCTGCTCGAGGGCCGGCAGGGAGTAGCGGGCTTCGACTTCAAGGATCCGCTTCATCGCCTGGCGATGGAGCCTTTCCTCTTCCTCCCGCGCCGACTCCGGCTCGGCGGGTCCCCAGCGGTCGCGGATGCGCTTCGGCCGGTCCTTGCCCCTTGGTTTCAACTCGTGGATCTCTGCTCCATCGCCCTTCATCTTGCGAATCGCCTTTCTCGTTGTGCCATCCACCGGCGAACCAAGTTAGACCTGAGGTCGGACGGTTCATGCGCGAGGTCACCGTTGTTTTGCTGTCTCTTCAGACATCTGTTTGAGACGGCGCGGAAGGCGACACGAAAGACGGAAATTGCGACCTCAGTACGTCGCATCTGGCTTCCACAGGCGAGCCAGGCGCTTCCTTCCGCACTGGAACGTCGATTGGCCGCGGTCTGTGGAAACGGCTGGGGAAAACTCTCAGACCACCTTCGGCTCTGGGACTGAGACAACGCCGCGGCTTGGCGAAACATCCGCCTTGAGATCCACAGGCCGACGCATCTAGAACGGGCTCGATGAGCACGACGCACCGATCACAGCGATTCGCCCTCGCCGCCACCAACGAGCGGAACCGGCTGCTGCAGAAACGGGCGCGCGTCGCGGCCAAACGGCAGGCGCTCCAGGAGCGCCTGCAGGCCTTGGACTCGGAAATCGAATCGATGGACGAGGAAATCGTCGCCATCGAGGCCTTCGTCGCCGGGCGGGAGACCGCCGATCGCGAGAGCGACTCCGGCCCGGCGGCCTTCGCAGAGGATCGGCGAGAGATCAGCGGGGGCGCCATCCGCGCCCTGGCGGTCCCCCTGCTGCTCCGCGAACGCGGGCCCGGCCCGATCCACTACACGGACTGGGCAGGCCTCCTGCGCGCCCAGGGCCTCGAGATCGCGGGGAAGCGACCCGATGCGGTCTTCCTCAGCCAGGTCTCCCGGTCCCCGCTGGTCCGCGCCACCACCAAGGCGGGCTACTACGAGATCGACCTCGACGCGCCCCGGAAGCTCGAAGACGAGCTGCGTCGGCAGAAGACGAAACTGGCGACCGCGATGATCGACGATCCCAAGGACCCGCAGGCCGCAGAGCGCCACCGCGAGGCGAGGCGGGAGCTTCAGCTCACGATCTCGCGGACCGAGCGCGAGCTCGCGGAGGCCAGGACGGCGCTCGAGGAGTTCGAGGCCGACCAGGCCTCAAGCGCGCGAGCGGCCTGAGTCGCAAGCTCACCGCCGCGTCAAGCAGCCACGCAGGGACGGCCGAGCGCCCGCCTAGTTGTCGGAACCGGCGCGGTCCCAGATGTACAGCTCGACCGCCTCGACGGCGAGCTGCATCAGGCGCGGCGGGGCGAGCAGGCCGAGGACCAGCTCGAGGGCGTCGTCCTCGGTGACGCCGGCGTCGACAGCCTCCTCGCCGCGGAAGCCTGCGGCGAGCTTCAGCGCCTCGCGGCGGTTCTCGCCGAGGGAGCCGAAGGCGCCCATGAGGAAGTCGCAGTTGGGGATCGGGTGGCCGACCTCGAGCGAGCCGTGCCAGGCGGCGAGCATCGAGAGGTCGTGTTCATCGAGCTCGGAGATCGCCTTCGCGTAGTGGACCTCGAGCTCGGCGTCAGGGATCTCGTCGACCCAGGCGCGGACCGCCTCACCGAGCAGCTGGCGACGGGCCTCGCGGCCGACCGAGTCGGATATGGCGCGGACTGCGTCGGCTGGATCTACGAAACAGAGGGACATGGGCTGGTTCGCAATCTAGAGGCGTCGGTAGACGGCAAAACAGAGCCGTTCCGCCGCAGTTTGCAGGGGAGCGCGCCGCCCTCGTGCATAGGCTGGGCGGGTGCCGCTGAAACTGATCCACGGGCCGCCCAACTCGGGCCGGGCGGGCCTGGTCCGTCGCCGCTTCGCGGCGGCCCTGGATCACGACCCGATCCTGGTCGTGCCCAACGTCGACGACGTCTTCGCCTTCGAGCGCGAGCTCTGCG
>DASXMH010000017.1:0-14798 GCA_036495785.1 Solirubrobacterales bacterium
CTCGGCCCGCAGCGCCTGCAGGCGCGCCTCGACCTCGGCCTCGGACCGTGTGAGCCCCGCCACCCGCACCGCGACCCGCTCGGACTGGGCCCGCAGTTTGGTCAGGACGCCCCAGGCCTGGGTCCGCGCCCGGTCGCGCTCGGCGAAGCGCTCCTCGGCGGCGGAGCGCCGCTTGCTGACCTCGGCCAGCTGCGCCTCCAGCTTCGAGCGCGTCTCCCGCGCCGCGGCCGCGGCCTTCGCCGCCGCGGCGGCCCGGTCGGCGCCGAAGCGCAGCTCCTCGGAGACGATCCGTCCCTTCAGTTCCATTTCCTCGCGGTCGATCCGCGCCCCGATCTCGGCCGCCTCGCCTGGCGTTTCAGCGGCCGCAGCCGCGCCCGCGCCTCACGCTCGACATCGAGCGCCCGGTCGAGGTTGTCGCGCGTCCCGCGCAGCTTCAGTTCGGCCCGGCGCCGCCGTTTGCGGTGCTTGCCGAGCCCCGCCGCCTCCTCGATCAGCAGGCGCCGCTCGCGCGGTTTGGAGTGGATGATCGTCTCCACCCGGCCCTGGCTGATCACCGAGTGCATCTCGCGGCCGAGGTTTGTGTCGGAGAGCACCTCGATGATGTCGGCGAGGCGCGCCCGCGCCCCGTTCAGCCGGTAGCCACCGTCGCCGGAGCGATCGAGCCGCCGCTCCACCGAGATTTCCGAGAACTCGGTCGCCGCGCGCCCGTCGGAGTTGTCGACCACCACCTCGACCTGGGCCTCGCGCCGGGCGCCGGTGTTTTTGCCGCCGGCCGAGATCACGTCCTGCATCGAGGCGCCGCGGATCGCCCCCGGGCTCTGCTCGCCGAGCGCCCAGAGCACCGCGTCGGTGATGTTGCTCTTGCCGGAGCCGTTCGGCCCGACGATCACGCTGACGCCAGGCGAGAACTCAAGGCTCACCCGCTCGGGGAACGACTTGAACCCCTTCATCGTGATCGATCTCAGATACATGCCAATAAGCCTTTCGAAGAACCTTCAGGTTCCCCTACTCCCCGGACGCGAACGAGCCGGCGAAACGTCCCACTTTGCGGCCTGTCGGCCGCTTCGTCTGGTCGGGCGGGATCGGTGGACACCCGAACGAACCTCAATGCTGTTCGTGAGAGAGGGTGTCCCCCGATCCCGCCCTCACACACACCGTCCTCACTAACCGCCCAGCGCACGTAGCGCCTGCTCGGCGGCCACCTGCTCGGCCGCCTTCTTGCTGCGCCCCTCCCCCGCCCCGACCTGCTCGGAATCGACGATCGCCGCCACCTCGAAGGTTCGCCGGTGCGGAGGGCCCGTGGCGGCCGTCACCTCGTAGCTTACGCGCGCCCCGCGACGCGCCAAAAGCTCCTGCAAAGCGGACTTGAAATCGATCCGCGTCTCCGAGGCCAGCTCGATCCGCGGCTCGAACGCCGCCGCCACCGCCGCCGCCGTGCGCTCGAAGCCGAAGGCGACGTGGCAGGCGCCGATCAGCGCCTCGGTTGCCTCCGGCAGCGGCCGCTCGCCGTCCAGCAGCACCTCGGCCGGGATCGCCGCGGTGACGTCGTCGGGCTCGTTGGCGCGCAGCATCGCCGGCACCCCGAGCAGCCGTCCCACGGCCGCGCAGGACACCCCCGATACCGCCTGGTTGTGGATCTTGGTGAGGCCGCCCGCGGCGACCTCCGGGTAGCGCTCGTAAAGCGCCCCCGCGACCGAGAGCCCGAGCACGCTGTCGCCGAGGAAGGCGAGCCGCTCGAAGGAGTCGACCCGGCGCTCCGTCCAGGAGGAGTGCGTCAGCGCCTGGCGGCGCAGGTTCTCGGGCAGGTCGTCGATCAGCGCGGCGAGGGCGGCGACGGCCTGGCGCCCGGCGTCGGGGTCGGCCTCCGACCCGGCCTCCATCAGTGCGTGCCCGGGGACCCGCGCATCGGACTAGGCGGGCGCCCGCTCGAGGACGAAGGCGACCGCGTCGCCGACGGTCGAGATCCGGGTCGCCTCCTCCTCGGTGACCTTGATCCCGTAGCGGTCTTCGAGCTCCATCACGAGCTCGTAGAGGTCGAGCGAGTCGGCCTCGAGGTCCTCGCGGAAGCGGGTGCTCTCCTCGATCCGACCGGGGTCGACTTCGAGCTCCTCGGCGAGGTGCTCGCGGACCAGATCCATGACTTCGTCGCGCTCCATCGGTCAGGTAATTATCACGCAGCCGCGTCGCCGGCTTCGTCGGCGCCGTCAGCGCCGGCCTCGTCGGCCGCCAGCGCGGCGCGCCCGGCGTGTCCCTCGCGGAGCAGCGCCGCGGTGCGCCCGACCGCGTCGACTTTGACCGAGCGGGCGGCGAGGCGGACCGCGTTGGCGACGCCGTCGGGGCCCGAGGAGCCGTGGCCGACGATCGCCACGGCGCGCAGCCCGAGCAGGATCGCGCCGCCGGTCGTGTCGGGGTCGAACTTGTGGCGCAGCCCGCCCAGTGCCGGTTTCAGCAGCAGGCCGCCCGCCGCGGCGAGCACGTTTTTGTGGGCGAGGTCGGAGATCGCCCCGGCCAGCGTCCGCGCCGCGCCCTCCATCACCTTCAGCGCCACGTTGCCGGTGAAGCCGTCGGTGACGACGATGTCGACCTTCGCTTCCGGCAGGTCGCCGCCCTCGATGTTGCCGGCGAAGTTGATCCCCGGTGCCTCGGCGAGGACGCGGTGCGCCTCGACGATCTCCCCGCGCCCCTTGCCCGCCTCCTCGCCGACGGTCAGCAGGCCGACAGTCGGGTCGCGCACCTCGAGCACGGCGGCGCTGAAGGCGGCGCCGAGGAAGGCGAACTGGACCAGGTGCTGGGAGCGGACCTCGACGTTGGCGCCGACGTCGAGGAAGAGGACCGGTTTGATCGGCGAGGGCAGGCGGACGGCCAGCGCGGGGCGCTGCACGCCCTTCAGCCGGCGCAGGCCGAAGGTGGCGGCGGCCATCGTCGCCCCGGTCGAGCCGAGGCTGACCATCGCCGCGGCGTTGCCCTCGGCGACGTCGCGGGCGGCGCGCACCACCGAAGCCTCTTTGCGGTCCCGCACCGACTGGACGGCGTCGTCGTCGTTGCCGATCCACTCGGTGGTCGGGATCACCTCGATCCCCTCGACGCCCTCCAGCCGCAGCGAGCGCTCCGGCCCGAAGACCCGCACGCCGATGCCGTCGGCCGCGGCGCGGCGGGCGCCCTCGGCCAGTACGTCGAATCCCTGCTCCGCCCCGAACCCGTCGAGGGCGATCGTCACCGGGCGGCTCTGCGCCACGCGTGGATCAGTTGTCGGCGGTGGTCACCGTCGGGTCGGTGACTTTGTGGGAGATGACCTCGCGGCCGGCGTAGGTGCCACAGGTCGGGCAGACCCGGTGGGGCATGTGCGGGCTGTGGCAGCGCGGGCAGCGCGCCAAGGCGGCCTTGCCGGCCTTGTGCTGGGCGCGGCGCTTGTCGCGACGGGCGCTGGAGGTTCTCTTCTTCGGGACGGCCATATCGACGCGGGATGGTAGCGGTTCGGACAATGAGCGTCGGGTTCCGAACAATTTGTGCCCGGTTTCTGACGTTTTCTGCCGGATTCCCGGACATTTTATGTCCGGCCTGCCGCTCCTCAGTAGACGGCCCGGACGACGGCGAGGTCGTCCGCGGCCCAGGTCACCTCGCCGCCGCTCCAGGCGGCGAGGTCGGCGGCGGCCTCGGGGAAGTCGTAGTCGGGGGTGATCTCGGTGACCTGCACGTCGGCCTTGACCACGTCGCCGATCACCAGGGCGCGCGACTGCTCCCTCACGCGGCGGAAGAGTTCGCGCTTCTGGTCGGCGCGCAGGTGGTGGATCGACAGCACCCCGATCACCAGGTCCCAGGGGCCGTCCGGCAGCGGGTCCTCGATCCGCGCCAGCTGCACGTCGTCGTACATCTCGCGGGCGCGGTAGACCATGTCCGGGGACGAATCGAGGCCGATCACCCAGCTGTCCGGGTAGGCCTCGATCAGCCGCCGCGTGGTTTCCCCGGTACCCATCCCGAGCTCCAGCACCCGCTCCGGGGCGAAGGGGATCGCCGCGATCGCCTGCTCCTGCAGTTCCTCGTAGCGCGGCACGTCGGCCCGGATCAGGTCCAGGTAGCCGTCGGGTTTCCAGGCGAAATCGGGCATTCCGTAACCTCGGAGAGTATGCCGAGCGCACCCGAGACCGTCATCGACATCTCCCGCCTCAACCTCTCGCCCGGGGACGGCAAGCGCCTCGACCTGCCGGTCGAGCCGGCGCCGTTCGAGCTGGCCGGCCAGACCTACCTCGCCGACCCGGTCGCGCCGCAGGTCCGCCTCGAGGCCTCCCGCCACTCGAGCGGCTTCGCCTTCAAGCTGACCTTCCCGGTCCACATCGAGGGCCCCTGCATGCGCTGCCTCGAGCCGGCCGGGCTCGACCTCGAGGTCGAGGCGCGCGAGGTCGACCAGACCGGCGCCGTCGACGCCGAGCTGCGCAGCCCCTACGTCGACGAGGACGAGCTCGACATCGGCCGCTGGGCCCACGACGCCGTCCTCCTCGCCCTCCCCACCCAGATCCTCTGCCGCCGCGGCTGCCTCGGCCTCTGCCCGTTCTGCGGCGAGTCCCTGAACGACGCCGACCCGGCCGACCACGAACACGAGAAACCGATCGATCCCCGCTGGTCGGCGCTCAAGGACCTGAAACTCGAGTAGCTGCGCGGCGCCCCTCGGGTGAGTTCGCAGTTTTCGTCGCTCCGACGATTACTGCGAACTCATCGCGGGGCGGCGGGCGAGCGGGCGGAAGCCTCACGAGAGCCGCTCCCGGTCCCCCTCCGAACGGCTTGTACCTTCCTTGGCGCCGGCGGCAACCTTGCTCGTCCGGAACGCAATTCCCGCCGGAGGGTTGAGTGAGGAGGGGGACCGGGAGCGGCTTCCCCGCCGGTCCGTCCCCCGCGGCGCTCGCCCCTAAGGAGCCTGATCGAGCTCGGGCGCCGGTTCTTCCTCGCGCCCGGCGAGACGATCGCGGCCGCGCTGGACGGCCGCGAGGAACTTCTGCAGATTGACTTCGAGCGTGTTGAGGATCTCGTCGGCGTAGTCCTCGGCGCCGAGGCGGATTTCGCGCTCGCGGTTGCGGGCGTCCTCGACGATCTCGTCGGCGGCGCGCTCGGCCTGTTTGGTGACCTCCTCGTCGGAGATCAGTCGGGCCTGCTGCTCACGCGCCTCGCGGACGATGCGCTCGGCCTCGCGTTTGGCCTCGGCCAACATCTCCTGGCGCTCCTTGACGATCCACCGCGCCTGCTTGATCTCCTCCGGAATCGTCGCGCGCATCTGGTCGAGGAGGTCGTAGATCTCCTCGCGGTCCACGCGCACCTGATCGGTCAACGGGACCGGGCGGGCGTTGTGAACTACGTCGTCAAGTTTGTCAATGAGGACCAGGACGTCCATAAGCGGGTCGTAAGACTACGTGTATGCGGGGGTTTTGGCCAAGAAAGAGTATCCCTGGGCAAATTTGCAAGGAGATGCCCAGGCGGGGACGAGGCAAACAAGCCTACCTTGCGGCCCGGCCTACCTGTCGTCGAGGCGCTCCGCGAGGGCGGTCGCGACGGCGGGCGGGACCAGGTCGCCGACGTCGCCGCCGAAGGTCGCCATTTCCTTCACCCCGGTCGAGGAGAGGAAGCTGTAGTGGGGCGAGGCGATCACGTAGATGCTCTCGATCCCGGGGTCGAGCTTGCGGTTCAACTGCGCCATCTCGAACTCGTACTCGAAGTCGGAGATCGCCCGCATTCCCTTGACGATCGCGTGCGCGTCGTTTTCGCGGGCGAACTCGACCAGCAGGGTCGAGAAGATCTGCACCTCGACGTTGTCGAGCTCGGCGGTCGCGGTCTCGATGAACGCCTTGCGCTCTTCCGCCGTGAAGAGCGTGCGGTCCTTGCGCAGCGGGTTGTTGACGACGCCGACGACGACCTTGTCGAAGACGTTGGCGGTGCGGGTGATGATGTCGATGTGGCCGAGCGTGACCGGGTCGTAGGTGCCCGGGCAGACGACCGTGCCGTTCCGTTCGCTCATGACACCGGTTCCCGCTTCGCTCCCTGCACGAAGCACCAGAATTCGACGTTTGCTCGCTCCGCGCTCACCGGCCCTCCAGTGCGTAGATCGAGACGTCGGCGGCCCCGTAGCGGCGCTGCCGCAGTCGCTCCAGCGTGGCGATCGCGAGCGGCCTCCGGGCGCCGCTCTCGACCACGGCGCGGCCGCCGGGCGCCAGCACGCCGGGGAGGTGCGTGTCCAATTGCCGGGCCACGAGGTCGGCGAGTCTATAAGGAGCATCGACGAAGACGAGATCGTAGCGGCGCCCACCGGGCGCGTCGACGGCGTCCGGCGCGGCGTCGGCGGGGCCGTTCCGCCCGGCCTGCTCGAGCCAGGCGCCGGCGTCGGCGCGGATCAGCTCGACGCGCTCGGCCAGCCCGAGCCGCTCGACGTTGCCGAGCGCCGGGCGGGTGTCGCGGTCGACCATGGTGGCGCGGGCGGCGCCGCGCGAGAGCGCCTCGATCGCCAACGCCCCGGTGCCGCAGTAGAGGTCGAGGACCTGGGCGTCGACGACCCGCTCGCCCAGCGTCGAGAAGACGGCCTCGCGGACCCGCTCCGAGGTCGGCCGCACCTTCCAGCCCCGCGGCGCGACCAGCTTCTGCCCCTTCAGCTCCCCGGCGATCACGCGCATGGAGGCATCAAAGCGGGATCGGGTCAGCGGCGCCGGCGCCGAAGCGGCGGCGGGCGGCCTCGAGCAGGGGGCCGAGGGACGGATCTTCGAGGCTGCCGTGCTCGCGCAGGAGGGCGAGGACCTCCTCGCGGGCTTCGACCAACTGGCGGCCGTCCTCGGGCAGCGAGGCGACCGCGAAGCGCGGCAGCCCGCTCTGGCGGGTGCCGAGGATCTCGCCCTCGCCGCGCAGTTCGAGGTCCACCTCCGCGAGCTTGAAGCCATCGGCGGTGTCCTCGACCGCACGCAGGCGCCGCCGCGCCATCTCCCCCGCCTCGGCCGCGAACAGCAAGCACTGCGAGGGGTGCTCGCCGCGGCCCACCCGGCCGCGCAGCTGGTGGAGCTGGGACACCCCGAAGCGCTCGGCGCCCTCGATCAGCATCACGGTCGCGTTCGGCACGTCGATCCCTACCTCGATCACCGTCGTCGCCACCAGCACGTCGGTCTCGCCGGCGGCGAAGGCGGCCATCGCGGCCCCCTTCTCGGTCGAGTGCATCTGGCCGTGCAGGAGGCCGACCCGGAAGTCCCTCAGCGGGCCGCGCCGCAGCCGCTCGGCCTCCTCCCCGGCCGCCTTGCCGGGCAGTTTCTCGGACACCTCGACCAGCGGGCAGACGACGAAGGCCTGCCGCCCCTCGCGCAGGCGCTCCCGCAGGAACTCGTAGACGCCCCCGCGATCGTCCTCGCCGGCCACGCGCGTGAGCACCGGCTTGCGTCCCGCCGGCAGCTCGTGCAGCGCGGTCGTGTCGAGGTCGCCGTAGGCGGTCAGCGACAACGTCCGCGGGATCGGCGTCGCGGTCATGTGGAGGACGTGCGGGGCCATCCCCTCCACCCCCTTCGAGTCGAGCGCCCGCCGCTGCTCGACCCCGAAGCGGTGCTGCTCGTCGACCACGCAGAGGCCGAGCCGGGCGAAGCGGACGGTCGGCTCGATCAGCGCGTGCGTCCCCAGGATCAGCCCCAGCTCACCGCTGGCGAGCTGGTCGAGCGCACGGCGGCGGGTCGGCGCGGGCGTCGCCCCGGTCAGCAGCGCGAACGGCGTCGCCTCGTCGGCGAGCAGCCGCCCGAGCGTGATCGCGTGCTGCTCGGCAAGCGTCTCGGTCGGCGCCATCAACGCCGCCTGGTAGCCGGCTTCGAGCGCCCGCAGCATCGCGTAGACCGCGACCACGGTCTTGCCCGACCCGACCTCCCCCATCAGCAGGCGCTGCATCGGCTCGCCCGAGTCGAGGTCGCGGTCGATGTCGGCGAAGGCGGCCCGCTGGTCGGCGGTCGGGGCGAAGGGCAACGAGGCGAGCCAGCGCTCGACGGTCGGGCCGGGGCGGCCGAAGCGGGGCGCGGGCCGCGAGCGCCGGTGGCTCGTTTTGCGGGTGGCAAGGAGGGCCTGGTGGAGGAACAGCTCTTCGAAGCCGAGACGGCGGCGGGCCTCCCCCAATTCATCGGCTGACTCCGGAAAGTGGGCAGCGCGGATGGCGCTCGCGACGCAGGTCAGGTGGCGCTTGGCCTGAAGGGACGAGGGCAGACCCTCGATTGCGTTGGGCGCAAGCTTCACCGCCTGCTCGGCCCATTCGCGGATCTTCTTCGGCGGCAGATCCTCCGTCGCCGGGTGGACCGGCACGAATGACGGACCGCCCGTCGGACCGGGCGCACCCTCCCGCGGCCGACCGGTCTCCTCCGGCGGCTGACCCCGATCATGAGGGCGGGAACGTATACCTCGCTCGCAGTCCTCATGATCGGGGGCAGGACCGGCCGGCCGGGACGCATCGTCCGCGAGATCGTCCCTTTCAACCGCCGCCGCGACCAACTCCCACTCCTGGACGGCCAACCCTTTGGGACTTCGCTTCCCGGTGATCAGGATCTGGGAGCCCCGTTCGAGCTTGCCGCTGATCCAAGGCTGGTTGAACCACGTCGCCCGGACCTGCCCCGTCTCGTCGCCAACTTTGACCCCGACCATCGTCAATTTCCCTCGCCGGAACGGGCGGGGCGGATTGCCCAGAACCTCGACCAAAACGGTTCCCGTTTCGCCGGGCTCCAACGTGTCCAGGGGACGGATCTGGCGGTCTCGGTGGCTGTGCGGGAACCGGTAGAGGAGGTCGCCGACGGTGGCGATGCCGGCGCGGCGCGCGGCGTCGGCGAGTTTCGGGCCCACCCCGTCGAGGGCCTCCAATCCCGTCTCCAGGACGCTCGGGCGCGGCCAGTGGACCGGGGCGTCGCGCAGTTCGGCGCGGGTCGGTTCGCCCACCCCGGCGAAGCCACGCACCGCTACTGCGCCGCGAGCAGCCACCACCAGCTCGGCTGGCCCCCCTCGTGCTTCTCGAGCTCGACCCCGTCCGGAACGTGGGCGTCAACCTGGTCGAGCGGGATCGGCGCCGCGGCGCCGCCGATCAGGGTGACGATCTCGGCGTCGGCGGCGAGGATCGCGATCGTCTCCGACAGCGTCGACCCGGCCCCGCCCCAGGCGACGATCTCACCGCCCGAGAAACCGACCGCGTCGCCGCGCTTGAAGCGCCCCTGGGCGTCGTCGCGCGCCGCCGGCGCCACGCCGCCGGTCGCCACCTCGGCCAGCGCCGCTTCCAGCCGCTCGGCGTTCTCGTCGAGCGCCGCCGCCGGGTCGAGCTCGACCAGCGCCAAAAGACTCGCCTGCTGGGAGGTCGCGGGCACCACCCGGGCCGGCTTTTCGGAGAGCTCGCAGGCGCGCTCCGCCGCCATGATCACGTTCGAGGAGCTCGGCAGCACCAGCACTTCCTCGGCATCGGTCTCGTGGATCCCGGCCAGCAGCTCCGAGGTCGATGGGTTCAGCGTCTCGCCTCCCGGCACGACGTCTGCTCCGAGCTCGGCGAAGAGCCGTTCGAGCCCCGCCCCGGCTCCCACCGCGATCACCCCGGTCCGCCCCGTCGCCAGCCGCGCGTCGCGTTCGGCGACCTGCTGGCGCATGTCGGCGATGTCGACGTTGCCGACCTCTCCCGCGCCGTCGAAGAGCGCCATCGCCGCCTCCGGCGTGTCGGTGTGGACGTGGATCTTCAGGGTCGCTTCGTCGCCGACCACCAGTACCGAGTCGCCGAGCGCCTCGAGCCGCGGCAGCACCGCGCGGTCGTCGAGCCCCTCGCCGGAGACGATGAAGTTCGTGCAGTAGCGGTAGCGGCTGTCCTCGTGGTGGGGGCGGGTCAGCTTCGGCGGCTCGTGGTGGGCGACCTGCGGCAGCGCCGCGCCGTCGCCGCGCAGCCCCGCGACCACCCCGGCCATGATCAGCACCAGGCCGTGGCCGCCCGCGTCGACGACCCCCGATTCGCGCAGGACCTCGAGCTGCTCCGGGGTCCGCGCCACCGCCCGCTCGCCGTCGGCGATCGCCCGCTCCAGCACCTCGGCCAGGATCGCGTCCTGCTGCTCTTCGGAGACGTCGGCCCCGAGCCGCTGCTTGTCGGCCGAGAGGTGGGCGAGTTGGCGGGTCAGCGAGTGGGCCATCTCGCGGAAGACGGTCAGCATCGTCCCCTCGGCGGGCTCGCGAACGGAGTCGTATGCGGCGTCGGCGGCGGAGGCGAAGGCGGCGGCGACCAGCAGCGGGTCGACCAGCTCCCCCGGCCGCGAGGCGAGCTCCTCGGCGGCGCCGCGGACGATCTGGGAGAGGATCACGCCGGAGTTGCCGCGCGCCCCCATCAGGGCCGCCCGGGCCAAGGTCTGGACCAGCGCCGTCCGCTCCACCTCGTCGAGCCCCTGACCGTCGATCCGGTCGAGCTCGTCCAGCACCGCGCGCATCGTCATCGCCATGTTGTCGCCGGTGTCGCCATCGGCGACCGGGAAGACGTTCAGGTCGTTCACCTCCTGCCGCCGCGCCTCGAGCGAGGCCAGTGCAGAACTGACGACCCGCCGGAAACGGGCAATCGAAGGATCGGGCATCGGAGCTAAAAACTAGTGACCGGAGGCGACGACCGCCGCCTTTGGCGATTATCGGTACCTTCACTCTCTCCACCCCCGGGTGGATGACCATTCCCCCGATTTCCCCCCAGGGGCCGATGAAAGGCCCCGCTGATCGCCCTAGCCTCGTCCGACGCCTCAGGCGATCTCGAGTACCAGTCACGGAAGGAGACCTATGCGCCGCTTCGCCACCTGGACCACCGGCCACCGCAAGACGGTGATCTTCGGCTGGATCGCCGCCCTGATCGTCATCGGGGGATTCGCCGGCTCGAAGGGCGCCGACTACTCCGAAGAATTCAAACTTCCGGCCTCCGACTCGACCGAAGCCTACGAACTGCTGGAAGACAACTTCACGGGCCAGTCCGGCGGCACCGGCACGATCGTCTTCAAGGCTGACGAAGGGGTCGAATCGCCCCAGGTCCGGAAGAAGATGGAAGGCGTCTTCAAGCAGGTCGAAGGCGAGCCCCACGTGACCGAAGTCGCCAGCCCGTACGGCGAATCCGGTGGCGCCGCGGCGATCTCCGACAACGGCAAGATCGCCTACGCGACGATCCAGTACAACGTCCAGACCAACAAGCTCGACAAGTCGAGCACCGAAAAGATCATCCACACCGCGCAGGGCGTCAACGGCCCTGGGCTCCGGGTGGAGCTGGGCGGCCAGGCGGTCGAAGAAGCCAAAGAAGAAAGCGGCGACTCCTCGGCGGCGATCGGCCTGCTGGCGGCGATCATCATCCTCCTGCTCGCCTTCGGCTCGGTCGTCGCGATGGGGCTGCCGATCATCACCGCGCTCTTCGCCCTCGGCGTCGGCCTCAGTTTGGTGACGCTCGGGACCTACGTGTTCTCGACCGCGAACTTCGCCCCCTTCCTGGCCTTGATGATCGGGCTCGGCGTCGGGATCGACTACGGCCTCTTCATCGTCACCCGCTTCCGCAACAACCTCGACGAAGGCATGGAGCCGCGCGAAGCGGCGATCCGCGCCGTCGACACCGCCGGGCGCGCCGTCCTCTTCGCCGGGACCACCGTGATCATCGCCCTGATGGGGATGTTCCTGCTGAACATCTCCTTCCTCTACGGCGTCGCCGTGGCGGCCGCGCTCGCGGTCCTCTTCACGATGATCGCGGCGCTGACCCTGCTGCCGGCGCTCCTCACCTGGGTCGGCCACCGGGTCAACAAGTGGAAGATCCCGGGACTCTCCGGCGGGCGCAACACGATGCGCGAAGACACCAGGTGGTACGCCTGGAGCCGCTGGATCCAGCGGCGGCCGTGGACCGCGGCGATCGTTTCCGGCGCCTTGCTGCTGCTGCTCTGCGTCCCCGCCCTGACCTTGCGCCTCGGCGTCAACGACGCGGGCACCAACCCGAAGGGGCAGACGACGCGCGAAGCCTATGACCTGCTCGCCGAAGGGTTCGGCCCCGGCTTCAACGGCCCGTTCGTGATGGTTGCCTCGCTGCCGGAATCGAAGACCGAAGGGATCGAAACCCTCTGCAAGCAGCTCGAAGGCGAAGAAGGTGTCGCCTCCGTCACCAAGGTCTCCTACAACAAGAAGAAGACCGTCGGCCTCTGCCAGGCCTACCCGACCACGTCACCGCAGAGCGCCGACACCACCAGCCTGCTCAATCACATCCGCGGTGACGTGATCCCGCCGATCGAAGCGAAGACCGGCGCCGTCCTGCACGTCGGCGGCATCACCGCGATCTTCGAGGACTTCGGCGACGCGATCTCCGAAAAGCTGCCGCTCTTCATCGGCGTCGTGATCCTGCTCTCGGCGATCCTGCTGATGGCGGTCTTCCGCTCGGTGCTGGTGCCGCTGAAGGCGATCCTGATGAACCTGCTGTCGATCGGCGCCGCCTTCGGGATCGTCACCGCCGTCTTCCAGCACGGTTGGGGCGCGAGCGTGATCGGGGTGGACCAGACCGGCCCGATCATCGCCTTCTTCCCGATATTCCTGTTCTCGATCGTCTTCGGGCTCTCGATGGACTACGAGGTGTTCCTGATGTCGCGCATCCACGAGGAGTGGGAGCACAAAAAAGACGCCCCCGAAGCGGTCACCCGCGGCCTCGCCCTGACCGGCCGCGTGATCACGGCGGCGGCGGCGATCATGATCACCGTGTTCGCCTCCTTCCTGCTCGGCGAAGAACGGATCGTGAAGCTCTTCGGCCTCGGCCTCGCCTCGGCGGTCCTGGTCGACGCGCTGATCATCCGCTCGATCCTCGTCCCGGCGATCATGCAGATCTTCGGCCGCCGCGCCTGGTGGATGCCGGAGTGGCTGTCGAAGATCCTGCCCAACCTCGCCGTCGAGCCGCACGAAGCCCCGCAGCCCGACGGCGCCCCGAAAGTCGCGACCGAGACCGAGTAGTCCCCGCGAACCGTCTGCGTTTACCCCTCCTCAGCGGGGGTGAATGCAGACGGTCTGCGTTTGACCTTCCCAGACAAGGTGAGATGCAGACGCAAGCGACCCGCCTCCGGGGCGCCGCTTGCGGGGCGAATCCCCGCAGCCCGGTGGAAAGAATGGGGCGCGGTCGAGCTGGCGCCCGGGGGAAGGGGACGCGGCCGTCGCCTTCATGAGCCGATATCGCGGTTCGGAGGCGCGGAAGTCCGATTTCGTCTCGGCATTTCTCCACACCCACGAACCCCTCACGTCCCGGGCGTCTCGTGGCGGCCACAGCCTGTCAGGGCCGCCACGAGAACGCCCCGGGACGCACCTCGGCCAGCCGCACCGGCCACGAACACAAACGACTCCCAAGCCGCCAATGCCCCGGCCGACCCTGCGGGCCGGCAACCTGACTCAGGCGGCCTTGGTGACCTTGTTGCTCTTCAGGCAGCGGGTGCAGACGTAAGCGCGGACGGGGCGACCGTTCTCCTGGATCCGGACCTTCTGCAGGTTCGGCTCGAAACGGCGCTTCGTCGCGACCATCGAGTGGCTGCGGGACTGCCCGAACCCGGGCTTCTTGCCGCAGCTGTGACATACCTTTGCCATAGGACGCGAGATGGTACTTGGTCAGGCGCCCCGACGCTTCAGCAACGCCATCCGCGCAACGGTGAGCGCCGCGTTGCGGCCCTGGTCGCGCTTGTCGCCGCCCGCCCGCGCCAGCGCCTGCTCCATCGTGTCGCAGGTGATGACGCCGAAGGCGCAGGGAACGCCGGTGGTCAGCTGGACGTCCTGGATGCCCCGCGCCGACTCGGCGCAGACGTAGTCGAAGTGGGCGGTCTCGCCGCGGATCACGACGCCGAGGCAGGCGACCCCTGCGAGCTCGCCGCTCTCGGCGAGGACCTTCGCCGCGAAGGGCAGCTCGTAGGCGCCGGGCACCGAGTGGTGCTCGATCCGCCCCGCCCGCACCCCGGCCAGCTCGAAGCCCGCCTCCGCCCCGGCGACGAGCCGGCGCGCCAGGTCCTCGTAGAAGCGCCCGACCACGACCGCGAAACGCAAGGGCTCGAGGACCTCGCGCTCGGCCGCGTCGAACCCTTCGAGGAAGGCGCCCGCCTCAGCCATCGGCACCGGCCGCGCCGTCGCCGCCCGCCGCGCCGCCGCGCCCGGCGCCGTCGCCGCCGCGCCCCTCGCGCTGCTCGTCGCGTTCCTCCTCTTCGTGGAGCATTTCCTCGTCGAGGTCCAGCCCCTGGTGGTGGAGGATGTGGCCCATCTTGTCGCGCTTGGTGCGCAGGTAGGCCTCGTTGTGGACGTTGGGGGCCGACTCGATCGGCACCTGCTCGGTGACCGAGAGCCCGTATCCCTCCATGCCGACGATCTTTTTCGGGTTGTTGGTGATGATCCGGATGCTGCTCAGCCCGAGGTCGCCGAGGATCTGGGCGCCGATCCCGTAGTCGCGCAGGTCGGCGGGCAGCCCCAGCTTGAGGTTCGCCTCGACCGTGTCGGCGCCCTCCTCCTGCAGTTTGTAGGCGCGCAGCTTGTTCAAGAGGCCGATCCCCCGCCCCTCCTGGGAGAGGTAGAGGAGGACGCCGCGGCCCTCGCGCTCGATCATCGCCAGCGAGGCCTCGAGCTGCTCGCCGCAGTCGCAGCGCATGCTGTGGAAGACGTCGCCGGTGAGGCACTCGCTGTGCACGCGGACGAGGACGTCCTCGACCCCGTCGACCTCGCCTTTGACCATCGCCACGTGGTGTTTGTCGTCGACCAGCGAGCGGTAGCCGACCGCGGTGAAGTCGCCGAAGGCGGTCGGCAGCGCCGTCGCCACCACCCGTTCGACCAGCTTCTCG
>DASXMH010000018.1:0-3166 GCA_036495785.1 Solirubrobacterales bacterium
CAGCGTCGTCGGGCCCAACGGGGTCGGTAAGACCAACCTTGTCGAGGCGCTGTACTTCGCCCTCACCGGGCGCTCGTTCCGCACCGCCGACCGGCGCGACCTGATCCCCTTCGGCGAGAGCCTGGCGCGGGCGGAGGCGACCGTGCGCGACGACGACGGGATCGAGCGGCGACTGCTGGCGTCGGTGAGCCGGACCGATGGCCGCCGACACCTCCTCGACGGGGCAGCGGCCGACCCGGCGACGATCGCGCGCTCGCGGCCGCCGGTGGCGGTCTTCGCGCCGGATCGGCTCAGCCTGGTCAAGGGCCCGCCCGCCGAGCGGCGCGCTCACCTCGACGGCTTCCTCGCCGCCCGCTGGCCGGCCCGCGGCGAGTTGCGTAAAAACTTCGGACAGGCGCTGGCGCAGCGCAACGCGATGATCTCGCGGGTCGCCGCGGGCTACGGGTTGCCGGACGGGCTCGACGTCTGGGACGCCGGCGTCGCCGATGCGGCCGCGCCGCTGATCGCCGCGCGGGACGAGGCGCTGGCCGAGCTGGCGCCCGGGTTCGCCTCGGCGTTGGCCGAGCTCGGGCTCGAGGGCGGTGAGCTCGCCTACGCGCCACGGGCCGCTGGGGACGCGGCGGAGCTCCGCGCCGGACTGCGCGAGCGCCGCGATGCCGACCTCAAGCTCGGGCGCAGCTCCTGGGGACCGCACCTCGACGAGTTGAAGCTGAACGTCAGTGGGCGGGCGCTGCGCAAATACGGTTCGCAGGGACAACAGCGGGCTGCGCTCCTCGCACTGCTCTTCGCCGAGCGCGAGGCGCTGCTGGCGGCGCGGCGCGTGACCCCGCTGCTGCTGCTCGACGACGTGATGAGCGAGCTCGACCCGGGGCGGCGCGAGCGGCTCGTCTCCCGCCTCGCGGCGGGTGGGCAGACGCTGATCACCGCCGCCGACGAAGAATCGCTGCCGCCCGCGGCGCGCGAGTCGATGGTGCGGATGCCGACCCCCGGCGCCGTCGAGACGTCCGGCGATCCCGACGCGGAGGCCGCGTGACCCGGCGCCGCGCTCCGCGCCAAGCGGGCGAGGCGTTTCGCGTGGCGCGCGATCAGGTGGCGCCGAAGACGGGGCTGGCGGCGGTCCAGGCGGCCTGGTCGACGGCGCTCGGCGCCCGCCTCGCGGAGGTCGCGACGCCGGTCTCCGAACGGGCCGGGACGCTGACCGTCGAGTGCACCGACGGGGTCTGGGCGCAGGAGCTCGACCTGATGCAGGAGCAGCTTTTGCAGCGCCTTCGGGAGGAGCTGGGGGAGAGGGCTCCGGAGGCGCTCAGGTTCCGCGTTGCAAGGGGTTCCTAATCAGACACTCTTTATGCGTGATTTGCAGGTAATTTGGGACTTCTCGGGCTTGGATACAGTCCCGCGAACTGGTATTCTTATGGCAACTCGCCTTTAGCCCCGACAAGCGTGGAGCAAGTCTCCTGGCGTCGGGGCTTTTTGTGTCAACCGGAAGGACCTCTTTGCCTGAGAAAAACGCCAAAGCCGACGCCTCCTACGGCGCCGCGGACATCACGGTCCTCGAGGGCCTGGAAGCCGTCCGCAAACGCCCGGGGATGTACATCGGCTCGACCGGTCCCCGCGGGCTGCACCACCTGGTCTACGAGATCGTCGACAACTCGGTCGACGAGGCCCTGGCCGGCTATTGCGACGAGGTCCGGATCGCGATCCACCCGGACAACAGCATCACCGTCACCGACAACGGCCGTGGCATCCCGGTCGGGATCATGGAGAAAGAGGGTCGTCCGGCCGCCGAAGTCGTCCTCACCGTGCTGCACGCGGGCGGCAAGTTCGGCGATGGCGGCGGCTACAAGGTCTCCGGCGGCCTGCACGGCGTCGGCTCCTCGGTCGTCAACGCACTCTCCGAACGCCTGCACCTGAAGATCGAAACCGACGGCGCGGTCTGGGAGCAGGACTACGAGCGCGGCAAACCGATGACCAAACTTGAGAAGGGCGCCGCGTCCGACAAGCACGGGACCGAGATCACCTTCCTTCCGGACCCCGAAATCTTCGAAGAGGTCGACTTCGACTTCGAAACCCTGGCCGAGCGGCTGCGCGAGACCGCCTTCCTCACCCGCGGCCTGAAGATCGAGCTGATCGACGAGCGCGGCGAGGGACAGACCGTCACCTTCCAGTACGACGGCGGCATCGAGGACTTCGTCCGCCACCTCAACGCCAACAAAGAGGTGCTGAACAAGAGCCCGATCTTCTTCGAGGGCGAGAAAGACGACGGCGAAGTCGAAGTCGCGATGCAGTGGAACAACACCTACCAAGAGTCGATCTTCAGCTTCGCCAACAACATCAACACCCACGAGGGTGGTACGCACCTTTCCGGCTTCCGCGCGGCGCTGACCCGCACCCTGAACTCCTACGCGCGGGCCAAAGGCCTGCTCAAAGAGAAAGACGAGAACCTCGCCGGCGAGGACGTGCGCGAGGGAATGACCGCGGTGATCTCGGTCAAGCTCCATGACCCACAGTTCGAGGGCCAGACCAAGACCAAACTCGGCAACCCGCCGATCCGCAGCCTGGTCGAGGAGACGGTCAACCGCAAGCTGGCCGAGTTCCTCGAGGAGAACCCGCCGGAGGCGAAACGGATCATCTCGAAGACGATCGACGCCGCCCGCGCCCGCGCCGCGGCCCGCAAAGCGCGCGACCTGACCCGTAAGTCGGCGCTCGAGAACTCGACCCTGCCGGGCAAGCTCGCCGACTGCACGGTGAAGGACCCGAGCCTGGCCGAGATCTTCGTGGTCGAGGGTGACTCGGCGGGCGGCTCGGCGAAGCAGGCCCGCGACCGCAACACCCAGGCCGTGCTGCCGCTGCGAGGCAAGATCATCAACGTCGAGAAGAGCCGCATCGACAAGGTGCTCGCCAACAACGAGATCCAGGCGTTGATCACGGCGATCGGCACCGGGGTCCACGACGAGTTCAACATCGAGGACGCGCGGTACCACAAGATCGTGATGGCGACCGACGCCGATGTCGACGGCGCCCACATCCGCACGCTCGTGCTGACCTTCCTCTACCGGCAGATGCCGGAGCTGATCGAGAGCGGCTACGTCTACATCGCCAAACCGCCGCTCTATCGCGTGAAACAGGGCAGCCAGGAGACCTACCTGGAGCGCGAGTCCGAACTCGA
>DASXMH010000019.1:0-13841 GCA_036495785.1 Solirubrobacterales bacterium
CGCCTGATCCGCACCGCCGGCCGCTGCTCGAAGCCGGTCGTCACCGCCACCCAGATGCTCGCCTCGATGGTGACCGCGCGCCGCCCGACCCGCGCCGAGGTGACCGACGTCGCCAACGCGATCTACGACGGCACCGACGCGATCATGCTCTCCGAGGAGACCGCGGTCGGCGAGAACCCGGTCGAGGCGGTCCGCGTGATGGACCGGATCGCCCGCTCCACCGAGCCCGACCTGCGCTACGGCGAGTGGCTCTTCTCGCGCACCGACCAGGCGACCCAGGACGTCGCCGACTCGGTCGCCCAGAGCGCCGTCGGCGCGGTCTACCGGCTCGGGCTGAAAGCGCTGGTGGTGCCGACGACGAGCGGCCGGACCGCGCGGATCGTCTCCGCCCACCGGCCCAACGTGCCGGTGCTGGCGATCTCGCCGCGGCTCGAGACGGTGCGCCGGCTCAGCCTCCTCTTCGGCGTGACCGCGGTGCAGTCGAAACCGGAGGAGGACATCCGCACGCTGCTCGAGGACTGCGCGGCGATCGCGGCGAAGCACGGCGTCGCGCACCCCGGCGAGCTGATCGGGATCACGGCGGGGCTGCCGGACCAGGAACTGGGGACGAACCTCTTCGAGGTGCACCGGGTCCCGTAGGCTCCCGGCGCATGAGCGACCGCCAGCCTGTCGTCCGGGTCGAGTCGGACCCCGGCGGCCTCACCGTCCTCACCCTCGACAGCCCGCCGCTGAACCTCTTCGACCGGGCGATGATCGACGACCTCGGCGCCGCGGTCGAGGCGCTCGGCGCGGCGCCGCCGCGCGCGGTCCTCATCAACGCAGCCGGCCGCGCCGTCTCGGCGGGCGTCGACGTCCACGTCTTCGACGGCCTCACGCCGGAGCGCGCGACCGAGCTCTGGACCGAGCTCCTGAAGATGATCGACGCGCTCGAAGAGCTTCCCGCGCCGGTCGTCTTCGCCGCCCACGCGCTCACCCTCACCGCTGCCTTCGAGGTGGCGCTCGCCTGCGACCTGATCGTCGCCGCGCCAGGTGCCCGCTTCGGCCTGGTCGAGAAGGTGGTCGGGCTGACGCCGTCGATGGGCGGAACGCAGCGGCTCGCCGAGCGGGCCGGCTCGGGGCGCGCGCGCCAGTTCGTGATGAGCGGCGACCTCTTCGAGGCAGCCGAGCTGGAGCGCTGGGGCGTCGTCAACGAGATCTACCCGGGCGAGGAGTTCGAGGCGCGCTCCCGGGCGCTCGCGGCGGACCTCGCCGCCGGCCCGACCCGCGCCCACGCGATGACCAAGCGCATCCTGCGCCGCTTCCGCGAAGGGGGCATCCCGGCGGCCGACGAGGCGGTGCGGACCGAGGCGGTCGAGCTCTTCGCCACCGAGGACCTGCAGGACGCGGTCCGTGCCTTTCTTGAGCACGGCGGTCCCGGCCACGCGGAGTTCCGCGGTCGGTAGATTCCGCCGATGGACATCGACTTCGACGCGGTCGCCAAAGGCATGGCGGTCGCCGTGCCCTACATCGCCCACATGGGCATCGAGGTGACGGAGATGTCGGAGGGCGCGGCCACGGCGATCCTGCCCGACCGCCCCGAGCTCCACAACCACGTCGGCAGCCAGCACGCCGGGGCGCTCTTCGGGGTTGCCGAGACGGCGAGCGGGGCGGCCTTCGTCGGCGCCTTCGCGGCGCGGATGGGCGACGTGACCCCGCTCGCGCGGAGCGCCCAGATCTCCTACGTCAAGGTGGCGCGCGGCCAGGTCGAGGCGAAGGCCCGCCTCGGCGTCCCCGCCGTCGAGGCGCTCGCCGCCCTCGACGCCGACGGCCGCGTCGACTTCTCGGTCGAGGTCGAGATGACCGACCCCGACGGCGATCTCGTCGCCACCGCGACGGTCGACTGGAACGTACGACTCAAAGCCTCAGAGTCCTGAGCGCGGCGGGAGTGAGGATGGCCGCGATCCGGATGTCGGAGGTGACCGTGTGGCGTTGGGTCGCCGCGGAGGAACGCCGCGCGGTGCTGCTGCGCGAGGTCGACTGGACGGTCGAGCCGGGGCAGCACTGGGTCGTCCTGGGACCGAACGGGGCCGGGAAGACGACCCTGCTCAACCTGGCGGCGGCGGTCTCCCATCCCTCGGAGGGGACGGTCGAGGTGCTCGGCGAGAGGCTCGGCGCGGTCGACATGCGGAGGCTGCGCGAATCGATCGGGACGCTCGAGCCGGGGTTGTCGCGGAAAATCCGCGGGCGCTACACGGGCTTCGAAGTCGTGCTGACCGGGGCGACCGGGAGCATCGCCCTGCTGCACGACCGGGTCACTGACGAGGACCGCGAGCGCGCCCACCGGCTGATTCGCGAAATCGGCGTCGAGCCTTTGTGTGAGAGGCGCTTCGAAAACTGCTCGCAAGGTGAGCGCCAGCGCCTCCTCCTGGCCAGATCACTCATGGACGAGCCCGACCTGCTCCTCCTTGACGAGCCGACGACCGGCCTCGACCTCCCCTCCAGGGAGCGCCTGATCGCCTCCCTCGACACCATGGCCGAAGCCAACGGCAACCTCCCGACCGTCATCGTCACCCACCACCTCGAGGAGATCCCCGCGACCACCACCCACGCCCTCCTCATCCGCGACGGCGCCATCGTCGCCGCGGGCCAAGCCCCCGCCGTCCTCACCTCCGAAGCCGTCTCCACAACCTTCGACATCGAGGTCGAGGTCGCCCACAACACCGGCCGCTGGGCCGCAATGGTCGTCCGCAGCTAAAATCCCGCCTCCCGCGGAGCCGCCGCCTTTCCACGGCCGCCTCCCCGGGCACGCGCCCGTAGCTCAGCCGGATAGAGCGTCGGTCTACGAAACCGTGGGCCAATTCTTCGGCTATTGACCAGGAGGCGGGCGGTGGAGCCGAATCCGGCATAGCGGGTGGGTTTGCGCCCTAGTCACCGCATCGCAGGCCAAGGTCGCCGCGGGTCACCGAAAGTCAACGAAGGTCCTGATCCGGGAGCTTTCGTTCCCTAGACGTTCCCTAGAGATGCCGCTCAGAGAGCGTCCGGAAGGAGGCTCGCCTTCGGTGCCGGCGACGTTGTCAAGATCCAATGTCTGGGCCGACGCTGGAGCTCGACGAGCCGCCGCGCTGCTCCTCGCCGACGAGCCTCCCGGCCGCGCGAGAGCCACCTTTCGTCGGTAATTGCTTCGAGCAGTCGGGCGCGTGCTCGGCGGTCGGTCTACATAAGCGCCACCTTCTAGAAAGGCTATGAGACAAAAGGCCTTTTGGGCGTTCGCGTAGGACCCGTTTTAGGGCATCGCCCAAGCTGCATCGACGTAGCCCTCTCTCCGGCGTCAGTCGTCCACTCCGAGCCTCTCAACGGATGTGCGAATCTGCCTGAAAGTTCAAATTTTGCGTATTGTCGGATGAATTTCATCTAAATAGAACTCCACGCCGGAATGGCGAACCGCGGGAGAGAGCAGACGAACCACGACAGATCGCGCGGCGCCGTCCTCGCGGTTCTTTTCGCCCTTTTCCTCCTCGCGATTTGCGCCGTTCCGGTCCTGGCGGCCCCCACCCCACAGGAACCGACCGGGATCAAGGGCGGCAACATCGCCGACCCGCCCGCTCCGAGCCCGGCTGAAGTCGTGGCGGTCGAAGCCAAGAGACGCGAAGAAGAAGCATGGTTGGCGAGCCCCGAAGCCGCCCAGGAACGAGAGGACTCTCAAGATGCCTTCGCCGAAGTCTCGGGCAGCGAAGCAAAGGACCTGCTCGTCGAAGCCTTCCCGGAAGCGATGGCCGGCCTCAATGAAGACCCTGGGCGTGTAATGACCGGGCTGAAGGTCGAAAAAGTACTGGGGCCACACGCGGCCGTCGTCGGCGACGGGCACGGCGGGGAACGTCGGCTGGTCGAAACCTCCCTGCCGATCGAGAGCGAACTCGGCGGTGAAGGAAGGAAACCAGTCGACCTCGCGCTCGAACCGAGCGGCGGCGGGTATGTGCCCTCCAACCCGGTGGCCGAACTCGAACTCCCGTCCACGGCCGCTGGTTCGATCCAGCTGGGGGAAGGCGTCGCCGTCCGCATCCCTGCAGACAACGGCCATGAAGCCGTCCCGCTCGGTGAAGAGAACCTCTTCATCCCTGAAACCGAACCGTCGACGGACACCCTGCTGTCCCCGATCGGCCGCGGCGTCGAGATCTCCGAGCAGCTCCGCTCCGCGGAAAGCCCCCACGAACTCACTTTCGAACTGGAACTCCCGGAAGGCGCCGGCGTGAAAGCCAAGGCCGAAGGAGGAGCCGAAGTCCTCTCGAGGGCAGGAGAACTGCTCGAGGAAGTCCCGCCACCCTCGGCGGTCGACGCACAAGGCGCGGCCGTACCGGTCGAGATGCAGGTCGAAGGGGACGACCTCGTCCTCGACGTGGCAGGCGAAAGCGGATCGGCCTATGCCTACCCGATCCTCGTCGACCCCGAATTCGTCACCGAGGGGGGCTACCTCCCCTTCTTCGGTGAAGATCCCGGCGAGGGCTACACGCTCAGGGACCTGGGGTCCTCGCTGAACGCCTACTCCGAACCGAATCGTTGGTACGGGGCAAACACCTACGCGCAGTGGGTCTACACGGCGCCCGGGGAAACCGCCTTTCTCGGCGCAGGCTATTTCAACCCGGTCTACTTCCTGACCGGAGGTTGCAACACCGCCCAGCCCCACGGCTACATCGGCCTCTACAACGTATACAAAGCCAGCTACGACGCGCTCGGGGTCTTTTCCGGAGGCAGCTCGGAGTCGACCTACGAAACCGGTTGGAATGGCGGCTTCGGTGACCGGTTCGCGACGATCGGGATCGGGGCGGGCAGCGAAAAAGTGGAAGCGATCTCCTGCTACCACGAAATCTACGTCGGCGGATACCTGATCCAGATCGAGGACGAAGATCGCCCGACCTGGAATTCCTTCCCTTACGACACCCCATGGATGAAAGACACGCCCGCGCCGATCCCGGTCTCGGCAACCGATACCGGACTCGGGGTGAAGGCCTACTACATCGAAACGCCGAACGCGGGCAATTCGGGGTGGGAACTGGCGAAGACGGAACTGTCCTGCGAAGGTACCCGGGCGAGCTCTTGTCCACGCACGTGGGAACCCGGCCTGACCGATTACCGCCCCCAATTCCTGGGAACGGGCGAAGTGGAAGTGGGCCTCTACGCCGAAGATCCGGTGGAAAACGTGTCCTTCGAACGGCCGGTCTGGATCAGGGTCGACCACACCCCTCCCGCCCTGACCCTATCCGGCCCGCTCACCACCCAGACGACCCTCGGCATGGGCAAGCCTGAATATGGCCTCAGATGGCATACCGAAGATGGGGTCGCCGGCAAACAGAATCAGTCGGGGGTCGCGAGTGTCGTGGTCAAGGTCGACGGCACGGTCGTGCATTCCGAAACCCCAGGCTGCAGCGGATCGACGAACTGCTCGACTAGCGGCGAATGGAACTTCGTCGCCGCCGACTACGGTGAGGGAAAGCACGAAGTCACCGTCATCTCGACCGACGCCGTGGGCAACGAAGCGACACGTACCCTTCACGTCTCCGACAGCCCCGAAGTCACCAGCCCGGAGAGCGGCGAACGCACCTCGACCCGGCTGAAGCTCACGGCGGCCTGGCGCCAGAGCGGCTACTCCCACATCACCTGGCAGTACCGGCTCGGCACCGAAGGCACCTGGACCGAGGTGCCGAGGCTCGACGCCTACGACGCATCTGGCGAACCGGTCGCATGGCCTGCGGCCGTCGAAGGACAGGAAAGCCGACCGCTCTGGTGGAACGTCGCCGCCTCGAGTCTCTCCACGAAGGACATCATCGACCTCGAAGTCAGGGCGATCCTCGAAGGTGGATCCAACCCGGTCGGCGAATCGCTCCCGGTCCCCGCCAAGCTGAACCGCGCCTCGGGGGGGCCGAAGGACGCGAGCTCCCCGGTCGGTCCTGGGAACCTCGATCTCGTCACCGGCAACCTCTCGGTGCCGAGGACCGACGTCTCGATTCCCGTCTTCGGTACCTCGCTCGAATTCTCCCGCACCTACAATTCCAAGGAAGCCGAAAAGGACCCGACCGGCATCCTCGGGCCCGGCTGGATCGCCGGGAGCCCGGTCGAAGAAGCAGGTGGTGCCGACTGGAAGTTCGTGCGCGACGCCGAAGCTGCCAAAGAAGGCCCCTACGCCATCGTGACCGATCTCGAAGGCTACGAATACCCCTTCGAACGCCTCGCCGACGGCGAATACCTCGCCCCACCGGAAGCCGCGGGTTGGAAACTCTCGAGGGAAGGCAGCACCTTCGTCCTCGCGGATCCAGAAGGTAACCGCACCGAATTCGGCAGCGAAGCAGAACCAGACGTCTACCTGCCGACCGCCGTCACCCAGCCGGGCGGGACCGCGGGAAGCCTCCAGATGGTAAGGACGCAGATGGCATACGAACTGACTGGCTCGAATCGTCGCCTGAAGGTCTTGATCGGGCCGAGCGCCGAAGGTGTCACCTGCAGTCCCGCCGGCAGCCCGCCCGCGGCCACCTCGACGCTCGGCTGCCGCTCGCTTTCCTTCACCTACGAGAAACCGTCGGAATGGGGCGGCTCGGAAGGCATGGGCGACCGGCTCACCTCGATCACCTACAACGGCCCGTCCGGGACCGGAGAGGGCCACTGGGAAGCCGCGCGCTATGTCTACGACCACGAGGGACGCCTGACGGAAGAGTGGGATCCGCGGATCGAACCGCCGCTTAAAGAAGCGTTCGCGTACGCCGGCGGTCAGCTCCATTCCGTCACCCCGGCGGGCCAGGAACCGTGGGTGCTCGGTTATGAAGAAGAACCGCAGGGACAGGCGCATGCTCCCACCCCGGGGGAAGGCCCGATCGCCGCCTACTCCTTCGACGAGGGCGCGGGCACCGTCGCCGACGACGCCACCGGCGACGGGCACGAAGGCACTGTCGAAGGGGCCCAGTGGGTCCCCGGCAAGTTCGGCGAATCGCTGCAGTTCGGCGAAGACTGGCCCTCGGAGGAGTGCGTCAAGGTCCCGGGCTCCTCAGAGCTGCAGCTCTCGGAAGGATTCACCCTGGAGGCCTGGATCAGGCCAGAAGGTGGCTACGAGGGCCAGGACCCGATCATCTTCAAGGAACTCGAACCGGGCTCCAACTACAGCTACGCGATGGGGCTGGGCCTCAGCTCGCTGGGACGGGTCGAGGGCTGGACCAATGTGGAAGGAGAAGAAGAAGACGTCCGTTCGCCCGGCCACATCGAAGAAGACATCTGGACCCACGTCGCCTACACCTACGACGGCCAGAACATGCGTCTCTTCGTCGACGGAGCGAAGGTGGCCGAAGAACACGTCGGCCCGGAGGAACTGGAAAGCAGCGGGGCGCTCCTGATCGGCTGCTCCGGCATGGATCCCGAATACGAAGAACAGTTCAAGGGCCGCATCGACGAGGTCCGGATCTATGACCGGGCCCTGGGCGAAGGGAAGATCGCCGAAGATCAGTCAAAGAGGATCGGCGAAGCCCCCGAACACCTCCGCCTCCACACCGTCCGGCGGGCCAGCCTCGCCGGCGGATCCGAACCGGCTACCGCTCAGACGACGATCGCCTACGGAGTGCCCCTAGAGGGCGGGTCGGCCCCATACGCGATGGGAAAGGCCGAAGTCGCCGAATGGGGAGAGAAGGATGTCCCGGTCGCGGCCACCGCGATTTTCCCGCCCGACGAAGTGCCTACGGGGCGGCCGACCGGATTCGCCCGCGCGACCATCTTCTACACCGACGACGAAGGGCAGCTTGTCAACACCGCGAGCCCGTCGGGCGCGGGTCCGCTCGAACCGGCTATCTCGACCACCGAACAGGATGAATTCGGGAACGTAGTCCGCGAACTGAGCATCGACAACCGCCTACGTGCACTAGCCGGCGGAAGCGAATCGGTCGGGCTCTCTGAAGAGCTCGACACCGAGCGGACCTACAACTCCGAAGGGACCGAGCTGCTCGACGAAAAGGAACCGCTCCACGAAGTGCGGCTGCAGTCGGGCTCCACCGTGGAGGCGCGGCTCCATGACGTGATCACCTACGAAGACCAGGAACCGACCGCTGAAGAAGAAGAAAAGGGCGCGTCGAAACCCCATTTGCCCACCAAGGAAGTTGCCGGTGCGGAAATCCCCGGCGAAGCGGAAGCGGAACGACAGATCACCGAATACCGCTACGACTGGAAGCTGCGGAAGCTGACCGACACGATCGTCGATCCTGTCGGCCTCGACATCCAGACGAAGACCATCTACGACGACGCCACGGGCCTCCCGGTGAAACAGAGCCAGCCATCCGACCCCGAAGGCAAAGGAGCGGGGACCACCGAAACCGTCTACTACTCGGCCGGCGGCGGGGGCGAATGTGGAGGCAAGCCACAGTACGCGGGCCTGCCCTGCAAGGTGACGCCGGTCGCGCAGGTGGAAGGCACCGGTCGGCCAAAGCTCCTGGTTAGGAAGTTTCCGGAATACAACCAGCTGGGCGATCCGACCGAGATCGTCGAAAGCCCAGGCGGCGGTTCCGAACATCTCCGCACCACCAAGATCACCTACGATCGCGCCGGGCGCCAGGTGACCGGCCTGATCGAAGGCGGAGGGGAAGCGGTTCCGAAGACCAGGACGCTCTACAGCGAAAGGCTGGGATTGCCAACCGGTCAGGAATTTGTCTGCGAAATCGGTTGCGCCGGATTCGAACGGGACGCGGTGAGCACGACCTACGACCGGCTCGGACGCGTTACCGAATACGAAGATGCGACCGGGAACGTCGCGAAGACCACCTACGACATCGATGGCCGACCCGTGGCGAGCGACGACGCCAAGGGCACGCGGACGATCACCTACGACCCGACCTCCGGTCTCCCGACGAAACTCGAGGATTCCGGCGCCGGCACGTTCAGCGCGACCTATGATGCCGAGGGCGAGATGGTCAGCCGCACCCTTCCCGACGGCCTGACGGCCGAAACGGGCTACAACGTCGTCGGGGAACCGATGCAGCTCGTCTACGAGAAGAAAACCAGTTGTGGGGAAAGCTGCACTTGGTTCGAGGAAGGGGTCGAACGCACCATCTATGGCCAAATCCTGACCGACGACGGAACCTTGGTGAAAGACAGCTACTCATATGACAAGGACGGTCGCCTGACCGAGGCCCAGGAAACCGCCATCGGCGGATCGTGTGCGACCCGTTCCTACACATATGACGCTGACTCCAACCGGATTGCCAAGACCACGGTCGAAGGCACCGGAGGATGCGCGACGAAAGGGGGTACCACTCAGAAATACGGCTACGATGCCGCCGATCGTCTTGAAGGTGAAGGTTTGACTTATGACAGCTTCGGCCGCATTACTACCCTGCCCGCACCGCTCGCCGGTGGCAGCAAACTCGAAACGACCTTCTTCGCCAACGAAATGGTGGCGACCCAGTCGCAAAATGGCGTGACCGATACGAGTCATCTCGACTCCACCCTGCGCGACGCCTCGATCACCCAGACCGGCGGCGGCCACGAAGGTAAAGAGGTCTTCCACTTCGACGGACCCGGCGACTCTCCCGCCTGGACCGAGCGAGGCTCGACCTGGACCCGGAACATAGTCGGTCTCGGCGGTCAACTCGCGGCGGTTCAGGAAAGCCCTGGCAATGTGACTTTCAAGGTCATCGATCTTCATGGCGACGTCGTCGCGTCGGCGAGCGCAAGCCCGACTGCGACGACGCTGCTGGCGACTTATCGCTTCGACGAATTCGGCGAACCGATAGCGGGCGCCGCGGAGCGATACGGCTGGCTCGGTGGACGCTCAAGGCGGACCGAGTTCCCGTCTGGCGTCATCCAGATGGGTGTACGCAGCTACATCCCTCAGCTGGGGCGGTTTCTCACGCCTGACCCGGTGAGTGGCGGGTCGGCAAACCCGTACGACTATGCGGGGCAGGATCCCGTGAATAAGCTCGATCTGCGCGGGGAAAAACTGTGCAGTAGGGTCCACGGCTACGAAGTATGCGCTAACAACGCAACCGGGCTGCATAACAAGAGGCTGCGAGCCCAGCGTCTGTACAGGCGAGAAAAAGCCAACGCGACGCGCGCTGCCGAAGCGGCGAGCCGCACGTCGGCTGCGTTAGCACACCACCATCCGGTTATCGTAGCGTCGTGTCACTGCGACACTTCGTCTCACGAAAGCGGTTTCGATTCCATCATTAACGGAGCCTTGGGTTCGGGGGCCGTGATCGGAAAGGACGTGGGGGGTGTTGCTGAGGACGTGATTCCCTATCAAGCGGCTATCGACGCATTTAAATTCTCACGGGCTTGGAATCCGGCAAGCCTAACCCAATGGTGGCAATGCTCATGGGCAGTCAGCGCGGAAGACGGCAGCTGGAAGGAGCAGTGCGACCCGCTCGAACTAATCTTGGGTGAACCGCCTGCATCTGCGAGGTGAGTCTTCGTCCTCGGCGTCCGTGAGGCCGTAGAAAATGTCCGTCGTTGGTGGGATAGTGTGGCCCAATGGCTGCCGTAGATCGCTGCGCCCGGCCTGGGGCGCGGCGCGATATCTCCCAGGACAACCATGTTGAGTGCTCTGACTCCGCGTAGGCCGTGCCGATGATTCCGTTCGCTGTATCGACCGTAGTCCAGATCGTATATGTCGTCGGCTTGCTGGTCGTGTTGTTCCTCGGCCCCGTGACTATCGCTGAATTGAAGGGTAATTCCCTGCTTGTAGGCGCCGGTTGGTTTACGTTGGGGATCACTTGGTGGATCGCCGCGTTTAGGCTTGCGAAGCCTCGGTCGTGGTGGGCTCGCCATTTCTACGGCCCACGAAAACTGGCGCGCGCGGAAGTCCGCTGGGGCGAAGACGAATTGGGCTAGTGGGCAGAGGAGAGCATGGGTCGAGGAGTCACTACAAGGTAGGTGCGCTGGCGACCCCCGACGCCGGTCCCGGGTTGATCCAGACCACTCAGGCTCGAGCCGAGGTTCGTCCATGGGGTGCCGAAGTACCGAGAGGCGGTGTCTTGACGCCGACCATCTCGTTGCGTGGCTGTCCGGGCCAATCGAGCACCTGAGGCACGCTTTGTTGCCGCCGGGCATACCTCCGGGCCGAATTTGCCCGGGCTGTGGAGCAGAGCCGCCCTCGGCCATTTAAAGGCCTCCCCCGCCCCGCGCAAGGCTCAGCCGTAGCCGAATCCATCTGGTAGGGATCGGGCGTCGAACAAATAGCTGTCGGCCCGGCGCGAACCGAGCAGGTGATCGACGACCATCACCACCTCATGCGGCGACGTTCGGTCGCGCCCATGATCGTTCGAGTCACTTCCGGCCACCCGACCCTGTCCGGCACAACGCTCTCCATCGAGCCAGGGGCAGGAGACGACGGAAGCACTTCTCGGGGCCGACCCGCCATGCTCGGGCGAGCCGGCCCTTTCCCAACGAAGGCCGCCGGCCAGGGAGAGATAAGCCTGGTGGCGTCCCTCTTCGGTGCCGATGCGCGGACACCGAAGCTTTGCCGCGGTGGGGTTGCTAGCCCGTCGCCGTGCAGGCGCGGATGAGTTCGGTCTCCGCCTTCGTTCCGTCTTCGAACCTCGCCGAGACGTGGAATTTCGCCTTGCCGTCCGCACACTTTGCGCTGATCGGGTTCAGCTGCCTGCCGCCGACCTTGACGAACTTGAAGATTTCAAGGTCGAAGGAGATGCCCGATCCGGCGCCACCGGCGATCTGGGGGATCTTCGCCACCACGAGGGTCCCGAACCGACCGCGGTGGATCTTCGAGATGGGTCACCGTCGTGACGATCGCGCCGCTGATCGGGTCCGAGAAGTAGGCATGGGCGAACCAGGTCGTCCTGCCGCCCTTTTCCCCGCCGTTGAAGAGCAGGAGCTTGGAGGACACGTCGATCGGCCTTTGTTCGGCGAAAGCGACCTGGGCCATCACCTTGCCTTCCCCGATCAGCGCGGGCCCACATGCCTTGAGCGCGGTGGCCGTGTCGGTCGCCTGCAGTCGGCCAGAGCTGCAGGTCGGGATCCCCTTGGTGTGGACTTCGCCGTCCCTGTCGGCTTCGAGGAAGAGTTCCCGCGCCGCCGGAGGATGCCCGCCGTCCGCCTTCCTGACCTCGCCCGCCGAGGTGATCTCGATCGGGGTCTGCCTCGTCTTCGACGTCAACTGTGTTGTGCGAAGGCGCTCGACAAGGCCCGGCGCTGCTCGTGCACCCCGAGGTACTACGGCAAGGTCTGGGACCCGGCGATCGGCCGGCATCGGGGGACGAAGCCGCGCGTGCTCAACGTGCTGGCGGCCAAACGCATGAAGGACGACCTGCTGGTGCTCGTCCGCAGCGGGGCCTTTGCCGAGCGCGAGGAGGTGCAGGAGCAGCGAATCGAAAGCCCGACTTTCGCGGCCGGCCACACTGAATTCATCAAGGAGTGCAAGGAGGGTGTCGCCCGCACCAAAAAGGGCAAGCGGTACACGAAGAAGTCGATCAAGAGTCTCGACTCGGAGCTGAATCGGGTCCCGCGCGAGATCCGTGGGCGCCTCATGTCGGAGGTGACCAAGGGCGAGCTCCAGTCGATGGTCGACGGCTTTCTCCGCGGGCCCGGGCCGCTGTCGGCGTCACGGATCGCCGGCATTGTCAACGCGATCCGCTCGCTCTACCGCTGGGCGATCGCCCGCGAGAAGGTCGGCGAGAATCCTGCCACCGAGGTCACGATCCCGGTCGATGAGCCAAAGAAGGTCCACCGGATCGCCACGCCCGGCGAATTCGCCGACCTCCTCGAGGCCCTCCCGGCCGAGGACGCGCTCGCCTGGGCGATCGCCGGCTACGCCCACGGCACGCCACGAGGAGATCGAGGCCCTCGACTGGGAGTTCGTCGATTTCGGCGAGAACGCCATCCTGCTCGGCGGCGACGACGAGGCGCGAAAGTCCGAAGCCGCGCGCCGGCACGTGCCGATGGTCAGGCAGCTGAGCGTGAGGATGCGGGCCGAGTGGGAGCGGCAGGGCCGGCCGAGGTCCGGCCCGGTTTTCCCGCCGAAGCGCTCCGACAACAAGTCCGGCGCCGCCAACATGAACGCGGCTCTCAAGCGGATCGTGAAGAAGTGGAAGAAGCTCGGATTGCTGCCGATCACCTTTCAGGATTCCCGGCACACTGCCGCGACCTGGCTCGATCACGCCGGCGTCTCGCCGAAAGTCGCCTTGGTCATGATGGGCCACAAGGCACCGAAGCTGAAGTCGCATCCCGATGCGGCACCGATCACCCTTCGTCGCTACACCCACGTCCTCGGGGGCGAGCTGGAGCGGGCCTGCGAAAAGCTCGAGGCGTTCCTGGCCGGCCGTGAAGCCGAGGAACGCGGAACGGTCGAGGAGTCGGCCCTGGCCGCCTAGGCCGCGGCGCCGGCCCCGCATCTCGATTCGATCTCGTTCCCCAGCACGTTCCCTACGCCCTGATAGCCCCGAGCCGATCCGAAGCCGTAGAATTGCCCACGGCCGCGACTTTCCGCCCCCGGAGCGGGGCGATCCGGCCTACGCGCCCGTAGCTCAGCCGGATAGAGCGTCGGTCTACGAAACCGAAGGTCACTGGTTCGAATCCAGTCGGGCGCATGCGGGAATTTCGCTTGGTCAGCGGGTTTGCGGCCTTTGGGAGAGGACGCCTGACCTCCGAAATGGGCCGTGGGGCACGCCCTGGGGCACGGTGAGGTCGAAGACGGGTGTCCGCAAGCCTTGAGAACGGCCGTCCCGCCCTGCACGTTCGCGCCGAGACGACGCCGACGGCGCGGCGGGGGCAAGGGGTCCTCGCCACGCCTCCGGCCAGAGGGAGGCGGAACGATGATGAGGTTCTATCGGAGATGGGCGCTCGTGTGGCTCTCCGAGCTCCGACGGCGCCTGACCGAGCGGATCGCG
>DASXMH010000020.1:0-6659 GCA_036495785.1 Solirubrobacterales bacterium
AATATGTGGCGTCAACTGCGAACGCGCCGGCGGGGCCCTCGCTGTGAGTTCGCAGTTATCTGCGCTATGCGACGAGAACTGCGAACTCACTCCTGGGGCTGCGACCGAACCGTCCCCGGGCCGTCACCGGACACGCGCAAGGCGCGCCCATCCCCACCTAACCAGCCGACCTTAGGTGGGGATGGGCGCGCCGGTCTTGGCGGTCCGGGGCGCGCCGGGTCAACGGTTCGGCGGTCTGGAGCGCGCCGGGCGTGGAATCAGGCGTTGGCGGCCGGCCCGAATCGTCGGTCCGGGCCCCGGGACCGGGGGGCCGGGTCCTGGCGGCACCTGTGGCGGTTCCGGCGGGAGCGGTTCGGGGATCGGGTCGCGGCCGGGTTCGTCCGGCGGCACCGGGTCGGGTTCGGGGGGAACCGGCGGGCCGGGGTCCGGTCCGGGGACCGGCGGCACCGGGTCGGGAAGTGGCTCGGGCGTCGGGTCCGGGGACGGCGGCGAGGGGTCGGGCCCGGGCGGCGGGCCGGGGCTCGGCGTGTCGGCGGAGGGCCCCGGCCCAGAGGTCGGACCCGCGCTCCGCCTGTCGGCGGAGGGCCTCGGCCCAGAGGTCGGACCCGCGTTCCGGATGTCGGCAGAAGGCGCCGGCCCAGAGGTTCGACCGGCGCTCGGCCTGTCGGCAGAAGATTCCGGCCCAGAGGTCCGACCGCCGGCGCTCGGCCTGTCGGCAGAAGATCCCGGCCCAGAGGTCCGACCGCCGGCGCTCGGCATGTCGGCAGAAGGTCCCGTCGCCTGCGTCCAACCCGTGCTCGGCGTATCAGCGGTGCGGTCGGCGGGAGGGTCGCTCAAAGTCGGCATTCCCACAGCGGTACCCGGGCAGTTAATGCTCAATCGCGTTTGCGCCGGTTGCATCTTTCTCCGTAGTACTTTCCTGAAACCAAGCAAATGTTCGTGAAAGAAGCCGAAAGTTGACCGGCACGGTCGAGGGTCAGGCCACGGCCGCGCGCCCGCAGCTCACCGAGATCTCGAACGCCGCCGTCGCCCTACACCGCGAGCACTTCGGGCGCGGCCCCGGCGCGGCCAAGACGCACCTGAGCGACAACCTCGTGGTCTGCGTCCTCACCGACGTCTTCACGCCGCTCGAGCGGACGCTGATCGATGCGGGGCAGGAGGGCCGGGTCCGCGAGACGCGGGCCGCCCACCATGCCGCCACCGAAGGCGTCTACAAGGGCCGCATGGAAGAGGTGCTCGGCCGCCCGGTCGAGGCGCACATGAGCACGATCCACGTCGCCCCCGACGTCGCGGTCGACATCTTCGTGCTCGGGGACGGCGACGGGGCGGAGGCGGCGATCGCCGCCAACGGATCCGCGCCGACCTGAGCGCGCGCCCTGCGCCTGGCTAGGACTCGACCTTGGTCTTGACGATCGCGGTCGCCGCGGCGTAGATCGCCTCGGCGTCGATCTCGGCGGCGCGCAGGAGCTCGGTCGGCGTCGCCGAGCCGGGCATGTCCTCGACCGCGAGGACCCGGACCGCGGCGTGCGCGCCGTGCTCGGCCAGAGCCGCCAGCACCGCCTCGCCGATCCCGCCCTGCTTCCAGTGGTCCTCGACGGTGACGATCGCGCCGGTCTCCTCGGCGGCGCGGACCAGCGCCTCGGCGTCGATCGGCTTCACCGAGTAGAGGTCGATGACCCGCGCCGAGATGCCCTCGGCGGCGAGCCGCTCGGCCGCCGCCAACGCCTCGTGCAGGGTGATCCCGGCACCGACGATGGTCACGTCGTCGCCGTCGAGCACGGTCTTCGAGCCGCCGATCGGGAATTCCTCGGTCGCGTCGTAGATGACCGGCGTGGCGCCGCGGGTGGTCCGCATGTAGACGATCCCGTTGGAGAGGGCCATCTCCTGGACCAGCGCCGTGGTCGAGGTGGCGTCGCTCGGGTAGAGGACGGTCGAGCCGTGCACCGCGCGCAGGGACGCGAGGTCCTCGAGCGCCATCTGCGAGGGCCCGTCCTCACCGATCGAGACGCCGGCGTGCGAGCCGACCAGGCAGATGTCGGCACGGCTGATCGCCGCCATGCGGACGAAGTCGTAGGCGCGGCTGAGGAACGCCGCGAAGGTCGATGCGAAGGGCCGGTAGTGGCGCCGCACCTGGAAGCCGACCGCCGCCGCGACCATCTGCTGCTCGGCGATGTACATCTCGACGTAGCGGTCGGGGTGGGCGTTCTTGAAATCTTCCGAATGCGTCGAGTTGGAGACCTCGCCGTCGAGCGCGACGATGTCGCCGCGTCGGTTGCCGAGCGCCGCCAGTGCCTCGCCGTAGGCTTTCCGGGTCGGTACTTCCTCGCCCTTTTCCCAGGTCGGCATCTCGCCGCCGGGGACCTCGAAGGTGAAGGGGGTGGCGTCGCCCTCTGGCTTCTTCACGTCGACGCGGAGGTCGCGCTCGCCGCCCAGTTCCTCGATCGCCCTCGCCGGATCGGCCAGCGGTTTGCCGTGCTTGCCGGGCAGGTCCTCGACCTCTTTTGCGCCCTTGCCCTTCTTGGTCCGCGCGACGACCATCGTCGGCCGGTCGCCGGCTTCGACGGCGTTGTAGGCGTCCTCGATCTCCTGCAGGTCGTGGCCGTCGATCTCGATCGTCGTCCAGCCCGCCGCCTCGGCGCGGGCGCCGTAAGAGTTGAGGTCCCAGCCGTGCATCGTTTCCCCGGTCTGGCCGAGCCGGTTGACGTCGATCAGCGCGGTCAGGTTGGCGAGGCTCTGCTTGCCGGCGTGCTCGACCGCCTCCCAGATCGACCCCTCGGCCATCTCGGAGTCGCCGCAGAGGATCCAGACGCGCGAGGGCATCCGCTCGAGCCGCGCCGCGAGCGCCACGCCGACGCCGATCGGCAGCCCCTGGCCGAGCGAGCCGGTGGCCACGTCGACCCAGGGCAGGATCGGGGTGGGGTGCCCTTCCAGCCGGCTGTTCTGCTTGCGGAAGGTGAGGAGCTCTTCGTCGTCGATCGCGCCGACCGCTTTCAGCACGGAGTAGTACAGCGGCGACGCGTGGCCCTTGGAGAAGATCAGGTGGTCGTTGCGGGGGTCGTCGGGCCGGCCGAAATCGAGGCGCAGGTGCCCGTCGATCAGCACCGCCAGGAGGTCGGCCGCCGACATCGAGGAGGTCGGGTGTCCCGAGCCCGCCGCGTCGGAGGAGCGGATCGAGTCGACCCGCAGCTGTTGGCCAAGTTCGCGGCGAAAATCCATGTCTCCACTCATGTGATGGACGCTAGCGAAAGCGGGCCATTGCCGTCTGCGATCCTGCCGGGGTGGACGCGACGAGCTACCGGCGCCGGCAGCGACGGCGGGCGATCGTCGGCTGGTCGGTCGGCTTCCTGGTCGTCGCGATCGTCGCCCTCGGGGTCATCTTCGGCGGCGACGAACGGCACTCGACCTCGGAACCGCTGGTCCACCTCTTCTCCTGGGAAATGACCTCGGCCCAGTACGAGCACCTCCATAAGGGCGAAGGCGAGCCGGCGATCCTGAAACACATCGGCACCACCGGCCTCGCGGAAGAAGAAGTGCCGGAAACCGAGCTGCTGACGATGTTCCCGCCCGCGCCGCCGGGCTCGACCTGCAACTTCTGGAAACTGAGCGACGCCCCCGACCACCTGGTTCGCCTCTGCTTCAGCGAAGTGCAGGGCGTGCTGCTGCAGAAGGCGGTCCGGGCCCCCGGGGAGAGCGGCGCCGAAGCGACGCTGGCCTGACGTCTCCTCGGAGCCGTGTCGCCGTTCACGCCCGCGCGGCCGGGACCTGCTGGGTGATGCAGTGGATGTTGCCGCCGCCGAGGAGGATCTCGCGGGCGGGGACGCCGACGATCTCGCGGTCGGGGAAGGCGGCGGCGAGGATCGCGGCGGCCTCGTCGTCGCGGGCCGGGTCGAGAAGGGGATAGACGACCCGCGAGTTGGCGAGGTAGAAGTTGACGTAGCTGGCGGCGAGCCGGTCGCCGGCGCGACGCGGCCGGGTTCCCTCCACGGTTTCGACCCCGGCCGCCTCCTCGGCGGTCGCCGTCAGCGATCCCGGCGCCGGCAGCTTGATCACCTCGAAGGAGCGCCCGCGCGCGTCGGTTGCCGCCTCCAGCCGCTCGAGCGCGTCGCGCGAGGCGGCGTGCTGGGGGTCGTCGGGGTCCTCGACCCAGGTCAGCAGCACCACACCCGGCCGGGCGAAGCAGGCGAGGTTGTCGATGTGGCCGTCGGTCTCGTCCTCGAAGACACCGTCGCCGAGCCAGACGACCTTCTCGGTGCCGAGGTAGGCGTGGAGGGCCGCTTCGATCGCGGCGCGGTCGAGCTCCGGGTTGCGGTTCGTGTTCAACAGGCATTGTTCGGTGGTCAGCACCGTGCCCTCGCCGTCGACGTGGATCGAGCCGCCCTCCAGCACCAGCGGCGCCAGGTAGCGGCCGTCGCCTTCGATCTCGAGCACCTTCGCGGCGACCCGCTCGTCGCGGTCCCAGGGGAAGTAGAGGCCGCCCTCGAGCCCGCCCCAGGCGTTGAAGCGCCAGTCGACGCCGCGCCGCGCGCCCGCCCCGTCGACGACGAAGGTCGGCCCGGTGTCGCGCAGCCAGGCGTCGTCGGTGGAGAGCTCGACCACGCGCACCGAGTCGGGGAGCGCGGCGCGGGCGCGGGCGAACTGGCCGTCGGAGACCGCCATCGTCACCGGCTCGGCAGCGGCGATCGCGCTCGCCACCGCGGCGTAGGCGGCCTGCGCCGGCTCGGCGGCCGCCCGCCAGTTGTCGGGGCGCTCCGGCCAGGCCAGCCAGCAGCCCGCATGGGGCTCCCACTCGGCCGGCATGCGGAAGCCGTCGGCGGCGGGGGTCGAGTCGAGCGGTCGCGCCATCCTGGGATTGTCGCCCACCCGTCAGACCGCCTACAGTCGGGGAGATGGAGGAGCTGAAGCTGATCGAGAAGATCGGGATCGAGCACTCCCCGGCGCGCAAGCGCCCGCCGGGGCGCGAGCCGTTCCGGATCGCCGCCGTGCAGCAGTCCTGGCACCCCGATCCGGACGAGCACCGCGAGGCGCTCGCCGAGGGCATCCGCGTCGCGGCGGCCCAGGGCGCGCGCCTCGTCGCCCTGCAGGAGCTGACCCTGTCGCCCTACTTCGCGGTCGACCCGGCCGGGCCGGAGGGGGTCGGGGTCGAGCCGGAGGAACTGCCGGGCGGCCCGACCTGGCAGTTCGCCGCCTCGATGGCGGCGGAGACCGGCGTCCACGTCCACGCGTCGCTGTACGAGCGGGCGCCGGACGGCGGGCTCGGCTTCAACACGGCGATCGTCGTGGCTCCGGACGGCAGCCTGATCGGCCGCACCCGCAAGCTCCACATCCCGGTCACCGCCGGCTACCACGAGGACCGCTACTTCCGGCCGGGGCCGTGCGAGGACGGCGAGGCGTTCCCGCTGGTCACGCTCGGCGAGATGCGGCTTGGCCTGCCGACCTGCTGGGACCAGTGGTTCCCCGAGCTCGCCCGCGCCTACAGCCTGGCGGGCGCCGAGGTGCTGATCTACCCGACCGCGATCGGCTCCGAGCCCGACCACCCCGACTTCGACACGCAGCCGCTCTGGGAGCGGGTGATCGTCGCCAACGGGATCGCCAACGGCACCTTCATGGTCGCGGTGAACCGCATCGGCGAGGAGCCGCCGCTGCATTTCTACGGGTCCTCGTTCATCTCCGACCCCTACGGCCGGGTGCTGGTGCAGGCGCCGCGCGACGAGGCGGCGGTGCTGGTCGCCGACCTCGACCTCGACCAGCGCGGCGACTGGCTGGAGCTTTTCCCCTTCCTGACCACGCGCCGGCCGGAGGCCTACGCGAGCCTCGTCGAGGGCGGGGCGGAGGTGGCCGGCGGCGCGGCGGAGGGCGCGACGGGCGGGGCGGAGGCGCCGCGATGAGCGAGGCGACGCCGGAGCAGAAGAGCGCCGGGACGGCGATGCGGTGCCCGAAGTGCGGGGCCGAGATGCGCACGCACGAGCGCAACGGCGTGACGATCGAGCAGTGCCGGAAGTGCCACGGCATCTTCCTCGACCGCGGCGAGTTCGAGCAGCTGCTCGCCCGCGAAACCTCCTTCCTCGGCAACGGCGAGGACCTGGCCGGCCGGGGCGCCGGCGGGCGCGGACAGGGGTGGCGACGCTGGCTGCGCTGATCGAGTTCCCGGCCGACGACTCCGAGCGCGCCCTGCGTTTCTGGAGCGGCCTGCTGGAGATCGACCTCGCCGAGCGGGGCGCCGAGGACGGCGCGGGCTGGGTCGCCGAGACGGACGGCGTCCGCGTCGGCGTCCACGAGCGCGGTCGCGGTCCCGGCGATACCGCCTCGCTGCCCTACTTCCCGGTCGTCGACATGGCCGACGCCCTGCGCAAGGTCGAGGACCTCGGTGGGCAGCTCGTCCATCCCGGCGAGCGCTGGTCGATCTGCCGCGACTCCGAGGGCACCCCGTTCGCCCTCGAGCAGAGCTGAGCGCCGCGCTCGTCCTACTCGCCTGTCGCGTCGGCGAAGGGGATCGCTAGACGTTGATTCCACGTTGGGGGACGGCGGGGGTCCGGGCCGCGGCGGCCGTCCGAGTTGCGACCCGGGCGTCTCGTGGCGACCCTGGCAGGCTGCCTGCCTGCCACGAGACGCCCGGGACGTAAAGCTGGCGCAGGGCCGTCACGTTCCTAGGGAGGGACGTC
>DASXMH010000021.1:0-104789 GCA_036495785.1 Solirubrobacterales bacterium
TTGGCCCCCATGGGGGCCAAAAAGCACCCAGCGCGTCTCAGGGCCTGATTCCGGCCCTCCGAGGGCCGGGAAGTGTGACGTTCCCGGCGTCTTCGTCGCCGATCGGGCCTCCCGGGCCTCACTCTCGGGCAAGACGGTCACGGAAGTCCGACTTCGTGTCGGCCTTCCTCCACACCCACGAACCCCTCACGTCCCGGGCGTCTCGTGGCGGCCACACCCTGCTAGGGCCGCAACGAGACGCCCGGGACGCACCTCGGACGGCCGCCCCGCCCCGGAACAACGCCCCCCCCCGCTGCGGAATGAACCCTCTAACCGCGCAGTGCTTCGAGGCGCGCGAGGATCTCGGGGACGTGCGTCATGTAGGCGCCGTAGTCGAAGACCGCGTCGAGGTCGAGCTGCGGGGTCGCCTCGGCGAGGAGGTCGCGGAAGTCGGTGCCGGTGTCCCAGGCCTTCTGGGCGTTCTCCTGGACGACCCGGTAGGCGTCGTCGCGGGTCATCCCGGACTCGACCAGGGCGGTAAGGGCGCGCTGGCTGAAGAGGGCGCCGTGGGTGATGTTCAGGTTGGCGAGCATGCGGTCGCGGTGCAGGGTCATGCCGGAGGCGACGCCGGTCGCCAGTCCCTGCATGTAGTCGAGCAGGATCGTCGAGTCGGGCAGGATCACCCGCTCGGCGCCGGAGTGGGAGATGTCGCGCTCGTGCCAGAGGGCGACGTCCTCGAAGCCGGTCTGGGCGTAGCCGCGCAGGACGCGGGCGAGGCCGGTGATCCGCTCGGTGCGGATCGGGTTGCGCTTGTGAGGCATCGCCGAGGAGCCCTTCTGGCCCGCCCGGAACGGCTCCTCGACCTCGCGCACCTCGGTTTTCTGCAGGTTGCGGACCTCGGTCGCGAAGCGCTCCAGCCCCGCCCCGGCGAGCGCGATCGTCGCGGTCAGCTCGGCGTGGCGGTCGCGCGGGATCACCTGGGTGGCGACGGGCTCGATCGCCAGGCCGAGCTTCTCCATCACCCGCGCCTCGACCGCCGGCGGCACCGAGGCGTAGGTGCCGACGGCGCCGGAGAGCTTGCCGTAGGCGAGTTCGGCGAACGCCTCTTCGAGTCGGTGAAGGTTGCGGTCGGCCTCGAAGGCGAAGCCCGCCAGCCGCAGCCCGAAGGTGGTCGGCTCGGCATGCACGCCGTGGGTGCGCCCGACGCAGAGCGTGTCGCGCTCGGCCAGCGCCCGGTCGATCAGCGCGTCGCGGTAGTCCTGCGCGCCGGCGACCAGGATCGCGCCCGCCCGCTTCAACTGCAGCGCCAGCGCCGTGTCGAGCACGTCGGAGGAGGTCAGTCCGTAGTGGATCCACCGCGCGCCCTCGTCACCCACCGACGCCGCGACCACGTCGACGAAGGCCGCCATGTCGTGGTCGGTGATCTTCTCCCGTTCGTCGACCGCCTCGGCCGTGAAGGAGGCCCGCTCGCGCGCCGCCGCCGCGACCTCGGCCGGCACGACCCCCTCCGCCGCCCAGGCCTCGGTCGCCGCCAGCTCGACCTCGAGCCAGGTTTCGAACTTCGCCTGCTGGGTCCAGACGGCGCCGATCTCGGGGCGGGTGTAGCGCGCGATCATCAGGGGCTCCTTGCGCTGCGCTCCAGTCGCTAGGCGTTGATTATCCGCGCCGCCAGCACGCCGGCGTTTTTCGCCCCGTCGATCGCCACGCAGGCGACCGGGATCCCGGGCGGCATCTGCACGGCCGAGAGCAGCGCGTCGAGCCCGCCGAGGCTCTTGCCGAGGATCGGCACGCCGATCACCGGCAGGTCGGTGTGGGCCGCGGCGACCCCGGGCAGCGCCGCCGACATCCCGGCACCGGCGATGATCACCTTCAGCCCTCGCGCCCGCGCGCTCATGCAGAACTCGCGCACTTTCTCCGGGTCGCGGTGCGCGCTCATCACGTGGATTTCGGAGTCGATGCCCTGTTCGGTCAGGTAGCCCTGCGCCGGGAGCATCTTCTCCATGTCGTTTTTCGACCCCATGATGATCCCGACCAGCGGGCCCGTGGCCTCGAAGTCCTCTTCGATCTGCTCCAGCTCGGCCTCGGCCTGTGGGGTGGGGGCGATGTCGCTCATGGGCATTCCTCTCGGCTGTGTTTCGGGATCAAGGTCAGGGACTGGCGAGACGGGCGACCGCGCGGGCGGCGATGTCGTGGCGGACCTGCATTCCGTCGAAGGAGATCCTGCCGGCCGCATCGTACGCGCGTTCACGCGCCGTGGCCGGGTCGGCGCCGAGGCCGGTGACGCCGAGGACGCGGCCGCCGGCGGTGACGATCTCGCCGTCCTGCGCCGTGGTCCCGGCGTGGGTCACCTCGGCGATCTCGGCCGCGGCGGCGAGGCCGTGGATCACGTCGCCCTTCGAGGAGCTCTCCGGGTAGCCCGCCGAGGCGAGCACCACGGTCACCGCCCAGTCGTCGTCGAAGTCGGCGCGCATCCCGGCGAGGCCGCCCGGCTCGCGGGCGGCGCGGAAGAGGTCGACCAGGTCGGAGCGCAGCCGCGGCAGCACGGCCTGCGTCTCGGGGTCGCCGAAGCGGACGTTGAACTCGATCACCTTGGGACCGTCGGCGCCGATCATCAGCCCGGCGTAGAGGATGCCGTGGAAGGGGGTGCCGCGCTCGGCCATCGCCGCGACGACCGGCCGGTGCACCCGGTCGACGATCTCCTCGACCTCGGCCGCGCCGAACCCAGGCACCGGCGAGTAGCTGCCCATGCCGCCGGTGTTCGGCCCCTGGTCGCCGTCGAAGATCCGCTTGTAGTCCTGGGCGGGGGAGAGCGGTACGACGTTCTCGCCGTCGCAGAGCGCCAGCAGCGAGAGCTCTTCGCCCTCCAGGAACTCCTCCAGCACGACCGGGGTCGCGCCGAAGCGCCGCTCGGTGAAATAGACGTCGAGCGCGGCCCGCGCCTCGGCCTCGTCGGCGCAGAGGATCACGCCCTTGCCCGCCGCCAGGCCGTCGGCCTTCAGCACGGTCGGGTAGGCGGTTCGCTCCAGCTCGGCGAGCGCCTCGTTGCGGCTGCGCAGCAGGACGTGGGACGCGGTCGGCACCCCGGCGCCCGCCATCAGCTCCTTGGCGAACGCCTTCGAGCCCTCCAGCCCGGCCGCCGCGCGGGTCGGGCCGAAGGTGGCGATCCCGGCCGCCTCGAGCGCGTCGGCGACGCCCGCGACGAGCGCCGCCTCGGGGCCGATCACCGCCAGGTCGACTTCGCCCTCGGTCGCCAGCGCGACGATCGCCTCGATGTCTTCGACGCCGACCGCGGGGAAGCACTCGGCGTCCGCCGCGATCCCCGCGTTGCCGGGCGCGCAGAGCAGCTCCGGCGCCGCCGCCGAGCGGGCCAGCGCCCGCACGATCGCGTGCTCGCGGCCGCCGCCGCCGACGACGAGCGCCCTCACGCTAGATCGAGCTCGAGAGATCCGCGGCCGGCATCGCGGTCAGCGTCCGGCTGGTCATCGTGCCGCGCGAGCCGAGCTCGACCGAGATCTTCGCCATCGTCCGCTCGTCGGGAGCCTCGATCACCGTGACGAAGTCGTAGTCGCCGAGCGTCGCGTATTGGGTGACCACCTTGCCGCCCATCTGTTCGACCTCGGAGTTCACCTCGGTCACCCGGCCCGGGTTGTTCTTCAGGGTCCGCAGGCCCTCGGCGGTCAGGTTGGTCAGCATCAGATAGGTCGGCATGGCTCCTCCTCTTGAATCCTAATGGCCCCTTGCTTGCCCGACCACTACCCGTCGGGCGCCTTCGTCAGGCCGGCCTAGTACCCGGCGGGGTGCCGGACCACGAACCCTTCCGGGTAGGGCGGTTCGGCGTGCCAGCGGGGGCCGGTGCCGTGCGCGTCGCCGACCGTGTCCCAGCGCAGGCCGGCGATCGTCATGTAGGTGTGTCCGGCGTTGGCGTAGATCGTGATCCACTTGCCGGGGCCGGGTTCGCCGTAGCTCTCGAGCGAGCCGGAGGTGAGCGGCGTGTTCAGCAGCCCCGCCCCGTAGAGGGCGAAGCTGACCGCGCCGGAGCAGTCGTAGCCGTAGGAGTAGAAGGACGCGTGGCCGCCGCCCCAGACGTAGGGGGTGGTGGCGATCGAGTTGGCGGCGGCGATCGCCGCCTTCACCGCGGGCGGCGCGCCGGCCGGCGCGGCGGCGAGGCCGTTCGGCTGGATCACCGCTTCGGCGCCCTCGACGGTCGTTTCGGCGGCCAGCGGCGCGACCCGCCAGTCGACCCAGGAGGTCTTGCAGCCGCCTTCGATTTCTTCGGCCTCGCGGAGGACCTCTTCGACGTACCAGGCGGCCTGGTTGTGGGCGAAGACGCCGGCTTCGAGCGAGCCCTTCGACCAGATCTCGCGGGCCAGCGTCGCCGCCGAGTCGAAGATGTCGGCGTGGCGGATGTGGCCGTCGTCGTCGCCGTCGACCCGGAACTGCTTCCACTCGCTGGCTTCGAGCCCGAGCGGCCCCGTTTCTTCGAGCTGCGCCTTCGACATCCCGCGGCCGAAGTTCGACTCCAGCCGGGTGATCGCGGCGAGCGCCCAGACGCCCCGCTTGCCGAGTTCGTAGCGGGCGGCGGCCGCCTCGAGCGCTTCCAGGTATTCGGCCGGGATCTGTCCTTTCCAGCCCGGCGCCGCTTCGCATTTGAGGACTTCGATCTGCGGCGTCAGGCCCGCCTGGGTGAAGGCCGGGTCGCCGACTTCGGCGGCGTAGCAACCGGCGTCGGCAAGCACCTCGGAGACGTACCAGTCGGCGTGGTTGTAGGCGAAGATCGCGCCGTAGGTGTCGGCGGGCATCCCGGCGGCGGAGAGATAGCGGGCGGCGGCGAAGATCGCGTCTTCGGGGTTGTTCGGGTCGGCGATCCCGTCGCCGTTGGCGTCGACTCCGTACGTTTCCCAGGTCGAGGGCATGAACTGCATCCAGCCCTCGGCGCCCGCCGAGCTCGGCCCGAGGTTCGTCCCGAAGGCCGTCTCGACCGCGTTGATGCCGGCCAGGATCGCCGGCCCCTGCGAGCCGAGCCCGTACTGGGCGGAGGCGCGCTGGTAGATCGGGATCAGTACCGGCGGCACCGCGCTCGCCGCGCATGCGGAGGCGGTCAGCGCCGGGATCTGCAGCACCGGCGCCGCCTTGTCGGCGGATTCCGCCGCGGCCCGTTCGGCCGCTTCGTCGGCTTCCTGTTCGGATCCCGCTTCGGCGAGTTCTTCTTCGCCCCTGGTGGGCTGTCCGTTGATGCCGGGTTCTTCGGCGGTCGTGCCACCGCTGGCCGGCGGCAGCTTCGGGTGGCGGACGACTTCCGGCGCCAGCGGCGAGTTTTCGGTGACGCCTTCGCCCGAGCCGGATGACGATCCCCCGCCGCCCGGCGTGGAGCCCGCTTCGGAATTCGCTTCGGTCCCGGACCCAGCTTCGCCGCTCGGCGCGGGCGCTTCGGTCGCCGGCGCGAGCGGGCTGTTTTCGACCGGCGCTTCGAGCGTCCCGCCCTGGGTCGGCTGCGAATCTTCCGCCGCCGCGGCAACGCCGATCGGCAGGGCGAGCGCGGCGGTCGCCACGCCGGCAGCGGCGACGGCGCGGAGCTTGCGGGGGTAGGCGCGCATCAGCTCAGCCGAGGACGTTCGTGACTTGCCACTTCTTGGCGACGCCCTGTTCCATTTCGAGCCGCAGCTCGCTGGTCACGCCGACCCGCAGCAGCGAGACGGAGACGGTGTAGACGGCCCCCTTGGACGGCCCGGCGACGACGTTGACGACCTTCGCCTGCGGCACCTTGACGCTGGCCGGCTGGCGCGGCGGCCGGTGCAGGAGGGAGCGGGAAAGCTGTTTGGTGCTGGTCGAGTTGAAGTTCCTGCGGACCTTGCTGTCGACGCCGCCGACCTCGTAGACGACGAACGCCTCCGCGAAGCGCCGCGCGACCCGCTTGGCGGCTTTCGGCGCGGGCGGCCCGGTCAGTTCGCCGCCGGTGCCGGATCCGGCGCTTTCGGCGGCGCCCGTTCCCTTGCTGCCCGATTCGGCCGTCGCCCCGACTCCCGTACCCGCCGCACTGCCGGCGGTCGCGAGGCTGTCGGTCTGCGCCTGGGCCGAGGCGGTTGCCTCGGGGGTCGAGCCGATCTTCGCGGTCGCCGCCGGGCCGTCGTTGGCGCTGGTGACGTTGCCACCGGCCGAGCCGTTCGCGCTCGCCCCGACTCCGCCGGTCTTGGCGTTTGCCCCGCCTGAGCCGCGCCCGCCGGGCGCTTCGTCGCCGGAGCCCTGCTTCCCGCCGACCGCGGTGCCGTCGCCGACTCCAGACCTCACGTCCTTGGCCGGGGCGAAGTCGGGCGGCGCGCCGTGCAGGGTCGGTCCGCTCGGTTTCGCCGCCTTCTTCTGCTTCGTCGGTGCCGGCGCGACCGCGGCCGGGGTGGGCGACTGTTGGGGGACGACGAATGCCTCGGTCCTTCCGGCGTCGGTTCCCGAGCCGCCGGAGCCGGCGATCAGCAGCGCCGCGACGACGCCGGCGACCGCGATCCAGCCGCCGCCGAAGACGCCGATCGCACCGCGTCGCCCGAGGCGGTCGAATCCGTCCTCGACCGGCCAGGCGATCCTCTCGCGCAGGAACCAGGTGCCGTTCTCGAAGCCGAGGCGCGTCCGCTCAGCGGTGAGCCGCACCCGCTCGGCGCATGCATGAGCTATCGCGACGCCTCCCCGTAGGCGTCCGGTGCCTTCGGTTTCCGCGTCGATCAGCTGCCGCTCCTGATCACGCTCGTCCATCTTCTTCCCAGAGTGTAAGAGCACTTTCCGCAACGTTGTTTCGGCATTCCGCCGCGGTTTTATAAGCGCGGGGCGGAAGAGACCCACCGCCTCCACACTTTTACGTATCTGTTACGCCAGAACTGAGGAGCGCCGCCCTAGAGGAAAATTCGACCGCTGGCCCACCGGAACGGGGGCGCGCCCCCACGACGAGTTCGCAGTTAACGCCAATATGTGGCGTCAAGTGCGAACGCTCCAGAGGGCCCAGCCGGTGCGTTCGCACTTAGGGACAAATCGTGTCGTTAACTGCGAACGCGCTTCGGAGGGCCGGGCCGGGGCGCGTGGGCGGCACGCCTGCGTGCGCCCTTCGCCGAGATCAGCGCGGGAACTGACGCGCCTCCTTGCGCAGTGGCGGTCGCGCCCGGCCCGCCCTGGGCCAATGGTTTAGGCGGCGGCAGCCGGGGCCTCGGCGCCGGCGCGCTCGAAGACGAGGGCGCCGTCGGCGGCGTCGACGCGGACGGTGTCGCCCTCGATGAACTCGCCCTCGAGGATCTTCAGCGCCAGCTTGTCGACCAGCTGTTTCTGGATCACCCGCTTCAGCGGCCGCGCCCCGTACACCGGGTCGTAGCCGAGGTTGCCGAGCAGGGTGCGGGCGTCGTCGGACAGCTCGATCGCGATGCCGCGCTCCGCCACCCGTCCCACCAGCTGGTGGACCTGCAGCTCGACGATCCGGCCGATGTCCTCCTTCGAGAGGCGGTGGAAGATAACCGTGTCGTCGATCCGGTTGAGGAACTCCGGCTTGAAGGTCGAGGCCAGCACCTCTTCGATCGCCTCGCGGATACCCTCGTCGACCTGGTCGCCGACGATCCGGTCGGAGCCGACGTTCGAGGTCATGATCAGCACCGTGTTGGTGAAGCTGACCGTGCGGCCCTGGCCGTCGGTGAGCCGGCCGTCGTCCATGATCTGCAGCAGGGTGTTGAAGACGTCGGGGTGTGCCTTCTCGATCTCGTCGAGCAGGACCACCGCGTAGGGGCGCCGGCGGACCGCCTCGGTCAGCTGGCCGCCCTCCTCGTAGCCGACGTAGCCGTGCGGCGCGCCGACCAGCCGCGCGACCGTGTGCTTCTCCATGTACTCGGACATGTCGAGGCGGACGATCGCCTGCTCGGAGTCGAACATGAACTCGGCCAGCGCCTTCGCCAGCTCCGTCTTGCCGACCCCGGTCGGGCCGAGGAAGAGGAAGCTGCCGATCGGCCGGCTCGGGTCCGCCAGGCCGGCCCGTGAGCGCCGCAGCGCGTTGGACACCGCTTCGATCGCCTCCTGCTGTCCGATCACCCGGTCGTGCAGGCGGTCCTCCATGTGGATCAGCTTCTCGACCTCGCCCTCCATCAGGCGAGAGACCGGGATGCCGGTCCATTTGGCGACCACCTCGGCGACGTCTTCCTCGGTCACCTCGTCGGCGAGCATCGTGCCGCCCTCGCCCGAGTGCAGCTCGGCGAGCCGCGCTTCGGCGGCTTTGACTTTGCCCTCCAGTTCGGGAATCAGCCCGAATTTCAGTTCGGCAGCGCGTGCCAGATCGGTTTCGCGTTCGGCCTGCTCGACTTCCACCTGCGCTTCGGCAAGTTCGGCCTTCGCCGCCTTCATTTCCTCGATCGGCTCTTTCTCGTTCTGCCAGCGGGCGCGCAGCTCGGTCTCCTGCTCGCGCAGGTTCGAGAGGTCCTCGCGCAGCGCCTGGAGGCGAGCCTTCGACGCGTCATCGGTCTCTTTTTCGAGCGCCTTTTCCTCGATCTCCAGTTGCTGGATGCGCCGCGCGACCTCGTCGATCTCGGTCGGCACCGAGTCGATCTCGATCTTCAGCCGCGAGGCCGACTCGTCGATCAGGTCGATCGCCTTGTCGGGCAGGAACCGGTCGGCGATGTAGCGCTCCGAGAGCGTCGCCGCGGCGACGATCGCCGAGTCGGCGATCCGCACGCCGTGGTGCTCTTCGTAGCGGCCTTTCAGCCCGCGCAGGATCGCGATCGTGTCCTGCATGTCGGGCTCGTCGACCAGCACCGGCTGGAAGCGTCGCTCCAGCGCCGCGTCTTTCTCGATGTGCTTGCGGTACTCGTCGAGCGTCGTCGCGCCGACCGCGCGCAGCTCGCCGCGCGCCAGCATCGGCTTCAAGAGGTTGGCCGCGTCGACCGCCCCTTCGGCGGCGCCGGCGCCGACGATCGTGTGAAGCTCGTCGAGGAAGAGGACGATCTGGCCCTCCGCGTCCTGCACCTCTTTGAGGACAGCTTTCAGCCGCTCCTCGAACTCGCCGCGGTATTTGGAGCCCGCCAGCAGCGAGCCGATGTCGAGCGCGATCACGCGCCGGTCGCGCAGGCTCTCCGGCACGTCGCCGTCGACGATCCGCTGGGCGAGCCCCTCGACGATCGCCGTCTTGCCGACGCCCGGGTCGCCGATCAGCACCGGGTTGTTCTTGGTGCGGCGGGAGAGGACCTGGATCACGCGGCGGATCTCCTCGTCGCGGCCGATCACCGGGTCGAGCCGGCCCGAACGCGCGTCGGCGGTCAGGTCACGGCCGAATTTCTCCAAGGCCTGGGAGGTCGACTCCGGGTTCGGGGTCGTCACCGGGTTGGGACGGACCTCGGCCACGGCGGCGTCGAGCTCGGCGCGGGTGGGCAGGAAGCTCGACAGCGTCGCGTCCTCGGTCAGCGCCCGCAGCAGGTGGTCGGTGGAGATCAGGCTCGACCCGTCGCGGCCCATTTCGCGCTCGGCGAGGCGTAGGGTCGCGGCCAACCCGGCCGACAGCCGCGGTTCCTCCGACTGCTCGCCGCCGAGTTTCGGCAGCGCCGCGACCGCCTCGTTGGCGCGCGCCGCGATCGTCGCGGTGTCGGCGCCGACCCGCTGCAAGATCGGCACGACAAGGCCTTCCGGCTGTTCAAGCAACGACACCAGCAGGTGGGCCGGGGCGGCCTCGGGGTTTCGATGGCTGCGCGCCAGCTCCAGCGTCGCGGCGATCGCTTCCTGCGATTTCTGGGTGAACTTATCCGGCTGCATCCGGTTTCTCTCCTCTTCCTTCCAGCTCTCTGACTCTCTCTTCAAGCCTTTTCACCTGCTCTTCCAGCGCCAGGACGGTCTCGACCCCGACCAGGTTCAGCCCCTGGGCGGTCATTTCCTGGATGCGGCGCAGGCGTTCGACGTCGCGCCGGCTGTAGAGGCGGGTGTTTTTCGGCGAGCGCTTCGGCGCGATCAGGCCCCGCGTCTCGTACATCCGCAAGGTCTGCGGATGCATCTCGGCCAGTTCGGCGGCGACCGAGATCATGAAGACGCCCTGCTCCTCGTCGAAGGTCGCTTTCACTTCGTGGCGTCGGTAGCTGGCCATCAGACCCCGGCCTTCCGCAGCAGGTCGGCGCGCGGGTCGTGCCCGTTCAGCGCGCTCGCCAGCTCGTCGACCGCCTTCTGCTGCTCCTCGTTCAGGTCTTTCGGGACCTCGATCTCGAGCCGGTAGCGGATGTCGCCGCGGCCCTTGCCCTTCCCCTTCGGGGCGCCCTCGCCGCGCAGGCGCTGGATCGCCCCGTGCTTGGTCCCGGGCGCGACCTTGATCCGTTTCGTCCCGTCGAGCGTCGGCACCTCGATCGTGCCGCCGTTGACGGCCTCGGGGATCGTGATCGGCACCGTCACCTCGAGGTTGCCGTCGTCGAGCCGGCGGAAGACCGGCGAGGAGGTGACCCGCGTGGTCACGTAGAGGTCGCCGTTGGGGCCGCCGCGCGGCCCCGCCTCACCCTTGCCGGCGAGCCGGATACGGGTGCCGTCCTTGACCCCGGCGGGGATGTTGACTTTGTAGCGCTTGCTCTGCTGGGTGACGCCGGAGCCGCCGCAGGTCGGGCAGGGGTCCTCGATGATCTCGCCGGACCCGCCGCACTGCGGGCAGGGCTGGCTGATCGAGAAGAAGCCTTGGTTCTGCGGGTCGATGCCGCGGCCTTCGCAGCGCGGGCAGGTGACCGGCGAGGTGCCGGGCGCCGCGCCGGAGCCGTGGCAGGTCGCGCAGCGTTCCTGCTTGGGCACGGTGACGCTGACCTGCGTCCCGTTGATCGCCTGGTCGAAGCTCAGTTCGATTTCGGTCTCCAGGTCGCGGCCGCGGACCGCCTGCGGGCGCGCCCGGCCACCGCCGCCGCGGCTGAAGATGCCGGAGAGGATGTCGCCGAAGTCGGCGCCGAAGGTGCCCGCCTGGGCGCCGCCCCCACCGAAGGGGCCGGCGCCGCCGAACGGGTTGCCGCCGGCGCCGCCGAACCCGGCGAAGGACGGGCCGGCGTCGTACTCCTTGCGCTTCTCGGGGTCGGCGAGGACGTCGTGCGCGGCCGAGACCTCCTTGAACTTTTCCTCGGCCTCTTTGTCGCCGTGGTTGCGGTCAGGGTGGTATTTGCGCGCCAGTTTCCGGTACGCCTTCTTGATCTCGTCCTCGCTCGCGTCCTTCTTGACGCCGAGGGTCTTGTAGAGCTCGTCTGCCACTTCTCTCGTTTTCTCTTCCGCTCTCGTCTCTTCTTTGCTGCGTCCTCTACGCGGCCACCACGACCATCGCGGGGCGGATCAGCTGCCCGTCGAACCGGTAGCCCTTCTGCATCACCTCGACCACGACGCCCGCCTCGGTCCCCTCGACCTGCACAGTCGAGAGCGCTTCGGCGAAGTTCGGGTCGAACTTCTCGCCCTTCGGGTCGACCACCTCGACCCCGCTGCGCCCCAGCGTCTCCCGCAGGTTGCGGAAGACGAGGAGCACACCGTGGGCGAGCGGGTCATCCGAGTCGCCCTCCGGGTCGAGCCCGGCGGCGCTCAGCGCCCGCTCGAGGTCGTCGAGCACGGGGACCACGCCCCGTGCCACCTCGACCTTTCCGCGCAGCGCCGCGGCCTGAACCTCGGCCGTCATGCGCTTGCGGAAATTCTCAAAATCCGCCTGCGCCCGGCGAGCGAGTTCGAGGTACTCGTCCCGTTTCGCCTCGGCCTCAGCCAGGAGAGCGTCGAAGTCCTTCTCGACCTGCTCCTCGCTCGCCTCGCCGTCGGACGACGGACCTTGGGCCGCGGCACCTCCGCCCTCACCCGCTCCCGAAGGAGTCAGATTGCGATCGGGATCGGGTGAGGGCTGGGTCTTTGCATCAACCGGCATGTCCTCCGCTTCGCGTCCGGGCATGCCGGGCGAGTACTCGGGTCGCTCGCTCATCTATTTGTCCTCGTCGACCACTTCGGCATCGACGACTTCCTCGTCGTCCGCCGCCGAGCCGGTGCCGTTCTCGGTCGCGCCGCCATCGCCCGACGCCTCGGCCTCGGACTGCGCCTGAGCGTAGATCTGCTGCGAGGCCGCGGTCATCGCCGTGGTCAGCGCCTCGGTCTTCGCGTTCACCTCGTCGAGCGAGCCCGACTCGAGCGAAGCGCGGACGTCTTTGATCGCCGCCTCGACCTGCTCTTTGGTCGCGGGCTCGACTTTGTCGCCCGCGTCCGCCAGCGTTTTCTCGGCCGAGTAGGCCGCGTTCTCGGCGACGTTCCGGGCCTCGGCCAGTTCGCGCTGTTTGCGGTCCTCCTCGGCGTGGGCCTCGGCATCGGAGACCATGCTCTGGATTTCCTCGTCGGAGAGCCCGGAGCCGGATTTGATCTCGATCTTCTGCTCTTTGCCGGTGCCTTTGTCTTTCGCCGTCACCGAGATGATCCCGTTGGCGTCGATGTCGAAGGTGACCTCGATCTGCGGGATGCCGCGCGGCGCCGGCGGGATGCCGGTGAGCTGGAATTTGCCCAGGCTCTTGTTGCCGGTGGCCATCTCACGCTCGCCCTGGAGGACGTGGATCTCCACCGAGGGCTGGTTGTCGTCGGCGGTCGAGAAGACCTCCGACTTTTTCGTCGGGATCGTCGTGTTGCGCTCGATCAGCTTGGTCATCACGCCGCCTTTGGTCTCGATGCCGAGGGTCAGCGGGGTGACGTCGAGCAGCAGCACGTCCTTGACGTCGCCGGCCAGCACGCCCGCCTGGATGCCGGCGCCGATCGCGACGACCTCGTCCGGGTTGACGCCCTGGTGGGGCTCCTTGCCGGTCAGCTCTTTGACCTTGTCGCGGACGGCGGGCATGCGGGTCATGCCGCCGACCAGGACGACGTGGTCGATCGAGGCGTCGGCGTCGGCGAGGGCCCGTTTGACCGGGCCGACCGTGCGGTCCAGCAGGTCGCCGGTGAGCTCGTTCAGTTTCGAACGGCTGAGCTTCAGGTCGAGGTGCTTCGGCTGCCCCTCGACCGCCGTGATGAACGGCAGGTTGATCTGCGTCTCCTGCGTCGAGGAGAGCTCGATCTTCGCTTTCTCGGCCGCCTCGTAGAGGCGCTGCAGCGAGTTTTTGTCGGCCGCGAGGTCGACGCCCTGGTCGCGTTTGAACTCGGCGACCAGCCACTCGACCACGGCTTTGTCCCAGTTGTCGCCGCCGAGGTGGTTGTCGCCGGCGGTCGCTTTCACCTCGAAGACGCCGTCGCCGATTTCCAGCACGGAGACGTCGAAGGTGCCGCCGCCGAGGTCGAAGACGAGGATCGTCTGGTCGGTTTTCTCTTTGTCGAGCCCGTAGGCCAGCGAGGCCGCGGTCGGCTCGTTGATGATCCGCTTCACCTCGAGCCCGGCGATCTGGCCGGCGTCTTTGGTCGCCTGGCGCTGGTCGTCGTTGAAGTAGGCGGGGACGGTGATCACGGCGCTGTCGACCGTGTCGCCGAGCTTCGCTTCGGCGTCGGTTTTCAGCTTCTGCAGGATCATCGCGCTGATCTCCGGCGGGCTGTACTGCTTGCCGCGCACGTCGACGCGCACGTCGCCGTTCGGGCCGGCCTCGACCTTGTACGGGACGATCGTCTCCTCCTCGTGCACTTCGGACTCCTTGCGGCCCATGAAGCGCTTGATCGAGAAGATCGTGTTCTCGGGGTTCATCACCGCCTGGCGTTTCGCGACCGTTCCCACCAGCCGCTCACCGCTCTCGGTGAAGGCGACGACGGACGGCGTGGTGCGACCACCCTCGGCGTTCTCGAGAACGGTCGGCTCCCCGCCCTCCATAACGGCGACGCAGGAATTGGTCGTTCCCAGGTCGATTCCGATCGTTTTTGCCACTTTTGCTGCTCCCTCCAGGGGTTTCGTTGTCTAAACCTAAGAAATCTAAGTGCCAGTATCGCAGATATCTGGGGAGGGCTCAAGGGAATTCTGGACGAATCTCGGGCGCGCGCCCACCCGCTCCCGGCGCCGCTCCCGGTGAGTTCGCAGAAATCGTCGGATAGCGACGAGAAGTGCGAACGCAACTCGGCGCGGCGGGTAGTTTTCTGGCGGTACGGGGCGGGAGGGGCCTCGCAAATCCGGCCCGGCAGGGCCATCTACAGGAGGGAACAGTTTTGATCCACGCCCATCCGCGCCTGCGCCTTGCCGCGCCGGCGCTCCTCGGCGCCGCCTTGCCGGCGCTGGTGCTGCTCGTCGCCCCGCTTGGCGCGACGGCGAAGCCGAAGCCGTCCAAGTCGAAGCCGACCGAAGTGAAGGTGATGACCCGCAACATCTACCTCGGCGCCGACCTCGGGCCGGCGATCTCCGCCAAAGGGGTCACCGCGTTCACCGAGGCGACCGGCCAGATCCTCCGCGAAGTCACCGCCAACGACTTCCCGGTGCGGGCCAAAGGGCTCGCCAAGGAGATCCTCTCGAAGGAACCGGACCTGGTCGGGCTGCAGGAGGTCGCCGAGTGGCGGACCGGCCCGCCCAGCCTCGAAACCCTGCTCGGCGGCAGCGCCCCCCACGCGACCACGGTCCGCTACGACTACCTCGCCGAACTGCTGAAGCAGCTGAACAAGGGCAAGGCCCGCTACCGGGCGGTCGTCGTCAATCCCGAGTTCGACTTCGAAGCGCCCGCCGACGAGAACGGCGTCGCCGGCGACGGCCCCAACTCGCTGATCGCCAACGCCGAGATCAACGGCCGGCTGACGATGCGCGACGTGATCCTCGCCAAGGTCGGCTCCGAAGTGAAGACCTCAGACCCGCAGAAGGGCCACTACAAGAGCCTCCTCACCGAGGAAATCTCGGGTGCCAAAGTGACCGTGACCCGCGGCTGGGCGTCGGTCGACGCGACCGTGAACGGCTCGACCCCGTTCCACTTCGTCGACACCCACCTCGAATCGTTCGACCCGCAGACGGTCGTGCCGAGCATCCGCGCCCAGCAGGCCGCCGAACTGGTCGCCCCGGACGGACCCCTGACCAACGACCTGCCGACGATCCTGGTCGGCGACCTCAACTCCGATACCAAGACGGCGGTCCAGCCCGGCGACGGCCAGGCCTACGAAACGCTGGTCAAGGCGGGGATGCGGGAACGCAGCACTTACAAGCCGCTCGGCTGCTGCCTGAAGACGTCCCTGCTGGCGGTCGGCAGCGGCGGCGCCGCCTCCCAGTTCGACCACAAGGTCGACCACATCATGACCCGCGACCCCAAGCAGGTGAAGGAGGTCAACTCCTCCGTCACCGGCCGGTCCCCCCAGAACGGCTTCTGGGACTCAGACCACGCCGGCCTCTTCAGCACCCTGAAGATCTACCCCTGACGTCGATGGGCCGAAAACTCAAGCGTGGCTTGAGTTTTCGGCCCGCCAACCGGGCGGCTCAGCCCTCGCCGGCGACGGTGGCGACGAATTCGGCGACTTCTTTCTGCTGATCCGGATTGAGGATCGCCGGGGGCATGCGGCCGGGAGTCTGGCTGTCGACGCCTTCCTTCTCGGCGTTCAGCACGCGTTCGGTCGTCGATTTGATCGTTTTCTCGCCGGCTTCGCCTGGTTCCGGCGGGCCGGTCGGGGCGAGCAGTTCGTCGAGGTTCGGGCCGTAGTTGCCGTCGGTGCCCGCCGCGTAGAGCGTGTGGCAGGTGCCGCAGTTGATTTCGAACAGGGCCTGGCCCGTTTTCAGGTGCGCCGGCACCGCTTGGGCACCGGTGTTGGCGTCGCCACTGCCCCGGAAGGCCAACCAGGGGATGACCACCGCGAGGACGAAGACAAGGACGCCGAAAGTGATGAAAGTGCTCTTCTTCATGGAGAGGCGGCGCGGATACTAACTCCCGCTACCCCCAGAGGCGGTCCCGCTACCCGCGGCGGGCGCCTCGTCAGCTGCCCGCGATCAGTTCACGGTGGTCGAGGTCCCGATACCAGGGGCACATCCGGCGCAGGTCGCACTCGCCGCAACGCGGCTTCGGGCGGCAGAGCGCGCGCCCGTGGCGGATCAGGTTGAGGTGCAGCTCGTAGCCGTCCTCGGGCGCCACGACGGCCAGCATCTCGTCGTGGGCGCGCTCCAGCGAGGCGTCCGGCGGGAACAGCCCGAGCCGCCCGCCGACCCGATGGACGTGGACGTCGACCGGGATCTCCGGCAGCCCCCAGGTAAAGAGCAGCACGCAGGCGACGGTTTTCCGTCCCACCCCCGGCAGCGCCAGGAGGAACTCGCGCGACTCCTCGATCGGCGCCGTCGCGGTCCAGTCGAGGTCCGGCTCGTCGCCCAGGCGGCGGAGGATCTCCTGGATCCGCGGCGCCTTCTGCTGCGCCAGCCCGCCCGGCCGGATCGCGTCCTCGAGCTCGCCGACCGGCGCGTCGCGCACCTCGTCCCAGGTCGGGAAGCGCTCCCGCATCGCCGCGTAGGCGCGGTCGCGGTTGCGGTCGTTGGTGTGCTGAGACAGCACCGTCTTGACCAGCTCGGCGATCGGGTGCCCGTGCGGCTCCAGGACCGGCACCCCGTACATCTCCCGCAGCCGTTCGCGGATCGCCCGCACGCGCCGCTTGTCCGGCCGTCGCCAGGGTTTCTTTTCGCGCTTCTTCGGGGAGGTCGTCGGCATCGTCAGGGTCCCTGCTCAACGCAGGATTACAATCGAGGTTTCATGTCGCGTGTCCTGTCCGCCATCGGAGTTTGGCTGCCCAAGGGTTGGGGGGACGCGGGGCGCCAGCTCGGCATCCTGGTCGGCGTCGACGTGATCTACGAGCTCGGCCGCGGCATCGCCGACGGCAGCAAGGCCTCGGCGATCCACCACGGCGCCGACGTGATCTCCTTCGAGCGCTCCACTCACACGCTCTTCGAGCCGAGCCTGCAGAAGTTCTTCCTGCCCGCCCACTGGACGATCGACGTCGCCAACTTCCTCTACCTGAACGCCCAGTTCTCGATCGCCCTCGCCTTCCTCGTCTGGCTCTACCTCTTCCGCAACGAGTCCTATTACTTCGTCCGCAACCTGTTCGTGGTGGCGATGTGCCTGGCGCTGATCGGCTACGTCGGCTTCCCGACCGCGCCGCCGCGCCTCTTCCCCCACGACGGCTTCGTCGACACGGTGACCAAATACAGCTCGGTCAACAGCGACTCCTCGATCGCCAAGGTCTTCATCAACCCCTACGCGGCGGTGCCGAGCATGCACTGCGCCTTCGCGCTGATGATCGGCGCCAGCGGCGTCGCGGTCTGCCGCCACTGGTGGGCGAGGGCCTGGTGGGCCTTCTATCCGATCCTGATCGCCTGGGTGGTGCTGGTCACCGCCAACCATTACTGGGTCGACTGGGCGCTCGGCTGGCTGGTCGCGCTCGCCAGCTTCGCGATCGCCAAAGGGGCGCTGGCGCGCTGGAAACCGGAGGCCTGGGACTGGCGGACGCCGAGCAGGCGCCGCGCCGGGACGCCGCAGGAGGTCGAGGCGTAGAGGACGCGCCGCGCGGACCGCCCCGCGAACCTCTAGCCTCATACCCAGATGGCATCGACGGCGCCTCCCCGGGCACCCGGCGGCCGCAACGGCCGCCCCGCCCCGCCCCGCAACAGCCAGGAGCTGCGCGCTTACGCCCGCGACCGCCTGATCGAGTCGCGGCTCACCCCCAACGCGATCTCGCTGATGGGCCTCTTCGGCAACCTCGTCGCCGCCTTCCTCGTCACCCAGCGCCTCTTCTTGCTCGCCGGGATCGCCTTCATCCTCGGCTCGGTCATGGACACCCTCGACGGCCGCTACTCGCGGATGTCGGGCAAGGGGACGCTGTTCGGGGCCTTCCTCGATTCGACCCTGGACCGCTGCGAGGAGGGGATCGTGATCGCCGCGATCGCCGGCTACTTCGCCTCGCGCGGCGAAGACTTCGCCGCGGCGATCTGCGTCGTCGCCGTGCTCGGCTCGCTGATGGTCTCCTATACCCGCGCCCGCGCCGAGGCGCTCGGGGTCGAGTGCAAGGTCGGACTGGCCACGCGCCCCGTCCGCGTGGTGCTACTTTCGATCGGCTTGATCTTCGCCAAGGGGGCCGGAATCGGGGATTTCGAACTCCTCGCCCCGGCGATCTACGTGCTCGCCGGCTTGACCATCTTCACGGTCTTCCAGCGCGTCTGGCACGTGCGCAACGAACTCATCCGGGTAGAGGCGAGCTCGAAGAACCCGGGCGACGGCGGCGCCGAAGGCCTGTAACCAGCAACGGCGCCGGGTGTCCTTTCCCACTCAGCGCGCCAATCCAGGAGGAACCAAGAGACTTATGAGCGAGAGCAACGGAAACGGCGGCGAGGCCAAGGTCCGCGTCGCGATCGTCGGGGTCGGCAACTGCGCCAACTCCTTCATCCAAGGCGTCCACTACTACAAGGACGCCGACCCGGCTGAGGAAGTCCCGGGCCTGATGCACGTCGAACTCGGCGGGTACCACATCCGCGACGTCGAATTCGTCGCCGCCTTCGACATCGATCAGGAGAAGGTCGGCAAGGACCTCTCGGAGGCGATGTGGTCGGGGCAGAACGACACGATCAAGTTCGCCGACGTCCCCCAGATCGGCGTCACCGTGCAGCGCGGCATGACCCACGACGGCCTCGGCAAGTACCTGAAGGAGAAAATCACCAAAGCGCCGGGTGAAACCGTCGACGTCGTCCAGGTCCTCAAGGACTCGAAGGCGGACGTGATGGTCTGCTACCTGCCGGTCGGCTCCGAGGACGCGACCAAGTGGTACGTCGAACAGGCCCTCAAAGCCGGCGTCGGCGTCGTCAACTGCCTGCCCGTGTTCATCGCCCGCGAGGACTACTGGGACAAGCAGTTCGAGAAGGCCGGTCTGCCGATCATCGGCGACGACATCAAGAGCCAGGTCGGCGCGACGATCGTCCACCGCCAGCTCGCCCGCCTCTTCCACGACCGCGGCGTGCGGCTCGAGCGGACCTCGCAGCTGAACGTCGGCGGCAACATGGACTTCTACAACATGCTCGAGCGCGAGCGGCTCGACTCGAAGAAGATCTCGAAGACCAACGCCGTCACCTCGATCATGGGCCACGACCTGCCGCCGGAGAACGTCCACGTCGGCCCCTCCGACTACGTGCCGTGGCTGACCGACCGCAAGTGGGCGCACATCCGCCTCGAGGGCAAAGCCTTCGGCGACGTGCCGCTGACCGCCGAGCTGAAGCTCGAGGTCTGGGACTCGCCGAACTCGGCCGGCGTCGTCATCGACGCGGTCCGGCTGATCAAGCTGGCGCTGAACAACGGCATCGCGGGGCAGCTCGACGGGCCGTCCAGCTACCTGATGAAGAGCCCCCACTCGCAGCGTCCCGACGACGAAGCGCGGGAGCTGACCGAGGAATTCATCACCGCCAACGCGCGCGGTAAACGCCAGGCCCCGGCAGCTGAGATCCCTGGGGCGAAGCAGGACTAGGGTCGTCGGCTCGCTGAGGATCCTGGGCCGCCGCGCGGGCGCGCGCGAGGGCCGCGGGACACCCGAACGAACCTCCCTGCAGTTCGTGAGGGAGGGTGTCCCTCGGCCCTCGCCCAGGCATTCACCTTTGATGGCCGGTTTGTGCCGCCTCGTATTCTTGGCTGAGTCGTGCCTTCGCCCCAGTCGCTGACGATCGCGCAGGTCTCGCCGCACCGGCGGACGGCGCGGAAACCCGTCAACGAGTTCGTCGCGCGGTTGAGCGAGGAGCTCGCGGGGCGCGGGCACAAGGTGGTGCGGATCGGCAGCGGCGAGCCGGTGAAGCGGCCGCTGATCGCGCGGCCCTTCGACATCGTCCACGTCCACGAGCCCTTCGCGCCGAGCGTCTCGGCGGCGGCGCTCCGCCACTCGCTCTCGCTCAACGTCGCCACCTTCCACGCCCCCCAGGAGCGGGTGCTCTCGACCCAGGTGGCGCGGCCGCTGGTCGAGATCTTCTTTGGCCGGATCGACGCGAGGACGGTGACCAGCGAGGCGACGGGTCGGCTGCTGGAGGGCTACTTCCCGGCGGGCTACGAGCTGGTCGAGCCGCCCGGCGAGGGGCGCGACTGGGCGGCGGTCGCCGATTCCTTCGAAGCGGTCTACCGGCGGGTGCTGGCGCGTCGCCACGACCCGACCGGGGACCCGGCGCTGCGCAGGCGCCTCGCGTCCCGTCCCCTGATCGAGGTCGACCTGCACATGCACACCGACCACTCCGGCGACTGCGCGACGCCGGTCGAGGTGCTGCTGCAGACGGCCCGCGACCGCGGCCTCGGGGCGATCGCGATCACCGACCACAACGAGGTGTCGGGGGCGCTCGAGGCGGCCGAGATCGCGAAGGGGATGGACGACCTCAAGGTGATCGTCGCCGAGGAGGTGAAGACCGCCGAACAGGGCGAGGTGATCGGCCTCTTCCTCGAGGAGAAGATCCCCAAGGGGCTCTCGATGGAGGAGACGATCGCCGCGATCCGCGAGCAGGGCGGGCTCGTCTACGTGCCGCACCCGTTCGACCGCTTCCACTCGGTGCCCGACTACCAGCACCTGCTCGACATCGTCGAGGAAGTGGACATCCTCGAGGTCTTCAACCCGCGCGTCGCGCTGACCGCCTTCAACGTCGAGGCGGTGCGGTTCGCGGGCAAGTACCGGATCATCCCGGGGGCCGGGTCGGACTCCCACGTCGCCCAGGGGCTGGGCAGCGTGCGGCAGCGGATTCATGACTTCGACGGGCCCGCCGAGTTCCTCGAGGCGATGCGGGACGCCGACATCACCCGCAAGCACAAGAACCTGGTCTACGTCCAGACGCTCAAGTTCCTGCAGACGACGGGGCGGCCGAAGGCGCCGAAACGGCGCGTCGCCAACCCCAAGCCGGCGCGCGGCGGGCGGCCGCGGCGGCCCGCTTCGGCCCGCCGTTCGGCCAGCGGGAGCGGCGGCAAAAGCTGATGCACTCCTCTCGTCGCGAAGGAGCCACGCCGACCTCGTCAAAGATGTCCGGACCGATGCACTCCACCGACGACGAGATCCGCGAGAAGTACCTCGAGAGGGCGATCCGCGAGCTCAACCAGATGAGCCGCGAAATCCTCGAGTGCCCCTACTGCCCGCGCGGCAAGCTGATGCCGGTGCTCGGCTCGGGCCACCCGCAGGCCGACGTGATGATGCTCAAGCACGCGCCGCTCACCTCGGAGATCGAGGAGGGGGTCGCCTTCTACGGCCGCTCCGGCAACGCGCTGATGAAATCCTTCAAACGGCTGGGGATCGACCAGCTCGTCGTCTACGGCACCCTCTGCGTCAAGTGCCCGGTGGCGGAGCCCGACCTCGCCCCGCAGGAGTGCGTCGCCCGCCTGGTCGAGGAGATCGCGATCGTCCAGCCGAAGATCGTCGTCGTCATGGGCGAACCGAGCCTCCGCATCCTCAACGGCCTCCAGGTCCCCCTCTCCCGCCCGATCGAAGGCCGCGAGGGCGAGATCCAGGCCTTCACCCCCACCATCGACGCCCTCTACGTCCCCGACATCGACGAAAGCCTCGACGAAGAGGGCGCAAAGCAGCGCTTCTGGCGCGCCTTCCGCATGCTCGGCGCCTGGTACGAGGACCTGCCCCCGTACTGACCCCGGCCCTGGCAAGCGGCCCCGCCGGGTGCGTTCGCAGTTAGCGACAACTATTGGGGCTAAGTGCGAACGCGCTCGGCGTCAGCGGGGCGCGGCGGCGGCGGCGGCGCCGTAGGCCGTGGCGCCCTCGGTTGGCGCGCTCGGTCCCACCTTCTCGAAGAGCGCCACGCACTCGATGTGCGGGGTCTGGGGGAACATGTCGACGGGGCGGACGCGGCGGAGCTTGTAGCCCGCCTCCTCCAGCTGCCCCGCGTTGGGGGCCAGCGTGGTCGGGTTGCAGGAGACGTAGACGATCCGCTTCGCCTCGCACTCGATCAGCCGGCGGACGACTTTCTGGGAGAGGCCCGCGCGCGGCGGGTCGACGACGACGACGTCGGGCTTGCCGGCCTTCTCGAGCAGCGGCCGGACGCCGGTCCGCGCGTTGGCGGCGACGAACTTGGCGTTCCCGATCTTGTTGTGGCGCGCGTTGCGCTCGGCGTCGGCGATCGCCTCGGGGACGATCTCGAGGCCCCAGACCTCATCCGCGGCGCCCGCCATCGAGAGGCCGATCGTGCCGATCCCGCAGAAGAGGTCGAAGACGCGCTCGCGGCCGGTCAGCCCGGCGAACTCGGTCGCCACGGCGTAGAGGCGCTCGGCCATCTCGGTGTTGGTCTGGAAGAAGGCGCCGTGGGACATCTCGACCTCCAGGCCGCCGAGGACCTCGTGCAGGCGTTCTTCGCCGAGCGCGCCGGTCGGGCCGTCGGTGCCGCCCGAGTCGCCCTCGATCGTCGTGTGGAGGTCGACGGGCGGCCGCGGCAGCCGCGCCGCGGTGGTGACCAGGCGGGTCTGGATCTGGCCGGTCCGCCGCCCCTCGCGGACGACGAGGTTGCGCAGCACGCCCCGCCGCGCCCGCGCCTCGTAGGCGGCGACGTCCTCGAGCCGCGCCCATTCGCGCACGCCGTTGCGCGCCGCGTTGCCCGCTTCGCTCGCCAGCTTGCAGTCGTCGACGTCGACGATCAGGTCCCAGCGGCCACGCGCGTGGAAGCCGAGCGCGAGGCCTTCGTCGGCGCTGCCGACGGCGCCCGCCCCGAAGGAGTACTCGAGCTTGTTCCGATACCGCCACTGTTCGAGCGCGGGGACGATCGGCTCCATCTCGAAGCCGTCGAGCCCGCCGATCCGCCGCAGCGCGTCATCCACCTGGGCCTGCTTCTCAGCCAGCTGGCGCTCGTAGGGGAGGCCCTGCCAGGGCGCCCCCGGGCAGGGCTCGCCGCCGTGGAGGCAGCGGTCGGGGAGGCGTTCGGCGCCGGGCCGCAGCAGCTCCACCGTCCGCGCCTCGGCGAAGCGCTTCTTGCCTTTCGTCACCTCGGCGAGGACGCGGTCGCCCGGCAGCCCGCCCGCGACGAAGACGACGAAGCCGTCGGCGCGGGCGACCCCGCGGCCGCCAAAGGCGAGCGAGTCGATCTCGACCTCGAGCCGCTCGCCGCGGCGCGGCGCCCGACTTGGCGGCGCCGCCTCAGTCTGCGTCCCAGACTCCACCTAGGGGAGCTTCCTGCGCGCCTGGCGGACCATCTTCTCCAGCTCGGAGAGCAGCGCGTCGGTCTGTTTGCGACCACGTTTGAGCAGCTCGCCGATCATCTTCTCGGCATCGCCGTGGGTCATCCGCCCGCGCTTCACCGCGTCGTCGACGACCTCCTGGATGCGCTCGCGGCTCAGGGTGACGCTGTGCTCGAGCGACTCGCGGAGCTGGGCGAGGCTTTTGTCGAGGCCGACCGTCGGGCGCGCGGAGCGTTCCCCCCCGGCCCTTTTTTTCGCCGTCGATTTTTTGGCGCCGGTTTTTTTCGTCGCTTTTTTGCCTGCGCCTTTTTTCGCGGCCGGTTTTTTCGCCGCGGTTTTTTTCGGTTTCGGTTTCGCTTTCGCGTCTTTGCCGGTGTCTTTGTCGTCGGCCATCACGCCCCCTCTTGATCACGGTTGCCGAGTTGGAGACTTCTACCCACGCGCCGAATATCTCAATTTGCGAGCACCGGCGGGTCCTGTCGGGCGAAGCGGGCCTCGACCGGGGCGTGGTCGGAGAGGCGGAGGGCCTTGCCGTCGAGGCTCAACTCGCGCCGCTCGGGCGGCCACTGGGCGGGTGCCGAGACGACCTCGAGCCCGCGCACCAGCACGTGGTCGATCTTCTTCGGCCCGGTCGTCGGCGAGTCGAGGCCGAACTCGGCGGCGAGCCGCTCGAAGGCCTCCGGGTCCTCGCCGGGCCGCAGGTTCAGGTCCCCGCCGAAGACGAGTGGCGCGTCCCCGGCCCACGCGCTCGCCGCCTGAGCTCCTCGCAGCACGTCCTCGGTCGCCGACCGCGGCCGGTCGTTGGTCGCGTGCAGGTTGGCGATGCAGACGCCCGAGGCGGTCCGCGTGAACGCCATCGACCGCCGCTCCGGCTCGCCCGCGTGGATCTCCAGCTCGCGCCGCTCGGCGATCCCGCCGAGCTTCCCCGGCACCCGGACCAACGTCGTGTTCGAGCCGCCCTCGCCGCTCGCCATCAGGTCCGGGTTCTGCCGCGCCAACAGCGCCCGCCAGAAGCCGAGCTCGTTGCGCGAGGTGAAGACCCGGTGGTAGTCGGCGCCGCTCGCCCGCGCCAGCGGCCCGGCGAAGCGCGGCGGGCACTCCTGCAGCATCGCCACGTCCCAGGCCGCCGAGGCGAGCAGCGTCGCGAACTCGGCGCTGAGGTCGCGGTTGACCTGGACGTGGGTCGCGTTCGACTGGTCGAGCCGCAGCAGGCGCGAGCGCCAGGTGCGCAGCTTCGGGTCCGGCGGGAAGTCACGCCCGTGGAAGAGGTTCCAGCAGAGGACTGTGATCTCCATCGCCCGTAGTATCGGCGCCTTGAAGCGAGACTTCCTCACCGGCGAAGAGCTGGGCGCCTTCGAGCTGGAGCGCCTGCTCGACCGTGCCGCCGACCTCAAAGCAGGGCGCGACCCCGCCCGCGAGGGTGGCCGGCTCGGGGCGGACTCGCTCGCCGGGCGCAGTGTCGCGCTCATCTTCGAGTACCCCTCGACCCGCACCCGCATCTCCTTCGACGTCGGCGTCGCCGAGCTCGGCGGCCACCCGGTCGTCCTCCGCGGCGACGAAATGCAGCTCTCGCGCGGCGAGTCGATCGGCGACACCGCCCACGTCCTCTCGCGCATCGTGGACGCGGTGGTGATCCGCTCCTCGTCCCAGGAACGGATCGCCGAGCTTGCCGCCACCGCCGACGTGCCGGTGGTCAACGCGCTGACGCCCCTGCACCACCCCTGCCAGGCGATCGCCGACCTGCTGACCCTGCGCGAGCGCTTCGACGACCTCAAGGGCCTGCGCCTCGCCTACGTCGGCGACGGCAACAACGTGGCGCGTTCGCTGGCGGTGCTGGGGGAGCTCGCCGGGGTCGAAGTGGTCGTCGCCGCACCCGCCGACTACCAGCTCGAGGAGGCCCACGGGGTGAAGCTGACCAGCGACCCGCGCGCCGCGGCCGACGGCGCCGACGCCCTCTACACCGACGTCTGGGTCAGCATGGGCGACGACCCGGCGGAGGCCGAGCGCCGCCGCCGCGACCTCGCCCCGTTCCGGCTCGACGCCGACCTCCTCGCCGCCGCCAAGGACACGGCGATCGTCATGCACGACCTCCCCGCCCACCCCGGCGACGAGATCACCGCCGACGTCCTCTACGGCCCCCAGTCCGTCGTCTGGGACCAGGCCGAGAACCGCCTCCACGCGCAGAAGGCGCTGCTCGAGCTGCTGCTGGCGGGCTGAGCGCGCCGTTTGGTGACTTTGGGGGCCTATAGCCCCCTCAACTCACCAAGCGTGGCCGGCGCCGGTCGGCGCCCACACCGCCCGGTCACCTGAAAAGGTAGGGCCGTGTACCCGCACATCCACATCGGCCCGGTCACCCTGCAGACCTTCGGCATCTGCTTCGCGCTCGCCTTCCTCGCCGCGGGCGCGCTGGTCTGGAAGCGCTTCGGCGAGCTCGGCAAGCCGCACGACTGGGGCTATGAGATGGGCTTCGCGGCGCTGATCGGCGGCATCGTCGGCTCGCGCGTCTACTTCATCGTGCAGAACTACTCCGAGGTGAAGGGCGACCTGATCGGCAACCTCTTCAGCGGCTCGGGGCTGGTCTGGTACGGGGGCGCGATCGGCGGCGCGCTGGCGGTGATCGGCTGGGCCTGGTGGCGGGACTTCCTCAACCTGACGCTGCTCGACGTCGCCGCCCCGGCGCTGGCGCTCGGCTACGCGCTCGGCCGCTGCGGCTGCCAGCTCAGCGGCGACGGCGACTACGGCAAGCCCTGGAACGGGCCCTGGGCGATGGCCTACCCGCACGGCACCGTGCCGACCAAGGTGACGGTGCAGCCGACCCCGGTCTACGAGACCCTGGCGATGGGCCTCGGCGCCTGGATCCTCTGGCAGCTCCGCGACCGGGTGCGGGCGGGGTGCCTCTTCGCGCTCTACCTGGTGTACGCGGGGACGGAGCGCTTCCTGGTCGAGTTCTTGCGCCGAAACACGCGCGATTCGTTAGGACTCACTGCCGCGCAGCTGGAGTCTTTGGCAATGATGGTCGTCGGAGCGCTCTGGATCGCTATCGTGGTGCATCGCCACGGCGGCATCGGTCGTCCGTCGGCAGATGAGTCGCGCGATGCCCTACAACCCGCCACCTGAGCGGAAAGTCGGTAGCATCGCATGCGCAAGAGTTTTGGAGCGGTCAACAACGGAAGGATAGGCGGGGAATGTCGCCTGTAGACACTGAGAAGCAGGAGCAGCCTTCGGCGCGCACGGTGAGCGCGCTGGTAGACGATGCGGCGGAGCGTCTGGCCGCGGTGGGGATCGATACCCCGCGCGAGGACGCCGAAGCGATGGTCGCGGATGCGCTCGGAGTCAAACCCGAGGAGCTCTCGGTCGACAGCGCCGACGACGTCTCCCCCGAAATCGCCGCCGACATCGAGGCGATGGTCAAGAAGCGGGTCGAACACGAACCGCTCGCCTACGTGCTCGGCCGGGCGCCCTTCCGCGATCTCGAGATCGCCGTCGACCCGCGCGTGCTGTGGCCGCGCAAGGAGACCGAGCTGTTGGTCGAGGTGGGGACCAAACTGCCGCAGGGCGCCCGCGTCCACGAGGTCGGCACCGGCTCCGGGGCGATCGCGCTGGCGCTGATGTCGGAGCGTCCCGACCTGAAGATCACCGCCTCCGACCTCTCGCCGGAGGCCGTCGAAGCCGCCCGCGAGAACGCCGAGCGGCTGGGCCTCGACCTCGACGTCTCGGTCGGGAGGGGCCTGCCCGAGGCTCTCGGCGACGTCGACCTGGTGATCGCCAACCTGCCCTACATCAGCGACGAGACGATCGACCAGCGCTCGCCGGAGATCCACGCCGAGCCGCTGATCGCGATCACCGGTGACTGCGGCGCCGACGGCCTCGGTGTGATCCGCGGGCTGGTCGAAGAAACGCCGTCGGGGACGAAGCTGGCACTCGAGCACGACACCCACCACGGCCCGGCGATGCGCGAGCTCCTGCGCGAAGCGGAAACGCTGCGCGACTACGAGGGCAACGAGCGGGTCTCGGTCGGCCTCGCCCCGTGACGGACGAGCCGTCGGGGCAGGACGCGGCGGCTCAGGTGCCCGCGGCCGGGGAGGCCGGCGCGGGGAGCGGCGACGCGGCGCCCGCGAAGGGCGATCGCTCGGCGGACACGTCAGGCGCGAGCGAGGCGAACCGCCGCGCCAAGGTGGCGCGGCTGCGCGAGGAAGGGATCAATCCCTACCCGCACAGCTTCCTGCCGCGCGACCACGCCGCCGACATCCTCGCCGCGCACGACCCGAAGGCGCTCGAGGAGGGCGAGCACCCGGAGTTCCGCTGCCGGGTGATGGGCCGGGTGACCGGCAAGCGCGGCCACGGCAAAGTCGTCTTCTTCGACATCCGCGATGTCAGCGGTCAGATCCAGGCCTTCGCCCGCCGCGACAAACTGGGCGAGGAGGCGTTCGAGCGGATCGAAGAGCTGGACCTCGCCGACATCGTCGGGGTCGAGGGCGTCCTCTACGTGACCAAACGGGGGGAGCTGGCGGTCAGCGTCGAGACCTGCACGCTGCTGGCGCCGGCGCTGAAAGACCCGCCGGACCTCTTCCACGGGATCAAAGACCCCGAGGTGCGCTACCGCCAGCGCGAGCTCGACCTGATCGCCAACGAGCCCTCGCGGGAGATCTTCAAGAAGCGCTCCGATCTGACCTTTGCGATCCGCGAGTACATGCACGAGCGTGGCTGGGTCGAGCTGGAAACGCCGATCCTGCAGCGGCTGACCGGCGGTGCCGCGGCGCGCCCCTTCGTCACCCACCACAACGCGCTCGACCGCGACCTCTTCCTGCGCACCGCGACCGAGCTCTACCTGAAGCGGGCGATCGTCGGCGGCTTCGAGGACGTCTACGAGTTCGGCAAGTTCTTCCGCAACGAGGGGATGTCGCCGAACCACAACCCCGAGTTCACGATGCTCGAGATGTTCGTCGGCGGCGCCGACTGGAACGGCGTCATGGAGTTCCAGGAGAACCTTGTCTCGACCGTGGTCGAGAAGGTGATGGGGACGACGGTGATCGAGCGCGACGGGGTGGAGATCGACTTCAAGGCGCCCTGGCCGCGGGTCGTGCTGCGCGACGAGCTGCTGAAGGAGACCGGCGTCGACATCTACAAGGCGAGCCGCGACGAGCTGGCCGAGCTGGCCGGCGACGACGCCGAGGAGAACGACGACTGGGCGGGCCTCGTCGACACCCTGCAGGGCAAGCTGGTCGAGCCGAAGCTGATCCAGCCGACCTTCATCACCGTCCTGCCGATCGACATCTGGCCGCTGGTCAAGCGGCACCCCGACGACCCGAAGGTCTGCGAGGCCTTCGACGGCATCGTCGCCGGCCTCGAGATCGTCGGCGGCGGCACCGACATCAACGACCCGGTCGAACAGCGCGAACGCTTCGTCGGCCAGCGCGAACGGCAGGAGAGCGGGGCGGAGGAAGACCCGCACCCGACCGATTTGGAGTTCGTGCGCGCGCTCGAATACGGGATGCCGCCGGCGAGCGGCTGCGGGTTGGGGATCGACCGCCTGCTGATGCTGATGACGGGGAGTAAAACGCTCCGCGACGTGATCATCTACCCGGCCATGCGGGAGCAGGCCGGCGAGCAGTAGCTCGCGGTCTGGTCAGACCGAGCGGAGCAGTCCGCCGTCGATCGAGATCGTCGTCCCGGTGACGTAGGCGGCGCGGTCGGAGGCGAGGAAGGCGACCAGGTCGCCGTACTCCTCGGGGGTGCCGAGGCGGGCGGCGGGCACGGTCTCACGCGCGGCCTGTTCGGCTTTCTCCATAGACCCGGCGTTTTCCGCGAGCCGGTCGGTGGCGAATTTGCCGGTGGCGATCGTGTTGATCGTGATCCCGTCGGCCGCGACCTCCCGCGAGAGCGTCTTCAGGAAGCCGATCGCCGCGAGCCGGTTCGCGTTGGAGAGCGTCAGCGACGGAATCGGCTCGACCGTCGAGCTCGACCCGATGTTGACGATCCGCCCCCAGCCGCGCTCGCGCATTCCGGGGTGGACCGCCTCGACCAGCACCCGCAGCCCGAGCACGAGCGAGCGGTAGGCGTCTTCCCACTCCTCGATCGAGTTCCCGAGCGCCGTCCCCGAAGGCGGCCCGCCGGTGTTGGCGACGAGGATGTCGATCGGCCCGAGGTCGGCTTCGACCTCCATTACGAGCTCCCCGAGCCCCTCCAGGTCCCCGGCGTCGGCGACGAAGGCGGTGACCTCGCCCTCCAGCTCTTCGACCGTCGCGTCGAGCCGCTCGCGGCTGCGGCTGGCGATCGCCACCTTGGCGCCCTCCCGCGCCAGCGCCCCGGCGACGCCCCTGCCGAGCCCCTTGCTCGCGCCCATCACGAGCGCGACCCGTCCCCTGATCCCCAAGTCCACGCCGGTCAGCCTACGCATCTCGATTCTGCCCCGCCGGATTCGTTGCCTCGGTACACGCCGAGCCACAGGACGGAGTCCTGGATCAAGCCGACAGCGGACTGACCCTGACCCGCAACGCTCAAAGTTCGCTGCGCAGCTATCGTTCCCGTCCGAGCGCCCGTAGCTCAGTGGTCAACGGGTCCCTACGGGGGCCCAAAGAGCGTCGGTCTTTCAAGCCGAAGGTCGCCAGTTCGAATCTGGTCGGGCGCATTCCTCGCAGTTCCGGGCGGTGCCGGGAATGGCCGGTGCAGAGCCAAGTCGGCGGTCGCGGGTCGGAGAAGCGTTCCGGGGGCTTCCCTTCGGTTCCGGTGCGTTCCAGAGGGTCTGTGTCACATCCTGGTCACATCGGGCGCGTGCTGGCGGCGACTACGCGCCCTTTTCAGAGCGTTTCGCAAGCTCGGCAATCGAGACGCGCAAGGCGCGCGCGAGGTCTCCGACGGTGGCCCACGTCGGATTGGCGTTCCCGGTCTCCAGTTGGGACAGAGTCCGCACAGTGATCCCGGCCTCTTCGGCGAGGTCCTCCTGCGTGAGTTCCCGTTTCTCCCTCAACCGTCGCACCGCGTTGCCGAGACCAGGCTGGGACCGCCGTGACTGTCGCATCGGCGTGGACGTTCTCAGAAGTGCTGGTCAGTGCGCGACTAGAACTATGCTTCTAGTCCTGCTAGCCTCGAACGAAAAGCGGCCCCCGGCGGTGCGCGAACACCAGCCGAGGGCCTGACCACAAGGAGGCGTAGCTCCTCATGGCTGATCAGAACCCTATGGCCGGCCTGCGGGTCGTGCCCGTCGATCTCCCGGTGTCGGTGACGGAGATCCTCCCGCAGCGAGCGACGAGGCGACCGGCTACGAACATGTCGTCGCCCTCCACGATGCCCACCACGCGCTCCTGTCCGTCCTCGACCGATGGAGGAGACGGCAAAGCTGGTCGCCCAGATCGTCGGTCCGCGGATCAGACGCATCCGTCGGGCACAGGAGATGAGCCAGGAAACGCTGGGTTATCTGGCCGAGGTAAACCACCATGGCCCGATCAGCAAGATCGAGCACGGCGAACAGCTGCCGCGGCTCGACACCCTGATCAAGCTGGCGGCCGGGATCGGAGTCTCGCCCTGTGAGCTTCTAGACGGGATCGTCTGGGAGCCCCCAGGGGTTCGGTCGGCCGGGCCGGATGGTCGAGTTCGAGGGTGGCGATGAGTAGGGCAGGCTCCGAGATCGTGGCCGAGCGCTTCGGCGAGAACCTGCGTCGGGTCCCGCCGGGAAGGCCTCTCGCAGGAGCAGCTGGCTCAGCGTGCCTCGCTCCACCGCACCGAGGTCGAGAAGTTGGAGCGCGCGGGGCGGATCTGCCGCGTCGACACGCTGATCCGGCTGGCGGGGGCGAGGGCGGTCCCACCCGGCGAGCTGCTCGGCGGGATCGACTGGGTTCCCGGTCCCGAGCCGGAAGGTGCCTTCGTCCTCGGCAGCGCGCCGCGCGGCGGCGCGCGGATGTGACCGATGACCACCGCAAGCGCAGGCATTCGAAGAAACAAGAGACCAGGAGTCGAGTCCAGTCGACAGGTCAGAGACCGCCCCCAGCCAGGCCAGAAACCGAGAAGGCGCCAAGGTCAACCAGAGCCATCAAGGAAGGCAAGAGGCAGCCACACCAGGCCATCGAGAAACACCAACCTCGAAAGCCGACGCACTACGAACCCTCCGGTTCCGTGCCTAGGCCGCAGCTTCCTGACCGACAACATCCGCAAAGGCTGCCGGGCCCTGCGCGCGCAGGCGACCGCCCCCTCGGACGGCCGATTTTGGCACGGCTCCGCCGTGCGGACGGCCGCACTTAGGAGGGGGCGGGAGGGGCCTGACCTTCGGTCTCCTGACAAAGATTTAGGAAGTCATCCGGTGCAAACGGCGCTCCCGCCGGACAGGTAGTGCATGAGATCCAAACCTCCCGGTCCAGCCTTCTTCACCGAGCGCACTCTCGCCGCCTACCTGTCGGTGTCGGACCGGACGATCCGCAAACTGGATCCGCCGCGGCGAGCTGCCCAGCTACAAGCTGGGTGCGTCCCGGCGGATCGATCCGGCTGATGTCGAGGACCTCCTTACGAGGCACAGAGACGAGGCGGCATGAGGCGGGAGTCGCCGACCAAGCGGCGGAACCCTTCCGGCAAGGGTCGTGTGGCTGGCTCGCTACACGGGGCGGGACGGCAAGCGCCACATCGCCAAGCCGACCTGGAACCGTGGCAAGGGCACCTTCGATCGTAAGGCCGACGCGCAACGGGCGATCGACGAGGCATATGGACTGTCGGATCGTCCCGACACGCCCGGCGCCTACTTCGCCACCTGGACCGAGCGTCATCCTCGATCGGAGCGCACCAACGCGACCAACGAGCACCGGATCGGTCGGCTGGTCGGCTTAGAGGTCGAGGGCATCCCGTTGAAGGACTGGCCCCTACGGGAGCTGCGTCGACGTCACGCCCTGGTCCTGGTGGACCACATGCTGAAGACCGAAGGTCGCGCAACCACGGGAGCGGTCGGCATCCTTCGCGCCCTTTCGGCGATGGCCGAGGACGCGATCACCGACGAAGTCTGCGACCTCAACCCGTTCAAGGGCGTCCGCATCCGCGCCAGCGATCCGCGAGCGCGGAAGAAGCGCCGCCCGATCCGCGTCTTCAGCTTCGAGGAGATGCACCGCTTCGCCAAGGCGGCGGAACGCTGCGAGGCATTGGTCCGCAACTTCACCGACACCGCGATGAGGCTGGGGGAGGTCCTGCCGCTGAGGGCGGAGGACTTCGACGGGGGGACCCTTCAGGTCCGCCGCACCGCCCACGAGGGCACGATCCTTGAGGGGACCAAGACCGATCACGGTGAGGAGGGGGGCTGGTCGGGCCGTTCCCGTCCCGGCGACCCTCGCCTGGATGCTCGAGGCCCAGATCAACCTGAACGGCCCAGACGCCGAGTTGATCTTCACGACGCCGCGCGGTCGCATGTGGCGAGAGCGGACCTTCTACCGCGATGTCTGGAAGCCGACGCAGGAAGCCTCAGGTCTCGACATCCGCCCACACGAGTGTCGGCACAGCTACGTCACTCATCTACGCGCGGCGGGGGTGAACGATGCGGACCTTGCCGAGATTGCGGGCCATCGGGTCGAGACGATGTTGGCTCGCTACACGCACGCTGGGGGGGAAAGCTTCAACTCGGTCCGAGGCGCGATTGGCTGAGCTGGGAAGCGAGCTTTTGATCAGGCGGCAGCCTTGCGGGCGGGGTGATCGGCCGCGTCAGGGAGTGTCGAATCTTCAATGGTCGTCCTTCGACCGGAAAGGCGTTTGGCGTGTCTGCACTCAGTCCTGACCGGACACCCGCCACACAAAGGTTGGCTCGGCAGGCAATGCTCCTCCGCAAGTCTCAGCAAGGCCTTGTTGAATTCGAGATCTGGACCGTTCGCGCCAGCGAGCCTGATGAGCTGAAGCCTCCCCGTCCAGACGCTGGAGCCCGGCTGTCCAGTTACCCGTGTGACGATCCGGCGGACACCTTGACTGGCCATCGGGGTCGCCCGCCCGAAACCGAAGCAGCGAACGACTGCGGCCGCATGGGTGCCGACTCCAGGGAGTGCACGAAGCTTGTTGGAGGCCTCCGGCACCCGACCGTCGTGACGCTCGACGATCGCCAGTGCAGCCCCTGAGAGGCGCTTCGTCGGTCCAGCGCCGAGGAGCTCCTCGAGTGCTGCAGTCTCATCGAGAGCCGCAGAGGGTGATGGCGCGATCTCGACGATCCTCCGGAGACGATCATCATCACGCGCTGATTGTCTGGGCAGGCACAGCTCGGCCACCAACACCGCCCAGGCAGCATCTTGCCCGTGGTCAGTAGGAGAGAGTGACTGCCATCGTCGCAACCGCTCGCCGATGGAGCTGTTTTCGGCTGGCTCGTCCGAGTCGAGTGCCGCAACGAGGCGCCTCGCAACGGCGTGCCCCAGGGCGGGAGGGACCGCGTTGCCGATCTGCCTGTATCTGGCACTCGGATATCCGCAGAATCGAAACATGTCGGGGAAAGTCTGGAGTCGCGCCGCCTCGCGGATACTGAGCGTCCTCGGCTGTTCGGGATGTATGTACCAGTAGCCGTCTCGCGCGATATGTGCGGTGATGGTCCGCGAGACGTCGTCCCAGGAAAGGCGCTTGTACTTGTCGTCGAAGATGTCGTCGCGGTAGCGCTTGAGGCGGTCGGGGAGGTCACGGTAGGTCTCTCCTTGCTTGAGGAGCTCGAAGGCTTCGGCATCGTCTTCGCGGACCGCGCGCGCGACATGGTCATGGACAACCACGTCCTTCTCGCCGGTCATGCCTCGGCGGGCGCGTTTCTGGAAGGCGGTGTGGGGTCCCCCGTAAGGCAAAGTCTCCTTGCCACCTCCTGCGCTGATTTCCGGAAGGTCACCGATTGCGGCCGCGACGTCGACTCTCTCCGGGGAGCGACGCGGCCATGAAAACGTGCCGGTGCGGCGGGCGACCACGAAAAGGCGCTGGCGATGCTGCGGTACGCCGTGGCGCTCGGCCTGTAACACTCGGGCATCAACCACAAAGTCGCGATCGATCAGCGCCTGCATGATCGCCGAGAGGATCGATCCGTCGTCCCAACTCGCCATGTCGGGCACGTTCTCGAGCATCACGGCGTGTGGTTGCAGCGCATCGACCACGGCCATGAACGACCGCCAGAGCTCGACGCGGGAGTCCTCACCGGCGCGCGAGCCCTCGGTCACGAGCGAGCGGATCTTCGAACTGCCTGCCCGCGAGAAGGGCTGGCAGGGAGGGCCGCCCGCGACGACGTCGACCGTCTCGACGCCCAGGCCAGCGAGGTAGTCGATGAAGGGCGCGGGGTCCGAGAGGTCGCCGCACCAGGTGATCGCCTCGAGGTTGGCGGAGTAGGTCTCGAGCGCGATCTCGTCGGTGTCGGCAGCGGCGACAACGTTCAGGCCTGCACGCTCCAGTCCGAGCCCGAGTCCGCCGCAACCTGAGAAGAGGTCGACGGCCCAGGGCCGCGGCAGCCGCGAGAGCCAGGAACGCGCGGCACCGGGATTTGTCTGGATGCTCGGATGCAGGGGCGGCAGCGAGAGCTTCCTGCCGCGGACGTTGGGCAGCGCGAGCGGGTCGGCCACCCAGCGGCCCTTCCCGGCTTGGCGGCCGGACTCCGACATAGTCTGTTTCCCGTCAGCGCGCACGCGCGGAAGCCTAAGGCGCCAAGACAAACCGGCGTCCGCTCGGTCCCGACCAGTGTGAAAGCTAGCCCGTCAACCGGCGACATGAGCGGGAAACAGGAATGGCCATCGACCAGACGAACAGCGGAGAAAGGGGAGAGGCGACCCTTCGTCCGCGTGCCCGGATCATGCGCACGCTGGGCGATGAGCTCATCTCCTCGGAGATGGTCGCTGTCATCGAGCTGGTCAAGAACGCCTACGACGCTGACGCCACCCGGGTGCTCATCCGGCTTCTGGAGCCCATGGAGAAGGACGAGGGCGGTATCGATGTCATCGATGATGGCCACGGGATGACTATCGACACCGTCCTCGGTGCCTACCTCGAGCCGGCCACCTCCTACCGCAGGGACCATGACCGTCGCAGCGAGAAGCTTGGCCGGGCAGTAACCGGCGAGAAGGGCATCGGTCGCTTCGCGGTGTCGCGCCTCGCGAACGAGCTGGAGCTGGTATCACGCCGTCCTGGTGAGCCGACCGAGGCGAGGGTGCTTTTCGACTGGAGGCGCTTCGACGATCCGGAGGCCTACCTCGACGAGGTCGATTTGGCATGGGAGGTTGAGCAGGCCCGTGATATCGCCCCCGGGGGCTTGGTCGAGGCACTCTGGAGCGGCGATGTCGAGCCGCCGTCCATCGCACGTCTGGAACGCGGGACGGCGCTTCAGATGCGCGGGCTTCGTGCGCACTGGGGACGCCCTGAGCTCGAAGCCCTCAGAACCGGCCTCGCGCGCCTGGTATCGCCCTACCTCTACGCCGAGCAGATCGCCCGCGCCGATCGCTTCGCGATCCTGCTCGAGGCGCCCGAGGCGTTCCCCGATCTCTCCGGGCCGGTCGAGCCGCCCGAGTCCCTGCAGAGTCCACATTACGAGCTGAAAGGTCGGGTGGAGGGTGATGGCAGTTATGACCTGACGATCACCCTCCCGGGCCGAGAGCCGGTGAGGCGCATGGCCAAGGCACGCTTTGAGGACCGGGACCCCCAGACCGGTCCGTTCGAGGTCGAGCTGCGTGTATGGGATCGGGATCCGGGTGCGATGAACGAACTCGGACAGCAGGTCGGCCGCTCCGTCAGCGACGTTCGGCACGAGCTCGATCTAGCCGCGGGCGTGAGTGTCTACCGTGACGGCTTTCGCGTGCTTCCCTACGGCGAGCTGGGCAACGACTGGCTCAATCTCGACTCACGCCGCGTGCAGAACCCTACCCTGCGCCTATCCAACAATCAGATCGTCGGCTATGTCCTCACTTCGCAGGCGGGAAATCCGAATTTGCGGGATCAGACTAACCGCGAGGGGCTCATCCACAACCAGGCGTACGAGGACCTCATCACCGAGCTCAGGACGATCATTACCGAGCTCGAGGATCTTCGCTATCAAGTTCGGCCCAGGCGCGACAAAACCCGCGGACCCGCACAGGGAGCGCTCTTTGCCGGCCTTGACCTCGCCCCCGTTCGGGACTACGTCGCCGAGAAGTACCCGCAGGACAGCCGCTTGGCGAGCTTGGTGGGCGAGACGCAAGAGGCGATTGAGAAAGACGTAGAGAGGGCCCAGGAGATCATTGTCCGCTATCGCCGTCTGGCGACGCTCGGGCAGCTGATCGACAAGGTCCTCCATGACGGCCGCGCACCGCTTGCCAAGATCGGCAACCAGGCGACGTTGGGGCTCCGGGCCATCAGCCGTCAGGGGAAGGAGGGCTGCGAGGAGTTGGTCGGACGTCTCGGGGAGAACCTGGGCATCGTCCAAGCCCAGCATGATGTCCTTGCGACGGTGTTCCGTCGGATCGAGCCGTTCGGCGGGCGGAAGCGGGGCCGCCCTGCGGAGGTGACCGTGGAGGAGGTTCTGGCCGACTCCTTCGGGGTCCTCGAAAGCGACGTCAGGCGCACCGGGACGGTCGTCTCGTTGCCGCAGACGCAGACTAGAGTCACGGTCGACCGCGCCGAGCTTCAAGAGGTGATCGTCAATCTCGTCGACAACAGCCTCTACTGGCTCCAAGACGTCCCGAAGGGCGACCGTAAGATCGAGGTGACCGTCGACCGCGATGCTTCGGGCGCGGTGCAGATCACCTTCTCCGACTCGGGCCCTGGTGTACCTGACGATGCCCAGGAGCACATCTTCGACCCCTACTACACGAGGAAACCCGACGGGGTTGGGCTCGGTCTCAGCATCGCCGGGGAGATCGTCGACGAGTACTACGGCGGCGATCTGGAGCTCCTTGCCAAAGGCCCGCTGCCGGGAGCATCGTTCCGCATTACCCTCCGACGTCGTGTCTGACGACGGCCTTCCGGCGCGCATACTCCACGTCGACGACGACGAGGATGTGCTGAACGAGGTGCACGAGTACCTCGGGGATGAGGAAATCCTGGACTGGGGCCGTCCCGAGGTGGTGGGGATCACGTCGTTCGAAGACGCCCTTGGGTACCTCGAGAAGGAGCGCTTCGATCTGGTCGTGCTTGACGTCCGCCTCGGTTCAGCACAGGAGGATGTCGACGTCGAGGACGAGGCTGGCCTAGTTGCCCTCGAACAGATCCGCGACCGCCGTTTCGTCCCGATTGTCTTTTGGACGGGCCTGCCCGGGGCAATCGAGCACTTGGCTGGTGAGCTGGTCTTGGTCCGCGAGAAGACTGAAGGCCTTCCTGCCCTGTCGGGCGCCGTCGACTCTCTTTTCAAGACCCGGCTCCCGGCAGTGAACCGTGCGCTTCTCCGGCTGGTGGAGGACGAGCAACGCCGCTACATGTGGGAGTTCGTCGCCGAACACTGGAGCGAGCTCAAGGCGGTCGAAGACCACACCTCGGTCGCTTATCTGCTTGCTCGGCGGCTGGGACGATCGCTGAGTGGCCCCGGCATCCGGCAGTTGGCTAAGGAGCTCGGAGAGGACGCCGACTCGGGCGTGCCGCCAGACGGCAAGATCCACGCGATGGAGATGTATCTGCGGCCGCCAGTCGCCGGAACGGCACTCGAGGCAGGGGACCTGCTCCGTGGGAAGGACGGCGACGAGGAGTCTTGGTCGCTCGTGCTGACGCCTTCCTGTGATCTTGAGCACGGGAAGGCCGACTACGTCCAACTTGCCGCATGTCTTCCTTTCGCCGATCAGGTAGACGTCATCGCCTGGCGTTCGGGAGAGGGGAACAAGGGCGAACGCAAGGCGGCCGAGAGGCGGGTCGTCGAGATACTCCGCCAGCAGACCGGCGGACAGCTCGACCGCTGGCTGTACTTGCCGCGCGCACTCGACATCCCCGACCTCATCGTCGACATGCAGAAGCTGAGGTCGGTGCCACGCGCGGAGGTGGACGATCTCCAGCGGATCGCATCTCTCGACAGTCCCTTCGCCGAGTCGGCGATAAACCGGTACAACCGTTACTACGGACGGGTCGGTACGCCCGACCTGGACGCCGAAGCGGCGTTCGAGCGCTTCAGTTCGGCGGACGGAGAAGGAGCCTGAAGGGGAAATTTGCTGCACGCGACGATGGCGCCTAACTCGGCGCACGTCGGGAATCGTCCGGCACCTCGACCAGGATTCGTTGCGTGTACCTCCTCGAGCAACTTGATCCGAAGCGGCACGACGCGTTGGCCATCCTCGATGCCATCGGCGATTTCGGACAGCTGTCGGACGCCGAGCAGGACGATCACCTTGGCCTGTGGGCGTATTCTGGCATGGACGAGGCGCAGCATCCACTCACGGTGTTGTTGAGAGAAGGCCACAACGCGACCTGCGTCGTCCGGGATCTCGACGGGACGCTTCAATTTCTCTGGCAGGAGAACTCGACCTCCGATCGTTGGTCGCGGGGTCCGCTCTACCGGGAGCACCTTATGGACGACGAGGAGTTAGGGGAGGCGATCGAGGATGATCCACGGTGGCTTGACGAGCGCGAAATCTCATTGCCCTTGGATTCTTTGTACGAGGTGTTGGCGCGACTCCGACTGCGCCGCGTCCGGTCATGATCTTCTAGGTGACGAACTGTCGAACTGGATCGGCACCAAGGGAGTGAGCTCTATCGGCACGATGCCGGCGCCCGAAGGTTGGGCCGGATCTCCGCCGCGCGGGCTCAGCCAAGCCCTCGCGCCCGCAGCAAGCTCTTGATCACCTTGCGATCCGCTAGCGGCGGGTTCTCGTTTTCAACCACGAGATCGGCCGGGAACTCCACCAGCCCATAAAGGTGCGCCTTCAGATCCTCGAGGTCCATGAATCCGTCGAGCCCGTCGCCGACTTCTCTGTTGTACAGCGCTCCATCGGACATCGCACTGCTGACGGCTTGCTCGATGGTTTCGCCAATGCCGACACTCAGATGACCGTGACGGAAGCGGGCGTAGACGGCTCGGCCGTCAACGAGGGCGCCCTCCCACTGTGATGGGCACGCGAGGCACGTTTTCTTCAGGGTCGACACCGTGCGCACGGGCTCTATGCTTGCAGACAGAACCTTTCCCACTACGGAGTCTCGCCGGGTGCGCGCCCTTGGCGCACCATCGCGTCGCGTCAGCGACTTCAGGAATGAAAGCGCGGTCAAGATCGTCGCGTGGCCACCGGATTTGCGCGGCGTGGCGCAATCTGTATATTGATCGATACCACAAGCGTCTCCTGGACCCTCGCCAAATGGCCTGTGGTCCGTCGAGGCAAAGGAGGGTGGTCATGACCACCAATTCGCTCTCGTCCCTATCGCTGGACGAGATTTCTGAGCAGCGGCACTCCTCAAATGAGGAATTCAATGCCGCAGTCGGCAACCTGTTTGAGGGATACGCCGATAACGCCGGTCTTCTCGATGCGGAAGCGCGGATCGATCTCGACGTTCTCGATCAGCGGATCTACGACGAGATCAAGACCAAGCACGTGAAGCAGATACAGCCGCCGGACGGCGACGATGATCGCCGGGATCCGGAAAAGAGCTCGACGAAGGACGAGCTTATGGCCGCGATATTCACGGCTGGGCCGTCGATCGCCGATGCCGAGGCAAATGACGTCATGAGTGCCGTCTACGCGAAGTGCCAGAGCACCGTCTGGAATCGAACGCAGTCGGGGAAACGCGGGGCAATCCAGAAGAGGTTCGAGGGCGACAAGCTGGTCCTCATCCACGGAAAGGTCTTTCGCCACGGCAACCCGATCAAGGACGGAATCTACGTGTCGACGCATGAAGAGGTCATGCTGCGGGATTACTGGGGGCCTCGTCTCGCCAAGCTCCAGAAGCTGTCGGATTCCTTTCAGGAGGACTTCGCGATGATGAAGGAGCGCGTGCCCGCCAGCGTCGAGGCCTCCGTAAGAGCCGCGCTTGGAGAGGCTTTCGTCGAGGCAACCGCGAAGCTTCCCGTGCCAACGCTGAGCCCGGGCGATCCGAGCGTGCGTAAGGCTTTGGAAAAGTAAAGTAGTCGGGAAAGGTCGACGCACTGTACAGTGCGTCGACCTCACGCTTGCAATGTCAAACGAAGTGAAATCCACCCGCGACGTCTTACGAGATGCGATCGCTTCGGAGCCGGGAATCACCGAGAAACAGCTCGGTGAACGCACCGGATTCAGTACCAGCAAGCTGACGCCGAGTCGCATCAGACTCTGGGAGGCAGGCGAGATCGAGCCGACGACCGAAGCGGGGTGGACGGCGGCGCTCGTGAGCCGCATCAAGGATGTCGGTTGGCAGGTCGTTGAAGTTCACCGCCAAGCGGAGGTAGCGGCGCGCGCTGGTAGGCGCGAGAAGCGAAATGCAAAGTCGGTTGAGCAGCGAGCTCGGCGCGCTGCGGAAGATCTGGCTGACCCAGTTGTCTTTCGTCTCTTTCAGGAGCTCACGAAGCGAGATCCCGCCAATACCCGTGCGAGCCAGCGACGGCGAGAGCGGACCGTGCGCCAGCGGGAGACTCTTCGAAAGCAGGAAGCGAAACGGGCCGAGCGCGAAAGGACCGCAAACGCGGACTTCAAGAAGAAGCTCGCATTGCTATGGGACGCGCGCTCCACCGTCGCCGCGATTGATCAACACCTGATCGACGAAAGGGCTCGAGTCGCAGAAGGTAGTGACCGCAAGATTGGCGATCGAGACTGGGTCACAGCCCTTCGTGATGTCGTAATGATTCTTCAGTCACTCGGGAGCATTTGGTGGAACGTTCGGGACCTCGGAGCTGATCTTCCTTGTCCTGTATGTGGCGCGCACCAAGCGCAGGAGGAACGCCACTTACCTCCGTTCGTCCTCGAGGTCGAGGTCGAGGACGAGGAAGTTGTTGATGCGGAGGTAGTGAACGACTAAGGCTTCTGGCGCAATGCGTCGGGAGGTGAGTACCCGCAACCGGAAGGCGCTGCGGCCACATCACATTGCGTGATCTGTCCGCCTCCGCAGCCGATGGGACCCGCTGGCGAGGAACTCTCGCCGGCGGGGCTCACCTTTCGTGCGCTTGGCGGGTCTCATTCCTGTCACATCGCTGTCGCGATTCCGCCCCTCAAGCCGAAGCCCGTCGTCCTTCAAGCCGAAGGTCGCCAGTACGAATCTGGTCGGGCGCATTCCGGGATCGCTGTCGGTGGCCAGGATCTGCGATGGGTGCCACATTCAGATTCCCTAAGTAGTCGCGGGCATCTGCCCTATCCTTAGCACCATGGACCGGCGGGATGGCGCGGGGCTGCCGGCTGACCAAGGTTGCTTGGGAGTTGATCCGGCGGGACCCGACGATGATCTCGATCGCGCTGATCGGCACCGGTTGTGGGTTGGCAGGTGGGGCCGCGAGCTGTACTTCTCGGGCTACTTCAGGCCGCCGACGCATTCGAGCGGCGGCCTGGCGTTGGCTGGGCTGATTGCGCTGTACCCGATGACGCTCCTCAGCGTCATCTTCAACGTCGCCCTCGGGGGCGCGGCGGCGGCAAGTCTCGAAGGGAGGTCGATAGGGGTGCGCCAGGCGCTCGAAATCTCCTGGACGAGGCTCGGGCGGATCGCCCAATGGGCTTTGCTGGCGGCCGGTGTTGGTTTCATTCTCGAGCAGCTGGCGTCACGGATTCCGGGCGCCGGGCGGCTCGCGTCCTGGCTCATCGGCGCCGCGTGGAGCCTGGCGACGATCTTCGCCGTGCCGCTGCTCGCGCTGGAGGGCCCGGGGTCGGTCGAGACCGCCAAGCAGTCGGTCGGCCTGATCAAGGGCAAGTGGGGTGAGGGGATCACCGGGCTGGTGAGCATCGGCGTCTGGACCATCGTCGCTGTCGTTCCGATCGGGATCATCTTCGGTGTCGGGCTGGGGATCAGGCATCGAGACGCGAACCTCGGCGCGGCGTTGATCTCGATCGCCGTCGGCGGATTCCTGCTGGTCGAGGCGCTGTCGCTCGCCACCCGGGAGGTCTTCGCCGTCGCCTTTACCGCTACGCCAACGGCTCACCTGGCACCGGCACGTTCGCCGAGTCAGACCTTGCGGAACCGTTCAGCCGCCGCGGCGACCGCGACTGATCCACGCGCGGGTCCGCTCGGAATGACGGGCCTCCCGATTCCGACCGTATAAGGCTTACAAATGCTCGGGGATCAGCGCGAAGGACTGTTCGCGTGCGGCATCTCGTAGCTCTTTGTCCCAACAGGCAAAGTCGAGTTTCTCCCCGGCCGCGAACGAGAGCGCCCCAGCCAGGTGGACAGCGTCGTAGGCGCGGAGCCCAAAGGTGCGGGCGCTCTCGGTAGCACTCGCCAGAAGCGCGTCGGTGACGGCGTGGCTGAAGATCCCACGCCAGACGTTCTCCAGATCCTCACGGGCTCGGTTGAGCTGGGTCGGGGTGAGGCGCCGGCCTTTGCGCATCCGGGCCAGGGCCGCGGTCGCCTCGACGTGAGCGATCGCCGTGGCTCGGATGCCATCTGCCTCAGCGTAGGCACTCCGAGCCTCCTCGGCTCCGGGCTCGTCGATGAGAAGCTTGACCAGCGCGCTGGTATCGAGGTAGAGGCTCAGCGCCGGCCCTCGGAGACATAGTCCGCGGCGCTCTTGCCCGAGCCTCGGAGTTTGGCCGGCTTGGCCGGCAGATAGCGAGGACCTTCCGGTGCTTTTACCGATCCGTCCGCGATCAGCGCCGACAGGTGGGGCGGGATGTTCGTGGAGAGGATCCGCGCCACGGGGCGCCCGTTCTTCGTCACAGTGATCGCCTCACCCTCCTCGACCCGGTCGATGATCGAGCTGGCCTTGTCCTTCAGTTCGCGGATGCCTACGGTCGCGTTCTCCATGGTGGCCACATTCTAGCTCTGAATGGCCAGGTCGTTATGGGGCTATGGAACTCGGGCCTGAGCGGTCTGGCATTTGCCTGCTCTCACGGGCCATAACGGTCCAGCTGGTCCGCCGACGTCTACGTCCGTCGCCTTGCAGCCGGCCCTCGCTGATGAGAGTCTCGTGCGAAGCAGCACAAGCAAAGGAGGTCGTTATGCCCATGTACCTGTTCGAGGCTTCGTACTCGCCTCAAGGAATCGAGGGCATCCGCAACACGGGCGGGAGTCGCAGGCGCGACGCGGTCGCCGACCTGGCGGCGGGCCTTGGCGGCAGACTCGAGAGCTTCTACTTCGCGTTCGGTGACGTCGATGCCTACGTGACGGTCGAGCTCCCCGACAACGACGCGGCCACGGCATGCGCTCTTGCCGTGAACTCAACTGGCGCGGCCTCGATCAAGACCGTGCCCTTGCTGACGCCAGAGGAGGTTGACGCGGCCACGAAACTCTCCACCAGTTATCGCCCGCCCGGCCGCTGAGACGGCCGGATTCAGATCGCGCTCGCGGGAGGGCGCGATCGTGGGCCGCGCACCGGCCTATGCCACCGCAAACAACCGCCACTCACCCGGCGCGCCCTTCAAGGTGTGGACGCGGCGTTCGACGAAGCCGCTTTCACGGATGGACGACTACGAAGGTCAAGGCGAGTGAGGCGCTGCGGTCCCCGGTGCGATCGGTTGCGGTGAGGGTGGCGCGGTAGCTGCCGGGATGTAAGGGACCGCCGTTGAGGCGGCCGGTGAATGGGATCTTGTTGTGACCGTCGTGGCCGGCGTGGGTCAGGGTGCCGACGGGGTTCAGTCGGGTGCAGCGGTGGTGGAGCTTGGGGCGCGGTGCGACGCAGTGCTTGCCGCGCTTCACCCCGGGGAGCGTGCGGGCGATCGTGATGCGGGAGACGGCCGGCGCAGAGAGGTTGAAGGTGAAGGTCGTGCTTTGGGGAAGTGCGTGGGCCGTGCGGGGTGTGCGGGTCACTTTCGCGGGCACGACCATGAAGCGGCGGTGGGTGACTCGGAAGTGGCTGGCGCGGAGCTTCGGGTTGTTGGACCGGGTTGACGGGTTCGTTGGGTTGGGGGATGGGACGGTGATCGTCACCGGGCTCGATGGGGCGGAGGTCAGGCTTTGGCCGGCCGCGTTGGCGGCGGCGACGGTGAACGTGTAGGTGCCTGGGGTGAGGCCGTCGATGACGATCGGGCTTGCGCTGGCGGTCGCGGTTGCGCCACCCGGATTTGCGGTGACCGTGTAGCTGGTGATCGGGCTGCCTCCGTCGGGGGGTGGAGCGACTGTTACGGTCGCCTGGCCCGCGCCGCTCGCGGTCGCTTGAGGCGTCCCCGGCGTCGAGGGGGCGATCGCGAAAGCTTCCAGGAGGCCGCGGCCTGAGCTGATGAGGTTGGCGCCGACGATCGCGCCGCCGTCGCGCGAGACCGCCACCACGTCGGCCTTGAAGCCGGACGCGAGGGAGGGGGACCATGGCGTCCCCAGGCCGGAAGCGAAGTCGATCGCGCCGACTCCCGGCCGCGGGGAGCCCGAGACAGAGGTCAGTCCTCCGGCGGCGAAGAGGTCCGAGTCGTCGTCGGCGAGGGAGGTGGGGCCCGCGTCGACCTGGGGCGCGAGGGGGAGGAGCGTGAGATTGGCGAGGTCGAAGGCGGAGAGGAAGGCGCGCGGCACCGCGTTCAGGAGGTGGTGGAAGTCGCCGCTGACATATAGGTCGCCGTCGCGGACCAGGAGGGCCGAGACGGGGCCGTCGAAGTTGGGGTCGAAGGGGGTCACCTGGCCGCCGAGGGCGGGCAGGATTGCCGCGAGGCGGCCGCGGGCGACGCCGCCGATGTGCTGGAAGGCGCCGCCGACGTAGAGGCTGCCATCGTCGTAGGCGAGCGCGGACACCGCACCGTCCGGGTCGTCGCGGAACGGGGTCACGGCCCCGGTCTGGGCGTCCACCTCCGCCAATCCGACGCGCGGTTGCCCGCCCACCTGAATGAAGGGCCCGCCGAGGAAGACCGTCCTGTCGCCGAGGGCGAGCGACCTGACTTCCGGGTTGGCGGCGATCTGGGGATCGAAGGGGGTCGGTGTGCCGGTGCCGATGCCGACGGCCGCGGCGCCGGTTCGCGCGACGCCGCCGACGTGGGCGAATTTGCCACCGACGTAGAGCGTCGAGCCGCGCAGCGCGAGAGCGTCGACCTCGCCGTCCATCTGCGGGTCGAAGGGGGTCACCTGGCCGGTCCCCAGATCGACGGCAGCGAGGTTGCTGCGGGCCGGTCCGCCGATCTCGTTGAATTCGCCGGAGACCAGCATCGAGACCCCGTCGAAGCCGAGCGTGGTGACGCCGGCCGTGAACCCAGGTGGGGCGGGGTCCCAGGCGAGCGTCGCGCCGCTCGTCGCGTCGATCGCGGCGAGGTTGCTGCGCGGCGTCCCGTCGACCCCGGTGAAGGTGCCCGCGACGTAGAGCGCGCCGCCCAGGACGGCCATCGAACGAACGCGCCGAAACCCGGTGGGCGCTTCGATGACGGGCGTCCACGGCCGCAGGCTCGTGCCGGTTTCGGCATCCACCGCGGCGATCCCCTGGCGCGCCGTGCCGTTGACGGTTTCGACGTTGCCGAGGTAGACGTTCGGGCCGCTCACCGCGATCGCTTCCGGGGCCGGATCGACGAACGGGCCCCATTCGGTCGGACCCGCGGTGTCGTCGCGGAAGGCCGCCGCGTGGACGCGCGTCAGGCTCGGCATCCCGGTGAAGGCGCCGCCCACGTAGGCGAAGCGGGGCGCGAAGGCGCCCCCACCACCGACGGCGATCGTCGTCACTTTGCCGTTCAGTTCGGGGTCCGCGCCGACCAGCGCGCCCGTCCCCGGATCGAGCGCGGCGAAGAAGTGGCGCGCCACCCCGCCGAGGTGGGTGAACTCGCCGCCGAGATAGAGACGCGCAATCGACGTCGAGCTGCCCGGCGAGCCGGCAAGCCGGAAGGAAGTGGCGATCGCGTCGACCGGGCCGTCGGCGTCGGCGGTGAAGGCGGTCGGCCGGCCGCCGGCGCCGAGCGCGGCGAAGTTGGCGCGCGGCGTGTTCCCGTCGACCTCGGTGAACGAGCCGCCGACGTAGACGACCCCGTTCGAGTCCCGCGCGATCGCCCTCACCGTGCCATCGGTGCTCGGCGCCCACCCGGGATCGACGCTCTTGTCGGCGAGCAGGTGGGCGAGCCCGTCGCGCGGCACGCCGCCGACCGAGGTGAAGTCGCCGGCCAGGTACCAGCCGCCGGCGCCGTCGGGCACCGAGGCCCGCACGAATCCACCATCCACCCCCGGCCAACCTTCCTGCGGTTCGCCGCTCGCCGGGTCGAGGACCGCGAGGTGGTGGCGGAGCAGACCGAGGTGGGTGAAGGAGCCGCCGACGTAAGCCGTCTCGCCATCCACCGCGAGCGCCTCCACCTGTCCGTTGGGAACGCAGCAGAGCGGCAGCGGCACCGCGTTCGTGGTGGCCCCCGCGGCGCCCGCCGACCCCGAGAATGCCCAGGCGAGCGCGAAAGTGACGATGGCCCGGCGCATGCGGGGATCGTGACCCGCCGATCGGCCCGCGAACACCCCGGAAATCCGGGTGCTCAGCGCGGCAGGCCGGCGGGATTCAGGCGCGCGACGAGCTGTTGCCGGGAGGCGACCCCGGCCTTGGCGAAGATGACCTTGAGGCGGTCCTCGACCGTGTGGGGGGAGAGCGACATCTCGGCCGCGATCGCCTTGGTCGGCAGGCCGGCGAGGATCAGCTCGCAGACGGCGCGCTCGCCCGGGGAGAGGCGCAGGGCGCTCATCGTGATGCCGGTCAGCTCGACCCCGCTGGTCGGCTGGACGATCACGGTGACCCAGCCGCCCGGCCCGCTCGCGATCGCGCCATCCGCGGTCGCCCCATCCCCAGACGGTCTGCCGTCGGCGACCGAACCGTGCACCGTCCACCACGATCCGTCGGCCGCCTGCACCCGCGCGGTCGAACTGCGCCGGTCGCCCGCGCGGTCGCGGCGGCGGGCGCTACCGGCAACGCTGTGGACCACCTCGGGGATCGGGCCCGGAGTCGTCCGCAGCGGGTCCCGCATCGTCGCCAACCACTGCTCGTGCGGCCCCGAGCGGCCGAGGACGCGGTCGTCGCCCGCCAGGAGAAGCACCGCCGGGGCGCCGTCATCCGGCAGGGGACGGCCCGCCCCGGCGCTCGCCGCCGCCCGCAGCCCCGCCGCCAGTGGGGCGGCGGCGCGCTCGACCGCGCCGACCTCGTCGGCGTCGAAGGCCCGCCGGCCAGCCGCCCGGTAGAGGTGGACGAACCCCCAGGCCGTGCCGCGCTCGACCAGGGCGGCCCGCAGCTCGTGCTCGAACCCCATCGGCCGGACGATGTGTCGGTAGCGCCGGGAGCGGCGGAGCTCCCCGTCGGTCTCCTGCTCGAGCACCCGGACCCGCCGCCGGCTGCCGATCAGCTGCTCGTGCTTGGCGAAGTCACGCTGCGCGTACTCGTTCTCGTAGAACGCCCGGGCCAGCGACGGCTCGATGTTCTCGGCGTCGGTCGCGGTGATGAGCAGCGAATCCGGGTCGGCGCTCGACACGCAGAAGCCGTCGACCGGGATCAGGTTGCGGATCCGCGCGGCCGCCTCCAGCCGCAGCCGCGCGGCCACCGGCCCGTCGCTCGTCAGCGCCTCGATGTCGGAGCGGAGGCGGTGCAGGGATCGGGGTCGCGAAGCTCGTCCCATCTCCCCGGAAGGGTAAGGCGATCACCGTCGCCCATCAGCGTTTGCGCGCCCCGTTCCGGTCCAGCCACCCGCGGAACGGTAGTCCGGGAGGCGTCCAGACGTCGCGCAGGGTCAGGATTCTGAAGGCTTTCGAGGCTAAGCCGTCGTGGTGGAGCGGTAGTCGAATCGTGGCCGCGCGGTGCCCGTCGAATCCTGAGGATCGCCTGAAATGGCGCCAAGATGGCCTTTGCCGACAGCGTCCTCGATCGTCTTGTAAGGCGAGGCCTCGAGAATGCGGGCAAGGTCGCGATTTACTCGCCGTGGCCATAGCGGGCCTCCGTATACGAAGGCCGTGTGGACTTGAACGAGGGTGGCACCCGCGAGGATCCGTTGCCAGGCATCCTCGGCACTCTCGATGCCACCCACCGAGATCAGCGGCAGATCGCCAACCCGAGCGCTGAGAACCTCGAGGACTTCCAGCGCTCGCTGCTTCAGTGGTTGGCCCGACAGGCCGCCGCGGTTTCCGTGGGCCGCGATGGCTGCCCGACAGGCGTTGGTCTTCTCGAAATCCGTGGTGGTATTGACAGCGATGATCCCGTCAATCTGCATGTCGGCCGCTGCGTCGGCGAGCTCGATGATCTCGTCATCGGACAGGTCAGGGCCGAGCTTGATGAGAACGGGGATTTCGCGCCCGAGCTCATGCAGCTCTTGGCGGACGCCATTGACCAGCGTCCGCAGCTGCTCGGCGGTCTGCATGCTGCGAAGACCAGGCGTGTTGGGGGAGCTGACATTGAGGGCGAGATAGTCGGCGTACCGCGCAAGCTCGCCGGTCGCTGCGCGGTAGTCGCCAATGACGTCACCGTCGAGACCTACGGCTTTGGACTTGCCGATGTTGACCCCCAACACCTGCCTGGTGCGCCGTTTGGCGAGCCGCCGCGCCTGAGCTCTGGCTCCGTCATTGGGAAAACCCATCGCGTTCAACAGCGCTCGGTCCTCGGGCAGTCGCCAGACTCGCGGTCGTGGATTGCCTGGTTGGGGAAGGTTGGTGGCGGTGCCGACCTCGATGGCCCCGAAGCCAAGTGCTGCGAGACCGTCAAAAGCAACCGAGTTCTTGTCCACGCCGGCTGCCAGCCCTAACGGCGTGCGGAACTGAAGCCCGAAGGTGCGCACCTCCAGTGTTCTCGATGGGCGCAGAAGTCGATCGGCCAAGAGCGCCGCGCCAGGGATCCGACCATAGATTCGCATCGTGGCGATCGCGATCGCGTGGGCACGCTCGGAGTCGAGCCGTTGCAGGACGAATCGGAAGAACAGCCGATAGATCATCGATCACCCATTACGAAAGGAGCGATCGCCGAGGAAGGACTCCACGACGATAAAGGCATCCTCATGGCAGGCACGATAGTGGCTTCACAGGCAGAAAAACGGCAGGCGAGCGGGAACGGCCGCAATGAGAGGCTAGCGGACAAAGGCTCGCCGCCGGATCGCATGACGATCATCACTACGCTCCCGCGGATGGCCGGTCTTGATGACACCGATGCCTTCTTCGAATTGATCGTCGCGGAGATAGCGCCGCGGCTGGGCGCTGATCCGCCCGCCTCCCTGAGCCACTGGATGATCATCCATGACGCCACGGCGTGACCACCTGTCGGCTGGATGAGGACACCGGGGGAATTGCCGTGGATTCAATTCTCGGCTCCCACATCGACGGTGGCGCCACCGTCGATGTGGGGTAGGTCTTGAGCTCCCGTGCCATTGGCCTGCTCGCAGCTCGGCCTACGCCACCGCGAACAACCGCCACTCCCCCGGCGCGCCCTTCAAGGTGTGGACGCCGCGTTCGACGAAGTCGAGGCCGGAGCCGACGACCAGCTCCTTGACGGTGCTCGACACGTACACCTCGCCGGGGTCGGCGAGGGCGCCGATGCGGGCGCCGATGTTGACGGCCATGCCGGCGACGTCGTCGCCTATGAGCTCGACCTCGCCGGTGTGGATGCCGGCGCGGATGGGCAGGTCAAGGGTGGAGAGGTCGTCGCGGAGGGAGGTGGCGCAGCGGATGGCGCGGGCGGGGCCGTCGAAGGTGGCGAGGAAGCCGTCACCCATGGTCTTCACCTCGCGGCCGCGGTGGAGGGAGAGGTGGCGGCGGACGGTGGCGTCGTGGCGCTCGATCAGGTTGCGCCAGGCGCGGTCGCCGAGGCGCGCCGCGGTGGCGGTGGATTCGACGACATCGGTGAAGAGGACGGTGGCGAGGGCGCGGTCCGTGTCCTGGGAGCGGCGGCTGCCGACGAGGAACTCCTCGATCTCATCGAGCAGGGCATCCTGGTCACCGATCCAGGCCAGGTGGTCGCAGCCGTCGAGCTCGACGAAGCGGGCGTCCGGGATGGCCTCGGCGAGGTAGCGGCCTTGGCGCTCCCTGACGACGATGTCGTCCTTGCGGTGGAGGACGAGGGTCGGGGCGGAGATGGTGGGGAGGACCGGGCGCACGTCGATTTCGCGGTAGAGGTCGATGAGGGCGAGGGCGCCCTGCGGGCTGGTGCCCTGCCGGAGGAGCCTCGCCCAACAGCGCCTGAAGTCCGGGTCCTCGGCGGCGCTCGGCGCCCAGAACTCCGCCGCGACCGGACCACCCCAGCCTTCGCGGAGCATCTCCCGCAGGCCGCCCAGCGCCTGCTCCTCGATCCCCTGCGGAAAGTCGGGCGCCCTCAGCATCTTCGCCCAGGTCCCGAAGAGGACGAGCGAGGTGACCCGGTCGGGGTGGCTCGCCGCGAAGAGCGCCGACATCGGCCCTCCCTCGGAGATGCCGAAGACCGCGGCGCGCTCGGAACCCGCCGCGTCCATCACGGCACGCAGGTCGTCCATCGACTCCTCCAGCGTCGGCGGCCACCCCGGCCGGTCGGAGAGCCCCTGCCCGCGCTTGTCGAAAACGATGAGGCGCGAGAAGGAGGCGAGCCGGCGCAGGAAGCGCGCGATCGTCGGGTCCTCCCAGATCAACTCGACGTGGGAGACGAAGCCCGGAATGAGGACCAGGTCCAGTGGGCCCTCGCCGTGGACCTGGTAGGCGATGCTCGACCCGTCGGAGTTGGCGTAGTGCGTCGTCGGTTCCACGTCTCACCTCGAGCCTGGGTCGGCCTCGGAAACCCTCTGATTTGCAGCGAATGGGTCGGGTACTTGTTCCATTCCAGGGACACCCACCCATGAGGGGGCAGCAACATGGCTCAAACGAAAAAACGACCGACTTCGGCCCGGGCGAGCACGTCTCGCCGGTCGAAATCGACGAAATCGAAATCGACGAAACAATCCAAACCGGCGCGCCCGGCCGGCTCGAGGTCGGCCAGGCCGGCCGCGAGGTCGTCCAGCAGCCGCAAATCGCGGTCGAGCAGCGGCAACGGCTCCTCCACCAATGGCGTCGAGGTCGTTCGCGACACCGTGCAGGACAAGGCGAAATCCGCCGGGAAAACCGTCGGCAACGCCGGCAAGACCGCCGGGAAATCCGTCGGCAAGGCCGCCGGCAAGGCGAAGCTGCCGTTGGTGGCGGGAGGCGCGGCCCTCGCCGGCGTCGCCGGTGGCATGGCCCTGAGCGCGTCGCGCCGAGGGCATCACGGTCACAACGGCATCGGCGCCGCCCTGCGCAAGCCGAAGATCAAGGTCGACTCCGGCGACGTCGCCAGGGTCGCCAAAGAGGTCGGCAGCTTCAGCACCCAGGTCGGGGCCCTCGCCGGCGAGCTGCAGCGCAACCGCGAAGCGGCCGGCAACGGCAAGCACCGGTCGCCGATCGAGGTGGCCCTGCAAGGGCTGACCTCGCGGGGTTGACCAAGCCTGCGCTCGGGTCGCACACGCGGGAGGGCGCGACCGCGACGCGCGCATCGGTCTCGCCATCCGCGGACCTCTTCCCGGGCCACCGATCCGAAGTTACGGCCTCGCTTCGAGGATCAGGTTGAACGGCGTCTCGGTCGCCCGCCGCACGTCGGAGAAGCCGCCCGCTTCGATCACCTCGGCGAGCCGCTTCTCGCCCGCCTGCGCGCCGAGCGCCAGGCCGACCTCCTGGTCGAGCGAGGCGGGCGTGCAGATCATCGTCGAGGCGCCGTAGAAGACGCGGCCGACCGGGTTCAGGTTCTCCTCGACGGTGTCGCCGGCGAAGGGCTCGACGATCATCCAGGTGCCGTCGGGCGCGAGGCTCTCGTGGATGTGGGCCGAGGCGCCGACCGGGTCGCCCATGTCGTGCAGGCAGTCGAAGACGGCGACCATGTCGTAGTGGGCGCCGGGGTAGTCCTTGGCGGTCGCCACCTCGAAGATCGCGTTGCCGACGCCCGCCGCGGAGGCCGCCTCGCGGGCCCGTTCGATCGAGGCCGGGTGATAGTCGAAGCCGTGGAACTCGGAGTTCGGGAAGGCCTCCGCCATCAGCACCGTCGAGGCGCCGTGGCCGCAGCCGACGTCGGCCACCTTCGCCCCCTCGGTGAGCTTCTCCTCGACCCCGTCGAGCGCCGGGATCCACTCGGCGACGAGGTGGCCTTTGTAGCCGGGGCGGAAGAAGCGCTCGGTCCCTTTGAAGAGGCGGTGGTCGTGCTCGTGCCAGCCCATGCCGTCGCCGCTCTTGAAGGCGGCGGCGATCTTGTCCTCGTCGGCGTAGAGGGACGCGATCAGCTCGTAGGCGCCGAGGAGGTAGAAGGGGCTCTCCTCGTCGGCCAGCGCGAGCGCCTGCTCGGGCGGCAGTTCGTAGGTGTCCGTCGCCGCGTCGTAGGTGACGTAGCCGCCGGCCGCCTGGTTGCGCAGCCACTCCCTCACCGAGCGCTCGGCGACCCCGGCCCGTTCGGCCACTTCGTCGGAGGTGATCGGCCCGGCGCCCGCCATCGCCTTGTAGAGGCCGAGGCGCTCGCCGATGACGAAGAGCGGCGCGCTGATCACCGCCCCCATGTCAGTCACCGCCTGGCCCATGAATGCTTCGAGCTTGTCGGGATCGATCTCGGTCGCGGCCATTTTCATCGCCTCCAGGCGGGTTATGAAGTTTTTGGTGTGAGATCCCTGCTCAACGCGAGTAGACGCCTCCGCCGACCGCATGTCAAGGCAGGTTGTGGCTTTCAAACCCGGCGGCGCTCGGCGGATGACCGATGTGGGCGCGAGGCCATGCGAGAATCGCCGCCGCTCGTGGCCGGCTCCCCTTCATCGCATCTCATCGCGAGGGCTCGAACCCTCGCGCCGCTGCCTCTCGCCTGCCTGGCGATCGTCGGCGCGTCGGCCGCCGCCCCGAGCGTCGCCCGAGCCGCGAGCCCGCGCGTCCCCGCCGCCGAGCGGGCCTGGATCCACCGCACCCTGGCGAAGATGACGCTCGAGGAAAAGGTCGGGCAGCTGTTCGTGATCAACGGCTTCGGGACCGGCCTCCACGACAAGGACCCGCAGATGGTGAAGCTCAACCGGCGCTTCTACGGGGTCTCCGACATCGCCCAGCTGATCCGCAAGTTCAAGCCCGGCGGGGTCATCTACTTCGACTGGTCGAACAAGCTGGAAGACCCGGGCAAGATCGCGGCGCTCTCCAACGGCATCCAGCGGGTGGCGAGCGGGCAGGGCGCCGGAGTGCCGATGCTGATCAGCACCGACCAGGAGGAGGGGGAGGTGACGCGGATCGGGGCGCCCGCCACCGTCTTCCCCGGCAACATGGCGCTCGGCGCGACCCGCGGCCTCGGGCTCACCCAGCGGGCCGCGCGGATCACCGGCGAAGAGCTGCGGGCGATGGGGATCAACGTCGACAACGCGCCCGTCGTCGACACCAACCTCGATCCCCTGAACGAAGCCGACGGGGTGCGCTCGTTCGGCGACCGCCCGGCGTTCGTGGCGAAGTTCGGCACCGCCGCGGTCCGCGGCTACCAGGCCGACGCGGGCTCGACCGGCGTCGCCGCGACCGCCAAGCACTTCCCCGGCCTCGGCGACGTCGCGATCAACCCCGATGACGGCGCCGTCTCCTCGCCGCAGACCCTCGCCGAAGTGCACCGGGAGAACTTCCCGACGCCGGCCGCGGCGATCCACGCGGGGGTCGATCAGGTGATGGTCACCCACATCCTCTTCCCCAAGATCAGCGGCTCGAAGTGGCCCTCGAGCCTGTCGCCGTTCTGGGTCAAAGGCCAGTTGCGCGGCTACCTCGGCTACCAGGGGCTGATCACCACCGACGCCCTCGACGCGGCCGCGGTCAGCTCCTTTCCGCCGGCCCAGGTCGCCCTGCGGGCGTTCCGGGCGGGCAACGACCAGCTGCTCGAGATCGCCCAGCCGGAAGAACTCGAAGGCTCCGACAAGCCGCCCGCCGACCTCCTCGCCGCCCGCCGCGCCGTCCTCGCCGCGGTGAAGCGGAGCCCCGACCGGATGCGGGCGCTGAAGTCCTCGGTGGTGAGGGTGCTGCGGCTGAAGTGGAAGCTCGGGCTGGTCGCCGACCCGTTCACCACGCAAGGCCGGGTGAAGCGGCTGGTCGGCACGCCGGCGCACCTGGCGGTGGCGAGGCGGGCCGCGCAGCGCTCGATCTCCCTGCTACGCAACGAAGCCGGCCTGCTGCCGCTCGCCCCCGATTCGGGGCGGAAGGTCCTCGTCACCGGCTTCGGCGAAGTGACGACGGCGACGCTCGGCCAGGCGATCGCCGCCCACGGGCTCGCCCCGCAGGTGCTCGACACCGGCTTCAGTCCGAGCCCGGAAGCGATCGCCGAAGCGGTGGCGGCGGCGCGGGCGAGCGAACTCGTCGTCGTCTCCACCTTCAACGCCTGGACGCCGGGGGCGTCCCAGATCGAACTGGTCAACCAGCTGCTCGCCACCGGCAAGCCGGTCGTCGTCGCCGCGGTCGGCACGCCCTACGACGTCGCCTACCTCCCCGGCGCGCCGACCTTTCTCACCAGCTACAGCTACCAGCCACCCTCGCTCGACGCGATGGTCGAAGCGATGTTCGGCGAAGTCGAGCCGCGCGGGAAGCTGCCGGTGACCGTCACCGCGCCGTCGTCCGCGAACGTGCTCTACCCGTTCGGCGCCGGGATCGGGTTCGCGCCGGGCGGTTGAGCGCCGCGCTCAGTGGAAGGCGTAGGGACCGGTGAGCTCGTCGGTCTCGGCGCCGATCAGCGCGGCGAGTCGGGCCCGCTCGGTCTCCGGCTCGCCCGGCCGCGCCTCGATCATCGTCCAGGCGGCGCGCCGCAGCTCGCCATCGTCGCCGTTGCCGTTGCGAGCCATCGGGACGGCGCGGGCGCCGATCTCGGTGAGCCGCTCGCACTGCTCGGCACCGAGCTCGCCGCGGATCCAGAACTGGAGTGCTGCCATCCACGGAGGTTAGAAACGCGTCGTGGCCCGGCGACGATCCGGGTCGGCCTGAACGGGACCGTTCAGCGGTCTCCGGAACGGCCGCCTGCGGGACCGCACCGGTACCGAAATGAACGCGTAGGGGAACTACGGAGGCGCGCGGCGCCCGCCGGGGCGATGCTCGGACCATGCTCTACACGGTCGAAGAACTCCGCCGCAGCCGGGAGGTCGTCGGCAGGGACGGGCCCGCGACGACTACGACGCCGTGACCCGGGTCAGCCTGCGCCCCGGGATGTACCGGACGGCCTCGCCGGTGGAGGCGCGCCGCCACTACTTCTGGCTTCCGCCGCAGGGGCGGCTCGAACCGATGGACGACTGAGCTTCCTGGACCGCCCCCCGACGCGATGCGCGGCCGGGTCGCCCGAGGCGGCGACCCGGCCCGCACCCTACTCGACCGCTTTCTTCAGCTCGGCGCCCGCACTGAACCTCGGCACCGTCTTCGCGGCGATCTGCATCGTTTCGCCGGTCTGCGGATTGCGGCCCATCCGCGCCTCACGATGTGAGACCGAGAACTTGCCGAAGCCGGTCAGCCTCACTTCGTTGCCTTCGCCCATCTGCTCCTCGATCGCCTTCAGCGTCGCCTCGAGGGCGCGCTTCGCCTCGCCGAGGCCGAGCCCGCTTCTCTCGGCGACGTCACGGGCCAGCTCATCCTTGCCTACGAGTGCCATCGATCAACCTCCGAACCTCTCGGTGCTCCGCTCCCATGCGGACTTTCAACGAGGGACGGTAGCCGCGCCGTAGGTCGTTTTCGCGCGCAGGGCGGGTTTAGGGGCGCCGATGGCGGGGATGCTCGTCCCCGCGCCCGGCCCGCTCGCCGCGAGAGCCCTCGCCCCGCAGCCGCCCCAAACGCTCGCGAACCTTCAGCGTCACCACCCCGCCGGCGGTCAGCAGAACCGGCCCGAAGCTGAGCGCCGTCTCCTCGACCGGTATCCCGGCGATGTGGCCGAGCGGGATCACCGCTCGGCCGCCAGCGCCGCGGCGAGGTTGTTGAGGCATCTGCTCCAGCCGCTTTCGTGGTCGAGCTTCGAGGCCTCGTCGGGGAGGCCGCTGTGGGTGAAGCGGACGTGGGTGGTGTCCTCGCCCCGCGCTTCGAAGTCGACCTCGATCAAGGTGTCCCTGGCGCCGTCGTCCCAGTTCCAGGTGAAGGCGAGGCGGGTGGGCGGGTCGACCTCGGTGTACTCGCCGGAGGCGGCGTAGACCGCGTCCTTCTCCGGGTCGCGCATGGCGAGGCGCACGGCGCCGCCGACCCGCACGTCGACCGAGGCCTCCGCCGTCTCCCAGTGAGGTTCGACGTGGAACCAGCGGCGCAGGACGTCCTCGTTGGTCCAGGCGTCGAAGACCGCCTGGACCGGCGCCTGGAAGGTGCGCTCGATCCGCAGCGTCTCGGTGCCGGTCTGCTCAGACACTGGCGGCCCCCCGCTGCGAGGCGGTCTCCGGGGAGAGGGCGCGCTCGAAGTCGGTCGCTTCGTCGTACTCGTCGTGCAGGTTCCACCACACATATGACTGGGTCTGTGGGTACCCCTCCGGCGAGTCCTCCCAGATCTCCTGGCGGCCGAGCGGGGTGATGTCGAGGTAGCTCCAGGTGGTGCCGAGCGATTCGTCGCCGCGCTTGTCGACGAAGTAGGTGCGGAAGACGTCGTCGCCGTCGCGCAGGAAGACGTTGGTGCCGTGCCATTCGTCGACACCGAAGTCGGAGTCCCACTCGTCGGTGATCGTGTACCAGGGCACTTCCCAGCCCATCCGCTCACGGTAGCGCGCGATCTCCTCCTGTGGGGCGCGCGAGGCGTAGGCGAGGGTGGTGTCGCGGGCGTTCAGGTGGGCGACGTGGGCGTCCTGGTCGGCGCAGAGGGAGCAGCCGCGGCAGCCGCTCTCCGGCCATCCGTGGACCCCCGGCTCGAAGAAGAAGCGGTAGATGACGAGCTGGCGGCGGCCTTCGAAAAGGTCGAGCAGGCTCACCGGGCCGTCGGGCCCGTCGAAGCTGTACTGCTTCGTCACCGCCTGGCGCGGCATCCGCCGGCGTTCGGCGGCAAGTGCGTCACGGGCGCGCGTCAATTCCTTCTCCTTGACCAGGAGCTCCTCGCGGGCGGCGCTCCACTCCTCTGGTGGCACGACGGGCGGCAGGTTCATCGCTTCTCCTCCTTCAGGTGATCCTCGACGACGTCGAACAGGCGGGTCCAGATCTCGCGCTGGCGGACCATCCACTCGGTCGCCTCGTCGAGCGCGTCCGTCTTCAGCGACAGCACGTGGGTGCGGCCGTCGATGACGCGGCTGACGACGCCGGACTCCTCGAGCACCTTCAGGTGCTTGGAGATCGCGGGCTTGGAGACGCCGAAGTCGCTCGTCACTTCGCCCACCGTGGCGGGCCCGGCGGCGAGCCGTTCGACGATCTGTCGGCGGATCGGATGGGACAGGGCCTTGAACGAACTGTTAACCATTGGGTTAACTGTAGCACGGCGGCTCCAGAGGAGGCCAGATTTCCGTCCGCGACCCGGTCGGGGCGGTTAGGCTGGGCGGGTTCCCCGGCGCCTTCGTCCCGGCGCTCCGTCACCCAGTCCACGTCTCGTCACCCACCCCGAGGGAGAGGAAATGAAGTCCATGCGCAAGGCACTCGCCGCGGTCGCCCTCTGCGGCCTGCTCGTCGTCGCGTTCTTCGCCGACACCGCGTCGGCGGCGCCGATCGCAACCGGCTCGGCCGGCTGCACGCCGAAGACCAACATCGAGACGATCATCGACGACTCCGGCTCGATGTCGGTCACCGACCCCAACAAGCTGCGCGTGCAGGCGATGAATCTGCTGATCGCGACGCTGCCGCCGTCGACGACGCTCGGCGCGGTCGAGTTCGGCTCCGGCATCGAAGGAATCCCCGGCATCTTCGAAGGGATCCCGCCCGCCAAGACCCTCTTCCCGCCCGAGGCGATTCAGCCCAACTCGGCGGCGATGCAGGAAGCGCTGAAAGCGAACATCAATGGCGACGACGGGGCGACCGACTACAACGGCGCCTTCGCCAAGGCCGACGCCGACGACCCGAGCTCGCAGGCGCGCATCTTCCTCACCGACGGCGGCCACGACGAGGGTACCTACAACGAAGCGCACCTCGCCCACAACGTGCCCACCTACGTGATCGGCTTCGGCACCGGCGTCAGCTCACCCGAAGACAGGGCCCGCCTCAAAAAAATCGCCAACGACACCGGCGGCCAGGTCTTCGACCTCGAAGACGCGAGCCAGATCCAGGCCGTCGTCAACAGCGTCGGCGCCGCCCTCACCTGCAAGACCCCGCCGCGCCAGTTCACCGACGAACTCGCCCAGGGCCAGAGCAAAACCCACACGATCACGATCGGCCCGAAGACCCACGTCCTCCGCGTCACCCTCACCTGGGCGAACCCGGGCGACAAATTCAAGCTCACCGGCCTGCAAATCAAATCCCACGGCAAACTCGTCGCCGTCGGCCGCCCACAGAAAGCCCCCAAGCCGAAGAAGCTGAAAGTCACCACCGCCGCGACGAGCAGCACCTTCACCGTCCTGAAAGTCGCCCACCTCCGCCCCGGCATCCTCTCGTTCTCGGTGAAGGGCGCAAAGGTCTCCGGCGGAACGGTGAAAGTGACGACCCAGGTCGGGGGCGAAACCGGCTAGCCCACCCGCGAGAATGCCGGGCCCCGCCGCCGGGGTCCGGCGCGAACTCCTCAGTCGTAGGCACGCGCGCGACGGCGAGTACTGCTTTGATATCTGAGCGGTATCGTCCAGCACAGCGGCAGGGAGATTTCGAACGCAGATGGCGGTGGGTGACTTCATGTCTCATCTGGAGGCAGCCGACTCCCTGCTCGACCTCGCGCGGCGCCTCGGAGCGGCTTGCCTGGAGCGGGAATTCGAACTCGTCGAGATGACAGGGCAGCTGCGCACCGGCGAAGAAATCAAGCGACTGGAAGCGTGGACCGGCGATCTCTCGGCTGACGGGTGGGAAAAGCTGATCGGGAACCCCGGCCGCTTCGAGCGGCAGTTCGGGTCGAAAGTCATGCAAGCGCTGAAACGCACGGGGGCACGTTCTCCACTCGACTGCCTCGCCATCTTGCGCGGGCTTTGCAGGCGTCCCCTCGGCGAGTTCTTCGCGACTACCTGCGAGCAGCTCAACCTCGAGTACGGGCTTCCGGTGCGGTTCGCGAAACGTCCGCTACCCAACTCGATGGGCTCACACTGCACGACCGGGCTCGAGAAGCTCAGCAACGCGACCCTGTTGGCTCCGCTCCCGTACGACCTCTATGGCGTACCCGCCGGAGGGCAGGTCAGGGTCGTCCTCGACTTCGCCCACCGTGACCGTCTGGATGAGTTGACCTGGGACGGGGAAAAGGCGTTGCCGCGGATTGCCACGATTCACCCTCCGGGCGGCGAGAAGTTCGACTACAGCCGAACCGACGGCCGCTTCTTCAACGTGCGTCCGCAGGAGTGGGACGAGGACGCGATCGCGAAACTGCTCGAGAAAGCAAGGGGGGAGGGGGCGAATCTGGCGGTACTGCCCGAGCTCAGCCTGCCGACGCCGGATGCCTTGGAGGCACGGATCGCAGACGGCTTCGAAGACTTCCCTCCGATCGTGGTCGGTGGGAGCGCACACGCCGAGGAACGGGCCGGGAACGACGCGGCAATCCGGGTGAACGAAGCGCGCATCTACCTGGACGGGCGGTTCGTTGCCATGGCCCGCAAGCACAAAGCGTTCGAGACGACCGACGTCGACGGCGGGAGGCCGCTCCTCGAGGACCTGACCCGAGGGCAGACGACCATCATGGTCCTGTCCGGCGACCGGACTCGGCTGGCCGTGGCGATCTGCGCGGACCTGCAGGAAAAGACGATCCCCGGCCTGCTCGTCGCCGCCGGAGTCAATCTCTTGCTGGTCCCTGCGATGACCAAGAAGATCGGGTCGTTCAATTCGCCGATCTGTGACATCGCCGGCTACTGCCAAGGCGTGGCGGTCATCGCGAACACGCGCTGGGGAGATGCCGGCAAGCCGTTCCTGTGTCTTTGCGCGGTGCCGCGGGAGGCTCCGGCCGAGCAGTCCGCCGCGCTTCCGGCCGCCGGCAATGGCCCCGCTCCGGTGTTGGGCGTGCTCGATCCGAACCAGCCACTCCCCGCGGCGATGAGTTGGTTTTGATGGCCGGTCATCTCTTTCAGGGACCTACTTTGCAGGAAAAATGTCCAGTAGTGCTTGGTGCGCAGACTGCCGGGTACCAAAGCGATATAACTCGTAGTCAATGATCGGTCAATGACCAAGCTCTGCCCTCCGAAGAGGGCCCGTCGTCAAGGAGACGAATGATGAAGAAAGCGAAAACCGCTCCAGCCGGCCGGCTGGAAGCGGAACGTCGACGCGTGCGCGAGATCGAGCGGGAAGAGCCGCTTCGCCGTCGCCTGCTGGCGGCGTTGGGTGAAGGCGGCATCGCCTCGTCCGATCTCGCGAAAATCGTTCGGGCGCAGAAAGAGTCGGTCAGCAGGAAATTGCGGGAGCTTCGTGAGGCGGGCCTGGTCACCGTCGATACGGACCCCGACGACCGTCGCCGCGGCATCTACTCGCTGACCGACGAAGGCCGTTCCGAGCTCGGTCGTCATCTGAGCTTCGGTCCGCCCGGCAAGAGTCCGGCCCCGCCGAACCGCGACGAGGAGGTCGAGTTCCTGTGGGAGGCGCTCTGGGGTGCCAAGACCATGCGCAGGCGCAGTCACCGTCTAAGTGAAGCGGCGGAACGGTTGGAGGACATCAGGGCCCAGGCGGAGGAGCTCGGTGCGAGCGAGCTGGCCCTCGAGGCGCTGGTCGAGTTGACGATCACGCAGCGCCAGGCGCATCAGGTCAGAAAACGAAATGCCTCCCTGAAGGTCATGAGGGGACTGGCGTTTGGCGAGCAGGGATTGGACCCACACCTCGTCTACCCGGCGATCGCCCACCTTGAATACGAGCGGGGCAAGTCCGGCGACCTCGGCGAGACCGACATGGCCGCCCTCGCCCGTCACCTCAATACGGCGACCTCGATGTTCGGCGCGCTGGTCGAGGAACGTCCGAAGTCCGAGAAAGAGCTGTGGCGGAGCCGCTGCGCCTGGAGCGTGGTCGGGCTCGCCGACAACCTTCGCGAGCAATCCCAGTACGAGGCATCACTCCGGTATGCGGCCTCCGGACTTCACATCTTCGACGACCTGGACGATGACTACGGGCGCACGCGGTGCTGGCTTCTGTTCGGCTCCTGCCTACGGCTACTGCAGCGTTTCGATGTCGCCTGGAGTTGCCTGCAGCACGCCGAGGTCCTGGCCACGAAGGGCGGTCATCCGCTGGAACGCGCGTCCGCCTATTGCCTGATGCAGATGGGCGAGGTGCGCCGCTGTCAAGGTAGGACCGAGGAGGCACGGGCGCTGCTTGGAGACGGCTTCGACCGCGCTGAGAAGCTCGGCTTGCGAGGCGTGATGGCTTTCGCGATGTCGGGAATGGCCGCCACCCAGTTCCAGGACGGTGATCTGGAGCGGTCGCAGGTCATCCTGCGGGATGCACAGGAGGTGTTCGACCGCGCCGGGCACATGGAGGGCATCGCGCTCAATGCCCGCCGGCAGGCGACCGTCGCCCGTCACCTGTCCGATCTCGGAATCCCTCCTGACGACCGGGAAGTCAAAGCTCTGATCCGCCGCGCCGAGGAAATCTACTTGGAGTTGAACAGCCCGGCTGGCGTCGCCGCCTGCGAGGTCGAGCGTGGCTGGATGCGGGCGATCTCACCCGAATGCGGTGACCTCGACGAGATCGTCGACCGCCTGATCCAGATGCTCGGGACGCCGGACGAGCGGCTCCCCCTCACGCGAGATCCATGGGTGCCCAAGGTGCTCCACGAGTTCTCGAAGAAAGTCGGCGACCCGCTGCAGAAGGAGGCGAAAGGGGTCGAAAAGCTGGCCAGGCAGAAGATCGAGGAGGAGGGGGAGCAGGGGATGCAGAGCCTCGCCGCCGTCGCCGATGGTCTGGCTCAGGACCGGGAGGACAAACCCGGGTCAAAGGTCATCGAGATGGGCGGCGAGTCCCGGCGTAAGAAGGCGCCCCTCGAACTGATCGCGGCCTGATCGCAAGCCGGGGCCGACGTTGGCTCGGCCAACGAGGTTGCGGGTGAACAACGACGGGTCGTGGCTGCAGGAACACTTCATCGAACCCGATCGGTCCAACTCTCCTCCGGGCACCCCGACGGAAACCTTCTCGGCCTGCGAAGGGATCGCCGTGGAATGCTCGCACATCTACTGGGCTGATCCTTCGCACGGCGTGATCGACCGCGCCGATCTCGACGGTGGCGGGGACGATCGACAAAGCGAACCTGGAAGGCGGCGAAGTCGACCGCGAAATGACGAGCGGGCATCCGGGCGGGGGCCGCTAAAGCGTCGCCGTCTGGCTCTTCCCGGCCGGCTTCGAGTGGTTCTTCGGCTTCGGTTTGGGTTTCGGCTTCGCCCGTTCGACCTTGAAGCGGTAGACGACCTGGGTCGCGGCGGCGCCGCCGGGGCCGAAGGCGCGGACGCGGAAGGCGTGGGTGCCGACGCCGACGCGGACCTTGCGCGGCGCCGCGCAGATGGTGCCGGGGCGGGAGTCGATCTTGCAGCGGAACCAGAACGGGCCGACGCCCTCGCCCTTGAAGCGGAAGGCGACGGTCGGGGTCGGGGTGTGGACGCCGAGGTGGATGACCTTCGGCGGCGCGTGCATGAGGAGCGTCGACGGCGGCGGCGGGGGCGGCGGCGGTTCCGGCAGGCCGGTCGCGGCGGGCGCGGTGGTGGTGAGAATCTGGCCGAATTTGCCCGCCGCGACGCAGAGGGTTTCCGATGGGCAGGAGAGGCCGAAGAGGGCGTTGGTGACGCCTTTGATCAGGTGTTCGGTGAGCCAGGTCTGGGAGCCACCCGTCGGGTTGGTCGAGGCGGTCACTTCGCCGTTGTTGCTGGTGAGGACGCAGAGGGTCGGCGAGCCGCAGGAGGCCGCGACGATCTGGAAGCGGCGCTGTAGCGGCGCGAAGGGCCAGGCCGACACGCCGGAGGTCGGCGCGGTGGAGACGAAGACGGCACCTTCGTCGCCCGCCACGCAGAGCGATTCGTTCTGGCAGGTGAGCCCGAGCATCGGCAGTTCGCCCGCGGGGCTGCCGACCAGGGTCCAGGCGGCGGCGCCGCCGGCGGGCGCGTGGGTCGTCCAGATCTCGCCGCTGAAGGCGCTCGCCACGCAGAGGCTGCCGGTGCAGGAGATGGCGCGCAGCGGCGGGCCGCCGGGCAGCGTCGTCCGGGTCCAGGCGGCGGCGCCTCCGGTCGGGTTGCTCGAGGTGATGACCAGGCCGCCGGCGCCGACCAGCACGCACTGGGTCGTCGACTGACATTCGACCGCGAAGAGCGACTTCGCTTTCGGGATCTTGGTCGGCGTCCAGGAGGCCGCGCCGGCGCCGGGGTCGGTGGTCGTCCAGACGCCGCCGCTGAAGTCGACCGCGACGCACAGCGTCGAAGACGGGCAGGAGATCCCGCGCAGGTTGCCGTTCAGTTCTTCGCCGAGGCCGACGTGGCCGACCGTCCAGGCCGAGGCGCCCGCGGTCGGCGCGGTCGACTGGATCACCACGCCTTCCTGACCGACCCCGACGCAGAAGCCGCTTCCTTCGCAGTGCATGCCGAAGATCGTTTCCCCGTCGCCGAGGTTGAGGTTGGTCAGCGTCCAGGGCGAGGCCTGGGCGGCGGCGGCCCCGACCGCGCCGAAGAGGGCGGCGGTGAGGACGAGGATCAGGGCGAGGCGGCGCACGGGCGAGGTTTTTACCTGGCGGCGGGAAGGAATTCGCGTTTGGGCGTCGACGTGCAAAATTTCACGCTCTCCGGCGGGCGCCGATCAGGCTCTGGTGAGCTTCGCGAGGCGACCGCATGCATTGACCCCGCAAACCCGGCTGGTTGCCTGGGGTTTCGCCCTCGCCTGGCTCGCCGCCCTCGCCCTCGCCCCCACCACCCACGCCGAATCTGGCGGCTTCTCGTCCTCCTACTCGGGCGAAGTCGTCGAAACGCCCTCGATCCCCGCCTCCACCGCGGAAACCGAAGTCCCTGGGGTGACCGAACCGAGCGGCGTCCCCACCCCGGCGCCGGGCCCGCCGACCGCCCCCGGCGCGCTCGCGACGATGCGCGGCACCAAGGCGCTCGCCCCGGCCGCGGCGCCGACCGCGGTCAAGCAGGTGATCGCCGCCGCCAACCACATTCGCGCCACCCCATATATATGGGGTGGCGGGCACCTCAGCTGGGCCGCCAGAGGCTACGACTGCTCCGGCTCGGTCTCCTACGCGCTGCACGGCGGCAAGCTGCTGGAAGCGCCACTCGTCTCCGGCTCCTTCATGACCTGGGGCGAACCCGGCCCCGGCCAGTGGATCACGATCTACGCCAACAAGGCGCACGTCTACATGGTCGTCGCCGGCCTCCGCTGGGACACCGGCGGTGACGTAACCGGCGAAACCGGCCCGCGCTGGCACGCCGAACCGCCCTACCCGAAGGGCTTCGTCGTCCGCCACCCGGTCGGCTACTGAGGGCGGCGCCCCCCGCCCCGCCATCCGGCGGGATGCCGAGCGCTCCCATCGGGTAGTCCTTGCGCGGAACCCCGCGACAAAGGAGACCCATGCGCTATCGCAAGCTCGGCAGTTCGGACCTCGAGGTATCGGAGATCGCCCTCGGGGCCTGGCTCACCTACGCCGGCGGGATCGAGTTCGACCAGACCCGAGCCTGCACCGACGCCGCCTTCGAGGTCGGCATCAACTTCTTCGACACCGCCAACGTCTACGGGCGCGGCGCCGCCGAGACCGCCTGGGGCGAGATCCTCTCCGACCGCCCCCGCGACAGCTACATCCTGGCGACCAAGGTCTGGGGGCAGATGTCCGACGACCCCGACGACCGCGGCCTGTCGGCGGCGCAGATCGCCAAGCAGATCGACGCCTCGCTGGAGCGCCTGCGGACCGACCACGTCGACCTCTACCAGGCGCACCGCTTCGATCCCGACGTGCCGATCGAGGAGACGATCGAGGCGCTGCAGAAAGTCGTCAGCGACGGCAAGGCCCGCTACCTCGGCTTCAGCGAGTGGACGCCGGAGCAGATCCAGGCGGCGCTCGACATCGCCGGCCCGGACCTCTTCGTCTCCTCGCAGCCGCAGTACTCGATGATCTGGCGGGCGCCCGAGGCGGAGGTCTTCCCGCTCAGCGCCGCCAACGGGATCTCGCAGATCGTCTGGTCGCCGCTCGCCCAGGGCGTGCTGACCGGCAAGTACAAACCGGGCGAGGCGCCACCCGCCGACTCGCGCGCGGCCAGCGATTCGATGAGCGCCTTCATCGACCGGCTGATGGCCGACGACATCCTCGAAGCGGTCGAGCGGCTGCGGCCGATCGCCGAGGGCGAGGGGCTGAGCATGGTCGAGCTGGCGCTCGCCTGGGTGCTGCGGCGCCCGGAGGTGGCGGCGGCGATCGTCGGCGCCTCCCGCCCCGAGCAGGTGCATGCCAACGCCGCCGCCTCGGGGATCGAACTATCCGCCGATGTGCTCGCGGCGATCGACGAGGCGCTCGGCGACGCGCCGGTCAAGGGTCAGACCCTGGCGCCGAACGCCCAGGAGGGCGTCAAGCACCGCTGAGCTCGGCGCGCCGGGGATTTCTGCGGTCGCCGTGCGTTGATGAAGCGCAAATACCGCGTTTCGTCGTTGAAAAGAACTCTTTCGAAAGGTATCTTTCGACACGATGGCAGAGGGGATCGTCCAACTCACCGACCCGCGCGCGCTGCGCGCCGTCGCCCACCCGACCCGGCTGAAGCTGATCTCGCTGCTGCGCCGGTTGGGTCCGTTGACGGCGACGCAGGCGGGGGAGCGGATCGGCGAGAGCCCCGCGGGCTGCTCCTTCCACCTCCGCTCGCTGGCGAAGTGGGGGCTGGTCGAGGAGGCCGGCGGGGGACGGGGGCGCGAGCGGCCGTGGCAGGCGACCGCGAACGGCCACGAATGGGCGGCCAGGGGCCCGAGTGAGGAGGTCGACGAGGCGGGGGACCTCCTCACTCGGGTCACCGTCGAGCGCTGGTTCGACGAGGCGATGCAATGGGTCGACCGGCGTGACAGTGAGCCCCACGACTGGTCGGAGGCGGCGGAACTCAGCGATCGGATGATCGCCGTCACGCCGGCGGAGCTCGAAGAGGTCGAGCGCCAGGTCGCGGCGATCCTCGAGCCCTACATGAAGCGGGTCGGCCGGCCCGAGGACCAGCCGGAGGGCGCCCGCACCGTCACCTACATCCAGCTCGGCTTCCCGATCGCCGACGACCGGCCGCCCAAGTGATGCGCCGCCGGATCCCACGACTGCTGCGCGTCAACCGCCCCTTCCGGGAGTACTGGACGGGGCAGACCATCTCCATCTTCGGCGACCAGATCTCGCTCCTCGCGATCCCCCTGCTCGCCGTCCTTACCCTTCACGCTAACGCCACGCAGATGGGGTTCCTGGCGGCGGTCGAGCTGGCGCCGAGCCTGCTCTTCGCCGTCCACCTGGGCGCCTGGGCCGACCGCCGCAGCAGTCGCCGCGCGATCCTGATCGTCGCCGACCTCGGCCGCGCGGCCCTGCTGCTGGCGCTGCCGCTCGCCGCCGCCTTCGGCGTCCTCACCCTGTCGATCCTCTACGTCGTCGCGTTCGCCACCGGCACGCTCGGCATCCTCTTCATGGTCGCCGAACAGACCGTCTTCACCTCGCTGGTCCGACCCCGCGACTACATCGAGGCCAACTCGCTCCTGCTCGGCAGCCGCTCGGTGGCGATCGTCGGCGGCAAGGCGCTCGGCGGACTGCTCGTCGCGGCGCTGACCGCGCCGGTGGCGATCGCGGTCGACGGCGTCAGCTTCATCTTCTCGGCGCTCTTCGTGCGGCGCGCCGAGGTCCCCGAGCCGCCCGTGGCCTCGCCCGACTCGGGTGGCCTCGCGGCCGGCGCCCGCTTCGTCCGCCGCACACCCCTGCTGCAGGCCTCGCTGCTCGGCACCGCCACCTTCAACCTCTTCAACACCGCCTTCTGGGCGATGCTCGTCCTCTTCGCCACCCGCGAGCTCCACCTCGGCTCCGGCGCGATCGGCGTCGCGCTCGGGGTCGGCGCGCTCGGCTCCGTGCTCGGCACCGCGCTGGCGCGGCCGCTGAGCGCGCGGATCGGCCTCGGCAACGCGCTGCTGATCTCCTTCGTGCTGACGCCGCTGCCGCTGATCCTGGTGCCGATCGCTCACGGCCCGCCCGCCGTCTCGATGGTGCTGCTGACGATCGCCGAGTTCATCTCCGGGGTCGGCGTGATGGTGCTCGACGTCGGCCTCTACTCCGTGCAGGCGGTGCTGATCCCCGACCAGCTCCGCTCCCGCGTCTGGGGCGCGATCCTCTTCGTCAACTGGGGGATCCGGCCGATCGGGGCGCTGGCGGGGGGCCTCCTCGCGACCGCGATCGGCCTGCGGACGACGATGTGGATCACCGCGATCGGCGGCCTCGCCGGCGTCCTCTGGCTGCTGCCCTCGCCGATGTCGAAGGTGCGCGACGTCGCCGAGGAGGGGCTCGCCGTCGCGGGCGAACCGGCGGCGGTCGGCGGGGAGGCCCTGGCGGGCGACCGGGCCGGCGACCGCCCGATCGCCGCATGAGATTTCCCGGGCGCCGCCGCGAACTTAACCCCGCCCGCGCCCGGACCTTGCACAATTGAGACGTGGGTGTAATCGGCGACACCCTTGCCGAGGCGCGGACGCGGCGGGCGGTTGACCTCGAGGAGGTCCATTCCGCCACGGGGATCCGCCCCCGCTACCTGCGCGCGATCGAGCAGGAAGACTGGGACGCGCTGCCCGAGGAGTTCTACGCGCGCTCCTTCATCCGCAAGTACGCGCAGTTCCTCGACGTCGACCCCGAGCCGCTGGTCGAGGAATACCGACGCCGGCGGGGCGGCGGCGACCGCGGCGAGGCACCGACCTCGCCCTTCGCCCGGACCACCTCGCGGAAGGCCGAGGCGCTGCGGCGGCGCCGGCGGCGGCAGGGGATCTACGCCTGGGTCGGCGCCGCGGCGGTGGCGGTGGCGATCGTCGTCGTGGTCGTGCTGCTCGTCTCGGGCGGCGGTGGCGGGACGCAGGAAGGGCAGAACGCGGCCGGCAACGCGAACGGCAAGGCGGGCGCGAAGGGCGCGGGCAAGGGCGGCGCCAACGGGGCGGCCGCCGGGGCCAAGAACGGTGCGGCGGGCGCCGGCGCCGGCGCGAAGGCGGCGCGCGGCGTCGCCCTGCGGATCGAACCGACCGCCGAAGTCTGGGCCTGCGTGCTCGACGCGAAGGGCAAGCCGCTGGTCGACGGGCTCACCCTCGCCGCCGGCGAAACGATGGGCCCGTTCCACGCGCGCTCCTACACGGCCGCCTTCGGCAACGGCTCGGTTCACCTCTCGGTCAACGGCGCGGTCGCCCACACCCCCTCGACCCCGAGCCCGATCGGCATCGCCGTCGACGCCCACGGCAAGGTCCACGAAATCCCGGAAGGCGAACGCCCCAGCTGCGAATAGCCCGCCGCAGTGCTGATCTAGATTTCCGCACACCTTGAGTGCTACTGTGCTGGTGCGATGGCACAGTTGGTATCGAGCGGCGCTGTGGCGCCGAATCCCTTCGCGGTCGATCCGGACGACGACCTCCCGGTCGGCCTGCAGCTGACACTGCGCCTACGGGCCCTGATCGCCACCGGGCGCCTCCCGGCCGGGGAGAAACTGCCGAGCGTGCGGCGGCTCGCCGAGTGGGCGGGGGTGAACCTGAACACGGTGCGCGCCGTTTACGCCGGGCTCGAAGACGAGGGCCTGGTGGCGAGCCAGCACGGCCGCGGCACCTTCGTCGCCAACGACGTGCGCAGCGCGCCGGAGCTCGAGGAGATCGCCGCCGAGGCGATCCGCAAGGCGCTTGCCGCCGGGCTCTCGGCCCGCGAGCTGGCCGAGGTCGCGCTGGTCTGCGCGGCGATCCCCGGCGAGGAGCTCGGTGAGGCCGCGCCCGCCCCCGGCGGCATCGACGCCGCCGAGGCCGAAGCGATCGGCGTGCGCCAGGAGCTGCGCCGCCAGATCGGCGTGCTCGAGCGCGACCTCGCCGACTTCGCCCGCTTCATCCCCGCCGACATGCCGACCGCGCCCCGGGTCACCTTCGCCCACGTCGCCGGGGTCGAGGAGCTCGAGCAGACCCGCGACACGCTCGTCGCCCAGCTCTCGGAGGCTCGCCGTACCGCGGAGCGCCGCGCCGGCGAGGAGGCCCGCCGCCGCGCCGGCGCCGAGAGCGCCGCCGGCGACGTCGACATCGAGGAGGCCGGGCCGCTCGCCCGGGCGATGGGCTGGTGGCGGCAGAAGCGATAGCGCGACGGCTGGGCCGGCTCGGCCCGGTGTTCGAGCAGGTGGGGAGCATGGTCATCCTCACCGCCCGGACGCTGGTGTCGGCGGTCCGCCCGCCCTACCCGTACGGTGAGGAGCTGGTCGAGCAGTTCGGCTTCACCCTGCGCCTCTCCTGGCTGCCGCTGCTCGTCTCGACCTTCGCGCTCAACCTCGGGGCCCCGGGGCTGCAGGCGGCCGGGCCGCTGCAGGTCTTCGGGGCGCTCGACCGGCTCGGCGGCTTCTTCGTCCTCACCGCGATCCGCTGGATCGGCCCGATCGTCACCGCCGTCGTCGTCGGCGGCGTGGCGGGAACGGCGATCACTGCCGACCTCGGCGCCCGCAAGATCCGCGAGGAGCTCGACGCCCTCCAGGTCCTCGGCGTCGACCCGATCAAGAACCTGGTGGTGCCGCGTTTCGTCGCGCTCGTCGTGGTGACCGCGCTGCTCGACATCTTCGCGATCGTCTTCGGCCTCGCCGCGGGCATCGTCGCCGAGCTGATCTACCACCAGAGCCTCGGCGGCTTCTTCGCCACCCTCTACTCGAACTCGTCGGTCACCGACGTCTGGGCCTCGGTGGTGATGTGCTCGATGTTCGGCGCGATCATCGCCGTCGTCTGCTGCTTCAAGGGGATGACCGCCTCCGGCGGCGCCGCCGGGGTGGGCCGGGCGGTCAACCAGGCGGTGGTGATCTCGTTTGTCGCCGTCTTCGCCTTCAACTACGTCTTCACCGCCCTCCTCCTCGCCACCAATCCCGAACTGCAGACGGTGCGATGAGCGGGGGCGGACCGCCGGGGGTCGGCTACCTCGACTCGTTCGGGGAGATCTCCCGCTTCGGCGCGACCGTCGCGGGACACGTCTACTCGGGGCGCGTCTTTCGCTTCTTCGGCGAGACGTTACGGCAGGCGGGGATCCTGATCCTCGGCTCGGGGCTGATCATCTGGGGCTTCGTCTTCCTCCTCGGGCTCCAGTGCGGCCTGCAGGGCGCCTACTTCTTCCGCGCCCAGGGGGTGCCTTCCTACGCCGGCCTCTTCGCCGCCTTCTGCGACCTCCGCGAGGCACTTCCGTACGCCTTCGGCTACATCCTCTCGGCCAAGGTGGGGACCGGGATCGTCGCCGAGATCGGTGCGATGCGGATCAACGAGGAGATCGACGCGCTCGAAGTGATGGGGGTGCCGCCGCTCACCTTCCTCTGCGCCTCGCGCCTGTTCGGCGCCTGGATCGCGCTGCCGTTCATCTACCTGGTCGGGATCGGCGTCATGTACCTGGCTAGCTACCTCTCGGTGGTGAAACAGGTCGGCGACGTCTCCTCGGGCGGCTACACGCTGATCTTCTGGATGTTCCAGGACCCCACCGACGTCTTCTTCAGCCTCGCCAAGGGGATGACGATGGCGACCGTGATCGTGCTGGTCGGCTGCTACTACGGCTACACCGCCTCCGGCGGCCCGGTCGGCGTCGGCACCGCGACGGCGAAGTCGATGGCCTTCAACATCGTCGCCGTCCACATCATCGGCATGGTCGGAACGCTCGTCTTCTGGGGCGCCAATCCCCGATTACCGATCGGCGGGTAGCGCGTCTGGTTTCGGGCTTGGCGGGGCGGGGAGGGCGACACAGTTCCGCAACGGGGGTCCGGGCGTTTGCTGAGTTGACGGCGCCATAGCGCCCCTAACTCACCAAACGGCGGAGGTGGCGTTGTGAAATGCGCGCGACTTCGCGGAAGGGACAAGAAGTGGCAGGTCGATGACGCTTGGCAGCCGTCGAAGTGCGGGGTCGTGACGTAGATCTCGGGCTCGCTTTGGAGAATTGCCTGCTTCGCTTCCTCGTCCGGCCTGGGAGCGAAGTCAGGCCCGGCCCGCCGTCTCGCGCCGCTTCGCCTCTTCCTTCGCCCGCTTCTTCTCCTCCAGCGCTTTCGCTTCGGCCTCCGCGAGCACCCGGGCGCGGCCGATCGCGGTGGTCAGCGCGTCGATGTCGTAGACGCCCTGGTGGCGGCGGCCGTTGATGAAGAAGGTCGGCGTGCCGGAGACGCCCGAGGCGTCTGCGCTCGCCACGTCTTCGGAGACGCGCGGCAGGTAGACCCGCCGGCGCACCTCTTCTTCGAGCCGGTCGGCGTCGAGTTCGAGCTCGTCGGCGTAGCGATGCACGTCGTCGAGGTCGAGTTCCCCCTGATGGGCCATCAGGGTGTCGTGCATCTGCCAGAAGGCGCCCTGCGCGGCCGCCGCCTCGCTCGCCTCCGCGGCGAGCTGCGCGTGCGGGTGGACGTCCTGCAGCGGCAGGTGGCGGAAGACGTAGCGCAGGCCGCCGCCGTGGTGCATGTCGAGCAGCTCGCGCACGGTCGGCTCGGCGCGACCGCAGTAGGGGCACTCGAAGTCGGCGTACTCGACCAGGGTGACGACGCCGTTGGGGTCGCCGCGGATGTGGTCGCGCTCCGGGTCGACGTCGTCGTCGAGGTCGATGATCGTGTCGGCGGTGCGGCGGATCTGCTCGAGCCGGCGCGACTGCGGGATCAGGACGCGGGTGCCCCGGAAGACTCCCGCGGCGACGACCGGCGAGATCAGACAGGCGGCGAGCACGCCGAGCTTCGCCTGGTCGAGCTGGGGCCCGGTGAAGGCGAGGCTGGCGATCAGGAAGGAGACGGTGAAGCCGACCCCGGCCGCGGTGCCGGTGCCGATCAGTCCCGGCCAGGTGATCGTCAGCTTGCCGCCGCCGACCAGCTTGCGGACCGGCGCCCGGGTCGCCAGCCAGGGCAGCAGGAAGATGCCGAGCGGCTTGCCGACCACGTAGCCGACCACGATCCCGAGCGTGATCGGCGAGGAGACCGTTTCGGAGAGCAGGCCGCCGGTGATATGGACGCCCGCGTTGGCGAGCGCGAAGAGCGGCACGATCACGTAGCTCGTCCACGGGTGAAGGGCGTACTGGATGCGCTCGTTCGGCGAGATCGCCTCGGCGAGGCTGCGGCGCGCGGTCGAGGCGAGGCCGGGGGTCGGCTGCTCGCGGAACTCACGGGTGAGGTCGGTGGCGCGCTCCAGCTCCTGGCGCGAGGGCGGGTAGGCGCTCGTCACCAGGCCGATCGCGAGGCCGGCGATCACCGGGTCGATCCCGCTCTCATATAGGGCGACCCAGATCGCCGTGCCGACCACGACCGCGATCGGCCCGCGCGCCGTCGGCAGGAAGCGCAGCAGCCCGAGGATCGCGAAGAGCCCGATCGCGATCGCCAGCGCCATGCCGTCGATCGATTCGGTGTAGGCGACGACGATGATCACCAGCGCCGCGAGGTCGTCGAAGACGACGAGGGTGAGGAGGAAGACGCGCAGGCGGGTCGAGCCGGAGGGCGCGACGAGGGCGAGGACGCCGAGCGCCAGCGCCGTGTCGGTCGACATCGCGACCCCCCAACCGCTGCCGCCCGCGCCGCCCGCGTTGAAGATCAGGTAGATGCCGACCGCGCCGGCGACCCCGCCCAGCGCCGCCAGCGCCGGGTACCAGAGCCGGTTGTGCTCGCGCAGCTCGCCGAGGTCGATCTCGCGCTTCGCCTCCAGTCCGACGACGAGGAAGAAGAGCGTCATCAGCCCCTCGTTCACCCAGACCCGCAGCTCGTTGGCGATCCCGTGCGAGCCGACCTGGATCGAGAGGTGGGTCGACCACACTTCGGTGTAGCTCGCGTTGTCGATGTTGGCCCAGAGGAGGGCGACGACCACCGCGCCGACGACGACCAGCGCCGAGCCGGTCTCGGTGCCGAGGAAGTCCCTTACCGGCGTCGCCAGGTTGCGCGCCCAGGCGGTGTGGCCGCCGGAGGAGACGGGGGTGGTGCCCGCCCCGGGCGTGTCGTCGGCGCCCGCGCCGTCCGTCTGGGTGGAGTCTGCGTCGGCCATCCTCGGTCGAAGTATGTTCGGCTGGTGAGGCCGACGATCTCCGACCCCGGGCGATACGCGCTGAAGAACGCGGTCCGCGCGGCGATCGTCGTGCCCGCCGCCGTCGCGATCGGCCTCGAGGTCTTCGACCAGGTGCAGATGGCCCTGTTCGGCGCCTTCGGCTCGATCGGCATGCTGATGTTCGTCGACTTCGGCGGCACGCGGGCGGTGCGTTTCGTCGCCTACGTGGCGCTGCTCGCGGCGGGGACGGTGACGATCACCCTCGGCACCCTCTGCTCGCACAGCACCGTGCTGGCGGTGGTGGCGATGGCGGTGCTCGGCTTCCTGATCCTCTTCGCCGGGGTGATCGACGGCTACGCCGCCGCCGCCTCGCTGGTCCTGATCCTCACCTTCGTGGTGGCGATGATGGTGCAGTCGCAGTTCGGCGAAATCCCCGATCGGCTGGCGGGCTGGGGGGTGGCCGGGCTGCTCTCGATCGTCGCCATCTTCGGCCTCTGGCCGGGGCGCCCGCCAGACCAGCTGCGGCGCGGCACCGCGGCGGCGATCGAGAAGCTGGCCGAACTGCTCGAAGCGATGGCGGCGGCGCGCGCGGCGGCGACGCCGAGCGCGGCGGAAGAGGAACGGCTCGCCCAGACCGCGGTCGAGGCCTACGAGGCGACGGTGGCAGCGCGCGAGACGTTCGTCTCCCTGCCTCACCGGCCGAGCGGGGCGGGCTCGCGGACGGCGGCGGGCGGTCGGCTGATCGACGATCTCGACTGGTTCGACGCGCTGGCCCGCGAGCAGCCGGCGCCCGCCGCGGTGTCGAGCGGCTTCGCGGCGGAGCGGGAGGCGGTCGAAGCCTCGGTGCCGGCGGCGCTGCGGAGCGCCGCCGCGCGCCTGCGCGCCAACGACCCGGGCGACGGCGGCTCGGAGCTGCGCGGGCTGAAGGACGACCACGCGGCGATCGGCCGCGCCTTCGTCGCCGAGCTCAGCGAACGGCGGGTCGAGGACGACGCCGCGCGGGTCACCGCCGAGCTGAACGAGGCCTACCGCCTGCGCGGCCTCGCCTTCGCGGCCCTGCAGATCGGCCGCCACGCGGTGCAGGCGAGCGGCGGCACGGCGATGCGCGAGCCGACCCTGGCGCCGCCGGGGCGCAGCCGGCTGCACGAGGGCCGGCGGATCTTCGACTCGCACCGCAGCCTGGGCTCGGTCTGGCTGCGCAACAGCGTGCGCGGTGCCGCCGGGCTGGCGCTCGCCGTCCTCGTCGCCCGCGTCACCGACACCCAGCACGGCTTCTGGGTGGTGCTTGGGACGATCTCGGTGCTGCGCTCGAGCGCCCTGGCGACCGGGACGACGGTGGTCGCGGCGATCACCGGCACGGTGATCGGGATCGTGTTCGGCGGCCTGATCGTCGCCGCGATCGGCGACCACACGGCGCTGCTCTGGGTGGTGCTGCCGTTCGCCGTCCTGCTCGGCGCCTATTCCCCGCGGGCGATCTCCTTCACCGCCGGCCAGGCCGGCTTCACGATCGTGATCGTCGTCCTCTTCAACCTGCTGGAACCGGTCGGCTGGTCGGTCGGCGTGGTGCGGATCGAGGACGTCGCGATCGGCTGTGCGATCAGCCTCGTCACCGGCTTCCTCTTCTGGCCGCGCGGCGCCGCCGACGTGCTGCGGGAATCGATCGGCGCCACGTACGAGACGGCGGCGCGGTACCTGGACCTGACGATCGCGACGATGCTCGGGGCGGAGCGGGCTGGGCCGATCGAGCCGGTCGCCGTCGAGGCCTCGGAAGCGGCGCTGCGGCTGGACGAGACGGTGCGCGAGTACCTCGCCGAGAACGGCTCGGCTCGGCGCGACCTCGACTCGCTGGCGCGGCTGGTCGGCGGGGCGACGCGGGTGCGGCGGGCGGCGCGGCTGATGCACGACGCGAGTGGGGTCGCGCGATTGGCCCCGCTCGACTCCCACGCCCCGTGGGTGGTGGCCATCTGCGGGCCCTTCGACGACGAATGGCGGGCGCGGACGAGCTGGTTCGAGGGGTTCGGCGGGCGATCGCCGCGGGGCAGCCGGCGCCCGAGCCCGAGCCGGGGGCGCCGGTGAGGACCGCCGGCCCGACCAGCCGGCTGAACCGCGAACACGGCCCGATGGTGGTCCTCGACGGTGCGCCCGACGGCGGCATTCCGCCCGGCGTGCCGATCGCCTGGGCCGAGCGCCACCTGGAAGGCCTGCTGGCGCTGGAGCCGCCGCTGAGCGAAGCGGCCCATGCCGTCCTCGACGACTTCGCCCCGCGGGTGCTGAAAGAAGCGCGCCCGGCGGTCGCCGCCCCCGCGTCGCGGGTCAGCGGGTGAGCAGGCCGCGGGCACGGCGGACCAGGGTGCGCCAGACGAGCGTCGCCACCGAAGGACCGGGTGCGTGTGTCCTTATTGGCGATCGTCACCGGGCCATTCTCCAGGGCGGCTAACCTCCGGCGCCGTGATCGCGGTCTTCGACGGACACAACGACGCGCTGACCCGGGAGGACCACGCGCGGCTCGCCGCCGGGCGCGAGGGCGGCCACCTCGACCTGCCGCGAATGCGGGAGGGCGGGATGCGCGGCGGCATCTTCGCCGTCTTCACCTCCTCGCCCGGGGACGACACCGACGAACGGACCTTCGGCGGCGGCACATACGCCGAGCCGCTGGCCGAGCCGGTCCCGCACGAGGTCGCGGCCGCCGACGCGACCGCCGCGGCGGGGCGGCTCTTCGAGCTGGAGCGGGCCGGCGAGCTGACGGTGGCGCGGGGGATCGAAGACGTCGACGCGGCGCTCGCCGAGGACGCGCCGCCCGTCGCGGTCCTGCACCTGGAGGGCGCCGAGGCGATCGACCCGGGCCTCGAAACGCTGCCCGCCTGGCACGCGATGGGCCTGCGCTCGCTCGGCCCGGTCTGGAGCCGCGCCAACGACTTCGCCACCGGCGTCCAGTTCGTCTTCCCCTCCTCGCCGGACATCGGCCCGGGGCTGACCGACGCCGGCGTCGCCCTGGTCAACGCGTGCGCCGAGCTCGGCATCCTCGTCGACCTCAGCCACCTGAACGGGAAGGGCTTCTGGGACGTGGCGAGGCTCGAGCCCGGGCCGCTGGTCGCCAGCCACTCCGGCGCCCACGCCGTCGCCGCGGCCTCGCGCAACCTGACCGACGCCCAGCTCGACGCGATCGGCGCCAGCGGCGGCCTGGTCGGGATCGTCTACGCGACCGTCTTCGTCCGCCCCGACTTCGCCGACGACGCCGACACGCCGCTCTCGGTGATCGCCGACCACGCCCGCTACGTCGCCGACCGGATCGGGGTCGAGCACGTCGCCCTCGGCTCCGACTTCGACGGCGCCACGATCCCCGCCCCGCTCGGCGACGTCGCCGGCCTGCCGAGGCTCCTCGATGCCCTCCGCGCTGTCGGCTTCAGCGATCCCGAGCTCGAGCGGATCGCCTGGCACAACTGGCGCCGCGTCCTCGACGCCTGGTGGCGCTGACGGTGTTGATGGGCCGAAAAACCCTCTATATCAGCGCTTTTCGGCCCATCAACACGGGGGCTCGCTCGGCGACCGGGGGTCAGGTTGCGGTGCGGGCGAGGAAGTCGAGGAGCAGGCCCTCGACCTCGGCGGGGTCGTCGGCGAACGGCCAGTGGCCGCTGTGGGGGAGGAGGTGGACCTCGGCCTTGGGGAGGAACTCACGCTGGCGCTGGGCGTAGCTCGAGGGCAGGTAGGAGTCGCCGCCGCCCCAGATCACCAGCGCCGGGGGGTCGGCCGCCTTCAGCCCGGCGACCAGCTGCGGATCGGGGTCGCCCGGCGAATCGGTCGCCCGGTAGAGCTTCAGCACCGCGCGCCGGGTGCGGCGGTCATAGTGGTCGTACATCCGTTCGACGAACGGGCGGGGGAGGCCGCGCGGCTCGGAGCGGTTGATCAGGGTGCGGAAGGCGCCCCGCGTCGCCGTCGCCTGGAAGGCCTCGCCGAGCACCGGGGTGCGCCAGATGCGCGCCAGCCGGTGCCACTTGTAGCCGGGCAGGATGCCGATGTCGATCAGCGTGATGCTGGCGACGCGGTCGGCGTGGCTCGCCGCCCAGGTGAGGCCGATCGGCCCGCCGAAGTCGTGCAGGACGACGTGCGCGCGCTCGATCCCGAGCGCCGCGAGCGCCGCGTCGACGAAGTCCGCGTAGCCGAAGACGGTGTGCTCGAAGCCGGCCGGGGCGACCGTCTCGCCGAAGTCGGGCAGGTCGAAGGCGATCGCGCGCAGTCCCGTCGCGCCGACCGCGCCCGCCAGCGGCTCCCAGTCGTCGGAGGAGCCTGGGTTGCCGTGGAGGAAGACGACCGCGGTGCTTGCGTCCTCGGGACCGGCTTCGACGAGGCGGGTGGAGGTCCCGGCGGCATCGAGGCGGCGCCGGCGCACCGCGGCCGGCGCGTCGGTCGCCATCAGGCGGCGCTCCCGACGTCGGCGCCGACCCGCTCGGCCGGGCTGCCGCGCCGTCCCAGCGCGTGGCGAGCGTTCGCCACCATCGCCAGCGGCACCGCGGTCGCCAGCATCCGCGCCGGGCCGATCTGCCGCGCCCCGAAGGAATCGAAGACCGTCGCGACCCGGGCGTCCCGCGCGGCGCCGGAGAAGATCAGCCGTTCGGCCGGCGTCTGCTTCCGGCCGGTCGCGTAGTCGTGGATCATGAAGGCGTGCCCGCGCAGGTGGCGCGAGTGCGCCCGCCGGTAGCGGCGCAGGCCGGTTTCGAGCTCCTCTTCGCCGCGCAGCGCCGGCACCACCGCGTCGCTGAGCCATTCGGCCGACTGGAAGGCCCAGCCGCAGCCGACCCCGAAGAGCGGGTCGGTGGCGAGCGCCGCGTCGCCGATCAGCGCCAGGCCGGGGGCGGTCGGGGTGCGCATCCGGTTGGTCATGTCGATCTTGCCGGTGATCGGCTCGATCGCCCGCGCGCCGCGCAGCGAGAGGGCTTCGGGCAGCAGCTCGAAGTAGTCGACCAGCGCCGCTTCGGGGTCGCGCTTGAAGTCCGGAAGCCGTGCCTTGGTCGGCATCGCGGCGCAGAAGGTGAGGCCGTTGTCGGTCGGGAAGACCGCTCCCCAGTCGGGGTCGAGGAACCAGACCGAGGCGTCCGGGGCATGGTCGGGCACCGCCCCTTCGAAGTAGCCGCCGTAGGCGAAGCGCCCGTGCGGGTAGGTCTTGACGTCGACGCCGGAGAGCTCGGCGATCAGCGAGTCGCGGCCGTCGGCGCCGATCGTCAGCGGCGCCTCGAGCACCGTCTCGGTGCCGTCGCGGTCGCGCGCCACGACGCCGCTCACCCTGCCGCCGTCGCGGCGCAGCTCGTGCACGGCCTGGCCGAGCAGAAGCTCGACGCCGGGGGTCGCGGCGGCGATCTCGCGGACCATCGGGTCGAGCGCTTCGCGGCGCAGGTTGATTGCCAGCGCGGCCTTGCGCGGCGGCGCCTCGACCCAGCCCCAGCGGGTCCACATGCGGAAGTGGGAGCGCACCGCGCCCGCCTCCATCATCGGCTCGAGCAGGTCGAGGCGTTCGATCGTCGGCACCGCCGAGGCCTGGATGAAGTGCGAGCAGATCCGCTTGAACGCCGCCGGATCCGGCGATTTCTCGACCACCGCGACCCGGGCGCCCCCCCGTCCCAAAAACATCGCCGTCGCGCAGCCGGCCAGGCTGCCGCCTACGATCACCGCGTCATAGGAGCGCTTCGTGCCCTCGCTGCCGTCCCGCTCTGATCCCGCCATCTTCGCCTCCCACCAGAGGTAACTGGATAGTTCGTCTGGAACTATACGCCCTGAACTATGAAAAGCAAGACGATCAAACTCACCCAGACCTCATACGCCTTGATGGCGCTTCTCGACCGCTTCGGCGAACTGACCTCCTACGAGATCAAAGACGCGCTCGAGAGCTCGATCGAGAACTTCTGGCCCGTCCCTCACACCACCGCCTACCAGGAGCCGGCCCGGCTCGCCTCCGGCGGCTACCTCTCCGCGCGGCAGGAGAAAGGCGGCCGGCGCCGGCGTCGTTACGCGCTCACCGACGCGGGGCGCGAGGCGCTCCGCGCCTGGGCCGACGAGCCCGTCGCCTCGCCGCCGCAGCTCCGCGACGAGCTGCTGCTGAAAATCTTCGCCGGCGCCGACCCGGAGCCGCTGGTCGCCGCGCGGCTCGCCTGGTACCGGACAAAGGTGGAGGAACTCGAGAGCTACCTGGCGGCGGTCGAACTGGCGCCCGGCTGGAACGGCCCGGAACGCACCCTCCGCGGGGGGATCAAGTACCACCGCGCGATGATCGAGCTGTTCGAGGAGATGCGCCGCGAGCAGGACCGCTGACCGCGCCGCCGAAGACGGAGGCGTGCGGATCGACCTCTCCGACCTGGATCGCCTCGAGGGGATCGCCGAAGCGCTCGAGCGCCTCTTCTGGTGCCTGATGGTCCTCGGCTTCTTCACCGCCATTCTCGGCTCCGCCGGCACCGGCCTCCTCGTCCTGATCCTCGGCGCCTCCGCCTTCGTCGGCCGCGCCGGCCTCGAAGACTTCGTCCGCTCCCGGCGGGAGGCGCCGGAGTCGCGCGAGGAGGACAAGACCCAGTCGAAGGGCGCGGCGAGCGCGGGCCAGGAAGCCGAGCCCGAGATCACGATCTACCGCGCTCCGCGTCGCCGACGCACGAAGTCTGCTGTTTAATTCGTTGCCTCTTTAGGGGGGGGCGATGACGACGAACTCAGGGGCGACAAGGTGGAGGCGATTGGCCGGGACGGCGGCAGTGCTCGCCGCGCTCGTCGCGAGCTTGGCGCCGGCGGTCTCCCCGGCGTCGGCCGATGGCGGCGGCGGCGAAATCATGGAATACAGCGGCGGGGGCTTTCCGACGATCACCGGCCCTGCGTCGCCCGAGGAATACGAACAGCACGTCGACCTCGAAGAACTCGGCCCGGGGTTCACGGTCCGGCAGATCGACGCAGAAGAAATCGTCGTCGAAAACCCCGAAGGCCATGCCGTCAAGTGGTTCAGGCTTGCGACGGCGCATGACGCCGAAGGGGCGACGGTGCCGACCTCCCTGCGCCTTGAAGGCGACGCCGTCATCCTCACCGTCCACCATCGCGAGGGCAATCCGGCGGCGAACTTCGCTCCGTTCAAATACCCGATCACCGACGGTCCGGGCTGGGAAGGCGGCTATCGCACCATCAGCGTCGAACTGAGCGAACACAATCCGCCTTCGACCCAACAGCCGCCCGCCGCACCGACGCCCTGCGCGGTCCCGTCCCTCCACGGCCTCTCGCTCCGCGCCGCCAAGACCAAGCTGCACGCCGACCACTGCTCGATCGGGCAGGTCCACCTCGCCGCCGGAGCGACCCGGAGCAAGGGCAAGGTCGTCAAGCAGTTCCGACTGGCCGGCGCTGAACTCGCCGGCGGCGCGCCGGTCGCGGTCAAGCTGGGCGCCCGTTAGCTCGGCGCGGGCTTCGGTCAGGGGGACTCTTCGGGGTAGCGGGGGAGGCCGTCGTCGGGGATCGGCTCCCAGGGGGCGGCGGAGCTGACCCATTGGCGGGATTCCGGGCGGATGCCGGGGTCGCCTTCGATCGCGCCGAGGCGGATGCCGAGGAAGTCGTGGTCGAGGGCGCCGGAGAAGAGGTGGCCGCCGCACTCGACGCAGTAGGCCTTCGGCATGCCGTCCGGGGGTTCCCACCAGCGGATCAGGTCGGCGCCGCTGGTGATCGCGAAGTCGGCGCGGCCGATGCGGCCGGACGCCGAGCAGGCGGTGCCGGTGCGGCGCTGGCAGCGCCGGCAGTGGCAGTAGCGGGAGGAGACGAAGGGGGCGCGGACCTCGAAGCGCACGGCGCCGCAGCCGCAGCGCCCGTGGAGCGGGTTCTCCGGCGAGGCGCTCACGCGGCCACCGCCCGCCGGCGCGGCAGGCGGGCGCACCAGAGCGCGAAGAGGACGACCGCGATCACCTCGCCGATGGTGTGGGCGCCGATCAGGACGCAGATCGCGCTCGGGATGCCGGCCAGCAGCGCCCCCAGCAGGGTGCTCCCCGGCGGCAGGTCGAGCACCCGCGCGGTGAGCGCGGCGCAGAGCATCCAGGCCACCGGACCGGTGACCCACCCCCAGGTGTCGAAGAAGCTGTGGGGGAGGAGGATCGCGAGGACGATCGAGAGCACGGCGACGGCGATCAACTGGACGACCGCGGACCGCCAGAGAACGGAGGTGTCCATCACCCGGCAGGCTAGCGGGCGCCGCGCCGCGGCCGACTCAGCAGATCAGGCTGCCTTCACCGCAGAGTTCTTCGCTGAGGCCGGAGAAGCCTTCGACTTCGGCTTCCAGCGCTTCGATCCGTTCTTCGAGTTCGCCGACCTGGGGCGATTCGCCGGATTCTTCGACCGCGCCGCGCAGTTCTTCGACCTCGGCTTCCAGTTCGCCCAGTTCTTCCCCGGCCGATTCGCCCGCCGGCCCCTGCGGCCCCGGCTTGCCGGTGTGTCCGCGCGGGCCCTGCTTGCCCGCCGGCCCCTGCGGCCCGGTCTGCGCGAGGAGCGCCAGCCCCGACCCGATCGCCGCGCTCAGCACGCACACCCCGACCACCAACGCGATGAACTGGTTGCGGGGCAGGGAGACGATCGGCTTCGGTTCGGGGGGCACGCGAACCGGGAACTCTCGCAGACGCCGGCGGGAGCGGCCGGATCCCCGCCTCGGGGCTACGATTGGGGAGGCGCGCAGCGCCCGCGGGCGGTTAGCTCAGTTGGGAGAGCACTTCCCTTACAAGGAAGGGGTCACTGGTTCGAGCCCAGTACCGCCCATCGCGGGCTAGGGAATCAGCTGTTCGCGGCCGCTCGGCAGGTGGTTGGCGAAGAAGACGAACCAGACCGCGGCGGTCAGCAGGGCGAACATGATCGAGCCGGGCAGGATCGCCTCCAGCGGCCCGCGCCGCCAGCTCCGCCGCGCCCCCGCCAGGCGCAGGTAGCGGCGATTCGCCGCGGCGAGCAGCCAGGTGACTCCGGCGAGCGCCAGCGGCATCGCCACCAGGCCGAAGATCAGGATTCCCGCGCTGGAGCCGATGAAGCGGGTCGAGAGCCAGAGCGTCCCGACCGGGACGACCAGCCAGAGCGCCTGGCAGCCGAGGACGATCAGGAAGGCCAGCCCGGCGGCCTCGAGCCTGGCGACTGCATCCGGCTTCCCACGCGTCCCCTCCACACCCTCACCATACTTCGGCCGGGGCCGTTCCGATTAGTTTTCGCGCCGCCGCCGGTCCCAACTTCTGCCAGGCAGTGCAGCCAACCAAGGAGGAATCGAGATGAGCGAGAGCACCACCGCGCCGACCACCGTCGACAAGGTGACCACGGTGATGGTGCCGGTCGCCGACCAGGACCGGGCGATCGAGTTCTACACCGAGAAGATGGGCTTCGAGAAGCGCGCCGACATCCCCTTCGGCGATGGCAACCGCTGGGTCGAAGTGGCGCCCGCCGGGGCTGCGACCACGGTCGCGCTGGTGCAGCCGATGGAGGGCGAGGGGACCGGGGTCGAGTCGCGGATCGCCTTCCGCAGCACCGACATCGACGCCGACCACGCCGCCCTGCGCGAGCGCGGCGTCGAGGTCGACCCCGAGGTGATGCGGATGGGCGGCCCGGTGCCGCCGATGTTCTTCTTCCGCGACGTCGACGGCAACCGCCTGCTGTTGGTCGAAACCGACTGAGGCCGGGGCGGTGGGGCTCGCCTTCTCTACCCTGGACAAGGTGAGCCGCGCCACCACAGGGCCCGCCGGGGAGCCGGAGCTGTTGGCCGCCGCCCGCGACGGCGACGAGGCCGCCTTCGGCCGGCTGGTCGAGCCCTACCGGCGCGCGCTGCACGCGCACTGCTACCGGATGCTCGGCTCCGTCCACGACGCCGAGGATGCGCTGCAGGAGGCGATGCTGCGCGCCTGGCGCGGCCTCGGCGGCTTCGAGGGCCGCAGCTCGCTGCGCGGATGGCTCTACCGGATCGCCACCAACGCCAGCTACGACGTCAACGAGCGCCGGCCGAAGCGCGTTCTGCCGATCGACTTCCCGCCCGCGGACGGGAGCGCCCCCGGCGAACCGCTGGTCGAGTCGGTCTGGATCGAGCCCTACCCCGACGAGGCGATCGGGATCGAGGACGGCTTCGCCTCGCCGGAGGCCCGCTATGAGCTGCGCGAGAGCGTCGAGCTCGCCTTCGTCGCCGCCCTCCAGCACCTGCCCGCCAACCAGCGGGCGGCGCTGATCCTGCGCGAGGTGCTCGGCTTCTCGGCGAAGGAGACCGCCGCGACGCTCGACACCAGCGTCGCCGCCGTCAACAGCGCCCTGCAGCGCGCCCGCGCCACGGTCGAGGAGCGGCTGCCGGAGCGCAGCCAGCAGCAGACCCTGCGCGAGCTCGGCGAGGCGAAGGTGGCGGCGCTGGTCGAGCGCTACCTCGAGGCCTGGGAACGCCAGGACGTCGGCGCCGTCGTCTCGATGCTGAGCGCCGACGCCGCCTTCACGATGCCGCCGCTGCGCAGTTGGTTCGGCGGCAGCGAGGCGATCCGCGCCTTCCTCGAGTACTCGCCGCTCTCGGGGATCTGGCAGTGGCGGGCGCTGCGGACGCGGGCCAACGGCCAGGAGGCGCTGGCCTTCTACAACTTCGATCCGGAGACCGGCGACTACCAGCGCTTCGCCCTCAACGTGCTCCGCTTCCGCGGCGAGGAGATCGACGAGGTCGACGCCTTCCTCACCCGCACCACCGAGGACCCCGACGGCGCGGTGATCTTCCGCCTCCCCGAGCAGCGCTTCGACCCGCGCCGCGTCGCCCTCGCCTTTGAGCGCCTCGGCCTGCCGGAGTCGCTGCCCGCCTGAATCTCACGTTTCCGCCTCGGCGGGCGTCCTATCTGGGACGACCCGGAGCGAGAGGAGCAGAGGATGAGGACGAAAGCGGTTGTGGCCCCGCCACGGGAGCGCGTCGACGCGCTCGACTGGGAGGCGCTCGTGGGGCAGCTCGACGAGCGCGGCTTCGCGATCACCGACCGGGTGCTCGACGAGGGCGAGTGCGGCGACCTGGCGGCGCTCTTCGACGACGGCCGGTTCCGCTCCACCGTCGAGATGGCGCGCCACCGCTTCGGCGACGGCCGCTACCGGTACTTCGATCACCCGCTGCCCGCGCCGATCGGGGTGCTGCGCTCGGCGTTCTACGGGCGCCTGGCGCCGGTGGCGAACGCCTGGGCCGAGCGGCTGGGGGAGCAGGAGCGGTACCCGGCGCGGCACGAAGACCTGCTCGAGCGCTGCGCGGCGGCGGGCCAGGAGCGTCCCACGCCGCTGGTCCTCCGCTACGGCGAGGGCGATTGGAACGCCCTCCACCAGGACCTCTACGGCGAGGTCTTCTTCCCCTTCCAGGTGCTGACGATCCTCTCCCGCCGCGGGATCGACTTCGAGGGCGGCGAGTTCGTCCTGCTCGAACAGCGGCCGCGGGCGCAGAGCCGCGCCCACGTCCTCACCCCGGAGCAGGGCGCCTTCGTCATCTTCCCGACCCACCACCGTCCCGGCACCGGCAAGCGCGGCTGGCATCGCGCCGGCATGCGCCACGGAGTCAGCACGGTGACGGGCGGCTCGCGGACGGCGCTCGGGATCATCTTCCACGACGCCGCATGACCCCAGCGCGCCGGAACGCGGACCGGCGCGCCCATCCCCACCTAAGTTCGGCTGGTTAGGTGGGGATGGGCGCGCCTCGCGCGTGTCCCGGGACGGTCCGGGGACACTTCCGGCAGGCCTCCCGGGGTGAGTTCGCAGTTCTCGTCGCATAGCGCAGATAACTGCGAACTCACAGGGGGCCCCGGCCGGTGCGTTCGCAGTTGACGACAAATGACGTCGCTAAGTGCGAACTCTTCAGAGGGCCCGGCCGGCGCGTTCGCACTTAACGCCAATATGTGGCGCTAGGTGCGAACGCACTCCGGGGGACCGGGCCGGGACAGGTGGATGGCACGCCTGAGTGCGTCCTTCGCCGGGATCTGCGCGGGAGGCGGCACGCCTCCTTGCGCGGTCGGCACGCCCACGTGCGCGGTCGACCTGCCTCCGTGCGTCCGTTTCGTTGATGGGCCGAAAGCTCAAGACATGCTCGAGTTTTCGGCCCGTCAACATCGGGCCTCGTGGAAGGCGCACGGAGCGTGCGCGGACCGTCACGGCGCAGGCGCCAGGGCGCGCCCGTCCCCACCTAACCAGCCGAACTAGGTGGGGACGGGCGCGCCTCGCCTCGCGCCGGGGCGGCGGCCGGCGGCGAGACTGCGCCTCAGGCGAAGATCACGATCGCCAAGTTGACCAGCAGGGCGAGCGGCGTGCCAATCAGGGAGACGTCGCTGAAGAACTTCGCGAAGCCACCGCGGTAGCGAACGCTCTCCATCAAGAGCACGCCGACCACGTGGGCCATGTTGATCAAGGCGATGAAGATCGCGACGCCGATCGCGAACGCGGCCCAGCCGGTCGCCGTGCTGCCGCCGGTGGCGATCGCGGCGAGGATGATCACGACGATCGTGCCGACGATCCCGAAGATCATCCCGATCAGGTCACTGCGGGTGATGCGCAGGGACTCCGTGCCTACCTCATGCCCGGCGTCGGTGTTCGAATAGCCGGCGCCGGAGGTCTCGACGTCGACGATGTGCCCGTCGCCCCGCGCGTCGCCCTCGACGACGACCAGCTTGAGCGGGGGCTCCAGCGAGTCCTCGGCGTGCTTCCAGAGCCCGCCCTCGTACCAGTCCTTCTCCTTGTCGGCGTGGGAGAAGAAGAGGATCTCGTCGGCCGGTTTTTTGAGCAGCGCGTCCTGGGCGGCCTGCACCGGGTCGGCGTCACCGACTTCGGCCGAGACCCTGAGGCCCGCGGCACGCGCCGCGGCGACCGCCTGTTCGAGCCGCTCGCCCGCCTCCACCCGGGGCTTGTCGATGTCGCCGAAGGTGTGGTGCAGCGGGTTGCTCTCGACCGCCGGCGCCACCAGGCGGACCTCGGTCGTTCCGTCGGCCACCTCCCGCTTCAGCGCCTCGACCGACTCGGGCGAGCCGAAGGCCGCGGTCACGATCGCGATCAGGCTGCGGCCGGCCATCTCAGCTCACTCGTTCTCGTCGGGCGGGATCGGCTCGTCGGGCTCGCCGTACTCGTCCGGGTCCTGGGGCTCCTCGGGCTGGGCCATGCCGTCCGGGAAGCGGTGTTCGTCGCCGTGCTCGGCGATGTCCTCGAGGTCCTTCTCGGCGAGCTCGAAGCCCTCCGCCTCTCCCTCGCCGGCGTCGATCAGCGGCTGCTGCGCCGGATCGTCGGTGTCGGGATCGCGGGTGCCGCCGATCGCCCCGGCTTCCTCGGCGGCCTCGTCCTCCTCCTCCTCGACGAATGCCTCGTCGCGCTCCTCGGGTGCCGCGGTCACGAGACGGCTCCAGTCTCCGAGGCGTGCTCGGTCGAGTTGTTGGTGTTGGTGACGACGCCGGTCGGGCCGGGCGTCGCGGCGATCTGGACCTCTCCGCTTCCGGAGCGACCGATCTTCCAGCCGACGATCGCACCGAGGGCGGCGCCGAGCACCAGCAGGGTGACCGAACGGAAGGGCCGGCGGGCCGCCTTCGAGGCGGCCCCTTTGGCGGTGTGCTTCGCGGTCGTCTTGACCGCCTGGCGGGCGAGTTTCGATTTGACTGACATGGTCACAACTTACCCCTGACGGAGGGGCCGTAACCGGATTCCTCGCGGCCGGCGCGCGAGCGCTCCAAGCCCGCCCTCAGCCTGCGAAGGAGCGCCTCAGGTACGCGGCGTCGGCGGGCGCGAAGCCCTCCCAGTCGTTGTTCAGGTAGACGAAGACGGGGCGGCGCGAGCGCCAGGCGGCGATCCGCCGTCGCCACAGGTCGAGCTCGGCCTCCGCGTAGTTGCCGCGCCGGCCGCGGCTGCCGTAGTGGAGGCGCAGGTAGACGAGCGGGCCGAGCGGCTTCGCCCGCGGCAGATCGCGGCGCGGGTCGTCGGCGATCACCAGCGAGGCGCCGTGGCGCTCGAGCGCGGCGCGCACCGGCGCCGCGAACCAGCTCCGGTGGCGAAACTCGAAGCAGTGCTCGGCGGGCGGGAGCGCCGCCAGGAACTCGCCGAGGACGGCGTCGTCGCGCTCGAAGTTCTCCGGCAGCTGCCAGAGGACCGGGCCGAGCCGGCGCGCCTCGCGCAGCGGCGCCAACGGCTCCCAGAAGCGGCGCAGACCGGTGCCGACGTCGCGGAGGCGACGGATGTGGGTCAGGTAGCGGCTGCCCTTGACCGCGAAGCTGAAGCCGGGCGGGGTCTGCTCGACCCACCCGGCGACGGTCCGCTCGCGGGGCAGCCGATAAAAGGTCGCGTTGACCTCGACCGTGTCGAACTCCTCCGCGTAACGCGCCAGCCAGCGGCGCTGCGGGACGCCCTCGTAGAGGCGCTCGCGCCAGTCGCGGTAGCTCCAGCCCGAACAACCGATCCGCACGGGCTCCATCGCGCCACCGCCTCAGCCCGCGTCCTTGCCGCCTTTGCCAAGGAAAGCGGCCGCGACGTCCTCGTCGGGGTGGGCTTCGCCGACCGCGGTGAGCTGGGCGGCGATCGCCTCGAGCGCCGGGATCTCGGCGCCCGCCTCCCTCCCGGCCTCGGCGGCGAGGCGGGCGTCCTTGGCGGCGAGCGGCAGGCGGAACGACGGGGTGAAGTCGCCGGCGATCATCGCCTCCCCTTTCATCCGCATGTAGGGCGCTTCGAGCGGGCCGTCCTCGACCGCATCGAGGGCGAGATGCGGCTCGAGGCCGAGCGCGGCGGCGAGGCGGAGGGTCTCGGCGGTCCCCTCGACGACGCTGCAGAGCCAGGCGTTGACGACCACCTTCAGCTTGCTGCCCTGGCCCGCCGGGCCGAGCCAGATCGTCCGTTTGCCGACCGCGTCGAAGAACGGTTCGAGCCCCTCGCGCGGCTCCTCGGGGCCGGAGGCGCAGATGACGAGCTGGCCTTCTTCGGCCGGCTGCTTGGTCCCGAGCACGGGCGCATCGACGTATTCGAGGCCGCGTTCGCGGGCCAGCTCGGCGCAGCGCTCCGAGCCCTCGACGCCGATCGTCCCCATCTGCACCCAGACGGCTCCCTCGGAGCCGGCGGCGGCGCCGTCGGGTCCCGACATCGCCGCCAGCGTGGCGTCGACGTCGGTCAGCATCGTCACCACCGCGTCGGCGTCGGCGGCCGCCTCGCGCGCGGTCGCGAAGGCCTCCACCCCGGCCTCGCGGACCAGGTCGTCGAGTTTGTCCCTGGTGCGGTTCCAGGCGTGGACGGCGAAGCCGGCGGCGGCCGCGTTACGAGAGATTCCCTTACCCATCGTGCCGCCCGCGCCGAGTACCGCTACCGTGCTGATTTCAACGGTTTTGTGCGTGTTACTCATGGTGTTGGTATATATCGAGACACACTTGTCGTGGTCCGCAAAGGGCCTATCACCGGTGTAGGAAAGTGGCTTTAAAAGTAAGGTTGTGACGGTGGCCGGCGCCCGTTGGGATGGCGAGCCTATGCCAGCGCAGACCAACTCGCCGGAACGGGAGACGATCGACCAGGATCTCGTGCGGGCGCTCGCCCATCCGATGCGCGTGCAGATCCTCGAAGCACTGCAGGGACGGACGGCGAGCCCGACCGAACTGGCGCGTCAGTTCGAGGAGAGTCTCGGCGTGGTCAGCTACCACACGAACGCGTTGCTCGAGGTCGACTGCATCGAACAGGTGCGCACGCGCCCCAAACGGGGCACGATCGAGCACTTCTACACCGCCCGGCCGCGCTCGTTCATCGGCCACCAGGACTGGCGGCAGGCGCCGCTCTCGGTGCGCGGCGGGGTGACCTCGGAAGCGCTCCGCACCTTCGTCGACAAGGTCGGCGCGGCCCTCGACGCCGACACGATCGACCCGCGCGAGGACACCACGCTGAACTGGATGCCGATCACGGTCGACGAGCAGGGGTGGCGGGAAACCGCCGAGGTCCTCGACCGGGCGCGCCGGGAGCTGATGGAGGTCGCGTCGGCCAGCCGCGAGCGGCTGGGCGGCGAGGACGGCATCCCGGTGGTCACCGGCCTCGCCGCCTTCGAGGCGCCGCCGGGCGACTGAGCGGAGGCTTCGGTATTGCCGGCGGCGCCTCAACTGGCTCCCGCCACAGCCCTCTGCAGTTCGCCCTTGTCCATCTTCGAGCGCCCTTCGATGCCGAGCTTCCTGGCGTCGTTGTAGAGCTGTTCGCGGGTGCGTCCGCCGGGCCCGCTGCCCGACCGTTTGCCACCGCGGCTGCTCGCCGAGGCGCCCCGTTTGGAGCTTCGCGAGGCCGACCTCGATTCGCCGGCGCGCGCTTTTTCCTTGTTGACGCTGCGCGCCGCGATCTCCTCGGCGCGTTTGGTCGAGCGCCCCTCTTTTTCCTCGCTCTGTTTGATGTGTTTGTACTGGCGGTCTCGTTTGCTGCCTTTTTTAACTCCTCTGGGCGGCATGTTTCCCCTCCTCGAACTCCTCGACGATCTTCGCGTTGAAGGCCTCGAGATCGTCTGGTTTACGGCTCGTCACCAGGCCTTGGTCGACGACCACTTCCTCGTCTACCCAGTCGGCGCCGGCGTTGCGCAGGTCGGTTTTCAGGCTCGGCCAGGAGGTGACCCTGCGGCCCTTGACCACGTCGGCCTCGACCAGCGTCCAAGGCCCGTGACAGATCACCCCGACCGGCTTGCCTTCGGTGAAGAAGTCGCGCACGAACGACACCGCCTCCGGGTGGGTGCGCAGGGTGTCCGGGTTGGCGACGCCCCCGGCAGGACGAGGCCGTCGTAGTCGGACGCCGAGGCGTCTCCGACCGGCTTGTCGACGGTGTAGCTCTCGGCCTTGTCGAGGTGGTTGAAGGCCTGGACCTCGCCCGCTTCGGGAGCGAGCAGTTCGGTCTTCGCGCCGGCCTCCGTCACCGCCTTCAGCGGCTCGGTCAACTCGACTTCCTCGACCCCCTCGTTGGCGGTGAGGAAGGCGATCCTCTTGCCGTTCAACTCGTCTGCCATCTGGTTGGCACCCCTTTCGTTCGCGGTCGCACGGTCCGCCGTCAGGTACCCGATCCGGGGCCGGCCAACAACGAGCGCGGCCAGAGTCGGCGGGCGCGGACGACGTTGGTCTCGGCGCCGAGCACGACGAAGGTGGCGCCGAGGTGGATCCAGGCGAGCAGGCCGATGACCAGGGCGAAGGTGCCGTAGACGGCGGAGGCGTTCTTCACCTCGTGCGAGATGTACCAGCCGCCGAGCACCTGCAGGGCCTCCCAGCCGATCGTCGCGACGACGACGCCGGGGACGAGCGCGCGGGTCTCCACCGTGTCGGTGGTGAGCAGGCGGAAGACGGCGCCGAAGACGAAGAGGTTCAGCACCGTCGCGATCACGAGGCCCGCCACCTTCCCGCCCGCACCGAGGAAGTCGGCGCCGCCCGCGGCGAGCCCGGAGACGACGGTCGAGACGACCGCCAGGCCGCCGAGCACGACGAGCAGGCCGATCGCCCGCAGGCGCGAGCCGACGAAGCCGCGTTCGGCGGACTTCGGGACGCCCCAGCAGCGGTCGAAGGCCGCTTCGGTCTCCAGCACGACGCCGAGCCCGGCAAGCACCGAGCCGACCAGCCCGACCGCGAGCGCGACGCCGCTGCCGTGCAGTTCGCCGCCCTTCAGCTGGTTGCCGATGATCGGGAACTGGGAGAGCGTCCCGTTGACGACTTCCTGGCGCAGCTCTTCGTTGCCGGCGAGCACGTAGCCGAGGATCGTGACCAGCAGGAGCAACAGCGGGAAGAGCGAGAAGAAGGCCCGGTAGGCGATCAGCGAGACCATGCTGCCGCCTTCGTCGTCGCCGAACTTCTTGACGACGCCGAGCGGCAGCGCCAGCGCGGGGACGCGCTGCTGGAAGTCGTCGAAGCGGCGCAGCGGGGCTTTCACGTCCACGCGCATTCCTTACCCGATCAGCTCGAGCACCTCGCGCTCGATCCGCCGTCGGGTGCGCTCCGACATCGCCCCCTCGGCGGCGGCGCGGCGGCCGAGGTCGATCGTCTCGCCCTCGCGGTAGCGATCGAAGACGCGCGGGTCGATGTAGGAGCGGCGGCAGACCGCCGGGGTGTTGCCGAGCGCCGTCGCCACCGTCTTCACCGCGCGGGCGACGGTGCGCTTCGCGGCCGCGTCGGTGGCGGGCCTCTGCTCCCCGGCGAGCGCCGCCGCGGCGAGCACCGTGCCGCTCCAGGTGCGGAAGTCCTTGGCCGAGAACTCCTCGCCGATCGACTCCTGGATGTAGTCGTTGATGTCGTCGGAGCGGACGTCGCGCCAGCGGCGGCCGTCGCGCCAGGCGAGCAGGTCCTCGGGGCCACCGCGGCGACGGCGCATCGCGTCGATCGCGGCGATCGCCCCGGCGTCGCGGACCGACTGGACCCGGCGTTGTCCGCTCTTCGCCGGGAAGTCGAAGACCAGCTCCTCGCCCTCGCGGCGAACGTGCTCGCGGCGGAGCGTCGCCAGACCGAAGCTCTCGTTCTCCTCCGCGTATTCCTCGCCGCCGATGCGGAAGAAGCCGAGGTCGAGCAGACGGACGGCGGTGGCGAGGGCGCGCTCGCGCGGCATCCCGTCAAGCTCGATGTCGCGGCGGACGACGCGGCGCAGCTTCGGCAGCGCGGCGGCGAACTCGCGCATCGCCGCGTACTTCCGCGAGGCGCGGCGGATGTCCCAGCGGTCGTGGTAGCGGTACTGCTTGCGCCCCGCTTCGTCGTAGCCGGTCGCCTGGATGTGGCCGAGCGGGTCGGGGCAGATCCACACCTCCTTCCAGGCGGGCGGGATGGTCAGGTCGCGGATCCGCTGCAGCGTCTCCGCGTCGGTGATCGCGGTGCCGTCGGCGTCCTCGAAGGAGAAGCCGCTGCCGCGTCTGCGCCGGTGGATGCCGGCGGCCGAGCAGTCGGCGCGCCGCAGCCGGCCGCGCGCGCCGGCCGAACTCGCCATCAGAGGTGCCGGTGGTCGGTCATCGGGCGCGAGGTACCTCGCGCAGGGCGCGGCTAAACGGCGGCGAAGACGGGTTCGGCGCCCTCAATCCGCACCGTCCCAACCGCGAACATGCGCTGGACGGCGGGGTCAGACGGAAAGCTCAGGCAGGTCCTGCTTCTGGGTGAGGAGCGGCGCGTAGAGGTCGCCCTTGGCGGCGACGCGCCGGCGGAGATCGTCGACGCTGAAGAGGAGGGCGGCGGCGTCGCCGGACTCGGCGGCCGCTTCGACCTCCTCCCATTCGAGCGGGGTCGAGGCGGTCGGGCGCTCCCGGGCGCGGATGCTGTAGACGGAGGCGGTCGTCTTGTGGGCGTCGTTCTGGCTCCAGTCGATCAGCACGCGCCCCTCCCGCCGCGTCTTCGTCTGGCGCGAGACGACCTCGTCGGAGAAGCGCGCCTCCATCGTCTCGGCAACGGCTTTGGCGAACGGGCGGGTGGCGGCGAAGGTCGCGGTCCCGTTCAGCGGGACGTGCAGGTGGAGGCCCTTCGAGCCGGAGGTCTTCACGTAGGAGTCGAGGCCGAGCTGCGTGAAGAGGGCGCGGAGGCGGAGCGCGATCCGGGTGCAGTCGACGACGTCGGCGGGGGCGCCGGGGTCGAGATCGAAGACCATCGAGCCGGGGCGGTCGAGGTCCGAAATCCGTGCCAATGACGTATGCAGCTCGATGTTCGCCAGGTTGGCGGCCCAGACCAGGCTCGGCAGGTCCTCGATCAGGCAGTAGTCGATCTCTTTCTTGTGGCTCTCGGAGTAGATCCGCGCGGTCGCCAGCCAGTCGGGCCGGTGCGGCGGGCAGCGCTTCTCGTAGAAGAATTTCCCCTCGACGCCGTCGGGGTAGCGCTTCAGCGTCACCGGGCGGCCGCGCAGGTGCGGCAGCAGGACCTCGGCGAGGTCGGCGTAGGCGTCGATCAGGTCGCCCTTGGTGAAGCCGGTGGCCGGATACAGGGTTTTGTCGAGGTTGGAGACGGTCAGCTCGCGGTCGCCGACCAAGAGGCGCGATTTGGTTTTGCTGACGGGCTCGGCCGCGGCGGTGATGCCGTCGGCGCGTGGTGAGCCGGTCCGGCGGGAGGCCGCAGCGGCGCGAGCCGACCGTGCACCCTCCCCGCTTGGCTTGCCGTCGGCACGCACCAGTAGCCAGTCACCGGTCCGCCGGCCCGGGGCGTACTTTCCCGACTGCCTCTTCAGGACGAGCCCTTCGACGCCCTGGCCGGCGCTCGCCGCCAGCAGGTCCTTGATCCTCGCCGTGGCGTTGGCGGGGACGCGCCAGGCCTCACCTTCGAGTTCGAGGCCGGCGAGCAGCTCGCGGCGGCGCTTGTAGGGCGCGCCGGTCAGGTCCTCGCCGTCGAGGTAGAGGAGGTCGAAGATCACGTAGGTCGCCGGGTTCTCGCGGGCGCGGCGGCGCAGGGCGCTGTCGGAGCCGGGTTTGTCGCGGCGGGCGAGGCGCTCGCGGTCGGGCCGTCCCTCGGCGTCGAAGACGACCAGCTCGCCGTCGAGCACCGCATCGTGGGCGCCGACCTGGCGGCTCAGCCGGTGCACCTCCGGCCAGCGCGCGCCGATGTCCTTCAGGTCGGAGTCGTGGAGATCGAGCCGGCCCGGCCGACAGCGGGCGATCGCCCGCACCCCGCCCCACGCCAGCTCCGCCGCCCAGCCACGGGTCGATTTCGGCAGCTCGCCCTCGTTGGCGAGCATCGGCGGGAACGGGTCAGGGAAGGGATCGGGGTCGCCTTCCGGCGGGTCCATCCGGTGGATCATCCAGTCCTTCGGCCCTCCTGCCTGGAACAGGGCGTAGCGGCCGTGGAGCCGCTCGCCTTCGAACTCGAAGATGATCTCGTCGTCGCGCCACTTCTCCAGTCGGTAGGTGCCGCTGTCCCAGATCTCCACCGTGCCCGCGCCGTACTCGCCCTTCGGGATCTCGCCCTCGAAGGTCATGTAGTCGAGCGGGTGGTCCTCGGTGTGGACGGCTTTGCGGTTTTCGGCAGGGTCGCGGGGGATGCCGTTGGGGACCGCCCAGGAGACGCCGACCCCGTCGTGTTCGAGCCGCAGGTCCCAGTGCAGGCGGGTCGCGTCGTGCTGCTGGACGACGAAGCGGGGAGCGCCCTTGGCGGCGCGCGAGCGCTTGCGGGGCGCCGGCTCGGCAGTCTTGCCGAAGTCGCGTTTGCGTTCGTACTCGCTCAGCTTCGCCATCAGCGCAGCCCCGACCGTACCCCGCCGCGGGCCCGGGTAACTTCGATCGGTGATCCCATCCGACGAGGAGATCCTGCGGGCGATCGTGGCGATCGGCGACGACGGCTTCGTTCCGCGCCACCAGGTGGTGGTCCGCTTCCGTGGCCAGGGCGAGCGCGAGATGCGCCGCGCGATCGGCCGCAGCGCCCGCCGCGGCCTGGTGCTGGAGCGCAAGGACCCCGAAGGCCGCAGCTTCGTCGCGGTCTCGACCGAGGGCTGGCAAGCGCTGCGCAGCGGCGAGTTCGAGCCGCGCCGCCTGCGCCGCCGCGAGGACTAGATGGTGATCCCTCGAGGGGCGTTGTTCGCGGCCGTGGCGGCTGGCCGAGGTGCGTCCCGGGCGTCTCGTGGCGACCCCGGCGGGGTGTGGCCGCCACGAGACGCCCGGGACTTGAGGGGTTCGGGGGGGAGAAGGCTCAGGGCCGGCACGAAGTCGGGCTTCCGTGACGCCCTACGTGGCGAACGTGGGCGATTCGAACGATCAGGAATCTGCGTGGTTGGAAATGATCGCTATACGAGCATTTCCAACCACGCAGTTCTCTGACCGTCGTAGGAGTGGCGTATCCGCCGCTCGGCGGCGTGCGTCCACCGCAGACGTCACGCATCCTCCACTCCTTTCATACCCGGCCGTCTCGGCCACGGCCACACCCTGCCGGGGTCGTGGACGAGACGGCCGCGTCCCTTCCCGCGCGACAGCTTCACCGGCCCCCATCCCCTCCCTGGCGCCATCCCCACAGCGGCCCCATCCCTTCCCGGGCGCCGGCTTGACGAGGCCGCATCCCTCCCGGCCGCCGGCTTCCCCGGCCCCATCCCTTCCCGGGCGCCAGCTTCCCCGGCCGCGTCCCCCGGGCGCCAGCTTCCCCGGGCCGAATCCCTTCCCCGGGCGCCGGCGTGGAATCAACCAGCTATGCCATCGCGTCGGCCACGACTTTCAGGTCGGCGACGAACGCTTCGTAGGCCTCCTCGCGGTCGTCGCCGGCGCGCAGCACTGCGGAGGGGTGGATCGTCACCGCGGTCAGGGGCGCCAGGTCGCTCTCCAGGAGCGCGCCGCGATCCTTCGTCACTTTCACCTTGGTCCCGAACAGCGAGCGCGTCGCGATCGCGCCGAGGGCGACGACCGCCTCGGGACGAACCGCGGCGAGCTCGGCCTCGAGCCACGGCCGACAGGCGTTCACCTCGCCGACCCGCGGCGTCTGATGGAGGCGGCGTTTGCCCTGCGGGCGCCACTTGAAGTGCTTGACCGCGTTGGTCAGATAGGCGGTCTTCACGTCGATCCCGGCCGCCTCCAGCGCTTTGCGCAACACCCGGCCGGCGGGGCCGACGAACGGCTCGCCGGCGAGATCCTCGCGGTCGCCGGGCGTCTCCCCCACCAGCATCAACCGCGCCTTCGCCGGACCCTCGCCGAAGACCGCTTGGGTGGCGTCGCGGTAGAGGTCGCAGCCGTGGCAGTCCTGGACGGCTGCTCGCAGGGAACGCAGCGAGCGACCTCGCGGGAGGAACTGCTCGGCTCCGGGCTCGCTCATCCTCAGTCCGCGCTCGGCGTTCGTACTTTTCTTCGCATAGCGACGATTACGGCGAACTCACCCGTCGTCCGGCGCCGCCGCGGTCGGCAGCTCGCGCACCACTTCGCGCGCCCGCTTGTCGTCGCGCAGGCCGAGGTAGCGCGGGTGGCGCAGCTTGCCGTCGCGCGTCCATTCGCTGAAGCCGAACTCGCCGACCAGCTCAGGGCGGATCCAGGTCGCCTCGCGCGGCAGCCCCGAACCCGCGGTGAACGGGCACGCCGTCTGGCGGAGGGCCTCCATCTTGTCGCCGAGGCTCTCCAGCGTGGAATGGTCGAAGCCGGTCCCGACTTTGCCCGCGTAGCGAAGGTCGCCGTCCTCGTAGTAGCCGACCAGCAGGGCGCCGAAGCGCTCGCGCGAGCCTTTCGGTGGGGTGAAGCCGCCGATCACCAGCTCCTGCTCGAAGGCGCACTTGATCTTCAGCCAGTCGTTGGAGCGCTTGTGCTGGTAGGTGGACTCGGCGCGCTTCGCGATCAGCCCCTCCCAGCCTTTGCGGCAGGCTTCGAGGAAGAGCTTCTCCCCCTTCTCGTTGCGGTGCGGCGTGTAGCGGACGGGGCCGTGGAATTCGAGGTTGGCCTTGAGCAGCGCCTTGCGTTTCCGCAGCGGCAGGCCGGTGAGGTCGCGGCCTTCGAGCTCCAGCAGGTCGAAGATGTAGATGAAGACCTCGATCCCGGTCAGCCGCGCCAGCCGCGGGTCGGAGATCCCGAGCCGCCCCTGCAGCTTCTCGAAGCTGGTGCGGGAGCCCTCGAAGGCGACGATCTCGCCGTCGGCGACGAAGTCCTGCGCCGACTCGGCGCCGAGCGCCTCGATCAGCTCCGGGAAGTTCTCCATGCGGCGGCCGGTGCGCGAGGTCAGCGTCGCCCCTTGCGGCGTGCGGCGCACGGTGGCGCGGACGCCGTCGAGCTTGCGCTCGAAGACCCATCTCGGGTCGCTGAACGGCCGCGCCGTGAGCTTCGCCTTCATCGGCTCACCATCGACCGCCATGCCGAGGAGCGTACCCCCGCGCGACGGGCCCGACACCGGGCGCCACCACCGCCGGGCCGGGGCGGGTTATGCTCGCGCCATGAGCGACCTGCCGGGCGAGAACCCCGTCACCGAAGCCGCCGAACGCGAAGTCGACAACGAGCCAGCCTTCAAGGAGGGCGAGGAGGTCTGGGTGGAGGACGCGAACGGCAACCGCCACCCCGGCATCTTCGTCGGGATGAACGAAGCGGCCGGCTGGTTCGGCGGCGGCCCGAGCGCCTACGTCGTCCACGCCGAAGGGCACCAGGCCGAGGTCGTCTCGACCTTCCGGATCACCCCGCGCGGCTGAGCTTCAGTGCTTGCCGTTGTCGTCGACCCGGCGCGGGCGATAGCGGTAGCCGACCCCGCGCACCGTCTCGACCGGATCGACGTCGGCGGCGCAGCCGAGCTTGCGGCGTAGGTAGCTGACGTAGAGCTTCACCTCGTCGCGCTCGCGGATGCGGTCGCCCCAGACCAGTTCGAGCAGCTGGCCGTGGCCGAGCACGCGGCCCGGATTTTCGACGAAGGTCGCGAGCATGCGGAACTCGATCGGGGTCAGCGAGACCTCGTTGCCGAGCACCATCACCCGGTGGCGGACGCGGTCGATCTCGACGAACTCGTCGGTGAGGACGACCGGCCGCAGGTCGCCAGGGCGGGGGCGCCGCATCAGTGCTTCGATCCGCGCCTCCAGTTCGGCTTCCGGCGCCGGCTTCGAGACGCAGTCGTCGGCGCCGCCGCGCAGCGCCGCGATCCGTCCCTCCTCTTCGTCACCGGTCAGGGCGATGACCGGGACGTCGGAGAGCGAGCGCATCGTCGCCAGGATGTCGAGGCCGTCGGCGTCGGTCAACTCGAGGTCGAGCACGACCAGGTCTGGCTGCCGCTCGTAGAACGCGCGTAGCCCGTCGTTTCCGTTTTCGGCACGGACCAGCTCGATCCTGGCTCTATCTGAGAGCCCTCGCAGTACACCGCTTGCTCCGAGGTCTCGCCCGATCGCCAGAACCTTGCGCCTTCCGTCGCCAGGTCCTCTCGATAGCGATTCCAATTTCGGACCCAATATTCACTTTAGTCAGGAGCCGTTGTCAAGGTTGCTTCTGGTACGCGGTTGTCCGACTACGTCGTGTCGATTTCGACCCGATCTCTTCGTCGCTCCGTATGACAGGGTCGTCCGAGAGGGTGACGACCGAGCGACGAGAGACAGGAGCACCGATGAGATTCATGATGTTCATGTACCCCGAGATCGACGAGGCCGACTGGAATCCCTCGGCCGAGGACGTGGCGGAGATGAGCCGCTACAACGAGGAGCTGCGCAAGGCGGGGATGCTGCTGGCACTCGACGGGCTGCGGCCGCCCGGCGACGGCGCCTCGGTCATCTTCGAGGGCCGGGAGGCCCGGGTGGTCGACGGTCCCTTCACCGAGGCCAAGGAGGTGGTCGGCGGCTACTGGATCATCCAGGCGCGTTCGACCGAGGAGGCACTCGAGTGGGCGAAACGGTGCCCCGGGGTCGACTGCCGGGTCGAGGTTCGGCCGATCTGGGAAGCGGAGGACTGGTCCCCCGAGCTGAAAGAAGCCATCGACTACGACCCCGGCCTCCATCCGGGGGGCTGATGGCGGCGCCGGCCGAGGCCAGGGCGGCGGTCGAGGCGGTCTGGCGGATCGAGTCCGCCCGCCTCGTCGCCGGCCTGGCGCGGTTGGTCCGCGACGTCGGGCTGGCCGAGGACCTGGCGCAGGACGCGCTGCTGGCGGCGCTCGAGCGCTGGCCCCGGGACGGCGTCCCCGACAACCCCGGCGCCTGGCTGATGGCGACGGCGAAGAACCGGGCGAACGACCTGGCGCGGCGCGCCTCGACCTACGAGCGCAAGCGCGAAGAGGTGGCGCACGAGCTGGGGATCATGCTGGCGATGGACCGCGCCGACCTGGCCGCGCAGGCCGACGAGGAGGTCGGCGACGACCTGCTGGCGCTGATGTTCACCTGCTGCCACCCGTCGCTCTCGACCGAGGCGCGGGTGTCGCTGACGCTGCGCCTGCTCGGCGGGCTGACGACGGCGGAGATCGCCAGCGCCTTCCTGGTCGCCGAGCCGACCGTGGCGCAGCGGCTGACCCGGGCGAAGCGGACGCTGCGCGAGGTGCGGGCGGACTTCGAGGTGCCGATCGGGAGCGCTCTCCGCGCGCGGCTCCCCGACGTGCTCGAGGTCGTCTACCTGATCTTCAACGAGGGCTATGCGGCCAGCTCGGGCGAGCGCTGGGTGCGGACCGAGCTCTGCGAGGAAGCGCTCCGGCTGGGCCGGATCCTCGCCGCGCTGGCGCCGGATGAGCCCGAGGCGCACGGGCTGGTCGCGCTGCTCGAGATCCAGGCTTCGCGCCTGAACGCCCGCCTCGGGCCCGACGGCGAGCCGATCCTGCTGCTCGACCAGGACCGCTCGCGCTGGGACCCGCTGCTGATCGTCCGCGGCGTCGCGGCCCTGAAGCGCGCCGAAGAGCTGCCGGCGCCGCTCGGGCCCTACGGCCTGCAGGCGGCGATCGCGGCCTGCCACGCGCGGGCGTTCGAGGCCGAGGAAACCGACTGGGTCCGGATCGCGGCGCTCTACCAGGCCCTCGCCGCCCTCTCACCGTCGCCGGTCGTCGAGCTGAACCGGGCGGTGGCGGTCGGCATGGCCTTCGGCCCCGAGGCCGGCCTCGCGCTGCTCGAACACATCGCCGCCGAGCCCGCCCTGCGCGACTACCACCTCCTGCCCAGCGTCCGCGGCGACCTCCTCGCCCGGCTCGGCCGCGACGAGGAGGCCGCCGCCGAGTTCCGCCGCGCCGCCGAGCTCACCGAAAACGCCCCCGAGCGCGCCCTCCTCCTCCGCCGCGCCCAGACCGCCGCTCCCGGGTGAGTTCGCAGTTGGCGACACATGGCGTCGCCAACTGCGAACGCGCCGCCGGGCGAGGTTAGGAGCCGGAGGCGAGGGTGCGCATGCCGTCGACCTCGAGGCGCAGCATGCGCCAGTCGTCGAGGCGGCGGGCGCCGAGCTTGGCGTAGAAGTTGAGCGCCGGTTCGTTCCACTCCAGGGCGCACCACTCGAGGCGGACGTGGCCGCGCTCGAGGGCGAGGGCGGCGAGGTGCTCCATGACCTGCAGGCCGATGCCGCCGCGGCGGTGCTCGGGGCGGACGTAGACGTCCTCCAGCCAGATGCCGGAGCGGCACTCCCAGGTCGAAAACGTCGTGTAGAAGACCGCGTAGCCGACCGGGCCGCCGTCGGATTCGACGATCAGCGCCTCGGCGTCGCGGCGCCCGAAGAGGGAGTCGCGAAGCACCTCCGGCGTGCCGACCACCTGGTCGGGGGCTTTCTCGTAGGTCGCCAGCTCGACGATCAGGTCGTAGATCAGCTGGACGTCGTCCTCGGTCGCGGCGCGGATCGTCGCGGCGGTGGTCTCCTCGGCGGGCACGGGCGAAATCTATTGAGGCGCGCCGGTCGGCCTACTCGACCTGCTCCAGCCGTGGGTTCGGCCGCAGCTCGCGTCCCACCTTCCCGGCCGGCCGCCCCTCCAGCTCCACCACGTCGGCGGTGAAGTCGAAGTTGCCGCGGATCAGGGAGGAGCCGACGCCGTAGGAGTCGACCGGGGCGCCGACCTCCTCGAAGTGTTCGATCTTCTCCGCGTCGAAGCCGCCGGAGACGACGATCTTCACCCGCCGGTGCCCGGCCGCGTCGAGGCCATCGCGGACCGCCCGCGCCAGCTCCGGCGTCACCCCGTGCAGCCGGTCGGCGTCGGGCCGGTCGGCGAGCGCCACGTCGATCAATTTCTCCGAGGTGTCGAGCCGCACGCCCCAAAGGTCGTCGCCGAGCGCGTCCGCCACCTTCACCGCGTCCCCCACCGAGTCGTTGTGGAAGTCGACCAGGCTGATGATGTTGGAGTGGGCGGCGAAGCGGGCCGCGTAGTCGCGCGCCGCCGCCGCGGTGTCGCCGCCGTAGACGGCGATCAGCGCGTGCGGGATCGTGCCGGTGCCGCGGCCGCCCCACCAGGAGGCGTTGGCGTCGGTCGAGACGCCGATCGCCCCGGCCACGTGCGCCGCCCAACCGTCGCCGGTCTGCACCAGCCAGTGGTCGTGGCGGGCCGGGAAGAAGAGCACCGACTTGCCGTCGGCCGCGTCGACCACCCGGCGCACGTTGCTCATCACCAGCGAGCGCCGCGCCAGCGTCCCCAGGTAGACCGTCTCCAGGTGGGCGAAGAGGCTGTAGTCGCCCTCGATCGTCATCACCGTTTCCCAGGGCTCGATCGGGTCGCCCTCGCGCAGCGCACAGACCCGCAGCTGCGGCCAGCCGTCCTCCCAGCCACCGTCGTCCAGCCGCCGCCCCGAGCAGAGGCGCAGCACCGCGATCGCCTCGTCGATCCCGCCGAGCAGCCCGTGGCGCTTGGCGAAGACCTGCATCGTCACCTGGGGCCGCCGTCCCTCGGCCTCGAGCAGCTCCTTGGTCAGGGCGAAGTAGGTGTCGGAGTAGTAGGCGTCGCGGATTTTCTCGACCGGCAGCCGGAAGACCTCCGGCGCCAGCCGCTCACGCTGTCCGGTATCCGCGTCCGGCATCGCGCGATCATGCCGGCCGCCGCGCTCAGGCCTTGCCTTCGAATTCGAATTCGCGCAGGAAGCCCTCGAAGAGGCGCCGGTGGCCCTGCTCGTCTCGCAGGATCGCGATCACCATGTCCTGGGTCACGTGGTCGACCCCGTCGGTCTCCTCGACGATCCGCGTGTAGTGCTCGATCGCGCCGTTCTCGGCGTGGATCACGCCGCGGATCACGTGGACGAGGTTGGTTTGGTGATCGGGCGGCTGCAGGTAGTACTGCTCGGGGCGGAACTCCTCCGAGCCGGGGACGACGCCGTAGAGCTCCTTGATCCGGTCGGCGAACTGCCGCGCGTGGCCGAGCTCCTCCTGCACGTCGGCGGCAAGGGATTCCCTGATCTGCTGGGCGCGCACCCCGTCGACGTTGACCGAGGTGGTGATGTAGTTGATCACGGTCTCGATCTCCATCCAATAGGCCTTGGTGAGGAGGGCGACGATGTGCTCGCGCTCCTCCTTGTGGTCGCTGTCGAGGATGCCCTTGCTGTAGGTCTTGGTGGTGGCGCCGTCGGTCGCCATGGTTCCTCCTTGCGGGGCGATTGGTCCGCCGCTCCGCTACCCGGCCGCCCGCGCCGCGAACCCCCGGGCCACGCCGCGGCCGCGATCCGCTCGCCCCCCGGCGCCCTCACGGTAGGGTCCGGCGCGATGTCCGTGATCGACGAGCTGGTCAGCGCGAACCGGGCCGCGAGCGAGGCCCGCGAGGGCGGCGGCGAGCCGCTCCCCGGCGCGCCGAGCCGCGCCATCGCGATCGTCACCTGCATGGACTGCCGGATCGACCCCGCGGCGGCGCTCGGGCTCGGGCTCGGCGAGGCGCACGTGCTGCGCAACGCGGGCGGCGTCGTCACCGACGACGTGATCCGCTCCCTGGCCCTGTCCCAGCACAAGCTGGGGACGCGCGAGGTGATGCTGATCCACCACGACAAGTGCGGCATGCAGACCGTCACCGACGACGGCTTCCGCGCGGAGCTGCGCGAGGCGACCGGGACGGCGCCCGCCTTCGCGATCGAGTCCTTCGAGGACGTCGAGGCCGACGTCCGCCAGTCGATCCTGCGGGTGCGCCGCTCCGAGTTCCTCCCCCATCGCGACCGGGTGCGCGGTTTCGTCTTCGACGTCGACTCCGGCGCGCTGCGCGAGGTGGTCGTCGCCAACCCTCCTGGCGAGGAGGTCATCTGAGCGTGGCCGAGGTCGCCCCCTACGGGGCCTGGCGCTCGCCGATCACGCCCGCCGACGTGGCGCGCGGCGGCCGGCGGCTGGGGGCGGCGACGATCGCCGCCGACGGCGCCGTCTGGTGGGGCGAGGGGCGGCCCGCCGAGGGCGGGCGCAGTGCCCTGATGCGGCGCTCGGCGGGCGGCGAGCCCGAAGAGGTGACGCCGGCCGGGGCCAACGTCCGCACCCGCGTCCACGAGTACGGCGGCGGCGCCTGGAAGCTGCTCGGGCCGGAGCTCTGCGTCTACGTCGACTTCGCCGACCAGCGCCTCTACCGGCTGGAGCCGGGCGGCGAGCCGGTGGCGATCACGCCGGAGCCCGACCAGCCGGCGGCGCTCCGCTACGCCGACTTCGAGCTGCACCCCGACGGCAAGACCCTCTTCTGCGTGCGCGAGGTTCACGACGGCGGCGCCGAACCGGAGAATCAGATCGTCTCGCTGCCGCTCGACGGCTCGCGGCCGCCGCAGGTGGCCGCCGCCGGGCGCGACTTCTACTCCTTTCCGCGCGTCTCCCCCGACGGGCTCTGGCTCGCCTTCACCTGCTGGGACCACCCGAACATGCCCTGGGACATGACCGAGTTGTGGGTGACGCCGGTCCACGATCCGGGCGCGGCGCGGCCGCTGGCCTGCGGGCAGGGCGAGTCGGTCTTCGCCCCGGCCTGGGACTCCCAGGACCGCCTCCGCTTCGTCTCCGACCGCGACGGCTGGTGGAACCTCTATCGCACGGTGGCCGACTTCGGCGCGCCCGACGCGGCCGAGGACCTGCCCGCGGTCGAGCAGTTGACCGCCGAGCGCGCCGACCTCGGCCACCCGCAGTGGCTCTTCGGCGGCTCGACCCACGTCGAGCTCGAGGACGGGACGCTGGTCGTCGTCCGCACCGAGGAGGCGACCGAACGGCTCTTCGCGCTGGACGGGGGCGGCGGCGCGATGCGCGACCTCGGCCTTCCCTTCACCGCCTTCGGCTTCCCGGCGATCTCGGCGCGCGGTGGCAAGGTGGCGTTCGCGGCGGCCTCGCCGGCGAGCGAGGCCGCGGTCGTGGTCGTCGACGTCGCCGCGGGCGAGGTCGAGACGGTCCGGCGCGCCTCCGAGGAGACGGTCGAGCCCGGCCTCCTCTCCGAGCCGCGCGCGATCGAGTTCCCGACCGGCGACGGGGACGTCTCCCACGCCTTCTACTACCCGCCTGCCAACGCCGGGTTCGCCGGTCCCGAGGACGGGCGCCCGCCGCTGATCGTGGTCAGCCACGGCGGCCCGACCTCCCACGTCACCCCGGCGCTCGACCACGAGTTCCTCTTTTGGACCAGCCGCGGCTTCGGCGTCGTCGACATCAACTACCGCGGGTCGTCCGGTTTCGGGCGCGCCTACCGCGACAAGCTGCAGGGCACCTGGGGCGTCGTCGACACCGAGGACTGCGTCGCCGCCGCCCGCTTCCTCGCCGAGACCGGCGAGGTCGACGGCGGCCGGCTGGCGATCCGCGGCGGATCGGCGGGCGGCTACGCGACCCTCTGCGCGCTGGTCTTCCACGACGAGTTCGCGGCCGGCGCCAGCTACTACGGGGTCGCCGACGCCGAGGCGCTCGCCCGCGACACCCACAAGTTCGAGTCGCGCTACCTGGACGGGTTGATCGCCCCATATCCGGAGCGCGCCGACCTCTACCGGGAGCGCTCGCCGATCCACTTCGTCGAGCGCCTCAGCTCGCCGGTGATCCTCTTCCAAGGACTTGAGGACGAGATCGTCCCCCCCAACCAGGCCGAAACGATGGTCGCCGCGATGGCCGCCAACGGCATCCCCCACGCCTACCTCGCCTTCGAGGGCGAGCAGCACGGCTTCCGCAAGTCGGAGACCGAGATCCGCTGCCTCGAAGCCGAGCTCTACTTCTACGGCCGCATCCTCGGCTTCGAGCCCGCCGACGAGCTGCAGCCGGTCGAGATCGAGTCCTGAGATCAGGGCGGGTTCCGCGCCGGCGCCGCGAAGGGATGGGGCCTCGTCAAGCTGGCGCCCGGGGAAGGGATGTGGCCTCGTCAAGCCGGCGCCCGAGGAGGGGATGTGGCCTCGTCAAGCCGGCGCCCGGGAAGGGATGGGGGCCGGGGAAGCTGGCGCCCGGGAAGGGATGCGGCCGTCTCGTCCACGACCCCGGCAGGGTGTGGCCGTGGCCGAGACGGCCGGGTATGAAAGGAGTGGAGGATGCGTGACGTCTGCGGTGGACGCACGCCGCCGAGCGGCGGATACGCCGCTCCTACGACGGTCAGAGAACTGCGTGGTTGGAAATGCTCGTATAGCGATCATTTCCAACCACGCAGATCCCTG
>DASXMH010000022.1:0-4884 GCA_036495785.1 Solirubrobacterales bacterium
GATCCAGACCCAGGTCCAGTCCGAAGTCGACAAAGGACAGCGTGAGTTCTTCCTCCGCCAGCAGCTGAAAGCGATCCAGGACGAGCTCGGCGAGGAAGACGAGCAGGCGGCCGAAGTCAAGGAACTGCAGGAGAAAATCGAGGCGGCGAACCTGCCCGAGGAAGCCCGCAAAGCCGCCGACCGCGAGCTCGGGCGGCTCGCCAAACTGCCGCCCGCGGCGGCCGAGCACGGGGTGATCCGCACCTACCTCGAGTGGCTGACCGAGCTGCCCTGGGACGTCGAGACCAAGGACAACCTCGACATCAAACACGCGCGCAAAGTGCTGAACGCCGACCACTACGACCTCGAAGAGGTCAAGGAACGGATCCTCGAGTACCTGGCGGTGCGCAAACTGAACCCGGAGTCGCCCGGCCCGATCCTCTGCTTCGTCGGCCCGCCGGGAGTGGGGAAGACGAGCCTCGGGCGCTCGATCGCTAAGGCGCTGGGGCGCGAGTTCGAGCGGATCTCGGTCGGCGGCGTCCGTGACGAGGCGGAGATCCGCGGCCACCGCCGCACCTACATCGGGGCACTGCCGGGGACCATCATCCGCGCTCTCCGCGACGCCGGCTCGCGCAACCCCGTCTTCATGATCGACGAGATCGACAAGATGGGGGCCGACTTCCGCGGCGACCCGGCGAGCGCGATGCTCGAGGTCCTCGACCCGGCCCAGAACGACACCTTCCGCGACCACTACCTCGACCTCGCCTTCGACCTCTCCGATGTCGTCTTCATCGCCACCGCGAACGTGCTCGACACGATCCCGGGGGCGCTGCTCGATCGGATGGAGACGATCGAACTGGCGGGCTACACGCTGGACGAGAAGCGCCACATCGCGCGCAGCTACCTGGTCGATCGCCAGATCGCCGCGAACGGCCTGAAGCCGTCCCAGATCGAGTTCGCCGACGCGGCGCTCACCGCGATCGTCGAGGAGTACACGCGCGAGGCGGGGGTGCGCAACCTGGAGCGCCTGATCGGCACGATCTGCCGCAAAGTCGCGCGCCAGGTCGCCGAAGGCAAAGCGAAAGGCAAAGTGCGGGTCTCCGGCAAAAAAGCGCGCGAGATGCTGGGACGGCGGCGCGTCTTCACCGAAACCCGGCGGCGCACCAAGGACCCGGGGGTGGCGACGGGCCTCGCCTGGACCCCGGCGGGCGGCGACGTCCTCTTCATCGAGGCGACCGGGATGCCCGGCTCCGGGCACCTGACGATCACCGGCCAGCTCGGCGAGGTGATGAAAGAGTCGGCGCAGGCGGCGCTCTCCTACGTGCGCGGACACCAGGCGCAGGTCGCGCCGAAGCTGACCGAGGACTGGTTCGCGAGCCACGACGTCCACATCCACGTGCCCGCCGGCGCGGTGCCGAAGGACGGGCCCTCGGCCGGGGTGGCGATGACGGTGGCGCTCGCCTCGCTGGTCAGCGGCCGGCCGGTCCGCAACGACGTGGCGATGACCGGCGAGGTGACGCTGACCGGCAAGGTGCTGCCGATCGGTGGGCTGAAGGAGAAGTCGTTGGCGGCGCAGCGGGCGGGGATCAAACGGGTGCTGGTGCCCGCGCGCAACGAGGGGGACGCGGCCGAGATCCCTGACAAAGAGCTGGGGAGCTTGCAGTTCGTCTTCGTCGACGAGGTCTCGAAAGCGATCGACATCGCGCTCTCTTGATGGAGGCAGCGAGCCTCCCCCGTGCGGGGCGAACGACTCCGACCGACCGTCGCCGCTCCCCCCTCGAGTGGGCGCGCGACCACTCCCGCGCCTTCTGGATCGTCGTCGGCCTGACCGTCCTGGCGGCGGTGCTGCGCTTCCCCACGCTCGGCGTGCAGAGCTACCATCACGACGAGGTCGTAACCGCCAGCCGCGTGCTGCGCGCGGGTTTCGGCCACGCGATGCACGCGGTCTGGTCCAGCGAGTCGACGCCGCCGGTCTACTACGCGCTCGCCTGGGTCTGGACGCAGCTGGTCGGCACCGGGGAATTCGGCCTGCGCTCGATCTCGGCGGTGGCGGGGGTGCTCACGGTCCCCGTCGCCTACGGGATCGGGAGGGAGCTGCGCGGTCGACGGGCCGGCCTCTGGGCGGCGGCGCTTGTCGCCGTGAACCCGATGATGCTCTGGTACTCCCAGGAGGCGCGGGCCTACGCGCTGGTGACGCTCTTCGGCGCGCTCTCGGCGCTCTACTGGCTACGGGCCGAACGGCGCGGGGCGCGCCGCGATTTCCTCTGGTGGGGGATCTGGTCGGGCCTCGCGATCGGCACGCACTACTTCGTCGCCTTCCCGATCCTCGCCGAGGCGTTGATGCTGCTGCGCCGGCGCGGGCTGCGGACGAGCCTCGCCGGGATGGCGATCCTCGGGGGCTGCGCGATCGCGGTCGCGCCGATCGCGATCCACCAGATGTCGCTCGGCCACGCCGACTGGATCGGCAACTTCACCCTCGGCCACCGGCTCTGGGAAACGGCGGCGACCTTCGTCACCGGCGAGGCCGGCGACATCATCGCCCGCCCCGAGCGGCCTTGGCTGGCGTTTGCGCCCCTGGCGCTGAGCCTCTGCGCGTTGGCGCTGCTGCTGCGACGGCGGGCCGGCCGCGAGCGCCGCGCCGTGGGCCGGCCGCTCCTCCTCGTCACCGCGGCGATCGGCATCCCGGTGGCGATCGCCTTGCTCGACGCGAGCAAGAACTTCGTCCTCGCCCGCAACCTGATCCCGGCGCTGGTGCCGCTGCTCGCGGCGATCGGGATCGCGATCGCATCGCCCGCCTCGCGCCGTCTCGGCGCCGCGATCGGCGCCCTCCTCGTCGCCTACTCGCTCGGCTTCTGCATCCTGGCGAGCACCGACGAACAGTTCCAGCGGCCGAACTGGAGCGCCGTCGCCGAACGCATCGGCGATCCGCACGGGCCGCGGGCGACGGTCACCTGGACGCTCGGCGAGGCGCCCCTCCGTTACTACCTCTCCACCGGCGCGATCCAGGTGCGGGCGAAGGAAGGCTACGACTGGCTGGTCAAGGAAGTCGCCTTCGTCTCCGACGGCGAAGGGTCGGCGCCGCCGCGGCGGCTGCTCGGGCCGGGCTTCCATCAGGTCGCCGGCGAAGACACCGGCCGCCTCTACATCCGGCGCTACCGCTTCCAGGAGCCCGGGCTGGCGCCGCTGCGGCTGCGCCGGCTGCGTGAGGCGAAGCTCGATTTCCGCAGCAACGGGGTGCTGCTCGACGGCATCGGGCCGGACTGATCGCCGCGCCGGAGCGCTGCTCGCGCCGCCGATCTTCCGCTTCGCGGCGGCGTCGCGGTGTCCCGCCGCTAATCGCGGGTATATCCTGGCTGAAACCGCGAGATCAGCGAGGGAGAAGGGATGTCCAAGACCAAGACCAGCCAGACGGCGGACCGCGCCGGAGACCTGTACGAAGCGGCGCGTGAAAACCCGTACGTGCAGCGCCTGATCGAGGACGACGATCTGCGCGACAACCTCAAAGACGCCTACAACTCCGCCAGGAAGGCCTACGGCCGCGCGAACGGCAACGGCAAGGGCACGGTGAAGGCCGTGACCTCCGACAAGAAGGTCCAGAAGGAAATGCGCCAGGCCGCCGAAGCGCTGCAGGAAGCGCGCGAGCGCCTCCAGAAGCCGGCCAAGAAGCGCCGCCCGCTGCGGAAAATGATCCTGCTCGCGATCATCGGCGGCGTCGTCGCCCTGGTCGTCAGCGAGGGTGCCCGCAAGGCGGTCCTCGACGCCCTCTTCGGTGCCGAAGAGGAGTTCGAGTACACCAGCACCACCAGCATCAACGGCTCCTAGGACCTAGGCGGAGGCGGCGAGCGACCCGGTGGAGGCAGCGACCAAAGAGCGACAGCTCAGCGGCGAGAAGGCGCAGCGCATCGTCGACGCGATGCGCGACAGCGTCGCCAGGCGCGGGGCGGCGGGCTCGACCTTCGAGCACGTCGCCCGCGAAGCCGGGGTCAGCCGCGGCCTCCTCCATTACTACTTCGGCACCAAGGAGCGCCTCCTGGTCGAGGTGGTGCGCCGCGACACCGAACTACGCATCGCCCGCCTCGACGAGATGCTCGCCGAGGCGAAGACGGCGGACGGCGTGCTCGACGTCCTCGTCTCCAGCCTCACCGACATGATCGACAACGATCCCGGCTACTTCCTCCTCCTCTACGAGCTCTTCTCCGCCGGCCGCCGCAACCCCGACATCCAGCACGAGGTCGGCCAGCTCTTCGAGGCGACCCGCTCCCACGTCGCCAAGGTCTTCCGCGCCAAGGAGGACGAGGGCATCCTCTCCATCCGCTTCGACGCCGAGGCCGTCGTCGCCTACCTCCTCGCCGTCGCCGACGGCTTCGCCCTCCAGTCCCTCTCGGACCCGAGCCGCGACATCACCCCCGCTCTGAACGCCGGCGCCGCCAGCGCCCGCTACCTCCTCGTCTCCGACTGAGCGCCGCTCAGCGGAGCCAGAAGCCGAGCACCGCGCCGAGCCAGCCGGCGGCCATTTTGGCGCTCGACTGGTCTCCGAGCCCGAACAGCACCACAGCGAAGCCGGCGATCGAAAAGATCACCGAGACACACAGCCGGGCCCAGAACTCAGGCTTCGCTCGTTCGATGCGAGGCATTCGACTCCCCCTGCTTGCTCATCGCCTTTTCGAGCCTGCGCCTGCGCCACCGGTGGCGTTCGTAGCGAAGCACCTTGATCGTCCATCGAATCTGGTTGCCGACGATGTGATCGTAGGTCGGCCCGGGCGGCGGCTCCGGCACCGGCTCAAGTTCCTTCAGTCGCTGAGCTGCTTCGTCCCTGGTCATAAGGCGAAGGTAGCGCGGATCTGGCTCCCCATCGCCAAAATTTGCACTTTTGGCACACCTGATCTGACTTGGGTCGAGTGGCGG
>DASXMH010000023.1:0-31372 GCA_036495785.1 Solirubrobacterales bacterium
AGCGGCCTGGTCGAAGAGCTACGCCTCGGACAATGGGATGGCTCCGGAGACGGGTGGAGGGCACGCTCCAAGGCCAGAACGAGCGCCCCCTAGAAGTCGATAGACGCCTCCGCGCTGAGTTCGTCGTGCCGATATTCCTTCTCCGCTTGCGTGCGTTCGTCGACTACTACCTTGCTAGGGGGGTGGCGGTTCGCGTTGTCGCTCCGGCCAACCCGCACGTCGCTGCCTATATGGCGCGGATGCGCATGGGAGCCGGGCTACCCGACGGCGTCTTCGGGGGTCTCCCGTCGGTGAGGGAGCACGAGCAAAGTGAAGTTCTCGTTCCAGTCACGCGTCTGAATTCGGAGAAGGACGTTCACGAGATGGGCGACAACCTTTATCGCCTCTTCATCGGCTACGTCGACCACCAAGTGGCCGGTTGCGCAGATGCCTTATGGGAAGGTTTCACCCGAGCTTTGCAACAACGCAGTCGAGCACGGCATCAGCGAGGCGGGCGGCTGTTATGTCGCGGCTCAGCGGTACACGGGCCAGAACCCCAAGACGCTGTTGGCGGTCGGGGACGTGGGCGTGGGCGTCCCTTCCCATATGCGTCGGATATATGCCGACGAGAGCGATCGCCGTTTGCTGCGCCGAGCCCTGGAATGAGGTTCCTCGGGGACCGGAGGGAGCGAACGAGGCAACGGGATTCCGAGCGTCATCGAAGAGGCGAACCGAGCCGAGATCCGGTACGCGGAACTCAACATTCGAGCTGGGTCAGGGTTCTTAAGGCCCCGGCTCTCGAGGGGACGTGAGCCGTCGACCCTGACCGAGGCTTCACTGCTCAGGTTGGGCACCTGGGTGGGTTTGGAGCTTGGGCCACTTCTGTGAGCTTCCGAACGCCGAGGGGGAAGGCAGGGTCCGTTAAGAACCGAAAGGGGGACTAGCGTGATCTATCGAGTTGCAGACGCCGGAGCTGTTTTTCGACCAGAGAAAAAGGTCGAGAGCTGCGCGAAGAACTTGATCCGCGGCGGTCGCGAACGAATCAATGGTGATCTCGTTCGAGGGTGTCGCGAGGACGAGTCAATCGTTTACCGATGAGTTTCTGGGCGCTTTCTTGGCTCGTCGCGGGAACGTCGGGACCGATTCCGAGATGAACGATGCGGTCGCAAGGATCATCGAGAGGGTGCTTCGTCGGAGGGGACTGTCGGCGCTCGGCGGTTACCTGCTCGTCGCCTGAGTCGGATTCGTCGGCGCCGTGAGCTTTCGTTCGATCCGTTAACCCGGACACCTCCCCGACACCGCCTTTGGGTTCTTGACCGGGACCTTCGCGGCTCTTCGGGCAACCGGCGCGGGCTGCGGCTCGCGTCGGGCCCGGTGAGTCTCCCCGGGCATCCGGTTGAGGATTCATCATGCAAATACATCCCATCCGGCTTGCGAGGCTTGGAGGGAGAAAGGCAGTCCCGGTCTATGAAGAACCAAGGCGCATCAACTCTCTACACCTCGATACCGAGAATGCAGCTCCGCAGCCAGGAGCTCAAAGTGATCCTCGGTCTCCGGCAAGCCGCTAGACGAAGCCCCGTCAACGCCGACTGGGCGCTCGCGGAGGCGAAGAGCCTGGAACGCAACCTCCTTAACCGCCGCTACGCACCTCACTTCGTTGCCGGCTCCCACCTGATCATCAACTCGAGGCGTCCTTCGTGCGGCAGGGCTCCGCGAGCTGCCACGAATGGTCGCCGGCGCGGCTCTCGCCGGGCCTCCTCGCCATGTCGTGCCGGTCCCGACGACGACGCAGGAGGAGAACCCGAGCCGCCTGGTTTAGCGCCATGGCGGCATCCGAAGCGGGGATCGGCCAGCCCTAGCTTGTTTTCGCTCTTTGCCGGCGGTGCCCGGTGAGTGGGTCCGGCACGCCATGTCACTGGTGCGGGGCGACGATCCCGGACTTCAAACAGGCGCGAAGGGGCGCACCCCAGGCCACGCGAAGGGCTGCTGCCAAGCGCACTGCGAATACATCGCCAAGGGTCGGCTTGGGGACCGCCGGCCGATCGACCTTGTGCGTGCCGGGCGCAGCCAGGAGCTGCTCAGGGCGATCGCGGACCAGCGCGCCGGCGGCTATGCGAGGACGCGACTCGCTTGAAGGCATCCATAGAAGAAGTGTCCTGATTAATCGACAATGCTCGTTTGCCGTGTTAGCGTGCCTCGAACCGCCGGGGAAAAGGGACCCCGGCGTCGACTCTTTGGGAGGAGAGCACATGAGGTTGACTCGCATTGCCGCAGTGGTTTGCGTGGTCGCGTTCTGTCTTGCCTTTGCCGCGCAGGCGATGGCGACGAAGTACGTGGCTTTGGGGGATTCGTACTCGTCGGGGACGGGAACGCGGACGTTCTATGAACCGACTTGCCAGCGGTCCGTGTACGCGTACCCGTACCTGTTGCACGAAGCGCATCCGACCTGGACGTTCGTGGACGCGGCCTGCTCGGGGGCGACCACGTCGTCGCTGCTCAGCTCGCAGGTTTCGAGCGTCACCTCGGACACGAATTGGGTGACCTACACGATCGGTGGTAACGACGCCGGATTCTCGAGCGTGATCACCGAATGCGCCTTGCCGTCGTGGCTCTCCGACTGCAACGGGGCGATCAACGAAGCACAGAACATCATCAAAAACACGTTGCCCGGGCGGCTCGATTCGGTCAACAACGCGATCAAGTCACGGGCGCCGAGTGCGGAGGTGATCGTGCTCGACTACCCACGGCTGTTCAACGGTGAAGACTGCAACGCACTCACCTTCTTCAGCCCCAGTGAGGAGACGCGGTTGAACGAAACCGCCGACCTGCTGAAGAACGTGATCAGCGCGGCGGCGACGCGCGCGGGGTCGAACTTCGTCTTCCGCGACGTGATCCCGCCATTCATCGGTCACGCGGTCTGCGATGGCGGCGGCGGCTCGTCGACGGAGTGGATCAACGGCCTCTCGAACCCGACGGGCGAAAGCTACCACCCGAAGGTGCAAGGCCACGCGAACGGCTACTACCCGGTGGTGCACGGGGTCACGGGCTGAGAGCATCGCGCGCGGCGGCTCTACGCCGCCGCGCGCATCGCCCGGAACCGGCGGACGGCGATTTGCGGCGGCCGTCAGTCGACGCGGTACTTGCCGTCGGCGTCGACGCTGATGCCGATGCAGTGGCCGGTTTTCTCGACCGAACGGCGGAGGAGCCGGCGCATCGTGACTTCGCTGCCTTCGGGGCCGAAGGTCGCGTTGGGGTGGACCGAGGTGATCTTCGCGAGATTGGTGTAGGCCTTGACCCCCGCCTGGCGGGCCATCCGGCTCGGCTCCTTGCAGGCGTGGGCCATCGCTTCGACGTCTTTGACGATGTGGATCGCCGCCGGGGTGCCGGCCAGGGATTCGAGCGTGTCTTCGCTGCTGCCGCAGCCGCCGACCATGAAGGCGAGCGCGGCGATCGCCGCAAGGGGGAGAAGGGCACGCACGACCGAGAGCCTATGGCGCTGCGTTAACCGACCTGATCTCGGAATTAGAAAATACACCAAAGTATTTTGACTATTGGGTCCACCGGTGCCACTATCGCGCACGGCTGAGCCGCGGGCAGCAGGTCCGGTTGGAGGCGACGGGGTGCATCGAGCTTGGCCGCAAACCGGATAACAAGAAATGGGGGAGGATCATGAATTTGCGGAGATCTCTGCTGGGGTTGATTGCCGTCGCGATGTTCGCCGTGGCATTCAGTTCCGTCGGCGTAATGAGTGCGGCAGCAAGCACGACAGAGGAGTGCAAAATCCCGGTGGAAGGAGAGGAATTCACATCGGGCCACTTCCTCGACGAAAACTGCACGAAAAAATCGGGAGCGGAAGGCGAATACCACACAACCCTCGTCCCGGAAACCTCAATTCTGAAAAGGACAAAAACAAGCCCGTGGATTGAAATCAAAACGACGATAGCGGCGGCACCGGTCCTGATTACCTGCGAAGAATACGGTGGGACGACGACCGTCTCGAACTTCACCGAAGGAGAAAAACACGGCTTCACCGGGAAAGGCACGATCGTGCTGTCGGGATGCGTGGTTAAAGAACCGTCCGCATGCACGATCAATAAAACGATCGAAACCGGTGTGCTGAAAGAAACGTCCGAAGATTTGGCGGAAGTGCAACGAACGCTGTTCACGCCGGTCGAAGGAACGAAAATCGCCAGCTTTTCGCTCAGCGGTTGCGCGTTGGAAGGCACCTACACCATCGAAGGAAAACTTCGGTCACAGACAGTCGATATCCATACCGAAGAATTCGGGACCAAAAGCGGTTCCGAAGCGTTCATCTCGAAATCGACGCCGATCATATTCATCTGGTGGTACCACGACGCGACAAAAGCGAACGGGAAGACAATAGTCCGCGAGCTGCCTTAGCCGGCTCAGACGTCTGAAGCTGTAAGCGTGGTCGGGTCCCTGTTCGGACCCGGCCGCGCCCCTTGGGACTCGTTCACGCCCTCGTCAGGAACTCGATCCGGTTGCCCCACGGGTCCTCGGAGTAGAAGCGGCGCTCGCCGGGGAGGCTGTCGTCCCAGAGCACCGGGGCTTCCGCCGCCGTGAGGCGCTCCGCCAGATCGTCGAGCTCCGCCGGCGCCAGCCGCAGCGCCACGTGAGCCTTGCGCGCGGGCTCGAAATCCGCCTTGGTCCCGACGTGCAGCTGCCGATCCCCGAGCGCGAACCAGGCCCCGCCGCGCGTCCGCAGCGGCTCCGGCTTCTTGATCTCCCGCAGCCCCACGAGCCCGCCAAAGAACCGGCGCGCCGCCGCCTCGCAGCCCGCGGGCGCGGCGATCTGGACGTGGTCGAGCTCGGCCTCGGGCACGTCCCAAAGGTACTTGTGGCGCGCCGAACAGGGGGTCGGGGCAGGGCAGAAGCTGTCCGGGCGGCGCGACTGAATATCCTTCGCCGCCCCCGGCAGTGCCCCCTTCCCCGGAAGTCCCTACTTGAACGAGCCAGTCCAGCAGAACCAACTACTCGCGTTCATCGAGATCCCCAAGGGGAGCCGCAACAAGTACGAGTACGACGAGGGCCTCGACCGCGTGGTCTTCGACCGCTTCCTGTCCGGATCGACCGTGTACCCGACGGATTACGGGTTCCTGCCGGGCCACCTCGGCGAGGACGGCGATCCGCTCGACTGCCTCGTGGTCGGCTCCGAGCCGACCTTCCCCGGCTGCGTGACGCCGGTGAAGCCGGTCGCGCTGTTCAAGATGCGCGACGAGATGGGCGCCGACGACAAGGTGATCTGCGTGCCCACGCGCGACCCGCGCTGGTCTCACGTCGAAAGCCTCGACGACGTGCCCGAGCAGCTCCAGGAGGAAGTCGAGCACTTCTTCAACGTCTACAAGAACCTTGAAGACAAGCCGGTCGAGACTGACGGCTGGCACCCGCTGAGCGAGGCCGAACGGACCATCGAAGAGGCCCGCCGGCGCCAGCTCGAGGCGAGCCCAGAGCAGTAGCTCGCGGCATTTCGGCGCGCCGCCGCACCTTTCTCTCTACTCACGGTTTCTTGGGGCATCTGACGGCGCCGCAATGTCGGCGGCGCGAAAAAACCGACCCATACAGGGAGGGAAGAAGCATGTCTGCAACCGGACGCAGGGATGTACGCAAGAGTGGTGCCGGCAGTGCGCGCAGTGGCAGGCGAGCCGGCCGCATCGGGATCCTGGCGATGGCCTTGGCCGCCGCCTGGGCACTGGTCGCCGCGGTCGCGGCGCAGGCGACGACGGTGACGGTGGGCAGTGTGCTGCCGCCGACCTTCACCTCGACGCCGTTCGAAGGTGTGCGCACCCAGTTCAACACGACGCTGCCGGAGACCGGGGCGAACCTCGCCTCGCCGGTCAACGGGGCGATCGTCCGCTGGAAGGTGCAGGGCGCGGTCGGCGGGCCGTTCACGTTGAGGGTGCTCCACCCGAACGGGTCGGGCGCCTATACCGCCACCGGCTCCAGCCAGCCGGTAAAACCGACCGGCACCGGGATCGAAACGTTCTCCACCCAGCTGCCGATCCGTAGCGGCGACCTGATCGCCGTCGACTCCAGCAATGCCACCGACGAAATCGGCGTGGCAAGCGCCTCCGGCGCCGCCTACGGGATCTTCTCGGCGCCTCCGTTCGAAGGCGCGACGCTGGCTCCGTCCCAGACCAAAGCCGGGCAGGAGATCGAGCTCGCAGCCGAAGTCCAGCCCGCCCCGGCGATCACCGCGGTGACCCCGACCGAAGGCTCGGTCCTCGGCGGCGAAAAAGTGACGATCACCGGAACCAACCTGAACGGCGCCAGCGCCGTGATGTTCGGCGAAGTTCCGGCGGCGAGCTTCACCGTCGAAGGTGAGGAAAAGATCACCGCCGTGGCGCCCGCCCAGACGAAGGTGGGGAGCGTCGACATCACCGCGACGACGTTGGCGGGCACCAGCCCGACCGGTCGCGGAGACCAGTACCTCTACCGCGGCTGCACGGTCCCGACGCTGGCGGGCAAGAAGCTCGGCCCCGCCAAGACCGCGATCCGCGGCGCCGGCTGCACGGTCGGCAAGGTGAGCAAGGTGAAAGGCCCGAAAAAGAAGCACGGCAAGGTGATCAAGCAGAACCCGAAGGCGGGCCGCCTGCTCGCTCCGGGCGCGAAGGTCGCGATCAAGCTGGCGAAGTAGCGGCCGGTTCGCGGGGTGGGGGCACGAACGCGGCGCCCGTCCAGGCGCTCCGCACCGTTCCCCGGAACGCGGCCCCCAGCCGACCAACAGCAGGGCGGAGGTGCAGACCGCGAGCCAGGCGAAGGGCCTGGCCCCGGTCTGCACCGCCAGCCCTGCGGTGCCGGTGACGACGGTGCCGACCGGGAAGGTGAAGGTCCACCAGGTGAGCGAGAAGGGCAGGCCGCGGCGGACCGTGCGCAGCGTGATCACTGCGACGATCGCGAGCCAGGCCATCGCGAAGCCCCAGACCGGCACGCCGTAGACGACGCCGAGCGCCTCGAGGCCGGTTCCGTAGGGGGCCTTTGAGCAGTTCGGCGGTGTGCGGGCCGAGCAGGCCGACGGCGGTGACCGACTGGCCGAGCGGGATGTGAGCGATGCCCGACCCGCTCTCCAGCGGCGAGCTGGCCGCCTTCCCCTGCGGCCGACCTTCGTCGAGGGGCTTGAACCGCTCGACGGACCTCGAGACCAAGGTCGTCGCCCGGGACCGGATCGTCCTCGCCGTCGCAGCCGGCCACCGCTGGGCGCACCGCCGCGCCGTTAACCCGCGCGAGCTGAAGGGCGGGCGCTGGATCTCCCGCGCGTCCGGTTCGGGGATGCGCGCCGTCGCCGCCGCGGCGCTCGCCGGGGTCGGCGTCGAGCTGGACCCGACGTCTCTCTCTCCAGCCTCGAAGGGGTGAAGCGCTCGCCGGCGGCGGGCGGCTTCGCCTTGATCTCCGACCTGGCGATGGAGCCCGACCTCTCGGCCGGGCGCCTCGTCACCGTGCCGCTGAAAGACCTGCCGATCGAGCGCTCGCTGATCGCCATCCGCCGCGTCGGCGGTCGTCCGCACGAGCAGGCGCGCCGCTTCTGGGCCTGGTTGCCGTCGGTCGGCTGAACGCGCGCCGCCGGCGTAATAATCGGGGTGGAGTGATCGACGCCGCCGCCGTGATCGAGACCGAGCGCCTGCGCCTCGAGCGCTGGGACGAGCGCCACACCGAACTGCTCGTCCGCCTCTCCTCGATGCCCGGGGTGATGCGCTTCATCGGCACCGGCGACCCCTGGCCGCCGCTGCTCGCCGAGGATGTCGCCCGCGCCGAGCGTCGCCACTGGGAAGCCCACGGCTTCGGTTGGCGCGCCGCGATCGACCGCGCCGACGGGCGGGGCATCGGCCTCGTCTCGCTCAACTACGCGGGGGAGGGGACGGCCGGACTCGACCCTGAAGAGCGGGAGATTGGCTGGTGGCTGGAGCCGGACGCCTGGGGCCGGGGCCTCGGCACCGAGGGCGCCACGGCGCTCCGCGACGAGGCCTTCGAGGCGCTCGAGATGCCGAGCATCATCGCCCGCATCCAGCCCGCCAACGCCGCCTCGATCGGCCTCGCCCGCGCCCTCGGGATGGAGCTCGACTTCGAGACGACCGGCCGCAGCGGCGAGCGCCTCGTCGTCTACCGCATGGACCGCCCCTAGCCGCCGGCCCTAGAGGCCTTCGCGGACGCCGCCCATCGCCGTGAACGCTTCCTGAGCGCCCCCTTCCGGGCTCTGCTCGTCGGCGATCACGTGGGAGACGGCGTTGATCAGCGCCAGGTGGGTGAAGGCCTGGGGGAAGTTGCCGAGGTGGCGGCCCGAGGCGGCGTCCATCTCCTCGGCGTAGAGATCGAGCCAGCCCGCCATCGTCAGCAGCCGCTCGCAGAGCTGCCGTGCCCGGTCGCGCTCGCCGATCTCCGAGAGCGCCGAGACCAGCCAGAACGAGCAGATCAGGAAGGTGCCCTCCTTGCCGTGCAGGCCGTCGTCGGTCTCGTCGACCTTGTAGCGGAGGACCAGCCCGTCCTCGGTCAGCTCCTTGGCGATCGCCTCGACCGTCGCCACGAGCCGCGGGTCGTCCGACGGCAGGAAGCGGTAGAGCGGCATCAGGAGCAGCGAGGCGTCGAGCGCGTCGGTGTCGTAGTGCTGGCGAAAGACGCCGTCGCGGCAGCCCCGCTCGCAGATCTCCGCCTTGAAGGCGTCGGCCTTGGCACTCCATTCGTCGGCCAGGTCGTCGACGCCGAGCTCGCGCGCCAGCCGCGCGCCGCGGTCGGCCGCCACCCACATGCTGACCTTCGAGGAGACGTAGTGCCGCGGCTCGCCGCGCGACTCCCAGATGCCCTGGTCCGGTTCGGGGAACGATTTGATCGCTTTTTCGACCTGGCGCCGGATCAGCGCGCGGTCGGCCTGCGTGCCGGTCCCTCTCAGCGCTTTTTCGTGCAGGTAGACGGAGTCGAGAAGGGCGCCCCAGACGTCGTTCTGGCGCTGGTCGAAGGCGCCGTTGCCGATCCGCACCGGGCGGGCGCCGCCGTAGCCGGAGAGGTGGTGGAGGGTCGACTCGGTCAGCTGCCGCTCGCCCCCGATCCCGTACATGATCTGCAGTTCGGGATGGTCCCGTGACACCTCGAGGATGAAGCGCATGAAATCGCGCGCCTCCTGGTCGAAGCCGAGCGTGTGCAGCGCCCAGAGGCTGAAGGTCGAGTCGCGGATCCAGCAGTAGCGATAGTCCCAGTTGCGCACGCCGCCCGGCGTCTCCGGCAGCGAGGTGGTGGGGGCGGCGACGATCGCCCCGGTCGGCGTGTAGGTGAGGCCCTTGAGGACGAGCGCCGAGCGCTGCAGGTGGATGCGCCAGGGGTGGTCGGGGAATTCGCCGTGGCGCAGCCAGAGGCGCCAGAATTCCTCGGTCAGCGCGATCCGCTCGTGCGCCTCCTCGGCGTCGGCGGGCCCGCTCAGCCCCTCCTCGCCCCAGCTCAGCGAGCAGTAGGCCCGTGCGCCCTCCTTAAGGTGGACGCGGCCGCGGACCGCGCCGCCGTCGACTTCCAGCGGCAGGTCGGTGCGCAGCTCCAGCTCCGGCCCGCCCGGCCCACGGCCCACCATTTCGCCGGGCATTTCCGGCCCCGCGGCCCAGGTCGCCGCGCCCCGTCCGTAGTCGAAGCGCGGCAGGCACTCCATCTCCAGGTCGACCTCGCCGTCGATGCAGGTCACCGTCCGCAGCAGCGAGCGGTCGGGCTCGTGGGAGACGATCGGCGTGCCCTCGGTCGGCGTCCAGGCGGCGATCGAGAGAGCGTCGTCGACGACCAGCCAGCCGGTGTCGGTGACCCAGGTCGTCTCGATCACCAGCGTCCCCGGCTTGTAGCGGCGGCTGATCGGGACGACGACGCCGGGCGGGCGCAGGGTGAAGCGGCCGGCACCGCGGTCGAGCAGCGCCGCGAAGACGCTCGCCGAGTCGAAGCGGGGCAGGCAGAGCCACTCGACCGCGCCGTCGAAGGAGACCAGCGCCGAGGTGTGGCAGTCGGAGATGAAGCCGTAGCCGCCGATCGTCGGGAAGCTGTCGGGAGCGCTCGGCATCGCGGCAAGCTAGCACCGCCTAGGCTGCCTGGCATGGGCAGCAAGGGGACTTTCTCGCCGCTCGACCGCCTCCGTGCCTGGCTCGTCACCGGGGCGCTCGGCCGCGGAGTTGCCTTCGTCATCGACTTCACCGCGGCGCTGCGGACCATGATCCGCTCTCGCTAGGGTCAGCCGACGATGCAGACGACTCTCAAAGAGCTTCCCGATTCACGCGTCGAGGTCCAGGCGGAGGTTCCGCCCAAAGACGTCGAGCGCGCCGCCAACCGCACCGCCCGGGCGATGGCGCGCGAACTGCGGCTGCCCGGCTTCCGCAAAGGCAAAGCGCCGCCCAACCTGGTGATCCAGCGCCTCGGCTTCGGCGCCGTCCTCGCCGAGGCGATCCGTGACGCGCTCCCCGAGTGGTACGAACGGGCGCTGCTCGACGCGGCGATCACGCCGATCGGTGATCCCGACATCGACATCGTCTCGACCCCCGAGGCCGAGGGCGAGCCGCTCACCTTCAAGTTCGAGGTCGCGGTACGACCGCAGGCGGAGCTCGGTGACTACAAGGGGCTCGAGGTCGGCCGCGAGGAGAAAGACGTTGACGAGGACGTCATCGACATCGAGGTCGACCGGATCCGCGAGGGTTTCGCGCGACTCGAGCCGGTCGAGCGCGCCGCCCGGGACGGCGACGCGCTGCTGATCGACTTCGAGGGCTTCGTCGACGGCCAGGCCTTCCAGGGCGGCAAGGCCGACGACTACCTGCTGACGCTCGGCTCGGGCTCGCTGATCGACGACTTCGAGGATCAGCTCGTCGGCGCCAAACCAGGCGACGAGGTCGACGTCGAGGTCACCTTCCCCGACGACTACCAGGAAGAGAAACTGGCCGGCGAGGACGCCGTCTTCAAAGTGAAGGTGAAGGAGGTGCGGGAGAAAATCCTCCCCGAGCTCGACGACGACTTCGCCTCCGACGCCTCCGAGTTCGACACGCTGGACGAGCTGCGGGGCGACATCCGCGAGAAAGTCGGCAACGCGCTGAACAGCCGCGCCGAGGAAGACTTCCGGATCGCCGCGGTGGACGCCGCGGTCGAGAACGCGACCGTCCTGATCCCCGACGAGATCATCACCGCGCGGGCGACCGAACGCTGGGAGCGGATGGAACGGCAGCTCGCCGGGCAGGGGATGGACCCCAACATGTTCCTGCAGATGCAGGGGAAAACGCCCGACGAGCTGATCGAGGAATCGAAGCCGGACGCGGAGCGCGAGCTGAAGCGCGAGGCGGTGGTGACGGCGATCGCCGAGGCCGAGGGGATCGAGGTCTCCGAGGAGGAGATGGTCGAGGCGCTCGAGCACAGTGCCGAACACGAACGGACGACGCCGGAGAAACTGCTGGCGCGGCTGCGCGAGAACGGGCGCGACGCGGTGATCCGCGAAGACCTGCTGGCGCGCAAGGCGATCGAGCTGGTCGCCGACGCCGCGAAACCGATCCCGCTCGCCGAGGCCGAAGACCGGAAGGGCAAAGCGGAAGCGGCGGAGAAACTCCTCGCCCCCGAGGGTGGTCCCGAGGGCGCCGACAAACCGGCCGGGAAACTGTGGACGCCGGGCGACGCGTGAGCGGCCGCCGCGACGGCGAGCCCGCCGATCCCCTTCTATAGAGTGCCCGCACTATGAGCCCTCTTGTCCCCATGGTGGTCGAGCAGACCTCGCGCGGCGAGCGTGCCTTCGACATCTACTCGCGGCTGCTCGGCGAGCGGATCGTCTTCCTCGGCACGCCGGTCACCGACGACATCGCCAACCTGATCGTCGCCCAGCTCCTGCACCTCGAGTCGGAGGACCCTGACAAGGACGTCAGCCTCTACATCAACTCGCCCGGCGGGTCGGTGTACGCGGGCCTGGCGATCTACGACACGATGCAGTTCATCAAACCCGACGTGCAGACGATCTGCGTCGGGGTAGCGATGAGCATGGGGGCGCTGCTGCTCTGCGGCGGCGCCCAGGGCAAGCGGATGGCGCTCCCCAACTCGAAGATCCTGATCCACCAGGTCTCGGCCGGGTTCCAGGGCCAGGCGACCGATATCGAGATCCACGCCAAAGAGATCATCGACGTGCGGCGGCGGCTCGACGAGATCATCGCCCACCACACCGGGCAGGACTTCGAGAAGGTCACCAAAGACACCGAGCGCGACTACTTCATGAGTGCGGACGAGGCGAAGGAGTACCACATCGTCGACCGCGTCATCGCGCACCACTGAGGCGGCTGCGCCTACTCGGGGCCTGCTGGTTCGTCGTTGCGGTGGGGTGCCTCCTCGTGGGGTCGGCCGGCGCTGGGGCGACGGTTCCGCTGGGCGCGAAGGACGGCGGGATCGAATACTTCCGTCACGTCTTCCCGGTGCGCGGGCCGCACGGGGAACGAGGGCCGGTGGGGGAATTCGGGGCGCCGCGGGACGGCGGTCGGGTGCATGAAGGCTTCGACATCCTCGCCGCGTGCGGGACCGAACTGGTCTCGGCGGTGACCGGGAAGGTGAGGGAAGTGGGGTACGACCCGATCCTCTACGGCAACTACCTGCTCATCCACGGGTCCGAAGAACACCGCACCTACATGTACGCGCATATGAAGAAGCCCCCGCTGGTCCACAAGGGCGAACGGGTGTGGGCGGGGGAGAGGGTCGGCGAGGTGGGGAAGACCGGCAATGCTAGGAGCGTCGGCTGCCAACTCCACATCGAGATCCACGTGAACGGCCGTCCGATCGACCCGAAGCCCGAAGTTGAGCGCTGGGACCAGCAGTCCTGAACGGTTAGGAATCTGCGCGGTTGGAAATGCTCGTATAGCGACGGTTTCCAACCACGGAAGGAGTGGCACGGCTAGGCTGCGGGCGTGCCCGAGCCCTACGAAGTTGACGACGACGGCCGTCCCGTCGCCGAAGCCGAGTCCGCCGCCGAAGTCGATCCGGGCGCGGAAGAGGTGGTCCGCCGCCAGATCGAGACGACGCTGCGCTTCATGGCGCTGTCGACGATCGCCGGACTGATCGTCATCGCCGTCCTCGCCGTGGTCCTACCCGACGAGCGCGGCGTGATGATCCTCGTCGGCATCGTCTACCTGCTCACCTCCCTGGCCGCCCGCTGGTTCCTGCGCCGCCAGTTCCGGTCCCGGCTCAGGAGCCAGGGCTCCGGCGCGGGCTGAGCGCGCGCTCAGACGTCGAGCTCGTACTCGAGCCAGCTCGATTTCTCGGTCGGCAGCGAGTCGTAGAGGCGCTGGGCGGTGTGGTTGTCGGGGGCGGTCGCCCACTCGAGCCAGGCGGCGCCGCGCCGGCGGGCGACGGCGGCGCTCGCCTCGATCAGCGCCCGCCCGACCCCGCGGCCGCGCGAATCGGGCGCCACGAAGAGGTCGTTCATCAGGACCGTCTCCACCGCCGCCAGCGAGGAGAAGTGCCAGTAGAGACAGGCGTAGCCGAGGATCAGGCCGCCCTCGTCGCGGGCCGCCAGCAGCTCGCCGTCGTCGCTCGGGGCGAGGAAGCGGCGGAAGAAGCCGCGGTTGCGCTCGTTGTCAATGTCGTGGACTTCGTAGAACTTCTGGTAGGCGGCGATCATCGGCAGGAGGGCCTCGAACTCCTCCTCGAGCACCGCGGATACCTCCACGCCATCGGCCATCCAGGCAACCTAGCGCCTGCAAGGCCGCCGTCACGCGCAGGGACCGCGGGGGCCGCGCCGTAAACCACCCCCTGTAACCGCCGGCGGGGCCCGTCTAAGCTTTGGGACCCTGCGGAAGGCTCAGATCGATCGTCCCGTCAGGAGGGGATTCAACTGGCACGTCCAACCGACTCCAACGAGCAGCTTCTCTGCAGCTTCTGCGGCAAGTCGCAGCGACAGGTCAAAAAGCTGATCGCCGGCCCCGGCGTCTACATCTGCGACGAGTGCATCGACCTCTGCAACGAGATCATCGACGAGGAGCTGACGGCGCCGCCGACCTTCGAGCTGGAGAACCTGCCGAAGCCGCGCGAGATCTACGACGTGCTGCAGGAGTACGTGGTCGGCCAGGACGCCGCCAAGCGCGCCCTCTCGGTTGCCGTCTACAACCACTACAAGCGGGTGCAGATCGGCCAGTCCGACGAGAACGACGTCGAGCTGGGGAAGTCGAACATCATGATGCTGGGGCCGACCGGGTGCGGCAAGACGCTGCTCGCCCAGACCCTGGCGCGGATCCTCAACGTGCCGTTCGCAATCGCCGACGCGACCGCGCTGACCGAGGCCGGCTATGTCGGCGAGGACGTCGAGAACATCCTCCTGAAGCTGATCCAGGCTGCCGACTTCGACGTCAAAAAGGCGGAGACGGGGATCATCTACATCGATGAGATCGACAAGATCGCGCGCAAAGCCGACAACCCGTCGATCACCCGTGACGTCTCCGGCGAAGGCGTCCAGCAGGCGCTGCTGAAGATCCTCGAGGGGACCACCGCCAGCGTGCCGCCGCAGGGCGGGCGCAAGCACCCCCACCAGGAGTTCCTGACGATCGACACCACCAACATCCTCTTCATCTGCGGCGGCTCCTTCGCCGAGCTCGACAAGATCATCGAGCGGCGCGTGGGCAACCGCGGGGTCGGCTTCGGCGCGGCGATCACCTCACGGACCGAGCGCGACACCGGCGAATGGTTCGAGAAGGTGCTCCCCGAGGACCTGATCGAATACGGGCTGATCCCCGAGTTCATCGGCCGCCTGCCGGTGATCACCGCGATCCACCAGCTCACCCGCGATGACCTGACCACGATCCTCACCGAGCCGAAACACGCGCTCACCCGCCAGTTCCAGCGCTTCTTCGAGTTCGACGACATCGAGCTGGTCTTCTCCGAGGACAGCCTCGAGGCGATCGCCGACAAAGCGATCGAACGGGAGACGGGGGCGCGCGGCCTCCGCTCGATCCTCGAGGAGACGCTGCTCGACGTGCAGTTCGAGCTGCCCTCGCGCCGTGATGTCACCAAGTGCGTGGTGACCCGGGAGACGATCCTGCAGGGGCGGCGGCCGACGCTGGTCACCGAGGCGGCGCAGCAGGACATCGGGCCCGCCGACCAGCGGCTGGGCGAGGAAACGGCCTAGCGAGGGGGAGGGTCGTCGGACCCCCCTCTCTCACGAACAGCGGGGAGGTTCGTTCGGGGGTCCGAAGACCCTCCCTCAAGCCGAGGCGATCGCGTCGGCCTCGATCTCGACCTTCCAGCGGGGGTCGAGGAAGCCGGCGACGGCAACGGCGGTGGCGACCGGGTGGGCCTCGCCGAAAAACTCGGCATGCACCGGACCGACGGCGTCGATGTCGTTCGGGTCGACGAGGTAAATGCGGGTGCGGACGACGTCGCTCGCGGACGCTCCGAGCCCTTCGAGCGCCTCAACGATGATCTCGAGACAGCGCCGAGCCTGAGCCCCGGCGTCATCGTCGAAGGACCCGTCGGGCCAGATCGGCCCCGTGCCGGAGACGAAGATCTGATTGCCGACCCGAGTCGCGCGCGCGAAACCGATCGTCGGTTCGAACGGCGAGCCGCTGCTCACATGTCGCCGCTCCTCGGGCACGCGTGGAGCTTAGGCATCGGTTCGCTGTGGTGACTTAGTAGCTCTATGCGCAACCAACTCTCCACAGCAGCGGCTCAGCGTGGTGGATTACTCGCACAGGCGAGCGCGAACCCGCGGCGCGCCTCGGAATCTGAGAGGCGGGTCGTGGACCCCCGAACGAGCCTCCCCGCTGTTCGTGAGAGAGGGGGTCCCACGACCCGCCTCCCCGCATCACATCCTTAGACTCGGCCGCATGGACGCGGCGAAGCGACAGCAGCTCGAGCAGACCACCCGGTACGAACCGGGGGAGATCGAGGCGCGCGTCTTCGCCGAATGGATGGAGGGCGGCTACTTCCACCCCGACGCCACCGGCACCCCGGCGGAGAACTTCTCGGTCGCGATCCCGCCGCCCAACGTCACCGGCGCCCTGCACATGGGGCACGCGCTGAACGGGTCGATGCAGGACGCGCTGGTGCGGATGAACCGGATGCGCGGCAAAAACACCCTCTGGATCCTCGGCACCGACCACGCCGGCATCGCCACCCAGGCGGTGGTCGAGAAAGAGCTGCGCGCCGAAGGCAAAACCCGCCAGGAGCTCGGCCGCGAGGCTTTCGTCGAGCGCGTCTGGGCCTGGAAAGAGGAGTACGGCTCGCGGATCGTCGAGCAGTACAAGCGGCTCGGCGCCTCCTGCGACTACGAGCGCGAGCGCTTCACCCTCGACGCCGGCTACGTCCGCGCCGTCCACAAGGTCTTCAAGCAGCTCTACGACAAGGGCTACATCTACCGCGACAACTACATGGTCAACTGGGACCCGGGGACGCGCTCGGCGATCTCCGACCTCGAGGTGGAGAACCGCGAGGTGACCGATTCGCTGTTCTCGATCGACTACCCGGTGGAGGGGACCGACCGCGTGCTGACCGTCGCCACGGTCCGTCCCGAGACGATGCTCGCCGACACCGCCGTCGCCGTGAATCCCTCCGACGAGCGCTACGCCGACCTGGTCGGCTCCTTCTGCGTGCTGCCGCTGGTCGGCCGCCGGCTGCCGATCATCGCCGACGCCTACGTCGACCCCGAGTTCGGCACCGGGGCGCTGAAGATCACCCCCGGCCACGACCCCAACGACTTCGAGATCGGCCGCCGCCACGGGCTCGAGGAGATCGTCGTGATCGGCCCCGACGGCCGCCTCAACGAGGAGGCGGGCGACTTCGAGGGGATGAGCGCCGCCGAGGCCCAGCGCGCCGTCGTCGCCGCGCTCCGTGAGGAGGGCCGGCTGCGCGGCGAGGAGCCCTACACCCACGCCGTGCCCTTCAGCCACCGTTCCGGCGAGCGGATCGAGCCGCTGATCTCCCTGCAGTGGTTCTGTCGCATGGACGAGCTGGCGGAGCCTGCGATCAAGGCGGTCGAAGACGACGAGGTGCGGATCGCGCCCGCCCAGTGGAAGCGCGTCTACCTCGACTGGATGGGGGAGATCCGCCCCTGGTGCGTCTCGCGCCAGCTCTGGTGGGGGCACCGGATCCCGGTCTGGTACTGCGGCGAGTGCGACGAGACGATCGTCGCCGAGGACACCCCCGAGCGCTGTCCGGCGTGTGAGGGCACCAGCCTGCGCCAGGAGGACGACGTCCTCGACACCTGGTTCAGCTCGGCGCTCTGGCCGTTCGCCACCCTCGGCTGGCCCGACGACACCCCCGAGCTGCGCGCCTTCTACCCGACCAGCTTCCTCACCACGGCGCGCGAGATCCTCTTCCTCTGGGTGGCGCGGATGGTGATGATGGGGATCGAGTTCCCCGGCGACATCCCCTTCCGCGACGTCTACGTCCACTCGGTGATCCAGGCCCGCGACGGGCGGCGGATGTCGAAGAGCCTGGGGACGGGGATCGACCCGCTGGAGGAGATCGAGGAGCGCGGCGCCGACGCGCTCCGCTTCGGCCTGCTGGCGATGTCCTCGACCCAGGACGTGCGCTACTCCGACGCCAAGGTCGAGCAGGGGAGCGACCTCGCGAACAAGCTCTGGAACGCGAGCCGATTGATCTTGCTCAATGCGAGATTTTCGCAAGATCAATCGGCCGCGAATGCGCCGCAGGACCAAGTTCCTGCGGCGGTCCGCAGAGGGACGATCCAGCCGAGGCCGATTACCCCCGAGGACCGCTGGCTTCTCTCCCGCCTCGAGCGGACGATCGCCTCGGTGACCGAGAAGCTCGAAGCCTTCGACTTCGCCCACGCCGTCCAGGAGTGCTACGCGTTCGTCTACGGCGACCTCTGCGACTGGTATCTGGAGATCGTCAAGCCGCGGCTCTACGAGGGGGAGGAGGACGTCTCGGCGACGCTCCTCTACGCGCTGGAGCGGGTCCTCGCGCTGCTGCACCCGACGATGCCTTTCGTCACCGAGGAGATCTGGTCGTTCCACCCGGCCCGCGACGGCCACCTCGTCACCCACGCCTTCCCGACCGCCGACCCGGCGCTCATCGACGAGGTCGCCGAGGCCGAGGTCGCCGAGGAGATCGCCCTGACCCGCAGCCTGAGGGCCTGGCGCGACCTGGTCGGCGTCCCCGCCAAGGCGGTGCTGCCGGCGGTGATCGACGGGATGGCGCCGTCGGAGTTCGTCGGCCGGCTTTCGCGCTTCGCCTTCGACGGGGTCGGCACCGAGCCGGTCGCCTCGGTCGGCCCGGTGCGGGTGCTCGCCTCAGAGGAGCTCGACGCCGAGGCCGTCTCCGGCCGGCTCGGCAAGCGCCGCGAGGAGCTGACCGCGGAGATCGACCGGGCCGAGCGCAAACTCAAAAACGAGGGCTTCGTCGCCAAGGCGCCCGCCGCCGTGGTCGAGGAGGAGCGCGGCAAGTTGGAGCGCTACCGGTCGGAACTCGCAGAATTGGGGTAGGGCGATGGTGTCGCAGCCAGACGGCAGCGGACGCGAAGCGGAGCAGCCGTCGCCTGATCTGGGTGACCCGGACGCGTATCTCGACGAGCTCGAGATGGTCGGGTGGCGGCTCGGCCTCGACCGGATGTGGAAGCTGACCACGGCGCTCGGTCTGCCCCAGCGCCGCTTCGCCTCGGTCCACGTGGTCGGCACCAACGGCAAGTCCTCGGTGACGCGGATGATCGCGGCCCTGCTCGAAGCGCACGGCGTCAGCTCCGGCGCCTGCCTCTCGCCGCACACCTCGCGCTGGACCGAGCGCACCCTGATCCGCGGCGAGGAGATCGCCCCGCAGGCCTGGGCGGAGGCCGTGGCCCAGGTCGCGGCGGCCGCCGAGGGCGTCAATCGCACGCTCGAGGAGGGCGACGCGGTGAGCGAGTTCGAGGCGGCGACCGCGGCCACCTTCGTCGCCCTGGCCCGCGCCCGGGTGAAGGTCGCGGCGATCGAGGCGGGCCTCGGCGGTCGGCTCGACGCCACCAACACGATCCCCTCTCGGGTCACCGTCCTCACCTCGGTCGGCCTCGACCACACCGAGTGGCTCGGGGACACCGAGCTGGAGATCGCCGCCGAGAAGCTCGCCGTCCTCCACGACCAGTCGACCCTGGTCCTGGGACGGGTGTCCGGCGAGGTCCGCGCGCTCGCCGAACGGGTGGCGGGCGAACGGAACGCGACGCTCGTCGTCGCCCCCGAGGACCCCGGCCCCGACGTCCGGCTCGCCGCCACAGGCCCCTTCCAGCGCCGCAACTTCGCCCTCGCGACGGCCGCCGCCGAGGCCTTCCTCGGCGCCGTCGACCCGGAGCGGGTCGCCGCCGTCGCCGCCGGCCTGCGCGTCCCCGGCCGGCTCGAGCTGATCGGCGAAAGCCCGCCGACCTACGTCGACGCCGCCCACAACCCCGACGGGGCGGCGGCGCTCGCCGAGGCGCTCCCCGGGATCGCCGAAGGCCGCCCGGTCGTCGCCTGCCTGGCGATCCTCGCCGACAAGGACGCGCCGGCGATGATCGCGGCGCTCGCGCCGGCGCTGCGCAGCGCCGTCTGCACCGAGATCCCGCCCGCGGCGCTGCTCGGCCACGGCCGCCCCGGCGCCCACTCGCGCCCCGCCCGCGAGCTCGCCGACCTCTGCCAGGCCTACGGCCTCGAGGCGATCGCCGAGCCCGACCTGGCGGCGGCGCTCCGCCGTGCCACGGAACTCGCCTGCGCGACCTTCGCGGGGGTCCTGGTGGTGGCCGGATCGCACTATCTGATCGCTCCGGCGCGCTCCATCCAGGGCGATCTGGCGCTCCCGCCGCCCGCCTCCGGCCGCGATGGCGGCGGGTGACCAAGGCTGACTGTGCGAGGATTCCTGCATGGACCGCAGCGCGGGCTCGGAACTGCTTTCGATGATGGCTCTGGTCGCCGCCGTGGTGGCGATCGTGATTCTCGTCTTCTTCGGCGTCGGATATCTGTTCGGGAGGCTTTTCCTCTAGTCAAGGCGCCCCCGCTGAGGGGCCGAACAGGATCAGACGCAAGTACGGCGAATACACTGCGCGATCCCCATCCCCGGAAGGGGGTATCCCCATGGCACTAGCGATCTTCGGTATCACCAACTCTGGCCTCAACCTGGCCGCGACGCTCGTTCTGCTCCTGCTGATCGTGCTGTGGCTTGCGCTGATCGTCTACACGTACCTCGACGCGCGCCGGCGGATCTCCGATCCGTTCCTGGTCGCCTGCGCGACGGTCGCCTCGTTCTTCCCCTTCATCGGCACCGCCGTCTACACGATCGTCCGCCCGCCGGAGTTCCTCGAGGACGCCCACGAGCGCGAGCTGGAGATCAAAGCCGCCGAGCTGCGCGTCCGCCAGCTGCGCGAGCAGAGCTGCCCGAACTGCGAATACCCGGTGGAGAAAAACTACCTGCGCTGCCCCAACTGCCAGCGCCGGCTGAAGGACCCCTGTCCGACCTGCGGCGAACCGGTCGACCCACGCTGGGGCCTCTGCCCGTACTGCGAGACCTCGCTCTCCGGCGAACGCTCGCCGCAGCCGCGCCGCCGTCGCCCCGACGGGCAGCGCGAGCGCGAGCTCGCCGAGGCCGAGCCGAAACGTCCGCGGAACCCGGGTAAAAAAGCACGCACCGCCCCGGCAGGCGAGGGCGAAGGCTCCGGTTCGGCCAGGCCGAAATCTTCGGGCACCCGCAAAGGGACCGCCCGCAGCGCCTCGGGAGAGGCGCCGACCACCGAACAAAAACAAAGGAGCCCACGCCGTGAGCCGGACCCTGATCCTCGTCAAGCCTGACGCCTTCGAGCGCGCCCTGACCGGCGAGGTGATCGCCCGCTTCGAGCGCAAGGGGTTGCGGGTCGCCGCCCTGAAGACGATGACCGCGACCAAAGAGACCGCCCACCGGCACTACGCCGAGCACGCCGAGAAGCCCTTCTTCGGTGAGTTGGTCTCCTTCATCACCGGGGGTCCGTTGGTGGCGATGGTGCTGGAGGGGGTCGAGTCGGTCCCGGCGGCGCGCCAGCTGATCGGCGCCACCAACCCGGTCGAGGCGGCGCCCGGCTCGATCCGCGGCGACTTCGCGCTCGAGGTGACCTTCAACATGGTCCACGGCTCCGACTCCGACGAGTCGGCCGAGCGCGAGATCGGCATCTGGTTCCCCGAGTTGTCCTAGCGTCTGGCTTGCCCCAGCGGCGCGAGATCCTCGCCAAGCTGGGGATCGAGTTCGAGGTCGCCGTCCCGGGCGTCGAGGAGCTCGACGGGGGAGACCCCGAATTTCTGGTGATCGAGAACGCGCGCCGCAAGGCGCGCGCGGTCGCCGTCCCCGGGCGGTGCCCTGGTGATCGCCTGCGATACCGACGTCGTCCTCGACGGCGAGGTGCTCGGCAAGCCCGCCGACGCGACCGAGTCGCGCGCCTATCTTGACCGGATGTCGGGGCGCGGACACACCGTGATGAGCGGCCTGGTGGTGCTCGCGGGCGGGGAGGAGCGCAGCGGCCTCGACCGCTCCGAGGTCATCTTCAAAGACCTCACCGACGCCGAAAAGCAACGGTATGTCGACTTCGGCGAGTGGGAAGGCCGCTCCGGCGGCTACGCCATCCAGACCCTCGGCTCGACCCTGGTCGAGCGCCTCGAGGGCAGCGTCTCCAACGTCGTCGGCCTCCCGGTCGGTCTCCTGGCCGGCCTGGCCCCGGAACTTTTCGTTCGTTCCTGAGAGCGATATGAGAGGCGCTTCTTAGCGCCCTGTTAGTGCGCCACGAGCGGAAATTAATCCTGCAAGCGACCGTTTTCCTGCGGCGCCTGCCAGGAGGGCGGTTCGATTCGGCGCGTTTGGAATCATGGACCGTTCTGGCCACTCGACGGACCGACATATGAGCTGGTTGAGTCGGATCTTCCGGCTCGGCGGTCGCGACATGGCCGTCGATCTCGGCACCGCGAACACCCTCGTCTACGTGCGGGGACGCGGCATCGTGCTCTCCGAGCCCTCCGTGGTCGCGATCGACACCAAAACCGGCCAGGTCCACGCGGTCGGGGTCGAGGCGAAGCGGATGATCGGCCGCACCCCCGGCAACATCACCGCGATCCGACCGCTGAAGGACGGCGTGATCGCCGACTTCGAGGTGACCGAACAGATGTTGCGGCACTTCATCCAGTCGGTCCACTCGAACCGCTTCGCCCATCCGCGCGTCGTCGTCTGCGTGCCCTCCGGCGTCACCGGGGTCGAGAAGCGCGCGGTCGAGGAGGCCTGCCTCTCGGCCGGCGCCCGCCAGGCCTACCTGATCGAGGAGCCGATGGCGGCGGCGATCGGCGCCGGCCTCCCGGTCGCCGAGCCGACCGGGTCGATGATCGTCGACATCGGCGGCGGCACCACCGAGGTGGCGGTGATCAGCCTCGGCGGGATCGTCGTCTCGCAGTCGATCCGGGTCGGCGGCGACGAGCTCGACGAGGCGATCGTCGCCCACTGCAAAAACAACTACAAACTGGCGATCGGCGCGCAGACCGCCGAGGAGGTCAAGCTCGAGGCCGGCTCGGCGGCGCCGCTGCCCGCCGAGGTCCGCACCGAGATCCGCGGCCGGGACCTGGTCAGCGGCCTGCCGAAGACGATCGAGATGGGCTCCGAGGAGGTGCGCCAGGCGCTTGAAGAGCCGGTCGGCCACATCGTCGCCGCGGTCAAGGAGACGCTCGACCAGACGCCCCCGGAGCTCGCGGGTGACATCATGGATCGCGGCATCACCCTGGCGGGCGGCGGCGCCTTGCTGCAAGGCCTGGAGCAGCGCCTCCACGACGAGTGCCAGATGCCCTGCCAATTGGCAGAGTCGCCGCTCACCTGCGTGGCCGTCGGATCGGGGATCTCCCTCGAGGAGTTCGAGGCGATCCATCGCAGTGGCAGGAACGGCCCGGGAGTGCGCCAGCGTGTCTAGCGCCGGCTCGTTCATCCGGGCCTCACGAATACAAGTCAACCTAGGTCTTCCACGTGTACCGCAAGCAAGTACGCCGCCGTAGGGCGGTGCTCGCCCTCCTGATCGTCGGCAGCTTCGCGCTGCTGACGCTCACCTACGGGCAGGGATCGACCGGGTTGCAGCGCGGAGTCACCGCCGTCTTCGCGCCGGTCTCCTCGGTGCTCGACCGGGCGCTGAAGCCCGCCCGCGACCTGATCAACTGGGTCGACGAAACCTTCGACGCGCGCGGCAAGAACCACAAGCTGGAAGAAGAAGTGAATGTGCTGCGCAAAGAAGTCGTCGGCAGCAAGGCGGCGCTGGCCGAAAACGCCGAACTGAGCAAGCTCCTGAAATTCGACCGATCGGGCGCGATCCCGTCGGGGACCGAACCGGTGACCGGCCGCGTGATCGGGCTCTCGCCGACCGTCTGGTTCAGCGACGTGATGATCGACGTCGGCTCCGGCGAAGGGGTGAAGCTGCACGATCCGGTGGTGAACGGCGAAGGGCTGGTCGGCACGGTGACCGCGGTGACCGGCTCGACCTCGAAGGTGACGCTGATCTCCGACCACTCGAGCGTCGTCTCGGTGCGGGTCGTCCCGGCCGGGGTGCAGGGGGTCGTCAAGGCGACGGTCGGCGAACCGAACCGCCTCGTCCTCGGCTTCCTCAACTCCGACAAGAACATCCACAAGGGCGAATCGGTCGTGACCGCGGGCTGGCGCGGCGAAGAAATCGAATCGCGCTTCCCGCCCAACATTCCCGTCGGGGAAGTGACGAAGGCGACTATCTTCGAACAGGAGGCACAGGAACGCGCCAACGTGCGTCCCTACGCCGACCTCCGCAACCTCAACACGGTTCAGGTGCTGACTGGGGGAAGCCGCCAGTGATCCTCACCCCGAAAATCGTCGTCCGGCTGGTGATCGTCGCGCTGCTCGGCGTGCTGCTGCAGCTCACCTTCTTCTCCCAGGTGCAGCTCTTCCACGTCAGCCCCGACGTCCTGCCCGCGCTGGTCGTCAGCCTCGGCCTGCTGGGCGGGACGATGACCGGCGCCGTCTCCGGCTTCGCGATCGGCTTCCTCCTCGACTGCCTCTTGATCCAGCCACTGGGCGGCGCCTCGCTGGTGCTGATCGCGGTCGGCTACGCGGCGGGGACCTTCCGCGAGCGCTTCGAGATCCACAGTCGCCTGGTCGCGCCGCTCCTCTGCGCGATCCTCACCCTGCTCGCCGAGCTCGGCTTCGGCGCGGTCGAGGCGATGTTTGGGATCGACAGCGAGGTCAGCGTGCTGGTCGTCCGCGACATGCTGATCAAGAGCGTCTTCGCCTTCTTCCTCGGCTGGGTCATCTACGCCGGGCTGCGGCGCCTGGTGCGCCCGGCGCTGGTCGACGAGGCGACGGTGCGGCGGACGCGGCGACCGACGGTGCTGGGAGCGTAGGAGCGTGTACCTGCGACCGGAGGATCGCGCGCGGCCGAACCGGATGGCGCTGCGGATCGCCGTCGTCGGCGGCGTCGGCGTGGCGCTGTTCGCGGTCCTCTTCTTCCGCCTCTGGTCGCTGCAGATCATCGAAGGGTCGGAAAACCTCGCCGAAGCGAAGAACAACCGCACCCGCTCGACCAAAATCATTGCGCCGCGAGGCAAGGTCCTCGCCCGCAACGGCGAAGTGCTGGTCGACAACCGGACCAGCCTGGCGCTCCAGGTCGACGCCTCGAAGCTGCCCGAAGAAGAAGCCGCGCGCAACGTCGAGCTGAAGGAACTCGGGGCGCTCGTCCACATGAAACTGCCGGCGGTCCTGAAACGAATCGAAGAAGAACAGGAAGTGGTGGCCGCGGGGGCGCCGCTGACGGTCCGCCGCGATGTCGGCTACGACCTCGTCTACTACATCCAGGAACACCCGGGGAAGTTCCCCGGCGTGACGGTTGAAAAGGTCTTCGTCCGCAACTACCCCGATGAAGACGAGGCCGCGCACGTGCTCGGTCACACCGGCGAGGTCGACGAAGAAGAACTGAAATCGGGCCCCTACAAAGGGCTCGAACCTGGTGAAGTGGTCGGCAAGGAAGGCGTCGAGTTCACCTACGACAAGTTCCTGCGGGGTACGCCGGGGATCTCCCGCTACCAGGTGAACGCGCTCGGCGAGCCGACCCCGGGCGGCAAGCTCACCTCGACCCCGCCGACGCCGGGCGACAACCTGAAGCTGACGATCAACCCCGCGGTGCAGCGGGCGGGGGAAGCGGCGCTGGCCGAACGCGGGCTGCCCGGCGCCTTCGTGACGATGAACATCCACAACGGGCAGATCCTCGGGCTCGGCTCCAACCCGACCTTCAACCCGACGGTGTGGACGAAACCACTCTCCAACAAGGAGGCGGAACTCTTCTTCGAAAGCGAAATCAGCCCGCTCTTCAACCGGGCGGTCGAATCGGCCTACCCGACCGGTTCGACCTACAAGCTCATGACCGCGCTGGCGGGGCTCGAAAACGGCTACATCACCGGCTCGACCGTGGTCGAAGACAACGGCTACATCGAACTCTCGGGAGAGAAATTCGAAAACTCCGAAGGCGCGGTGAACGGGCCGATCAGCCTCGTCTACGCGCTCGAAGTCTCCTCCGACGTCTTCTTCTACAAGCTCGGCGCGCAGATGTGGGACAACAATGACCTGCAGGACTGGTCCCACAAGATGGGGATCGGCGACCCGACCGGGATCGACCTGCCGGACGGCTTCGACGGCCTCGTGCCGAGCAAGAAATGGCGTGACGAACTCTTCGAAAACGGCGAAACCGAACGGCCCTGGTCACAGGGCGACGACGTCCAGCTGGCGACCGGGCAGGGCGATCTGCAGACCGACCCGCTGCAGATGGCGATCGCCTACGCGGCGCTCGGCAACGACGGCACGATCGTCACCCCGCACGTCGGCATGGAAGTGCAGGACGCGGCGGGACGGGTCCTGCGGGAAATCGAACCGGGGCCGGGCCGCCACGTGAAGATCAACCCGGAATCGCGGCAGTTGATCATGGAAGGCCTGCATGACGCGACCTCCGGCCCGGGCGGCACGGCGACCTCGGTCTTCGCCGAATTCCCGATCGAAATCGCGGGCAAGACCGGCACCGCGGAACGCTACGGCCAGGCGAACCAGGGGTGGTTCATCTCGCTCGCCCCCTACCCGAACCCGAACATCGTCACCGTCGTGACCATCGAGCAGAGCGGCTTCGGCGCCGAAGCGGCGGCGCCCGCCAACAAGCAGATCCTCGAAGCGTATTTCCACCACGAAATCGAAAAGGAAAACGAAGAAGGCGAAAAAGAAGGCGGCGAAGAAGAAGTCCCCGGTGAAGAAACCGAAACGGGCGTGGGCGGATGATGTACGCGACGCGGGCGCGGCAGGCGCGGCCCGAGCTCTTCGACGAACGGCCGACGATCGGCGAACGCCTCGGCCTCGCCCACATGGACTGGGTGCTCACCTTCGCCGCGGTCGGGCTGATCGCCTTCAGCGTCTTCACCCTCGGCCAGGCGACCCTGCACGACATCCCCGGCAACCCGCACTACTACGTCGACCGCCAGGCGATCTACGGGATCGCCGGGATCGTGGGCATGCTGATCCTCAGCCGCATCGACTACTCGCGCTTCCGCGAGCTGCGGGTCGGCATCTACACCTTCCTCTGCGTTTCGATCGCCCTCGTCTTCGTCTTCGGCTTCGCCGCGCGCGGCTCGCGGCGCGCCTTCGAACTGCCGTTTTTCGCCTTCCAGCCCTCCGAGTTGGGCAAGCTTCTGCTCGTTCTCGCCCTTGCGGGCTTCGTCATCGACGGCGCCAGACGCGGTTCTCCGGTCCGCCGAACCATCCGTTATCTGGCTCTGGGACTGGCTCCGGCCGCCCTTGTCTTCCTTCAACCGGACCTCGGTACCTCTTTGGTACTCGTCGTCGGGACGCTCGCCGTGATGTACTTCGGGGGAGTCCCATGGACCCACTTCGCGGTAATCAGCGGCGGAATCGCCGCACTCATAGCTTTAGTCCTTGTGGTGGCGCCGGCCGTCGGCCACCCCGTGCTCAAGGAATATCAGGAGCAGAGGCTCACCTCTTTCCTGAATCCGAGCGCGGAACCAGGCGGTGCGGGCTACCAGCAGGACCAATCGATGGTCGCCATCGGCGCCGGTCGGGAGACCGGGCGCGGCGACCAAGCCACCCAGACGCGGCTCGACTTCGTGCCCGAGCGCTCGACCGACTTCATCTTTGCGGTGATCGGGGAGCGCTACGGGTTCGTGGGCGCCGCGTTAGTCCTATCCCTTTACGCCCTTCTCATCTGGCGGGCGCTTCGGATCGTGACGCTCTCAAAGAACTCCTATGGGGTGTTGGTCGCCGGCGGGATAGCCGTCGCGCTCTTATTCCAGGTGTTCGTCAACGTCGGGATGTGCCTCGGCATCATGCCCATCACGGGCATCCCCTTGCCGATGATGAGTTACGGAGGGTCCTCCGTGCTCGCTACCTTCTTGGCGATTGGAGTCCTTCAGAGCATCAACATCCAGGCGCGTCTCAGCCGGCGGGGAAGGTTCGCGTGGTGACCCCTCTGTAGAGGACCCGCGCATGCGTACCTATCCGAACTGAGCTGAACACATGAAAAAAACGATTCTGGTGTCCGCCGAGCGAGGCGAGACGCGCGTTGCCGTACTCGAGGCGAAATCCAAAGGCTCCAAAGCCAACGTCGCCGAGCTCTACATGGAGCGGCGTGGCCGTCGCTCGATCGTCGGCAACATCTACAAAGGCAAGGTCGACAACGTCCTGCCCGGCATGGAGGCCGCCTTCGTCGACATCGGCCTCGAGCGCAACGGCTTCCTGCACGTCGACGAGATTGTCCTGCCCGACGGCCAGCAGGCCCCGCGGCGCGGCCGCGGCAGCGGCAGGGGCGCGCGGATCAACGAGCTGATCAAACCGGGCCAGGAGATCCTGGTCCATGTCGTCAAGGACCCGCTGAAGACGAAGGGCGCACGCCTTTCGATGAACGTCTCGATCGCCGGGCGCTACCTCGTGTACGCGCCGCAGGGCTCGGGCGTCGGCGTGAGCCGCCGGCTCTCCGACAAATAGCGCGACCGGCTGCGCAAGATGGTCGACCGCACCTACAAAGGGCCGGGCGGGCTGATCGTCCGCACCGCCGCGCACGGCGCCAAAAAATCCGACTTCGTGCGGGAGATCTCCTACCTGCAGAAGCTGAACGACGTGCTTCAGCGACGGGCGTCGGGGACGAAGGCGCCGTCGATGGTCTTCCAGGAGGCCGACCTCTCGGTACGCGTCCTGCGTGACGTCTTCCTCAACGAGTTCGAAAAGGCGATCATCGACTCGGAGAAGCAGTTCGAGCGGGTGACGAGCTTCTTCCAGCGGACCGCGCCGGAGCTGGTCGCTGGGGTCGAACTGTACAAAGGCCAGAAGCAGTCCCTGTTCGAAAAATATGGGATCGACCGGGAGATCGACTCGACCCTCAACCGGCGGGTCGACCTGCCGAGCGGCGGCTACCTGATCATCGACTACACCGAGGCGCTGACCGTGATCGACGTCAACTCGGGCAGCTTTACCGGCCGCGGCAAAGGCGGCCTCGAGGAGACGATCACCAAAGTCAACACCGAGGCTGCCGACGAGGCGGTGCGCCAGCTGCGGCTGCGCGACATCGGCGGGATCATCGTCATCGACTTCATCGACATGGCGCGTGCCTCGAACCGGGACAAAGTCCTGAAGGTGATGCGGAAAGCGCTCGACGCCGACAAGTCGAAGAGCTACGTGGTCGAGGTGTCGCCGCTCGGCCTGGTCGAGATGACGCGGCAGAACGTCACCGACGGGGTACGCGAGATCCTCACCGAGATCTGCCCGACCTGTCACGGCGAGGGGGTCGTCCTCTCGGCCGAGACGGTCGCCCTGGACGGGTTGCGGAAGATGCGCGAAATCTCGGCGGAAAAATCCGACGAAGCGTTCCTGATCCGGGTGAACCCGAAAGTCGCTGCGGCGCTTACCGATTCCGACAGCGGGCTGACCGAGCTCGAGGAGGAGACCGGCAAGCGCTTCCACTTCGAGGGCGGCGACGCGAACGCGATCGAGACCTTCGAAGTGGTCGAGTCGGGGACGCGCGCGGCGATCGAGGAGCGGGCGCTGCCGTTCAAGGTCGGCGAGGAGGTGCTGGTCAAGATCGACGAGCCCCATATGTACAACGACGCCGACGCGGTGGCCCGGATCGACTCCTACATCGTCAGCGTCACCGGCGGCGGACCCTTCGTCGGGGAGCGCAAGCTGGTGCGGATCGAGGAGGTCGAGCGGGCGGCGGCGATCGCCTCGCTGCTGGGCGGCGAGGCCCCGGTCAATGGGAACGGCAACGGAAGCAGCGCCGGGAATGACGGTGGGAGCGACAACGGGCTAGACTCCGACGCTCCCGCGCGCAAACGTAGTCGCGGCCGCCGAGGCGGTCGGGGACGTTCGCGCGCCAAACAAGGTTCGACGGACGAGTAGTCGGAAGAGGAACGAGACAGCATGTACGCGGTGATCGAGAGCGGTGGAAAGCAGTACAAGGTCGAAGAGGGCACCTCGCTGCTCGTCGACCGGCTGGACGCCAAAGACGGCGACAAAATTTCCCTGCGCCCGGTGCTCTTCCGTGACGGTGACGTGATCGTCGGGGCGAAAGACCTGGCGAAAGTCAAAGTCGAGGCCAAAGTCGCGGAGCACCTGCGCGGCCCGAAGATCAAAGTCTTCAAATACAAGGCGAAGAAGGGCTACCGGAAACGCGCCGGGCATCGCTCCGAGCTGACCCGGCTCGAGGTGACCAGCCTCAAAGGCGCCAAAGGCGGCGCGGCGAAAAAATCCGAGCTGGCCGACAAAGCGCCCGCCAAATCCGAGAAAGCCCCCGCCAAAGCTGACGGAGAGGAGTCCTGAATGGCTCACAAGAAAGGTCTCGGTTCCTCCCGAAACGGCCGCGAATCGAACCCGAACATGCTCGGCGTCAAGGTCTTCGCCGGCCAGCAGGTGACCGGCGGCGAGATCATCGTGCGCCAGCGCGGTACCCGCTTCTGGCCCGGCGAGGGCGTCGGCCTCGGCCGCGACCACACGATCTTCGCGACCCGCCCGGGGAAGGTCTCCTTCCATTCGGCGCGCAAGGGTCGGACGATCAGCGTCCTCGCCGACGAGTAGTCGAGGACCTGGGCCGCCGTGGACGACACGGCGAAAATCTGGGTCGAGGGCGGTGCGGGCGGCAACGGCTGCATCTCCTTCCGACGCGAAGCGCACGTGCCGAAGGGCGGCCCCGACGGCGGTGACGGCGGGCACGGCGGCGACGTGGTGCTGGTCTGCGATCCGTCGCGACGGGACCTGGGCGCGCTGCGCGGGAGCAAACACTTCCGGGCCGAACGCGGCCGTCATGGCGAAGGCTCGAACCGCCACGGGGCCCGCGGCGAGGTCCGGGAGATCCCGGTGCCGCCCGGCACGCAGGCGGTGACGGTCGACGGTGCCGACGTCGACCTGGTCGAGCCGGGCCAGCGGGCCGTGGTCGCGCGCGGCGGCCGCGGCGGACACGGCAACCGGCGCTTCACCACCTCCACGCGCCAGGCGCCGCGGTTCGCCGAGAAGGGCACGAAGGGCGAAGCGGACTGGATCGAGCTGCGGCTGAAGCTGCTCGCCGACGTCGGCCTGGTCGGGCTGCCGAACGCGGGCAAGAGCTCGCTGCTCGGGCGCCTGACCCGGGCGACGCCGAAGGTCGCCGATTACCCCTTCACGACGCTGTCCCCGGCGCTGGGGACGATCGAGGGCGAGGACCGCCAGGCGGTGCTCGCCGACATCCCCGGGCTGATCGAAGGCGCGGCGGCCGGAGCCGGCCTCGGCCACGAGTTCCTCGCCCACGTCGAGCGCTGCTCGATGCTGGTGCACCTGGTCGAGCTGATGCCGCTTGAAGGCGGCCCGGTCGGCAACTACGAGCTGGTCCGGGGGGAGCTGGAGGCCTACGGGGCGGGGCTGGAGCGCCTGCCGGAGCTCGTCGTCCTGTCGAAGCGCGACCTCTTGGAAGCGAGTGCGGTCGACGCGGCGGTGGCGGAATGGACGGAGCGCCTCGGCGACTCGGTTCTCGGCGTGACGGCGGCCTCCTCGGCGACTGGCGAGGGCCTCGACGACCTGCGCCGCCGCATCCTGGCGGAGCTGGCGACGGTCCAACCGCTTGAGGCTGCCCCCGCGGCCGCCCCGGCCGCCGAGTTCGAGTCCGAGCACCGCGTCTATCGCCCCGCCGGCGAGGGCGGCTACTGGATCGAGCGCGAGGACGACGGCGGCTTCCGCATCGGCGGCCGCGGCGTCGAGCTCCTCTTCGAACGCCACGACACCAAAAACGAAGAAGCCCTCGCCTACCTGGAGCAGCGCCTCATCGAGATGGGTGTCATTTCCGCCTTGACGAAGGCGGGTTTCGAGCCCGGCGACGACGTCCGCGTCGGCGAGCACGAGTTCGAGCTGCACATCTGAGGAGGGTTCGCGGCTGTCGCGGACGGGGTTCTACGTCCCGGGCGTCTCGTGGCGACCCTGGCAGGCTGTGGCCGCC
>DASXMH010000024.1:0-38549 GCA_036495785.1 Solirubrobacterales bacterium
CCGCCCTCTCCACGTCCGCCTTGACGATCCGCCCACCGGGCCCCGACCCTTCCACCGTCGCCAGGTCCACACCTCGATCCCTTGCAACCCGCCTCGCCAGCGGCGAGGCCTTGACCCGCTCCGCGGTTTCACCCACCGATACGCCCGCAGCCGCCGCCGGGGTTGGAGACACGCCCTCCGGGGGGTCGTTCGGAGGAGGAGGTTCTCCGGCATCAGAGGTAACGCCTGCGGGCGTATCCGTGGGTGAAGTCTCTGCGGGCGTCGCCGCCGGAACAGCGCCGTTGCCGTCGCCTGCGCCCCCGACCACCGCGATCGGCTCGCCGATCGCCAGCGTGTCGCCCTCCTCGGCGAGGATCTCCGTCAGCGTCCCGGCGACGTCTGACTCATAGGCCATGTTCGCCTTGTCGGTCTCGATTTCGACCAGCTCGTCGCCGATGGCGACCTCGTCGCCGACCCGCTTCATCCAGGTGAGGATCGTGCCCTCCTCCATCGAGTCGGAGAGGCGCGGCATCACGATCTCGGCCATCAGGCCATCGCCCCCTCGAGCGTCGCCAGCGCGGCGCTGACGATGTGCTCCTGGTGGGGGATCGCGGCCTGCTCCAGGCGTTTCGAATAGGGCATGTGGACGTCGGCGCCGGTCACCCGCTGCACCGGCGCGTCGAGGTCGTCGAAGGCCTGCTCGGTGATCAGCGTCGAGAGGTTCGCGCCGACGCCGCCGTGCGGCCAGCCCTCCTCGACGATCACCGCGTGGTTGGTCTTCGCCACCGACTCGAGCATCGTGTCGAGGTCGAGCGGGCGCAGGGTCCGCGGGTCGATCACCTCGGCCTCGACCCCGTGCTCGCGCGCCAGCGTCTCCGCCGCTTCCATCGCCACGTTCGCCATCTTGAGGATGCCGACGATCGTCAGGTCCGACCCCTCTCGCCGCACCCGCGCCTCGCCGAACGGCAGCAGCTCTTCGCCGCCGTCGTCGACCTCGCCTTTTACCCCGTAGAGGCTCTCGTGCTCGATGAAGACGACCGGGTTGTCGTCACGGATCGCCGACTTGAGCAGGCCCTTGGCGTCCCCGGGCGTCGAGGGGCAGGCGACCAGCAGCCCCGGCACCTGCAGGTAGAGCGCCTCGAAGCTGTGCGAGTGTGTCGGCCCCAGCTGGTGCCCGCCGCCGCCCGGCATGCGGATCACCATCGGCACCTTCGCCTGGCCGTTGAACATGTAGGGGATCGCGGCGGCGTGGTTGATGATCTGGTCGAGCGCCAGCAGGGAGAAGTTGACCGTCATCAGCTCGACGATCGGCCGCAGCCCGTTCATCGCCGCGCCGACGCCGGCGCCGACGATCGTGTTCTCGGAGATCGGCGTGTCGCGGACGCGGCGCTCGCCGAACTCGTCGAGCAGCCCGTCGGTCACCTTGAAGGCGCCGCGGAAGACGCCGACGTCCTCGCCCATTACGAAGACCGACTCGTCGCGGCGCATCTCCTCCGCCATCGCGTCGCGCAGCGCGTCCCGCATCCGCAGCTCGGCCATCAGCTTTCGCGCTCCTCGCCGCGGTCGGCGTCGCGCGCGGCGGGTGGGAGGACCGGCTCGCCCGCGTCGGTCGGCGCCGTCGCGTCCCCATCCTCGAGCTCGGCCGGGTCCGGCCCGGTCCGCGACGCCGTGTGGTCCTGCGCGTCGCCCGCCACCGCCGGGTTCGGCCGCTCGCCCTCCTCCTCGACCTCCGCGTAGGCCGCGCCCGCCTCGGCCAGCTCGCGCGCCCGCTCCGGCATGTCGGCCTCGTGCTCGCCGCGGTGCGGCTCCGGGCTGCGCTCGTCGACCGCGTACCAGCCGCCCGGGTATTCGGTCAGCGCGTAGAGGTTCTCGTACATCGTGTCGAGCGCCGGCTCCGGTGAGGCGTCGGCGAACTCGACCGCGGCGAGCACCGTCGCCTCGGCCGCCTCGCGCGCCTGCCCGACCTCCCGTTCGCCCAGCACCCCGGCCTCGACGCAGCGCGCGCCGAAGGTCTCGATCGGGTCGCGCCGCCGCCAATCCTCGACCTCCTCGCGCTCCCGGTAGACCTCCGGGTCGGCCGCCGAGTGGCCGCGGTAGCGGTAGGTGACGACCTCGATCAGCGTCGGCCGTTCTTCCTCGCGCGCCGAGCGCAGCCCCTCGCCGACCGCCTCCCGCACCGCGATCACGTCCATGCCGTCGATCCGCGTCCCCGGCACGCCGTAGCCCTCGGCCTTCTTCGAGAGGTCGGTCTGGGCGGAGTGCCGCTCGATCGACGTCCCCATCCCGTAGAGGTTGTTCTCGACCAGGAAGAGGACCGGCAGCGTCCAGAGCGCCGCCAGGTTCATCGTCTCGCCGAAGTTGCCGGCGTTGGACGCGCCGTCGCCGAACATGCAGACGGTCACCGCGTCTTCGCCCTTGTACTGGGAGGCAAGGGCAAGGCCGGCGGCGATCGGCAGGTTGCCGCCGACGATCCCGTAGCCGCCCATGAAGCGGCGCTCGGCGTCGAAGATGTGCATCGAGCCGCCGCGCCCGCCGCTGGTGCCGTCGACCCGGCCGAAGAGCTCCGCCATCACCGCGTTGGGGTCGGTGCCGCGGGCGATCGCGTGGCCGTGGGTTCGGTAGGTGCCGATCAGGAAGTCTTCGTCGCGCATCACCGAGGTGGTGCCGACGATCGTCGCCTCCTCGCCGATCGCCAGGTGGAGGAAGCCACCCGCTTTCGCCCGCTGGTACTGGCGCCCCGCTTCCTCCTCGAAGCGGCGGATCAGCGCCATGCGCGCGAGCAGCTCGTAACAGGTCGCGGCGTCGGGGAGACCGGGCACGGGTTCAGGCTACCCCGTGGCCGCCGCCTCCACCGCATCCTCGAGCCGGTCGTCCCCCCAGAAGACCTCCTCGCCGACCCGCACGCTGGGGACGCCGAAGACGCCGGCCGCGGCGGCGGCATCGGTCGCCTCGCGCAGCGCGTCTTTGACGATCTGCGTGCGGACCGCGCTCTCCAGCGCGCGGGGGTGGAGCTCACAGGCCGCCGCGGCGATCATCACGTTGTCGGGGTCGGTCAGGTCTTTGCCGGCGGCGAACTGCTGGCGGAACGCGGCGAGGCTGAAGGAGACGGCGCGACCGGTCTGCTTGGCGAAGGCGGCGACCCTCATCGCGGTCAGCATTTCGCCCGGCCAGGGGTCGGGCCAGACGATCGGCGGCAGGCCGTAGGAGGCGGCGCGCCGCTCGACCTCCGCGATCCCTTCGGCGCGCGCCTCGGTCAGCGCCCACGAGCCGCGGTCGAAGTGCCTGAAGAGGCCGCCGAGCAGGATCGGCTGCCACTCCGGCTGCTCCAGTCCGGCGGCGCTGAAGAGCCCCGAGATCCGCTCCGCCGAGAGGTAGGCGTACGGCGAGCCGAGGTCGTAGTAGAAGGTGACGCGCTCCGGCACGGAGCGATTATCGCTCAGGCGTGGATGGCCCAGCTGTCGACGGCCCTGGCGGCATCCAAGACCGCCTCGCTCACCGTCGGGTGCGGGTGCACGATCCGGGCCAGCTCCTGGGCGCCCCCCTCGAGCGCCATCGTGGCGACCAGCTCGGCGATCATGTCGCAGGCCCGGTTGCCGACGATGTGGGCGCCGAGGATCTCGCCGTATTTGGCGTCGACGACGAGCTTGACGATCCCGTCTTTGTCGTCGTAGACGGTGCCCGCGCCCTCGCCGGAGATTTTCTGTTTGCCGATCTTCACCTCGTGACCCGCCTCCTTGGCGGCCGCCTCGGTGAGGCCGACGCTCGCCACCTGCGGGTGGGTGAAGGTGGCGCCGACCATCAGTTCCTGGTTGACCGGCTCGGTCTCGACGCCCGCGGCCCGCTCCACCGCGACGACGCCCTCCTCCGAGGCCTTGTGGGCGAGGGCCTTTTTGTGGACCAGATCGCCGATCGCGAAGACCTTCGGGTTGGTGGTCTGGCCGTAGGGGTCGACCTTGATCTTGCGGCCGCCCTCCTCGAGCTCCACCCCGGCCGCCTCGAGGCCGAGTCCCTCGGTGTCGGCCCCGCGCCCGCCGGCGACGCAGAGGTAGTCGACCTCGGCCGACTTGTCGCCGTAGGTGAACTTGACCGAGCCCTCGCCGACCTCGACGTTCTCGACCGGCGCGCCGGTCGAGATCTCGATGCCCTGTTTCTTGAAGACCCGTTCGACGATTTTGGCGGTGTCTTTGTCCTCGGCGGGGAGGATCTGGGGGAGCATCTCGATCAGGATCACCTCGGTGCCGAGACGCGCGTAGGCGGAGGCGATCTCCGAGCCCGAGGCGCCCGCGCCGACCACGGCGATCTTGCGCGGCTGCTCGGGGAGCGACCAGGCGCCCCAGGTGTCGACGACGCGGCCGCCGAACGGGGCGCCGGGGATCGGGATGGCGACGGAGCCGGTCGCGAGGATCACGGCTTTCGCCTCGTAGACCTCGCCGCCGACGCTGACATTGCCCTCGGGGGTGAGCGAGCCCTCGCCCTCGATCATCGTCACCTTGTCCTTGTCCCAGAGGAACTTGACGCCGCCCGACAGCGATTCGGAGACTTTCTGCCGGCGCGCCTGCAGTGCGGGCCAGTCGATCGCCACCTCGCCGACGATCCCGAGCTCGGCGCCGTTGCGCACGTCGTCGTACATCTCGGCGGTCCGCAGGACCGTCTTCGCCGGGATGCAGGCGTAGTTGAGGCAGCGACCGCCGGGTTTGTCGCGCTCGACGACAGCGACCTTCTGGCCGAGCTGGGAGGCGCGGATCGCGGCGACGTAGCCGCCCGGGCCACCCCCGATGACGATGGTGTCGAAGCTCTCTGGCATCGGCACCGCAGCCTATAGAAAGGGCTTCGCGGGGCGCGCGATGCCGCCGCCGCGGTTACTGCGGCGGCAGCCGCTCCGGCATCTGGATCCGCGCCATCGCCTTCACCATCAGCCAGAAGAGGACGCCGGAGACGACCAGGAGGCCGACCGTCACCGCGAACTCCCCCGCCGAGGTCGCGATGACGAGCAGGCCGTAGACCGCGGTGAAGATGAGGAAGGCGAGCACGAGCTGGAAGCAGACGACCGCCCAGTAGCGCGCCCGCCACATCCCCCAGGCGAGCACGCCCATGATCAGGGTGGGGGCGGCGACGGTGGTGACGTGAGGGGTCGAGCCGTTCACCTTCACCCCGGCGGCGAAGGTGACGACGATCGAGATCGCGACCAGGGCGGCGAGGATCGCGGCGACGGTGACGACCGGCGGCCGCTCGCCCTCGGCCAGCGGCACCAGCGCCTCGCGCGCCGCCTGGTTGCGGACCTCGGCCTTGGCGTAGCCCGCCATCATGCGCTCGCGCGGGCTCGCCCGCTGCTTGCGCTTGCGCGGCGCCTCAGCCACCGGGCGCCACGCCTCTGCTCGACCCCTTGCCCTCGAAGCTGCGCCGCAGCGCTTCGGCGGCCACGCCGGGGTGGGGCGCGTCGCGGATCGCCCGCACCACGCACATCCGCTGCGCCCCCGCCGCGATCACCTCGGCGGCGTTCAGCGGGCTGATCCCGCCGATCGCGAAGAACGGCTTGGTGGCGACCTCAGCGGCATGGGTCACCAGCTCCAGCCCGACCGCCGGCCGCCCCGGTTTCGTCGGCGTCTCCCAGACCGGGCCGACCGCGAAGTAGTCGATGTCGCGCTCGTCGGCGGCGGCGATCTGCTCCTCGGAGTGGGTCGACTGGCCGATGATCGCCTCCCGCCCGAGCACCGCGCGCGCCTCCTCGACCGAGGCGTCGTCCTGGCCGACGTGGACTCCGTCGGCGTCGCAGGCGCGCGCCAGGTCGGGGTCGTCGTTGACGATGAAGAGCGCCGAGTAGGTGTCGGCGATTCGCCGGAAGGTGTCGGCGGCGCGTTCGATCTCGGCCCGCCCGAGCTGCTTCTCGCGCAGCTGCACGATGTCGACGCCGCCGCCCAGCGCGGCACGCAGCAGCGGTTCCGGATCGGCGCCGCCGGGGCGCGCGTCGCAGACGAAGTAGAGGCGGGCGGTGCGCAGGCGCTCGCGCCGCAATGGTCCTTGGCCCTCGGGGGGAGCGAAGCTCACCCCCCGATTATGGCCGGCGGCCGCCAATGGGTACCATCGGAGGCGAACGGGAGCCCCATGCGCATGGGCTGAGAGGGTGGCAACAAGGTCACCGACCGTCTGACCTGATCCGGGTAATGCCGGCGGAGGCAAAGTTTTGACTGAGAAGCGCGGGTTCGATGCGGTGTTCGTTGGCGGAGGCGTGATCGGCCTCGCCTGTGCGTGGCGTGCGGCGCAGCAGGGTGCGCGGGTGCTGGTGCTGGAGCGGGCCGAGCCGCCGGCCGGGGCGACCAACGTCGCCGCCGGGATGCTGGCGCCGGTCGGCGAGCTGACCTTCGGCGAGCGCGAGCTGCTGGAGCTGACCCTGGCCTCCGGGGCGGCGTGGGCGGACTTCGCGGCGGAGGTCGAGGCGGCCGGAGGAGAGTCGACCGCCTACGAGCGGTGCGGCGCGCTCCACGTGGCGCTCGACCGCGACGAGGCGGGCGAGCTGCGCCGCCACCACGACCTGCAGCGCGAGCTTGGCCTCGAAGCCGAGTGGCTGACCCCGCGCCAGTGCCGCGAGCTCGAGCCGGGCCTCGTCCCGACGTTCGTCGGCGGCGTGCTGGCGGGCGCCGAGGCATCGGTCGACCCGCGGCGCCTTGCGCTCGCCCTCGCCGCGGCGCTCCGCGCGGCCGGCGGCGAGCTCCGCACCGGCACCGAAGTCGTCGAAGGATTGTGGGACGGCGATCGCCTCATCGGCGTCCGCACTGCTCCGACCGCCGCCGACGTGCCCCCGAGGGCCGCCCCCGCCGCCTCGGTCGACCGCGCCGTCTCGTCCGCCGCCCAACCCGTAGACCTTGGTAGCCCTGTGGGCGACCAAGGTCTACGGGTTGACGTCTACGCGGACGCGGTCGTCCTCTGCAACGGCGCCTGGTCGGGGCAGATGGCCTGGCTCCCGGACAAGGCGCGGCCGCCGGTGCGGCCGGTGAAGGGCGAGGTGGTCGAGTTGAGGCCGCGCGACGAGGCGCCGGCGCCGGCGGGGCGGATCATCGCCTCCGAACGGGTCTACCTGGTACCGCGCCCCGACGGCCGGCTGATCGTCGGTGCCACCCAGGAAGAGCGCGGCTTCGACACGGTCGTCACCGCGGGCGGCGTCCACGAGCTCTTGCGCGAGGCCTACCGCGTCCTCCCCGACGTCGCCGAGATGGAGTTCGCCGGCGCGATCGCCGGCCTGCGGCCCGGAACCCCCGACAACCTGCCGATCGTCGGCCGCGCTGCACTCGACGGCCTCGTCTACGCCACCGGCCACTTCCGCAACGGCATCCTCCTCGCCCCGTTGACGGCCGACGCCGTCGCCGCGACCCTCGCCGGCGCCGAGCCACCCGCCGCGATGGCGCCCGCCGACCCCAACCGGTCGTCCTTGGTAGCCCACAGGGCGACTAAAGACAACCGGTTGACCGGCCTGGGGGCGGGACGATGAGGATCGAGCTGAACGGGGAGGCGGTGGACCTGGCGCCCGGAGCGACGCTCGCCGAGGCGGCGCGCGCCGCCGGCGCCCCGGAGTCCGCGCGTGGCGTCGCGGTCGCCCTCGACGGCGAGGTCGTGCCGCGCTCGGAGTGGGACTCGACGCCGCTCGTCGAAGGCGCCGCGGTCGAGGTCCTCGCCGCGATCCAGGGCGGCGCCGAGACCTGGCAGCTCGGCGACCGCGAGTGGTCCTCGCGCCTGATCGCCGGCACCGGCGGTTTCCGCTCTCTCGAGCAGATGGAGTCGGCGCTTGCCGCCGCCGGCACCGAGATCGTCACCGTCGCCCTCCGTCGCATCGACCCCGCCGCCGAGGGCTCGGTCCTCGACGTGATCGACCGCCTCGGCCTCTTCGTCCTTCCCAACACGGCCGGCTGCTACACCGCCCGCGACGCCGTCCGCACCGCCAAGCTCGCCCGCGAGGCCTTCGCCACCGACTGGATCAAGCTCGAGGTGATCGGCGACGACCGCACCCTCTTTCCGGATGCGGTCGAGCTCGTCGACGCCGCCGAGCAACTCGTCGCCGACGGCTTCACCGTCCTCCCCTACACCAACGACGACCCGATCCTCGCCCGCCGCCTCGAGGGCGTCGGCTGCGCCGCGGTGATGCCGCTCGGCTCGCCGATCGGCTCCGGCGCCGGCATCCGCAATCCGTACAACATCGCGATCATCGCCGAGCGCGCCGCCGTCCCGGTCATCCTCGACGCCGGCATCGGCACCGCCTCCGACGCCGCCCTGGCGATGGAGCTCGGCTGCTCGGCCGTCCTCGCCGCCAGCGCCATCTTCGGCGCCGCCGAGCCGACCGCGATGGCCCGCGCCCTGCGCGCCGCCGTCGAGGCGGGCCATCTCGCCCGCGCCGCCGGCCGCATCCCGCAGCGCACCTACGCCGAGCCGTCGACCGCCTACCAGGGCATCCCCGATCTCTCCTGACGCGGACGGCCCATCGCCGTCTACGATGGTCGCTCGCCCCTGTAGCTCAGTTGGTTAGAGCGGCGGCCTTTTAAGCCGCGCGGCGCGGGTTCGAGTCCCGCCGGGGGCACTCTCCTTTGCTCGTCTGGATGGCGCGACCGGTCCTGATTGGACGAAATGGCCGTTGCCAGTGGTCGACGGAAATGCGAGGGTCGCTCATGGCCCGAACCCCGATCGCCGACAAGTTGCAGGAGGCGGGGTCGCTCGCCGCGGAAGCGGGTCGGGTCGACATCACCGCGGCGGAGGCGCTGGAGAACCGCAGGGAGGGGATGCGACGGCGCGAGCTCCTTGCCGGGGGAGCCGGACTTGCCGTCGCCGCGGCCCTCGCGGGCGTCCGCCTACCGCGAGCCGCAGCCGCGACCGGCGCGCCGCGAATTGCCGTCGTCGGCGCCGGCCTCGCCGGGCTGACCTGTGCCTATCGACTGAAGCAGGCGGGCTACACGGCGACGGTCTACGAGGCGTCCGAACGCACCGGCGGGCGCTGCTGGACGCGGCGGGGGGATTTCGCCGAAGGCCAGATCGCCGAGCACGGCGGCGAGTTGATCGACCAGGGCCATACGGAGATCCGCCAGCTCGCTCAGGAACTCGGCCTGGGCCTCGACAACCTCCTCGCGGCGGAGGTCAACGGCAACGAGCCGTTCAACTACTTCGACGGGGCGCCGTACTCCTTCACCCAGGCCACCGAAGACCTGAAGCAGATCTGGCAACAGCTGCACAAGGACGTCTCGGCCGCGGGCTACCCGACTCTCTACACGGAATCCACTGCGCGCGGCCGGGAACTCGACGCGATGTCGGTCGCCGACTGGATCCAGGCCTACGTCCCGGGCGGGATGCGCTCGAAGCTGGGCCAGCTCCTCGACGTCGCCTACAACATCGAGTACGGGGCCGAGACCTCCGTCCAGAGCTCGCTCAACATGCTCTACCTGCTCGGGTTCTCCGGCCAGGGGCAGCTGCGGATCTTCGGCCCCTCCAACGAGAAGTACCACGTCCGCGGCGGCAACGACCAGATCCCCGCGCGGCTCACGGAAGCGCTCAAAGGGCAGATCAACCTGGGCACCCAGCTCGTCGCGATCAAACGGAACGCGGACGGCAGCTACCGGCTCTCCCTCCAGTGGGGCGGGAGCACCGCCACGGTGACCGCCGACCACGTCGTCCTCGCCCTCCCGTTCTCGCTCCTGCGCAACGTCGACTACTCGAAGGCCGGCTTCTCGGCGGTCAAGAACACGGCGATCCAACAGCTGGGCATGGGCACCAACTCGAAGCTGCACGTCCAGTTCAACCGGCGCTTCTGGAATCAGCTCGGCAACCAGGGCGACACCTACGCCGACACCGGCTACCAGAACACCTGGGAGGTGACGCGGGCCCAGCCCGGGACCGCGGGCATCCTCGTCGACTACACCGGCGGAACCATCGGGGCGAGCTTCGGCAGCGGCACCCCGGCCGAACAGGCGGCCCGGTTCCTCGCCCAACTGGAGCCGGTGCTGCCCGGCGCGACCGCCAATTGGAACGGCAAGGCGACCACCGACTTCTGGGCCGCCTATCCCTGGACGAAGGGCTCCTACTCCTACTGGAAGGTCGGGCAGTACACGCAGTTCGCGGGCGCCGAGGGCCAGCCGGAAGGCAACTGTCACTTCGCCGGCGAGCACACCTCGATCGATTTCCAGGGCTACCTGAACGGCGGCGTCGAGTCCGGCGAACGGGCCGCCGGGGAGATCCTCGGGGCACTGAAATAGCGCGTCGCCGGGGCGCCTCCGTCGCCCGAAGTGGGTAGAAGAGGTCCGATGGATGCCCCGGGGTTCAATGGCGTGGCGCTGGTCACCGGCGGTGCTCGCGGGCTTGGCGTCGAGATCTGCCGGCAACTCGCCCAGGCGGGGATGACCGTGTGGCTGACCGCCCGCGACGAGGGGCGGGCGGCGGCAGTAGCGGCTGAGTTGGCCGGGGACGGCGATGTGCGGTCGGCGCGGCTCGACGTCGAGGACCCCGCCGACGTCGCCGCCCTGGCGGCGCGGCTCGATCGGCTCGACGTGCTCGTCAACAACGCGGCGATCGACTACGACACCGACGCCCGCGCCCTCACCGTCGACCTCGACCGCGTTGACCGCGCCCTCGACACCAACCTCTTCGGAGCGTGGCGCATGGCGCAAGCCTTCGCGCCGCGCCTGCGGGCGAGCCCGCACGGACGGCTGGTCAACGTCTCGAGCGGCGCCGGCTCGATCACCGAAATGGGCGCCGGCCTGCCCGGCTACCACGTCTCGAAGCTGGCGCTGAACGGCCTGACCCGGATGCTCGCGGCCGAACTGCGCGACTACGGCGTCCTCGTCAACAGTGTCTGCCCAGGCTGGACCGCCACCGACATGGGCGAGCACGGCGGGCGCCCGGTCTCCGAGGGCGCCCGCAGCGTGACCTGGGCGTGCCTGCTCGACGACGACGGACCGACCGGCGGCTTCTTCCGCGACGGCCAGGCGATCGCCTGGTGAGCCTTCGGGCCGGCCGAGGCGCTCGCGCTTGCCGGAGCGACCTGGGCGGCCGCCGTGCTCAGCGGAGCTCGAAGTGCAGCGGCCTAGGCACCTTCCCTTTGCCGCCGGCGAGGGTCGCCTTGACGACCACGCGCAGCTTCCCGGGCAACCCGACGAGCCGTTTCTCGTTGGCGGTGGGTTTCAGGATCACCGTCCCGGTGGCGCCGGCGGCCAGCTTCAGCTTCATCCTGACGCTGCCGATGCCTTGAAAGGCGAGGTCGCCACCCGCCTCGACAGCCCCCGTCCCCGAGGCGAGCGCGGTGTTCCCGGCGATCGTCGAGGCGACGATGCCGGTCGGAGCCGCCAGCAACAGCCCGCCGCCGACTGCCCTCCCGTTGCCGTTCACGATGGCCGAGGCCGTGTTGGCGGTGATCGTCGAGTTGACGATCGCCGTGCCCGCGGCGGCGGCCAAGACCCCGGCCCCGCGCAGGTTCGCGTTTTCGTTGGTCGCATCGTTCAGCACCGCGCGATTGCGGGCAATCGTGAGTCCGTCCAGCACGTTGCCGGTTCCGTTTTCCATCGACAGACCTCCGCCCTCGCCGAGAATGGCCGGGCCGAAGAACCTCAGTTCGTTCCCGGTGAAGGCGACGTGCGAGATCGAGGCCCGCGTTCCTCGGAAAGCGGCGCCTCCCCCGATTGCGGTCGACCCTTCGACCGTGTTCCCTTTGACCGCGCCGCCTTCGATGTTCAGCGATGCGCCGGCCACAAATATCCCACCGCCCCAGGAGGTCTGGCCGTGGATCACGTTGTCGGCGACGATCGTGTTGCGGAGGGTAAGGCTCGTGGCGCCGGTCCTCGACCCGATCCCGGCCCCCTTCGGGAATCCGTTGTTGCCGGTTTCGAGCGTGTTCTGGCTGATGATCGAGTTGGCCACGGTGAGGCTGCCCCCGGCCTGTTCGATCCCGCCTCCGAACACTTCCAACCCCGGCGAGTTGACTTCACCGTTGATGATCTGGACACCCTCGATCGTCACGGTCGGGCTGCCGAAGATCGAGAACACCCGCGAGTTGTGACCGCCGCTGATCACGGTCTGTGCGGATCCCGCGCCTTCGATCGTCATCGACGTCGAGACGTTCAGCTGACCACTGGTCAGGGTGATCTGGCCGACACCCGCCGGGATCACGATCGTCCCGCCCGGGTCGACTGCGAGGAGCGCCTGGCGCAGGGACCCGAGACCGCTGTCGGCATTGTTCTGGACGACCACTATCGGTGCAGCCGACGCCACGCCGGACAAGGCCAGGACCAGTAGCCCCGTCGACAACACCGCCTTGAGTGCGAACCCTCTCGCAACGTTTCCCGGCTCCGATCCTAAACCGGCGCGACGGGCCCCGGACGGTTGTTCTGCCGCCGGCTCCGCCTAAGGTCGAGGGCCGCCCCGGAGCAGGCGCGACTATCCCCGCGAGCGCAGGTGCTCGGTCAAGGTGAGCGGCGTGCTCTGGGCCGCCGATCCGCCGCCGTCGCCCGGGGTGAACGTGACCGCGAGCTTCGTCTTCAGCCTGCCGGTCCGCTTCAGCGCCGCGCGCCTCGCCTTGGCCGCCCGCACCGTGACGGTCACCGTCCCCGCGCCGCGCGCCTGCGCCTTCGCCGGGACCACACCGTTGCCGGTCACCGACACCACGCCGGCCTCGTTCACCGCGAAGCTCACGAACGCAATCCCCTGCTTCTTGTCGACCTTGGCCTTGACGAACCGCACGGTCCCCGCCGGCGGGGAGGCCGGCTGTGGCGACGGGCTCGACGAGCCCGACCCGGAGGTGGGTGTGCTTGGCGGTGGGTTGAACGGGGACGACAGTAAGTCCACCGCGACGCCGCATGGTTCGACAGCCCCCGTGGTGACCAGGCTCTCGTTGACACCCGTCGCATCGGTGTTGGCGACCCCGATCGTCCCGTTGCCCTGGTTCGCCCAGTAAAGCCGGGAGCCGTTCACCGTCAGCCCGCAGGCGCCGTCGGCGTCGCCGATCATGCTCTTGTCGACAAAGGACCCGTTGATGTTGACGCGGCCGATTTCGTGGGGGAACCCGCCGAAGGCACCGCTGTCGGCGAAGAAGACGTTAGCGCTGTTGGCGGCCATGCCGCAAGGGATGTAGGTGTCTAGATTGACCCATTCGTCATCCGGCGAGTTCCCCGTCAAGGAAGCTCTCCCGATGTGCGCGGTGAGGCCGGAGTTCCCCCAGTAGATGTGGCCGCTGTCGATGGCGATACTGCAAGGCCCGCCGGCCCCGGTAATGAACCCCAGGTTCTTCCCGGTGCCGTCCAGGTTCGCGCGTCCGATCGCTTGGCCGCTGAGGCTCGCCCAAAAGATCGACGACGAGTTCACCGCCACGCCCCACGGCTCTTTGATGCCGGTGATGAAGTTCGGTTCGACTCCGGTCCCGTCGATGTTGGCCCGCCCGATCGTCCCGGCCGACTCGTCGGCCCAATAGATATTGGATGAGTTCACGGCCACCGCGATCGGCTCGCCGCCGGTGTGGATGAAGCCGTTCTCGACTCCGGTCCCGTCGTTGCTCGCGCGCCCGATCGCCCCGGCGAGTGGTTCAGCCCAATACACGTATGCCTGCGCCGACCCCGCGAAGGCGAGCGGCAGGGCAAGGGCGAGCAGGAGGACCAGGCGGCGGGCGGACATGTTCGGCCGGGCAGCTTCTCCGGCGAGCGGGCCGCTGTCAAGCGTCGGGCGCTGTAGTTGGAAAAACGTCTACCACCGAAAGCGATATTGACTGGTGAGAACCTTACGCAATAGCCTGCTTCAGTGGCGCAGCCGGGAGATCCATTAGATCCAGATTCGTCGCCCGCCGCGTTCCACTTCGACCACGTTGGTTCACTCAGGGGAGATGCCGAGAACGGTGATGTCGACGCCATGCAACAGCTTGGCTCGTTGCTGATCAGCGAAGGAAGGACCATGGAAGGCGCCGAGTGGCTCAACCGGGCCACCATTGGCGGGAACGTCGACGCTTACCCCGCTCTCGAACGCGCGCTGACCGACCTTGGTCGAGAGAGCGTCTTTGGCGACCCCGAAAAAATGAAAGCGGTCGAAGACATGCTGCGAACGTTGAACCCCGGGCTTGACGGTGCAGCGATCGACCAACTGAAACAGGAACTCAGCGGTGGCTCAGGCGGCCCGTCCGCGGAGACGCCCGAAGAGGAGGACGAGGATGAGGCCTTTTCGCTCGCGGCCCGAGCTGTCTCCGACCTCCCAGAGGTAGATGACGCACTCGGGTTCGCCCCTCTCGTAGAGGGCTTGCGAGCGCTCTTGAATGTGCGGCGAACGAGCCTCCCGCTCGCAATCGCGATCGCCGCTCCGTGGGGAGCCGGGAAGTCGTCGGTGATGCTCCAACTCCGAGAATTGCTGCGCGCGCCTGGCGATCGCCAGCCACGAGAGCGCAAATGGTGGACCGTCGACTTCCCGGCTTGGAAGTACGAACGGAGTGAGCGATTGTGGGCCGCACTTGCCAAGTCGATCTATGAGCAGCCCCAGAAGCAGATGGGCCTCTGGCGGAGGGTCTGGTTTCGCATTCGCGTCGAGTGGGAGCGACTTGGCTGGCGAAAGTTCCTACTGAAGGGAATTTGGCCGCCGATCGCTGCCGCGGCGGCCGTGATCGCAGCGCTTGCGGTTGGCTCCGACCTCGACGGCTCCAAGGCGGTGCTTGGAGTCAGTCTGTCGTCTTTCGCGGCGTTTTCGGCCGGCGTCACGCATTACTGGGGCTTGGCCAGCATGCCGTTCAAGCGGGCGATCGAAAAGTATTCGAGTGCCCCGGACTATGACCATCAACTTGGCTTTACGGCCGAGGCCGATCGCGATATCCGTAGCCTCGCGCGAGTTCTGGCGCCCGACACGGAATCAGATCCGCAGGCGCTCGCCGTGTTCGTGGACGACCTCGATCGCTGTACCAGCACGCACGTGGTGGAGGTCGTGGAGGCGATGAACCAGATCTTCAACTCCGACGGCCGCCATGGTTGTGTCTTCGTTTTGGGCCTCGATCGCGAGGTGGTGGCGACCAGCATAGAAGTCGCGTACGGCCCGACCGTTGATCGGCTGCAGAAGGCGAAGCGCCCGGTCGGATACGGGTTCGGCATGAGTTTCCTTGCGAAGTTGGTCCAACTGGTGGTCACGGTTCCTGAACCGACCGAGGCCGGGATAGAGCGGCTGCTCGCTCGCATTACGCAGAACCGGATTCCGGCCCAAGACGACACCGTCGACACCGGCGACATCGCGATCGCGGAGGAACACATCAAGGAGGAACAGCCGAGTAGCTTGGCTGCGATCAGTGCAAGTGAGCCGCAGGCGAACATAAGCGCCGAGGCGGTTGAGGAAGGTCGCCGCCGCGCGCGGGCGGAGTCGATCGAGGACTCGCCGGACGTAGTGAAGGCCGAGTTTGAGGTGCTCGAATACCTCGGTCGCAATCCGCGTCTGATCAAGCGCTTTGACAACGCCTTCCGACTCCAGCTCTATGTCGCCAACGAGGATCGCGACTGCCGGCTCGACTTCTCACTGGGCGAGCTGGTGGCGCTTGGAAAGTGGGTAGGTCTGCGCCTGCGCTGGCCTCACCTCGCGGAGGTCCTTGACGATGAGCCGGAACTGATCAGCTTGCTTGAGGCGAAGGCGAACGGCGAGCCCAGACCGAATGCGATGGACGAAGCTGAAGAGATGCGTCTGTCCGCCGCCTACACGACTTGGTTCGAGAATCGTGAGGTCGCCGGCTTCTTGCGCGACCGGGACGACGGCACGCACTCGCGGATCGCCACGCTCAGGCCAGGTTCGTTTCTCCAGGTCTCCTGAGCGGCTGACCGTGTGTCAGTTGAGCGGCGCCGGCGAGCGGGCTCGGGGTCTTAGTGCCGGAAATGCCGGTGATGGGTGAAGACCATCGCGACGCCGAGCGCGTCGCAGGCGGCGACGACGTCGTCGTCGCGGATCGAGCCGCCGGGTTGGATGACGGCGGTGACGCCGGCCTGGATGCCGAGCTCGGGGCCGTCGGCGAAGGGGAAGTAGGCGTCGGAGGCGAGTGCGGAGTTGGCGAGGAGGGCGGTCGACTCCTCGCCGCGCGCCTCGCGGCACTTCTCGACCGCCAGGCGAACGGAGTCGACGCGGCTCATCTGGCCCGCACCGATGCCGAGGGTGGCGCCGTCCTTGGCGATCACGATCGCGTTGGAGCGGACGCGGCGGCAGACCGTCCAGGCGAAGAGCATGTCGTCCCACTGGGTCTCGGTCGGCTTGGTCTGGGTGACGGCCTCCATCGACTCGCGCAGGTCGGGCTCGTCGTCGAGCTCCTGGATGAGGACGCCGCCGAGGACCTTCTTGTAGTCGCGTTCGCGCGGGTTCTTCCGGCGCGGCTCCTCTTCGCTGAGGATCCGGATCGGCTCCTTCTGCTGGAGGATCGCCAGGCCCTCGTCGTCATAACCGGGCGCGATGACCACCTCGACGAAGGTCGCGTTGAGTTCTTCGGCGAGCTCCTTGTCTATCGGCCGGTTGAAGGCCAGCACGCCGCCGTACGCCGACATCGGGTCGCAGGCGCGCGCCTTGCGGTGCGCCTCCGCCAGGTCCGCCCCGATCGCCACCCCGCACGGGTTGTTGTGCTTGACGATCACGCAGGCGGGTGGCTCGAAGTCGGCACAAAGCGAGCGTGCCGCGTCGAGGTCGAGCACGTTGTTGAAGGACAGCGCCTTGCCGTGCAGCTTCTGCACCCGCGAGAGGATGTGGCTGCGCGCACCGGCCTCCGAGTAGAGCGCCGCCCGCTGGTGCGGGTTCTCCCCGTAGGAGAGGTCGAGCACCTTCTCGTAGGCAACCGCCAGGTGTTCCGGGAACTCTTCGTCGTAAGAAGTCGAGAACCAGCGGCTGATCGCGGCGTCGTAGCGCGCGGTCTGGGCGAAGGCCTCGTTGGCGAGCCAGTGGCGGGTCGTCGCCGACACCAGGCCGCCGCTCTCCTCGAGCTCGGCGCAGACCGCGTCGTAGGCCTCCGGCTTGACGACGACCGCGACCCCTTCGTGGTTCTTTGCCGCGGCGCGGATCATCGTCGGCCCGCCGATGTCGATGTTCTCGATCGCGGTGCGAGGGTCGACGTCCTCGACGGCGACGGTCTGCTCGAACGGGTAGAGGTTGACCGCGACGAGGTCGATCGGCTCGATCCCCTCGCGGGCGAGGATGTCCATGTGCTCCGGCTCGTCGCGCCGCGCCAGGAGCGCCGCGTGAAGGCGCGGGTGGAGCGTCTTCACGCGCCCGTCGAGGATCTCCTCCTGGCCGGTGAACTCGGAGACGTCGGTGACCTCGATCCCCGCCTCGCGCAGCGCCGTCGCGGTGCCGCCGGTCGAGAGGATCTCGACCCCGAGCGCCGCCAGCGTTTTGGCGAAGTCGGCGACCCCGGTCTTGTCGGACACCGAGATCAGCGCGCGACGGACGCGGATCGCGCCCTCCGCGGAGGCGGCGTCGGTGCTGGTGTCGGCCGTGGCGTCGCTCATCGGTCGGCGACCCCGGGGAGGTCGTCTGCCTCGATCCTAGCCCCGCTCCGGGCAAGCATGCGTATCGCCTCCGGGTAGAGCTCGTGCTCGACCGCGTGAAGCGCGTTTTCGAGCCCCTCGCGGTCGCGGCTCGGCGGCACCGGAACCTCGCGCTGGAGGATCGGCGCGCCGGTGTCGACCCCCTCGTCGACGAAGTGGACGGTGACGCCGGTGACCTCGACCCCCGCCTCGAGCGCCTGCCCGACCGCGTCGAGGCCGGGGAACGCGGGCAGCAGGGCGGGGTGGACGTTGACGATGCGGTCGCGGAAGCGGCCGACGAACTCGGCGGTGAGGAGCTGCATGTAGCCGGCGAGGACGACGAGGTCCGGCCGCAGCCCCTCGATCCAGTCGCCCATCGCGAGGTCGCGGGCGGCCCGATCGGCGAACTCCCCCCGGGGGAAGACCGCGGTCTCGACCTCCGCCTCGCGCGCCCGCCGCAGCGCCCGCGCCTCGCGCTTGTCGGAGCCGACCCCGACGACCGCGAACCCTTCGCCCCCGTGCAGCTGGTCGAGGATCGCCTGCAGGTTGGTCCCGTTGCCGGAGGCGAGCACGACGATGCGGTATTCGCTCACCGCCTGATCTTTGCGCAGATCGCCTACGCGAGCGAGATGAAAAACAATGCGCGTTGATTCTTGAGCAGTCCTGGCGATTGACGGAGAGTGGCGCGAGGTTCCCCGATCCAGAGGAAGGCGTCGGGAATTCCCGAGTCGGCGCCCTCGCGGGTCGAGGTTGTTGGCTCTCTGACTACCAGGGAGAGGAGCTCAGCCAATGAGCCTCAAAAAATTCAGCGTGGCGATGGTCGCCCTGCTGGCGATCGGAGGCGTCCTCGCGAACAGCGCCTCGGCGACCGTGAACACAACCGCAGCCAAGTTCTTCGTTGAAGGCGCAGAACTCACCGGCTCCAAGACGCTGACCGGCTCGGCGGTCACCAACTCCGTTTTCGAATTCGAAATCGGCTCCATCCCGATCAAGCTCCAGTCGACGGCATTCAGCTGTTCGGGCTGCAAGATCGAAAACAAGGAAGTGACAGGAAAAGCCGGGAAAGTCGCGTTCGGCGAAGGCAAAATCGTTTTCGAAAACGTGACCATTGCGGCGGGCAGTGGGTGCACGGCCACGGTCAAGGGCGACACCGGCGTCGTCGGCACGGTCCCCACCAAGCCGTTGTTCATCCACGGCGACTTCATGGATGCGAACACGGCCAATAAACACGCCTTCCTCCAGTTCTTCCCGCAGACCGGAACGACGTTTGCCCAGTTTGAACTCCTCCTCGGCACGTGCCCGCCAGGCGTATACAAACTGACCGGCTCGGTCTTCGGCGAAGCGACGAGAAACACAGGCGAAGATGCGGTCAGACAGGAACTGGTCTTCAGCCCGACCGTCCAGGGAACAGCGGGCGGGGGCCTCGGGCTCGGCACCAAAATCGCGAACTTCTCGGGCACGGGCGCGTTCGAACTGAGCACCAGCCAAATATTCAACATCCACTAGGATTGCGGCTGCTTTGGGCAGGGGGAACGGCAGGTGGGCCAAGGCAGGGTTTCTGCGTGGCCGCTTCCGCTTAGGGCCGAGCCAAAGCGAGTTATAAGTCACTGCCCGCTGGCCCTTGAGCGGAGCCGGCCAGTGACGGAGAGTGCCGCGAGATGCCTCGATCGGTGGGGCGTCCGGCGTTGCCGGAGGCGAGCACGACGATGCGGTATTCGCCCACCGCCTGATCTTTGCGCAGATCGCGCGGCGGGGCGAGCACACGGAACTCGGCGCCCGCTCGTCATCACCGGTTGGGCGCCGGCGTCGCACTTCCAGCCTTGGGACAGCACGACCCTGCACTGGAAGCTGGCCTTGGTGGCCTTCGTGTCCTCCTCGCTCCCGCCCACCCTCAGGCCGAAAGTCCACGCCCTCCAGGCCGCGATCTGCGCGGTTAGAAATCCCTGCTATACGCGGATAAGTAACCGCGCAGATTTCTGACCGATCGAAGACCCAGCATCGCGGTCCGCTCCTCGCGTGGTCTTTACCTCTTCCTCCCCGCATTCCCCTCGGGCGTGCGTGCGCCGGGATTCGCTCTTCCTACGGCGTCGCCGGCACGACGGCGATGTCCTCGAGGGCGAACTTGCCGTTCGCCTCTTCGGGGTCGCCGAGGGGGTAATGGCCGGTGAAGCAGGCGTCGCAGTGGTCTTCGGGGCTGCCGCCGATCGCCTCGTAGACGCCGTCCATCGAGAGGTAGGCGAGGCTGTCGACGTCGAGCTCGTCGGCGATCTCGGCGACCGTCCGGCCGTGGGCGATCATCTCCTCGCGGGTCGACATGTCGACGCCGTAGTGGCAGGGGTGGCGGATCGGCGGCGCCGAGATCCGCAGGTGCACCTCGCGCGCGCCGGCGTCGCGCAGCATGCCGACGATCTGCCGGGTCGTGTTGCCGCGGACGATCGAGTCGTCGACGACGACCAGCCGCTTGCCGGCGACGATCTCCGGCAGCGGGTTGAACTTGAGGCGCAGCCCGTGCTTGCGGAGCTCCTGGCCGGGCTGGATGAAGGTGCGGGCGACGTAGCGGTTCTTGATCAGGCCGTCGTCGCGCGGCAGCCCCGAGGCGCGCGCGAAGCCCGCCGCCGCCGGGTTGCCCGAGTCGGGCACCGAGATCACCAGGTCGGCGTCGACCGGCGCCTCGCGCCAGAGGATCTCGCCCATCTTGCCGCGCGACTCCTGCAGCACGTTGCCCTCCATGCGGCTGTCGGGCCGGGAGAAGTAGATGTGCTCGAAGACGCAGGAAGAGCGCCGCACCCCGCTCACAACCTGCCGCGTCTCCAGCCCGCGCTCGGTCAGGCTGACAAGCTCGCCGGGATGGACTTCGCGCATCAACTCGGCGCCGATGATGTCGAAGGCGCAGCTCTCGGAGGCGACGACGAAGCGGTCGCCGAGCCGGCCGAGGCTGAGCGGCCGGATCCCGTGCGGGTCGCGGAAGGCAACGATCGCATGCTTGGTCATCACCACGGTCGAGTAGGCACCCTCCAGCCGCGGCATCACCTGTTCGACCGCGTCCTCGATCAGCTTCCCCTCGTGCGACGACAGCAGCGCCGCGATGATCTCCGAGTCCGAGGTGCCGCGGAAGTCGATCCCGCGCCCCTTCAGCTCGCCCCACAGCTCGACCGCGTTGGTCAGGTTGCCGTTGTGGGCGAGGGCGACCTCGCGGCCGTCGTCGCGCCAGACCGGCTGCGCGTTCTCCCACGAGCCGCCGCCGGTGGTCGAGTAGCGCACGTGGCCGATCGCCATGTCGCCCTCCAGCGCCCGCAGCTTCTCCTCGTCGAAGACCTGGGACACGAGGCCCGCGTCGCGCAGCGTGGTGATGTGGCCGCCCTCGCAGGTGGCGATCCCGGCCGACTCCTGGCCACGGTGCTGCAGCGCGTAGAGCGCGAAGTAGGCGAGCCGGGACACGTCGTGCCCGGGCGCGTACACGCCGAAGACCCCGCATTCATCGCGGGGGCCGTCGCGGTCAACCGGGAACCGGTCAGACGTGGTCAAGGAGCGCGCTTTCCTCTGTCTCGGAACGACGTAAAGCGCAGGCGAACGCCTACCTGCGGAGGGTAGCAGCGGCGGGTGCCGCGCTTTGGCTCCGAGAAGTCCGCGTAGTGCGGGCTTCTTTGCGCTTCACCCAGCCTGACAGCTGCACGTTCAGCTCTCGCCGCGTCTGGTGGCCGACGACGTCGGTCGCGACGACCGTCAGGTGCGCCTTCAGCTTTTCCTTCCGCGACAGCTTCGCGAGCCGCCGGGTGACCGGTTCCGGCAGCGGCACCCAGAACTGGACCGTCGCGCCCGCCCCGACTTCCTGGCTGCTCGCGTCGAGGCCGACGACGAGCCGTTTGTGCGGCCCGCCGCCGCGCGGCCGGTAGCCCCAGGCGACCTGACCGGAGACTTCGACCTTGGTCGGATCGCCGGTGCTGAGTTCGAGCAGGATCCCGCGCCGGAACACGGTCGTCTTCGGCATCAGGCGGACGAACGGGCAGGCGGTGTGAATCGCGGGCTGTTCGACGCACTGGTCCTGGGTCAGGTCGCCGTAACCGTCGCCGTCACGGTCGGGCTCGAGCGTCGCGATCACCGGCACGCCGGTGTCCGATTCGACTTTGACGGGGCGGCTTTCGCCGATCGCCCAGGGATCCGCCACGAGCCCGGCCAGCTGCATCGACTGTTCGGCGCAGACCAAGGCGCCGCCCGGGCCGCGGAGGCCGATCTGGGCGTATTCGGGGACCGGGATCCGGGTGGGGAATTCGTTCGCCGCCCCGAAGACGGCCGTCTCGACCGCGCTTTCGCCGATCAGCTGGTCTTCGCCTCCTTCGCCGACCTGGCGGATGGCGACGATCTGTTGGGGCGTCGGCCCGACGCCAGGCGACGTGGTGACCTTCCAGCCGGTGATCACCGACGGGGTTTCGGGTGGCGCCAGGAACTGGAGATCGGAGTGGACGAGGTCGTTGTTGTCGAGGATGGCGCTCTGCGCCGGGGCTACTCCGGTCGCGGCGCAGCGGTCGCCGATCTGCTGCGGCCAGATGAGGATGGCCGAGGCCGTCGACGCGCCCACCAGCGCGCACGCCACAACGCACCCGACCACCGCGATCGCCGCCGCCCTCCGCATACGCGAACCCTAAAACCCGCCGAGGCGCACTCGTTGCGCCCCCGTCGCCGCCGCTCAGCGGCCCAGGCGCTCGCCGCTCTCCGGGTCGAACAGGTGGAGCTTCGCGGTGTCGGCCCAGAGCTGGGCTTTTTGGCGGCGGCGGACTTTGCTGGTCGGCTCGAGGCGGGCGACGATCTGCTCCTCGCCTTCGCGGTAGCCGGCGGTGCCGGTCTCGGCGAGGCGCTCGCCGACCAGGTCGGCCAGTTGGTCGGACTGGATGCCTTCGGACTCGATGTGGAAGTAGGCGTAGAGGTCGGAGCCGAGCGACTCGACCAGGTCCATGTCGGCCTCGAAGAGGAGGCCGCGCTCGGCCTTGGTCGCATCGGGGACGATCGTCGCGTCCTCGAAGTTCTCGGGGCGGATGCCGGCGACGAATTGGGGCAGGTTGGGAAGCTCGAGGCCGGCGATCTGGGCCGGGTCGACGTCGCCGATCGGCAGGTGGATCTTGCCGTCGACGATCTCGGCGGGCATGAAGTTCATCGCCGGGGAGCCGATGAAGCCGGCGACGAAAAGGTTGCGCGGCCGTTCGTAAAGCTCTTCCGGTGAGCCGACCTGCTGGAGGACGCCGGCCCGCATCACGGCCACCCGGTCGCCGAGGGTCATCGCCTCGGTCTGGTCGTGGGTGACGTAGACCATCGTCGTTTCCAGGTCCGACTGGAGGCGCGCGACCTCGGTCCGCATCTGCACCCGCAGTTTCGCGTCGAGGTTGGAGAGCGGCTCGTCCATCAGGAACGCCTTCGGGTCGCGGACGATCGCCCGGCCCATCGCCACCCGCTGGCGCTGGCCGCCGGAGAGGTTGGCCGGCTTGCGGTCGAGGTGCTGAGTCAGGTCGAGGGTCTGCGCAGCCTCCTCGACCTTTTGGTCGATCTCCGCCTTGTCGACGCCCGCCAGCTTCAGCGCGAAGCCCATGTTCTCGCGCACGGTCATGTGTGGGTACAGCGCGTAATTCTGGAAGACCATCGCGATGTCGCGATCTTTCGGCGAGCGATCGTTGACGACTTCGTTGTCGATCTTCAGCTCGCCGCTCGAGATGTCCTCGAGCCCGGCGATCATCCGCAGCGCCGTCGACTTGCCGCAGCCGGACGGGCCGACCAGGATCATGAACTCGCCGTCGGCGATGTCGAGGTTCATGTCTTTCACGGCTTCGTAGCCGTCGTCGAACACTTTGGTGACTCCATCGAGAACTATCTCTGACATTGCGGTAGCTCCTATCCCTTGACGGCGCCGGCGGTCAGGCCGGAGACGATGCGGCGCTGGAAGATGAGGACGAAGACGATGATCGGGATCGTCACCACGATCGCCGCGGCGGCGATCGAGCCGGTCGGTTCGGTGAAAGTCGATTCGCCGGTGAAGAAGGCGAGGGCGGCGGGCACGGTGCGCGAGTTGTCGGACGACGTCAGCGAGATCGCGTAGACGAAGTCGTTCCAGCAGAAGATGAAGACGAGGATCGCGGCGGTGAAGACGCCCGGCGCGGCGAGCGGCAGGATCACCTTGGTGAACGCCTGCCACGGGGTGGCGCCGTCGACCTCGGCGGCCTGCTCGAGGTCCCAGGGGATCTCGCGGAAGAACGCCACCAACACGTACACCGCCAGCGGCAGCGAGAAGGTGAGGTAGGGGATGATCAGGCCTAAGTAGGTGTCGTAGATGCCGATCGCCCGCCACATGTCGAAGAGCGGGCCGACGGTGGAGATCGGCGGGAACATCGCGATCGCCAGGGCGCCCGCGAGGATCGCCGTCTTGCCGGGGAATTCCAGCCGGGCGATCGCGTAGGCGGTGAACGAGGCGAGGACGATCGCGACCACGGTGGTGATCAGGGCGATCACGATCGAGTTGATCAGCGGGTGCAGGAAGGGGCTGTTTTCAAAGCCGCCTTCGAACAGTGACTTGTAGTTTTCGAGTGAGAAGTGGGCGGGGATGATGCGCCCGTCGGCGACCTCGCTCGGCGGCTTCAGCGAGATCGAGAGCAGCCACAGCACCGGGATCAGCGCGAACAGCAGCACCAGCGCGATCGCGATGCTCCACAGTGAGTACTCGCGGGCTCCGACCTTCATCTCAGCCTCCCGGCCGTCCTTCTTCGACCTTCACGCCGAAGCCTTTGATGAAGAGAGCGGCGATCAACACGACGCCGACGAAGATCAGCACCGACACCGCCGAGCCGAGCCCGAGGTTCAGTCGGTTGATCAACTGGTTGAAGCCGAGGATCGACACCGATTCGGTGTTCTGCGCCCCGCGGGTCATGATGAAGATCGAGTCGAAGACGCGCGACGCCTCGAGCACGCGGAACAGCACCGCGACGAGGATCGCCGGTTTCATCAGCGGCAGGGTGATCTTGATGAAGCGCTGCCAGGCGGTGGCGCCGTCGACCTTCGCCGCCTCGTAGAGCCCGTCGTCGATCGTCACCAGCCCGGCCAGCAGCAGCAACGCCATGAACGGCGTCGTTTTCCAGATCTCGGCCATGATGATCACCGCCAGTGAGCTGATGTGGCCGCCGAACCAGTTTTTTTCGTCGGCGATCAAGGGGAGGTTGTCGACGAACCCCGATTCGCTGGCGAAGGCGAACTGCCAGGCGAAGGCGGCGACCACGGTGATGATCCCGTAGGGGATCAGGACGACGGTGCGGACGACGCCGCGGCCGAAGATCGCCCGGTGCATGACCAACGCGATCGCCATACCCAGCACCAGCTCGATCGAGACCGAGATGATCATGATCACCAGGGTGTTCCAAACGTCCAGCCACCACAGTTCGGAGCTCAGCACCGTGCCGTAGTTGGCGAAGCCGATGAATTCGGTCTGTTCGGGGAAGCGCAGGTCGAGCTTCTGCAGCGAGAGGACGAACGCGTACCCGATCGGGTAGGCGGTGACGGCGAGCATCGCGATCACCGCCGGCGCGCAGAGCAGCCAGGCGAGTTTGCGTTCCGACTTGGTCCGCGAGCTCACAGCAGCCCTTCCCGCTTGACCGCCGCTTCGAGGTTTTCCTTCAGTTCTTCGTACTTCCCTTCCTCGCCTTCGGCCGGAATGCTTTCCGGCGGGTGCAGGGTGCGCTGGAGCGCCGAGGTGACGTCCTGGTAGGCGGGCGTCGTCGGCCGCGGCCCCGCCGCTTCGACCTCTTCGCGAACCAGCGCGGCGAAGCCCGGGTAGGCCTTCTCGACCACCTTGTTCGTGTAGAGGTTCTCGTGCGACGGCGGCAGGCCGTCCAGTTCGACCGCGGTCAGCTCGCTCTTTTCACCGGAGAGGCAGAGGGCCGCTTCGAAGGCTTCCTGCTGGTGTTCGGAGTAGGCGCTGACCGCGAGATTGAAGCCGCCGAGCGGCGGTTTGGCCGGGTTCGAGTTGACCCGGGGGAACGGCGCCGCGCCCATGTTTTCGCTGATTTCGGGGGCGTTTTCCTTGGCGCTGGCGAAGGCGAAGGTGTAGTTGGTCATGAAGGCCGCTTCGCCCGCCTCGAAGGCGAGCCGGGCGGTGTCCTCGTTGGACGTCGGCAGGTTCGGCGAGGCGGCCGAGGAGTGGGCCAGCCTGCCGATCACTTCGAGCGCTTCTTCGGTCGGTTTCTGTTCGAGCTCGACTTCTTCGGGCCCGGAGAGGATCGAGGTGCCGGCGCTTTCGATCAGCGCGTTGACCCACACGGTGTACCCCTCGTAGCGTTCGGCCTGCACCTGGATCTTCCCCGCTTCCGGCAGTTCTTCGGCCGCTTCGATCATCTGATCCCAGGTCTTCGGCGGCTTCGGGACCAGATCTTTGCGGTACCAGAGCAACTGCGTGTTGGTGTTGAACGGCGACGCATACAGTTCGCCTTCGAAGCTGGCGGTCTTGAGCACGCTGGGGAAGACGTCCTTGGACGCTTCCGCCTTCTGTTTGCCGCTCCACGGGGCGATCCAGCCCGCGTTGGCGAATTCGCTGGTGAGGATGACGTCGAGGCCGATCACGTCGATCGAGGAGTCCTTCGCCCCGAGCCGCCGCACGAGCTGTTCGCGCGCCTGACTCGCATCGTTCGGCAGCAGTTCCGGCTTGATTTCGTAGCGCCCGTGCGCTTCTTTCGTGCACCTTTCCGCGGTTGCTTCGATCGTTCCGCCCGGCTGGATCGCAACGAAGAAGGTGAGTTGGGTGACCCCCGAGCCGGAGCCCCCGCAGGCGCTCAACACGGCGCCCGCCAACGCGGCGGCCAGAAGGGCTGCAAGCCCGTGCTTTCCCCGGCGCGTGTCAAGTCTCTCTCCCATAAGACGGGTCTCCGGCCGTGGGACCGAGGACCCGTTCTCGAAAGTGCCCGCGCCGGCGCGCGGCTAAACGTCAGCTAAACGAAGGTGCCCCGACGATGCGCGCCGGGGCACCCCGCGAACTACTTCTGCTTCGGCTTGTGGTGCTTCTTGTGGACCGGTTTCTCTTGGCCGTGCAGTCCCACCGTGCTGACGGTGGTGGTCGGCGCGCCATTCAGGTTGGTGGCGCCGGCGGTGATCGACATCCGCAGCGCCTTCCTCTTCGGCAGCTTCTTCAGTGCTTTCCTCACCTGTTTGGTGAAGGTGAGCCTGAAGGGAGCCAAGGTTCCCGGCGCTACCGTCTGCGGCGCCGCGGTGATCGTCGCGGTCTTGCCCTGGCCGAGCGGCACCGTCGCCGTCACCCCGACCGGGGCCGAGAGGCTGGTCGCGACGTAGAGGGTCACCGCCGTCTTGCCGGCGACCGGTTTCGAGTTGATCGTCACCACCGGGCAGGGCGCCTGGTAGAGCGGGCTCTGCGGACATTTGTCCTGGGTTTCGTCGCCGGCGTTGTCGTTGTCGACGTCGGACTCGATCTTGGCGATCACCGGGACCTGGGCTCCGCTCACCGGGGCTTCGGTTTCCACCGTCGCGGCGGTGGGCGCGCTGCCGAAGAACGGGGCGACCGCGTCCCCGGGGTCGGTGGTGTCGCAGAAGAGGGTGAAGGTCCCCGAGTCCGATGAGATCGCCTTGCTGGACGGGAATCCGCGCGGGATAGGAGCTGACCCCGGTGACGTCGACGACGCTCGATTCGGCTTTCCCGACCACGGTGTAGCGGTTCGGCCCGGCAGGCCGCAGCACCAGCAACTGCTGGACGAGGGCATTTCCCAGTTCGGTTTCTTCTTCGGGGCCCAGTTCGGATTCTTCTTCCAGCCCGAGCTCGGCCTCTTCTTCCGGCCCGAGTTCGGAGAGGTCGACGTTCAGCTTCCATTCGGTGATGACACCGGAGACCGGCGCGGCGATGGGCAGCGGGCTGGTCGGCCCGTGGGCGACGGAGACGAGGCTCTGGAACGGGGCGAAGCTGTTGGCGGCGCAGGCGCTGCCGAATTCGGTCGCGGCCGATGCCGACGAGACCCCGACGAATGCACACAAGGCAAGGGCCGCCGCGAGCGCGACGGACAGGCGCATCTTCATTTCACTCCCTGGACGACGGACGATATGTGGGCGCCACTCTAGGAAAGGAGCCCGCACGCGCAAAGCGGCCTCGACCGTTCGTCTACGAATTCCTGCGCGGGTCAGGCCGGATCAGGCGACGGCTTCGGCCCGGGCGTCAAGAGAGCGCCAGGCTTCGGTGGCGTCGGTGAGGCCGATCACCAGGCTGCGGTCGCCGGCGGCGAGCTCGATCGTGGTGCCGCCGACCTCGCCGATCACGCGGGCGCCGAGCGCCTCCAGGTCGGCGCGGTCGCCGCTGAGGACGAAGCCGCCCGGCCCCTCCCCGAAGAGGGCCTCCTCAGGGGTGCAGCCGCGCTCCCGCAGCTCCTGCAGGTCGGCGCGGCAGCCGAGGCCGGCGCCGATCGAGCACTCGGCGAGGGCGCACGCCAGTCCCCCGTCGGAGACGTCGTGGGCGGAGGCGACGCGGCCGGCGCGGACCGCCTCGCGGACCGTCGCGCAGGCCGCCGCGACCGCGGCGACGTCCGGCTCCGGCAGGCCCGCCGCCAATTCGCCGCGCTGCTTGGCCAGCTCCGAACCGTGCAGGGTCGGCGCGAACGGGCCGAGCAGGCCGATCGCGTCGCCCTCCTTGGCGAAGGAGGCGGGCGCGGTGCGGGCCGGGTCGGGAAGTTCCCCGACCATCGCCACCACCGGGGTCGGGTAGATCGGCCCGTCGGGCCCCTCGTTGTAGAGGGAGACGTTGCCGCCGACGACCGGCACGCCGAGCTCCTCGCAGGCCGCCGCGAGACCCCTGATCGCCCGGTCGAGCTGCCAGGCCGGCACCGGTTTCTCCGGGTTGCCGAAGTTCAGGCAGTTGGTCAGGCCAAGCGGCTCGGCACCGACGCAGGCGAGGTTCTGGGCGCACTCGAGCACCGCGTCGACCGTCCCGTTGAACGGCTCGCAGGCGACCCGGCGGCCGTTGCCGTCGATCGAGACCGCGATCGCGTTGCCCGACTCGGGCAGCCGCAGGACCGCCGCGTCGGCGGTCTCGGGACGGCGCACCGTGCGCGACCCGACCAGCGCGTCGTACTGCTGGAAGATCCACTTCTTCGAGGCGATGCTCGGGGCGCCGAGCAGGGCCAGCAGCGTCTCCGCCGAGTCGGCGCCGGGCGCCAGCGTCTCGCGGTTGCCGTAGATCCAGCCGGCGGGCGCGGCGGGCGCCAGGTCATAGAGCGGGCAGCCCTCGACCAGCGCCTCGACCGGCATGTCGCCGACGACCTCGCCGCCCTTGAGGATGCGGATGTGGCCGGAGTCGGTGACGACGCCGATCTCGGCCGACCCGGTCTCCCACTTGTCGCAGATCGCCCGCACCTCGGCGACGCGGCTCGGCTCGACCACGGCCAGCATCCGCTCCTGGGACTCCGAGACCATGATCTCGAAGGGCTCCATGTCGGCCTCGCGCAGCGGCACCTCGGCGACGTCGATGTCGATCCCGACGCCGCCCGCCGAGGCCATCTCGCCCGCCGAGGAGGTGAGGCCCGCGGCGCCGAGGTCCTGCAGCGATACGAGCAGGCCCTTCTGCAGCAGCTCGAGGCAGCACTCGAGCACCTTCGACTCCTCGAAGGGGTCGCCGATCTGCACGGTCGGGCGCTTCGCGTCGTCGCCCTCGCCGAGCTCGGCCGAGGCCAGCACAGAGGCGCCGCCGATCCCGTCGCGCCCGGTCGAGGCCCCCATCAGCACCACCGCGTTGCCGACCCCGGCGGCGGCCGCCCGCACCATCTCCTCGGTCTTGGCGAAGCCGATGCACATCGCGTTGACCAGGCAGTTGTGCTCGTAGGGCTCCTCGAAGTAGATCTCGCCGCCGACCGTCGGCACCCCGATCGAGTTGCCGTAGTGGCCGATCCCGCGCACCGCGCCGTCGAGCAGGTGGCGCGAGCGGATCGAGTCGAGCTCGCCGAAGCGGAGGCTGTCGAGGACGGCGATCGGGCGGGCGCCGATCGCGAAGACGTCGCGGAGGATCCCGCCGACCCCGGTCGCCGCGCCCTGGAAGGGCTCGACCGCGCTCGGGTGGTTGTGGGACTCGACCTTGAAGGCGACCGCGTAGCCGGAGCCGACGTCGACGGCGCCGGCGTTCTCGCCCGGCCCCATCACCACGCGCGGGCCATCGGTCGGGAGGCGGCGCAGCAGCTTGCGCGAGTGCTTGTAGGCGCAGTGCTCGGACCAGAGCAGGCTGAACATCGCCAGCTCGACCGCGTTCGGCTCGCGCCCCAGCTTCTCGACGATCAGCTCGTACTCGTGATCGGTCAGGCCGAGCTCGCGGTGGCGGGGCGTGCCGGTGTTCGTCTCGCTCATCGGACCGCGAACCCTTCCAGCGCCTCGAAGACGGCGAGCCCGTCGGTCGAGCCGGTCAGCGGGTCCACCGCGTGCTCGGGATGCGGCATCAGTCCCACGACATTGCCACGCTCGTTGCGCACCCCGGCGATGTCCCGCGCCGACCCGTTCGCGTTATGCCCGTCCGCGTAGCGATACGCGATCTGCCCGTTCGCTTCCAGCGCATCGAGCACCTCATCCGGCGCGTAATACCTGCCTTCCCCATGCTTGATCGGAATCGACAAACGGTGTTGATGGGCCGAAAACTCCACCCCTGCTTGAGTTTTCGGCCCATCAACACTCGGCCCGTCGACCGGGATGAGGTCGACCTGCTTGCAGATGAAGCGGAGCTCGGCGTTGCGGAGCAGGGCGCCGGGGAGGAGGCCCGCCTCGCAGAGGACCTGGAAGCCGTTGCAGATCCCCAGCACCGGGCCACCCGCCGCGGCGTGCTCGGCGACCGCCTCCATCGCCGGCGAGAACCGCGCGATCGCTCCCGCCCGCAGGTAGTCGCCGTAGGAGAAGCCGCCCGGGACGACGACGCCGTCGACCCCGCCGAGGTCGCGCTCCTCGTGCCAGATCAGCCGCGCCTCGCCGCCCCCCACCTCGCAGGCGTGCAGCGCATCCCGCTCGTCACACGAACCGGGGAACTGGAGGACGCCCCAGATCACAGGGGCTGGATCTCGTAGTCCTCGATCAAGGGGTTGGCGAGCAGCTTCTCGCAGAGCTCGCCGAGCCGCTCCGGGTCCTCGGCTTCCAGCTCGACCATCCGCCCGACCCGCACGTGTCCGATCCCCTCGAAGCCGAGTGCCGGCAGAGCCCGCTCGACCGCCTTGCCCTGGGGGTCGAGGATCCCCTCCTTGGGCCGGATCAGGACCCGCGCCCTAGCCACGCGAGCCGCCCCGCATCAGAAGCTCTGCCCCGTGATCCGCTCGTAGGCCTCGACGTATTTCGCCCGCGTCTGCTCGACCACGTCGGGCGGCAGCTCCGGCGCGGGCGGCTTTTTGTCCCAGCCCTGGGCGCTCGCCCAGTCGCGCACGTACTGCTTGTCGAAGGACGGCGGCGTCTTGCCCGGTTCGTAGCTGTCGGCCGGCCAGAAGCGCGAGGAGTCCGGGGTCAGCACCTCGTCGCCGAGCACGATCTCGGCGCCCGCGTGGCGGCCGAACTCGAACTTGGTGTCGGCGAGGATGATCCCGTGCTGCGACGCGTGTTCGGCGCCGCGCCTGTAGACCTCGATCGAGACCCGCCGCAGCTCCTCCAGGAGCGCCCGGTCGCCGACGATCTCCGCCGCGCGGTCGAAGTCGACGTTCTCGTCGTGGCCGACATCGGCCTTGGTCGAGGGGGTGAAGATCGGCTCCGGCAGCTGGTCGGACTCGAGCAGGTTGGGCGGCAGCTCGATCCCGCAGACCGCGCCGCCCTCCTGGTATTCCTTCCAGCCGGAGCCGGAGAGGTAGCCGCGCACCACGCACTCGACCGGGTACATCTCCAGCCGCTTCACCCGCATCGCCCGTTCGGCGACCTCCTCGGGAACGTCCTCGGAGACGAAGTGGTTGGGGACGATGTCCTCGGTCAGCCCGAACCAGAAGACCGACATCCGGTTCAGCACCTTCCCCTTGTCGGGGATCGGCGTCGGCATCACGACGTCGTAGGTGGAGATGCGGTCCGAGGCGACCATCAGGAGGTCGTCGTCGAGTTCGTAGATCTCGCGGACCTTGCCGGAGGAGAGCAGCTTCAGATCGGTGACGGATGGCATGTCCCCGACTCTAGCCAAACGGTGAGATGATCCCTGTCATGCCGCTGCCGCCCGAACCGTCGCGAGGCCCTCTCTGGCAGACGCTTGCCTGGAGCTTCCGGCCGCTCGCCTTCATGGCCCGCAACCGGAGGGAGATCGGCGACGCCTTCAGCGTCCGCTTCCTCGGCTTCGAGCGGCCGATGGTGATGATCAGCGACCCGGCCGCCGTCAAGGCCCTATACACGGAGCGCCGCAACGGGCTGCCGCCGGGACGGAGCTTCGCGCTCGAGCCGATCCTCGGCGCGCGCTCCGTGCTGCTGCTCGAGGGCGAGGAGCACATCGCGCGCCGGCGGCTGATGCTGCCGCCCTTCCACGGCGAGCGGATGCGCTCCTACGAGGCGGTGGTGGGGGAGATCGTCGCCGCCGAGATCGACTCCTGGCAACTCGGCCGCGAGTTCCCGATCCACGCGCGGATGCAGGCGGTGATGCTGGAGGTCATCCTGCGCGCGGTCTTCGGCGTCGCCGAGGGGCCGCGGCTCGACCGGCTGCGGCTGCTGCTCCGCGACCTCCTCGCCGAGACCGGCTCGACCCGGATGCAGCTGCTCGGCCTGCTGGCGCGACGCCGCGGGCGCGATCCGCTGGAAACGGTGCGGGAGCGACTGCACCAGGTCGACGAGGCGCTCTTCGCGGAGATCGCCGAGCACCGCCTGCGGCCCGACCTCGAGGAGCGCGACGACATCCTCTCGATGCTGATGACGGCCCGGTTCGAGGACGGCTCGCAGATGGACGACAAAGAGCTTCGCGACCAGCTGATGACGCTGCTGCTGGCCGGCCACGAGACGACCGCGACCGCGCTCGCCTGGACCTTCGACCTTCTGCTTCGCCACCCGGTCGAGCTGGGCCGACTGCGCGGTTCGCTCGAGGCGGGCGAAGACGCCTACCTGAAGGCGACGATCTCCGAGTCGCTGCGCCTCCGGCCGGTGGTGCCGATCGCCGGACGCCGGCTCGCCGAGGACCTGGTCACCGACGACCTCCACCTGCCCGCCGGCACCGACGTGACCGCGGCGATCTGGCTGACCCACACCAACCCAGAGGTCTACCCCGACCCGTACGCCTTCCGCCCCGAGCGTTTCCTCGAGGCCGCACCGGACACCTACGCCTGGATCCCCTTCGGCGGTGGCATCCGCCGCTGCCTCGGCGCCGCCTTCGCCGAGTTCGAGATGCGGATCGTCCTGCGCGAGGTGCTGACCCGCTGCGAGCTCCACAAGGCCGACCCGGCCCCCGAGAAGACCGGCCGCCGCAACATCACCTTCTCCCCCCGCTCCGGCACCCCGGTCATCGTCGACTCGCGCCGCCCCGCGCGCGAGCCGGTCGCCGCCTGAGCGCTTTTTCGGAGCGCGGCGGCACACAATTTCTTCAACTTCGGCACGCAATTGGAAATTCTTGCGCACCACCCGTTGAAACTAGCTGTCTACGTTGGTACCCATGGAGACCGTGAGCTGGACCGACGCGAAAATCGACGCGCTGGACACGAAGGTCGACGCGCTGAACACGACGGTCGGCGTGATCGACACGAAGGTCGACGCGCTGGACACGAAGGTCGGCGTGCTGGACGCGAAGGTCGGCGTGCTGCACACGAAGGTCGACGCGCTGGACACGAGGGTTGGCGTGCTGGACGCGAAGGTCGACGCGCTGGACACGAGGGTCGGAGCGCTGGAGAAGAAGGTGGACGCCGGTTTCACCCGGGCGGAGATCGAGTACGCCCGCACCGACGAGCGCTTCAAAGCGGTCGGCGAACGGTTCGACGAGGTAGATAACCGCTTCGATCGGGTCGATGTGAGGTTCGATGCGATGGAGGAGAAGTTCGACGCGCTGCAGCGCACTCTCGTGCAGGCCGCCTACGGTTTGGTCGCAGGACTGTTCGCGGGGATCGTCGCGTTGATCGGCGTGGTGGTGACCGTGATCGTCACCCATTGAGTCGCCGGCTGCTGTCGGCGGCGCTCAGGCAGCGGAGGAACTCGAGCGCGACAACGGGTGCTCCTTCGCCCACTTGGCGATCGCGCCGGAGCCGGAGATGACCTCGCCGTCGTCGAGGATGAGGATCGGCACCTCATCGGTGCCGGACAGCTTGCGGACCTCCTCGCGGTCCTTCTTGCGACTGCCCCAAGTCCAGACCGCCGCCCGGTACCCGCCAACGGTCTTCAACTCGTACTCGTAGCCGGCCGCCTTCAAGGCGTTGCCCGCTTTCGCACACGGATGGGCGAAGCCGGGGCCGGCGGTCTTCTGGCCACAGGTGTAGAGGATCATTCCTCGCACCCTAACCGTCAGACCGCCGGCCGGCTACCGCTTTTCCTTACTTCTTAACCAACGTCACCGTCGCGGTGGCTTGCTTGGTCCCGTCTGGCCCGGTGAGGGTGATGCTCACCTTCACCGTGACCTTGCCCTTCGCGTCAAGGGTCTTCAGGGCTCTGCCCTTCGCCTTGATCAGGACTTCGACCGGTCCGGGTGCCGTCGGGTTGCCGGAGACCTTGGTGACGCCTGCACCGATGACGACCAGCGACCCCGGCGTCGGCACGGTGACCGTCAGTCGGGCGGTGCCCTTCTTCGTGTCCTTCACCGTCTTGCCGGTCGAGAGCGGCTGGGAGGCGAGCTTCGCGTTTTCCGCCTCCTCCTTGGCCGCCTTGGCTTCCTTTTCGGCCGCTTCGGCTTTTGCTTCTGCCGACTTCACGTCGCCTTCGGCTTTCGCTTCGGCCGCCTTGCGGTCGGCTTCGGCCTTTTCCGCGGCCGCCTTCGTCGCGGCTTCGGTCGCCGCCTTTTCTTCGCCCTCCTTCACTTCTTCTTCGGCGACTTTCTGGCCTTCTTCGGCCGCTTTTTCGCTTGCGGCTTCCGCCGTCGACTTGACCACCGGGACGGTGACTTCGCTGGTGGTCACCTGGCCCGAGCTGTCGGTGATCGTTGCCTCGAGGTGAACCGAGGCTCCGATCTCCGCCGGGGTGGGCGTCCACGAGAACACGTAGGGCGCCGCCGCGATGGTTTCGACCGGGTCGCCGTCGGCGGTCAGGCTGACCGACTTCACCCCGTAGTCATCTTCGGCGAATACCACCGGTGCGACCGGCTCGCCCGATTCGACGGCTTCGCCGTCACCGGGTTCGACCAGCGCACCGACCGGCGCCGCGTCGGGCAAGGAGCCTGGCACCGGCGGGATCACCGGCACACCGCCGGCCACCGGATCGAACGTCACCGAACCCGACCCGGACACACCCTCCGCATCGGGCGGACCGAGCACGGTTTCGCCTTCGACCGGCGCACCGCCCGTGCCCCACCAGTTGCCGGTCGCTTCGACCGGCGCTCCGGTGCTGACCGCACCGGCGGTGGCATCGCCGTTGAAGAGGCCGAACCCTTTGGCCCCGTTTTCGGCGATGAGGCTGCCTTCCACCGTGACCACCCCGGAATCCGCGGCGAGGACGCCATAGGAGTTGCCGGTCGCGGTGGTCGAGTGGTTCTTCACTACGGCGCTGCCGGTGACTTCACCGCGGGCGCCGGAGCGATAGGCGATGCCGGTCTGGGCGACGGTCGAACCACCGCCAGAACCTTCGATCGTCGAGTCGAACACGTAGCCGACCTGGTTCAGCCCGGACCGTTCGGTGTTCGTCGCGGCGCCGTCGAGGCCGCCTTTGGACCCATCGAACAACACGCCGCCGGCGCCGTAGCCCTTGATCGTGCTGTCCTCGATCGTGACCTGGCGTTCCGCCGAACCGACGCCCGCCCCGAGCAGCGAGTTGGTCTCGACCACGCCCCAACCGTTGCCGGTCGTGGCTTTGAGCGGACCGACGACGCTGTCGGAGATCCGACCCGAGCTGTTGAAGAAGGCGACGCCCGCGTCAACACTCGTTTTGGCCGATTCGATCGTCACGCCCGAGATATCGACGAAGTCCTCGTCGTATTCGGTCGAGCCGAGCGATTGCCGCGACACCGTGATCACGTTGCCGCCGCCGTCCCGGAGGTTGGCGGTGGCGCCGGCCAGAGAGCTGTTCGCGGTGGCCGGTTTGATCGTGACCAGGCCCGCGCCCGCGCCGACGATCTTCAGCGGCTTCGTGATCGTGAGGCCGTTGATCGCATTTTCCGCCACCGGGTTGGCGGTGCTGTTCACCGGTTTCGACTGTTCGGCATAGACGCCGGGGCAGACGACGATGGTGTCCCAGGGGCTGGCGTATTCGACCGCTTCCTGGATGTGTTCGAACTCGGCGTTCGGGCACTGCACGCCGTCGTCGTCGACGGTCCACACGTTCGCCCCGGGGACCTTGGTCGCGGCGGGGATTTCGTAGGAGCCGTCGGCCCGCGGATGGACGCCCGCTTCCATTTCGGCGACCGGGTTCGGGCCGGAGGTCGGCGGACCTTCGGCCGGCCCCGCGTCCGGCGTGGTCGTGTCGAGCAGGACGTTCGAGTAACCGCTCGCCGGCTGCTGGAAGCGGACGTCCGCCAACTGGATCGAACCGCTCCGCGGCATCCCCGCCCCGCCGAAGCGGAGTTCGAGCCGCCGCAGCTTGCTCAGGTCGACGCCCTGTTCGGCGAAGTCCGCCAGCGGCACCCGCAGGTCCCGGAGGATGACGTGGACGCGGAACGAGGTTGAACCGAGCGTCTGCTGCAGTGCCGTGCCGTAGCGGGGATCGCCCGCTTCGACGGTGGCTTCGTGGCCCTCCGCGTCCTTCACCGCGACGGTGAAGTTCTGCGGCGCGGCCTCCGGGTTCCACTCGCCTTCTTCGCCGCGCGGAGGGTTCCGCTTGTCGAAGAAGTTGACGGCGGCCGCCATGTAGAGGGCGCGGTATCCGCTGACGTTGCCGTCGGCGGCCGGGATCGGCAGGCCCATCGTCGCCGGGCCTTCCCAGGCGAGCGACAGCTGCCGCCCGTAGGAGCCGTTCACGGGCGCGTTTTCGCGCGGTTCCCGTTCTTCCGGGCCGCCCTTGGCCTGGCCGCCGAGCGCGTTCGGCGCCGGGTTCGGGCAGGGCTTGGTGGCGGTCGGCAGCGGCCCTTCCTTGAGCTGGGAGGGGATGGTCTGGCGCGGATCGGGGTCGCACCAGTCGATCCCGTTCCGGGTCGTCGCCGGCCGCGGCTGCACGCCACCGCCGGCCGGGTAGGGGTTCTTGAAGCCGGAGGCTTCGATCCCCGTGCCAAGCGCGTCCATCGTGGTCGGGTGTTCGGTGTCGGGACGGAGCACGTCCTCGCGTTCGGCCGGCGGCGCCGTGTAGCTGTCGGCGACGCGGTCGATGCAGGGGATGCGCACGCCCGCTTCACTGGTCGGGCAGGCGTCCACAGGCACCGAAGGGTCAGCTTCGGCCGCCAGTTCACCCGTCAGATACGGTTCGAACGCGCCCTCACCGCCGACGTAGCGGCGGAAGAAAGCGGCCATCGTTGCCAGGCCCAGCTTCTCCTGGTCACCCATCAGTGCCGGGTCGCCCGAGATCCGCGAGTTCAGCGTCGGATCGAGCTTTGCCGCGGGCGAGGAGTCGTTGATCTTGTAGGGACGCGTGGCCCCGGGGATCACGGTGCCGTTTTCCTTGGTGATGGCTTCGAAATGCGAGCCGGCTTCGCCGCTCAGGCGGATGCTGTGCGGGTTGTGGGTGTTGACTTCGCCGCCGGTCACGTCCGGCCCACAGGCCGCGTCGTTGGCGTTGGCGTCGTCACCGTCGGCCTGCCACACCGTGTTGTAGGCGTCGTGGTTGCCGCCGACCTGAACCACCTGGAAGCGGGGGTACGGATCGCCGGTGTCGTACTGACTCCGTTCGTAGAGGCGCGCCCCCTGCAGGTTGGAGACGTCGCCGTCGCAGCTGCCGAACACGGTCATGAACGGGACGCCGTAGGGCGCGTGCCGTTCGTAGTCGACCGGGGCCAGCGAGATGACGCCGCGCAGCGGGTACCGTTCGCCGGCCGGGCGGGTCATGTCGTAGTAGATGAAGCTGGAGACGGCGTCGCCGCCGCGGGAGTGCCCCATCAGGCCGATCCGGGTCATGTCCAACTTCCCTTCCAGCAGGCTGCCGACGTTGGAGCCCGCGGGAGGGTTGCCTTCGGTCGAGGCCTTCAGCTGGTCGAGCAGGGCCATGATCAGGTACCGGCGGTTGTGCATCCCCTTGCCGAAGTTGCCGTCCTGGCGGGCCATCAGTTCGTCCTGGTCCAGGGAGACGACCGTGTACCCCCAGCTGGCGAGGTTTTCGCCCAGATAGGCGTACCCCTCGTCGTTGCGTTTGTAGAAGCCACCTTCTTCTTCGCATTTCGGCCCGCCCGGCGCTTTGGCGCCCGGCGTTTCGGCGGCGTCGCAGCTGCCGTGGTTACCGTGGACGAAGACCAGGAGCGGCGACTTGCCGGGCTTGCCTTCGGGCATGTACATCACGCCGCGAACGGGGACTTTGATGGTCGAGTTCGAACCTTCGGCTTTTTTGCCTTCGCCGTTCGGTTCCTGGAATTCCTCGGTGCCGAGGATCAGCGGGTCGACCCGATCGACGCTGTAGGTGCCGCGCTGCATCGGGTCGGGCAGTTCGTCGTATTTGAGGGTGCCGGCGGGCGGGGCGCCGCCGGCCGCGGCGGCCAAGGCCAACGCGCACAGTGCGATCGCGGCTGCCAGCAACGGCAGCAACTTCCTGGAGGGGGATGGTGGGATCAAAGGGTTCTCCCAGGGGTCCGGGTTGACAGGGACGGTTCGTGGGGAGCAAGCCGAGGCGCCCGAATCTAGGAACCGCCGGCCGATCCGGATAAGGCCCGCCGGCCAGTCTGCGAACCGCCGCGTTTGGCCCGCCGTACAGAACGCGACCGGAGCGCATAAAACGGACGTCCGGTCAATGGCCCGCGGTCCAGGGCGGGCGCATGGCGGCCGGCCACGCCGGCGCCCGGGAAGGGATGGGGCCCGGGGAAGCTGGCGCCCGGGGAAAAGGATGCGGCCGTCTCGTCCACGACCCGGCAGGGTGTGGCCGTGGCCGAGACGGCCGGGGGTGCGGGGAGTGTGGGAG
>DASXMH010000025.1:0-35798 GCA_036495785.1 Solirubrobacterales bacterium
AACGTCGCCGACGGCTCGATGGAACTGTTCCAGGCCAAATCGGTGATCCTCGCCTGCGGCGGCAACGGCCAGGTCTGGAAGCCGACCACCAACGCCCTGATCTGCACCGGCGACGGCATCGCGATGGCCTACCGGGTCGGCGCCAAGCTGATGGACATGGAGATGATCCAGTACCACCCGACCACGCTGGCGGGCAAGGGCTTCCTGATCACCGAGGGCGCCCGCGGCGAGGGCGCCCATCTCCTGAACAAGAACGGCGAACGCTTCATGGAGAAGTACGCGCCGAACAAAATGGAGTTGGCCTCGCGCGACGTCGTCTCGCGCGCCGAGCAGACCGAGATCAACGAGGGCCGCGGCTTCCCCGACGGGACCGTCGCGCTCGACATCACCGTGGTGCCGAAAAAGCGCATCCACGAGGCACTGCGGGAGATCGTCCTGGTCGGCCGCGACTTCGCCGGCGTCGACATCACCCGCGAACCGATCCACATCAAGCCGGGCAACCACTACACGATGGGCGGGGTCAAGACCGACACCGAGGGCCGCACCGACATCCCCGGCCTCTACGCCGCGGGCGAGACGGCCTGCGTCTCCGTCCACGGCGGCAACCGGCTGGGCGCCAACTCGCTGCTCGACACGCTGATCTTCGGCAAGCACTCCGGCCGCGACGCCGCGGCGCGGGCGCTGCGCACCGACTGGGCGAAGCCCTCGGGCAAGGTGCTGGAGGACGAGCAGGCGATGATCGACGACATCAACGGCCGCGAGAAGGGCTCCGGCCGGCGCGTCTCGGAGATCAAACTCGAGCTCGGCCAGACGATGGACTCCAAAGTCGCGGTGTTCCGCGACGAGGCGGGGATCACCGAGGCGCTGGAGATGGTCCGCCGCCTCAAGGAGGAGGCGAAGACCGCCTACATCGACGACCACGGCAGCATCTTCAACCAGGACCTGATCGCGGCGATCGAGCTCGGCTACATGCTCGACAACGCCGAGTGCTCGTGCATCGCGGCGCTCGAGCGCAAGGAGAGCCGCGGCGCCCAGTACCGCACCGACTACCCGGAGCGGAACGACGAGGAGTGGCTCAAACACATCGACCTCGAGCTGACGGACGATGGCCCGGAAATCTCCTACTCCGAGGTCACCATCACCCAGTGGCAACCGGAAGTGAGGACGTACTGATGGCCGACTACACGATCAAAGTTCGGCGCTACCAGCCGGAGAGCGGCGAGACCGCCTACTGGGAGGAGTTCGACGTCGAGCTCGATCCCTCGCTGTCGGTCCTCGACGGCCTGCTGCAGGCCAAGGACCGCGACGACGGCTCGTTGGCCGTGCGCTGCTCCTGCCGGGCGGCGATCTGCGGCTCCTGCGGGATGAAGATCAACGGCCAGTCCGGGCTCGGCTGCCAGACCCAGATCGGCGAGGCGCAGGAGCTGGCCGATAAGAAGGCGGCGGCGGTCGGCGGTGCCTCGGAGGGCAACTCGATCGTGATCGAGCCGATGGGGAACATGCCGGTGATCAAGGACCTGGTCACCGACATGGAGTCGACCCACTGGACCAAGATCCGCCGCGTCACCCCCTGGCTCCTCCCGTACGGCGAGGCGCCGGAGCGCGAGTACATCGTCGAGCCCGAATCGATGGTCGACATCACCCAGTCGATGGCCTGCATCCAGTGCGGCGCCTGCGTCTCCTCCTGCCTCTCGATGGAAGCCGACCCGCTCTTCATCGGTCCGGCGGCGCTTGCCAAGGCCTACCGCTTCGTCGGCGACCCGCGCGATGCGGAGACCTCGGAGCGGCTCACCGATCTGGCCCACGATCCGCACGGGATCTACGACTGCACCCACTGCTTCAGCTGTGTCGACGCCTGCCCGAAGGGCGTGGCGCCGATGGACCAGATCATGCGCCTGCGCCGCAAAGCCGGCGAGAACGGCATCGAGGACCCGAACTCCGGGCACGCGCACGAGATGGCCTTCGTCAACATCATCGAGAAGAAGGGCACCCTGGACGAGACCCAGCTCCTGCAGGACTCCTTCGCCCCGGGCGTGCTCGGCAAGCTGATGCCGACCAAACGGGCGCTGAAGGAACTGATCGGCGGGCTGCCGACCGCGATCCGCGGCATCAAAACGGGCAAGATGCGCTCGCTGCCGAAGCTGATCCCCGGCGTCCACCACAAGCTCCCGGGCGATGCCCAGGACCAGGTCAAGGCGATCTACAAGCACGCCGAGGAGCACAACGAGGAATTCAACCTGTACATCAAGGGCGAGGAGGGCGACGAGGGGGCCGCCGTCGCGGAGGGCCTCGAGCCCGACAATGCGGACTTCCTGCCAACCGGCGCCGACAAGGAGGCCTCGAATGGCTGATCAGATCAAAGTCGCCTACTGGCCCGGCTGCGTCTCCCGCGGTTTCACGCCGGAGTTGCACGGCTCGATGGCCCTGGTCGCCCAGAAGCTGGGCATCGAGCTGGTCGAACTCGACCGCGCCAACTGCTCCGGCGCCGGAGTGATCGCCGAGCACAACCAAGAGCTCGCCGACACCCTGAACGCGCGCACCTTCGCGCTCGCCCAGCAGACCGGCCTCTCGATGATGAACATCTGCTCGACCTGCCAGGGCGCCCAGTCGGAGTGCCAGCAGCGCCTCGACGCCGACTCCGGCTACCGGGCGCACATCAACGAGGTGCTTTCCGGTCAGGGCCTCTCCTACGAGAAGTCGGCCGACGGCTCCTGGAACAACAAAAACTTCCTCTGGCTCCTGGTCGAGGACTACGGTCTCGACCGCCTCGCCGCGCAGGTGAAACGGCCGCTCTCCGGCCTCCGCGTCGGCCCCTTCTATGGCTGCTACATCGTGCGGCCGAAGGAGCGCCTCGGCTACGGCGAGTACCCCGACCGCGACATCTACCTGGAGAAGGTGATCGAGACCCTCGGCGGCCAGATCGTCGAGTACGACGGGGCGCGCAAATGCTGCGGCTTCCCGGTGATCACGATGAACCGCGAGACCTCGCTCACGCAGGCGGGCACCCACGTCGGCGACGCCATCGACGCCGGGGCGGACTGCCTCGTCACCCCCTGCCCCCTCTGCCACCTGAACCTGGACCTGCAGCAGCCGGAGGCGGCCAAGATCGTCAACCGCGATCTCGGCCTCGCCGTCCTGCACCTTCCCCAGCTGGTCGGCCTGGCCCTCGGCGCGACGCCGAAGGAACTGGGCATGGACAAGCACATCGCCTCGACCAAGTGGGTCGAGGAGCGGCTGACCGCAGTTCCGGCCTAGCGGCCCGATTCCACCCCGGGCGCGCCTTGCGCGTGTCCCGGGGACGGTCCGGGGACGCTTCGATCGCACCTCGCCGCAATGAGTTCGTAGTTCTCGTCGCATAGCGCAGATAACTGCGAACATACCCGAGGGCCCGGCCGGTGCGTTCGCACTTGACGACAACATGTGGCGCTAAGTGCGAACGCGCTCGGTGGGACCGGACCAGGGTAGGTGGGGACGGGCGCGCCTTGCCCGGGCCTGCCGTCCCGGGCGGACGGTCGGTCGCTCAGAGCGAGCCGATCGCTTTCTGGGCGGCGGCCAGGACGACCTGCGGCAGCGGCGCGAAATCGAGCGCGGCGCCGTAGGACTGGCCCTTGGTCACCGCGTAGGTGAGGAATTCCTTCAGCACGCTCGCCTGCGGGGCGTTGCTCGGGACGATCGCGTAGGTGAAGGTGGAGATCGGGTAGGCCTTGGCGGCCTTCTTCGCCGGGTCGACGATGCTGATCCCGCTGTTCGGCCGCGCCGTCTTCACCACCGAGGCGGCTTCCTCGATGTTGCTCAGGTTCGGCAGCTCGAAGTTGCCCGCGGCGTTTTCGATCGAGACGGCGTGGAGCCCCGCGCCGATCAGGTAGGCGGCGGAGATGTATCCGATCGCGCCCGACGTCTTGCCGACCGTCGAGGTGATCCCGGAGTTGCCTTTGGCGCCGATCCCCGCCTTGAATCCGACCGAGGTCCCGAAGCCGAGCCGGCTTCGCCAGGCGGGGCTGACCTTCGCCAGATAGTTGGTGAACGCGTAGGTGTCACCGGACCCGTCGCTGCGGAAGACCGGCGTGATCGCCGTGCTCGGCAACTTCGTCCTCGGGTTCAGCTTGGCGATCTTCTTGTCGTTCCACCTGGTGATCTTGCCGATGAAGATTTCGGCCAGGACCGGGCCGCTCAGGTTGAGCTTCCTCACGTTCGGCACGTTGAACCCGACGCCGGTCGCCGACAGCGCCCACGGAATCGTCACGCAGCCGTTGCATTCGGCGGCCTGTTCAGACGTCATCGGCGCGTCCGACGCACCGAAGTCGACGGTCCGGTTGGAGATCTGTTTGATGCCTTCGCCGGAGCCGACGGCGGCATATCTGACGCCGGTCCCGCCCCCCGATTCGAAGCCGGTGATCCAGTTCGCCATCAGCGGCGCGACCAGGGTCGACCCGGCCCCGGTGAGGCTCGCCGAGGCGATCGCCGGCACCGCCAAAACGAGGATCCCGACCAGGCCCAGGACCGAGCCAAGCAACTTGCTGCGAGTCAAAGCACGTCCTTTCGATCGTCGCCGGCGCAAGGCTCCGGCGAAGAGTTCAGTGCCCCCGAGGTTGCCTGACTCAGCAATACATTTTGTAAACAGCCTGATAGCGGAACATAAACAACTGTCCTCGACCGGTCGGTGAGAGTCCGCCCGGCAAATCAACCACCCTGGCCGGCGCAACGTCGGCCTTACAGGAGGACAGAACATGAGGACGCGTTACCGCAAGATCCTCGTCGCCGCCGCGCTCTCCGCGCTGGCGTCGATGGCGATTCTTGCCTCAGCCGCCAATGCGGCCACCCCGGCTCCCCCGTACCAGGACTTCGCGGGCTGCCCGAGTTCTTCCGAAAATGAATTCGTCGCCTCGTGCATCAAGTACACGTTCAGCGGGGGCTCGATCGGCATCGGCAACCGTCAGGTCCCGGTGACCAACCCGATCGTCCTGCGCGGTGGGTTCGAACAGATCACCGGCGATTTCGTCTACAACAACGAAGGCGGGATCGTCCCGGTCGAGCAGACCGTCCCGGGCGGCCTGATCGGCCTGACCGGTCTTCCCTGGCTGGACGAAGCCCTCGGCTCGAAAGAACAGCTGAAGCTCTACGCGACGGTCGAACTGGCCGGCAACCCGGGCAGCGTCTCGGACCCGGTCCTCGGCCTGCCGGTGAGGATCCACCTGGAAAACCCGGCACTCGGCAACGGCTGCTACGTCGGCTCGAACGCGGACCCGATCAACCTCGCGCTGAACGCCACGGTTCCCGCTGCCGGCCTGCTGCCGGAAGAAGGGCGTGAAGAAGTGCTGACCTCGGTCGAACCCGGCACGTATGCCGACAACGCCTACGCGGTCCCCGGCGCGAACGGCTGCAAGCTCAAGGTGGGCCCGTTCCAGGTGCCGATCGACGAATTCGTCGACGACGCCTACGGCCTGCCGGAGGCTGCCGGCCACGACACGACGACCCTGGACTACACCTTCTCGGTCGTGTCCCCGGAAGCCGTGTACCCCTGAACGATCCGACCCTCGCAAGAGGATCGCTCGTCGAGAGGGCCGGGGCGAAAGCCCCGGCCCTTCTCTTTCTAAGAGCGAGACGACGTGTTTTTCGGTTTGCCCTGGTAGCCCTCGGCGTAGGCGCAACGGAAGCTTTCCGCCTTGCCGACCGGCACGCCGCCGGCGAAGCCGCCGAGGTTGTGGTTGTCGAAGACCGTCACGTAGGCGAGCGTTTCGGGCATCGGTTCCGCCGGGACCGGAACCGGGTTCGGTTCGCCGAGGTTCCCGGTGCCCTTGGAGCCCGCGCTGACTCCCTCGGAGCCGGCCGCCCGCAGCCCCGCCGCGGTCGTGAAGAGGTCCCCGGTCATCTCCCGTTCGTCCTTGATCCCGCTCGCCGCTTCCGGGAATTCGCTGACCGCCGAGGTGCCCGGGTCGTCGCCGATGACGCTCTTCAGCGCCGCCTTCGGCGCCGCCCCGATCAGCTGCGCCGCGCTCGGCAGCCAGCCGCCTTCCTGGACGCATTTCTGCGCGGCCCAGACGTAGTTGTTCTGGCCCAGTTCGTTCTGCGGCACCTTGTAGGTGGAGCCTTCGAGGCACCAGCTGCCGAGGTCGATCGCGCCCGAGACCGGGCAGGCCGCGGTCAGCTTCCCCTTCGTCGCGCCGGAGAGCTTCTTCGCGTTCTTGGCCGTCGGGACGGTCGGGAGGTATTTCGCCGGGATCTTCCCGTTCTTGTTCAGCGTCACGACCTTGGCGGTCTTCGTCTTCGCGGTTTTGGTCTTCGCCGGGGCGGTCGTTTTCGGTTTGCCGTTCCCCTGCCCGGCGGACAACCCGCTCATCGAGAAGACGAGGGCGACGACGGCCACCAGGAGGGCGGCCGCCGAGAGGAGCCGCGGCACCGGATCCGGTCGCGGCATGAGGGTCTGGTGCTGGCTCATCTGTGGGGCCTCCTTGGCGTTGCTCGAGTTTCGTAGGCGAGTCGTGAGGTGCGACGGCGTGGCGTCGCGATCCCGGCGCCGGCGAGCGCGAGCAGCAGGGCCAGCGCCGGGACGAAGTACCGCAGGCTCGGAGCACCGCTCGGGCTGGACGAGATCACCGCGGCGGCATTGCGTGCCCGTGCGTGCCGATAGGCGGCCATGTGATGGACGAGGTCGAACGCCGCCTCCTCCTCTTCCTCCGGCTCGGGCGAGACGGCCGGCTGCGTCACCGGCGAGGTCCCCGATGGCGGCGTCGGCTCGACGACCGGCGCCGGGGGCGGCGGCACGATCACCGGGATCGGCGCGATCGCGGGCGTCGGCGCGGCGAAGAAGGGCAGCTGCACCGGGACCGGCGGCTTGATCGGATGGTGGACCGGCGGGGCGCTCGGCTGCGGCGTCGGGATGGGAGCCGGCTGGCCGGGGGGCTGCGGCGGCGGAACCGTCCCCGACGGTTTGGTGAAGGTCGGCGGCGAGCCTTCGATCGGGGGCGGCGGTGGCGGCACCGGGGGCTTCGCGGGGAGCGCGGGCTGTTCGCTCAAGGGGACGGTCCCGCAGGGCTGTGCGACGCTTCCCGCCTGCACGGTCACCGGCATCGAGTAGACGAGGCCGCCGGTTTCCACCGTGATCGTCGTCGTGCCCGCGTTGAAGGCGCAGAGGAGCCCCGAGCCCGGATCGGGAACCGGCTTTCCCTTCTGCAGGAAGACGGCGCGTGGGTTGGTCGAGGCCGGGTCCACCTTGACGAAGTTCGCGACGTCGGGACGCGACGAGGTGAATCGATATTCGGGCAGGATTTCCGACGCGCAGCTCGCGAATTCGAACCCGCGGATGCAGCGCGCGGGGATCTGGGCGTAGGGGTCGGGGCTGACCGAGGCACATTCCCTGGGAGCACTGTTGCCGGAGCATTCGAAACCGGCGACCGGCCGTCGGGCCAGGGCTTCGAACAGCGCGACCTGGCTGCGCCTGAGCAGGGTGCCGTCGTCGGCGTCGATCGCCAGCGAGCCGATGTTGGGGATCAGCGCCCGGGTAACGGGAGCGATGTTGTCGACCGGGTTCGGGGCGCCGACCGAGACGAGCAGGAAGCCGCTCGTCGGCGCGAACTCGTTGAACCCGGGTTGCTGGACGTTGACGTAACCGAGCGTGCCCGTCCCGTAGGTGGGGATCGACGCGGTGCCCGAGGCCAGGGTTCCTTCGCGGTTCGCGCGCGATTCGTAGAGGTAGACGGAGGCACCGCCGGGTTCCGATATCGGGCAGGCGGACGTTTCGCCGTTGACGAGGATCCGCTGCAGTTCCGCGTCGCCGCCGACTTCGTGATTGCCCATCACGATCACCGGCGTCGCCACCTGCCTCGCTTCCCGCAGCTGCGTCGCGAGCCAGCATCGCGTTTCGCCGCTCAGCGCCGACGCGGAGGACTCATTCAGGACGATCACACGGACCGGCGCTTCGTTGGCCGCGCTCCGCGATTCGAACTCATAGGCCCCGCCCGCGGCCGGATCGCCGTTGCTCAGCACGTAGGTGCCGAATCGCGGGGTACCCGAGCCGAGGGGCTGCTGGAACCCGGCGAACTTTTCGCTGAAGGTCAAGAGCGTGCCGCCGAGCAGATCGGTCGAGGAGGGCGCGGCGTAGACGGGCAGGGATCCGGCGGCGGAGCCGAGCCTGCGTGCGTAGGCGGCCTCCTCTTCGCCGAACGCGAAGCGCCCGAGTTTTTCGGTTTCCGGCGCGATGCCGCCGCCGGTGTAGAGGAAGGCCCGCAGGCCCGGGATCGAGGCGGCTTTGCCGACCGCGGCCGGCAGCCAGACGGCGGGCCCGATGCCGGTGCCTTCCCGGTCAGCGCACGGCCCGACGCAGCCGGCGCCACCGCCGACGGCGAAGGTCGCCGCTTCCGATTCGCCGGGGATGGCGATCGAGGTGGTCGCGGCGTTCGTCGGGGGAGCGGCACCCGGGCCGTACCGCATGACGCCGGCCGTCTGCAGCGCTTCCCCCTTGTATTGCAGCCCCGATTCGGCACCGAACTGGCCCGTGTTTCCACCCACCACCCAGCCGGAGCCCCCGTCGGGGCTGATCAGCATCGCCAGGACCGCGTCCGGGATGCGAGGAACGTCGTAGGCCCCTCGTACCCCTTCCCTTTCTCCGGCGGGAAAAGACTGCCGCTGTTCGTCACGCCACCCGGTCGCGGTCTGGCGGACGAGGAAGCCGTTATTCGGCAACGGATACGGGCCGGTCAGGAGCGGCGGCTGTCCTTCGGATGCTTCCGCGGAGGCTTGCCCAAGATCGCTGCCCACCTCGGCGGAGCTCGTGCTGACGCCCATCGCGTTCGCTTCGACCGAGATGATCGCCCGCACCTGGCCCCCTTCGCGGATCGCCGCCACCGCGTCGGGATAGCCGACCGGACCCCCGGGGACGACGTGCCACGGCGCGCCCGCGGCTTCGCGCTCGATCACGCCGCCGCCGCTGCCGGCGATGACGGCGCCGCCGTCAGGAAGCCCCGCCACCCGACGCGGTGCCACCGCTTCATTCGCCCCTTCCGCCCCTTCCAGAACTTCGGGCGCTTCTTCTTCGACCCGCCAGCCCGAGCCGTCGTTCACGATCAGCCCGCCGGTGTGGACCACGTTGTTGGCGACGCCGGCTTCGCGCGGGACAGCCAGGGTCCAGGTCGCCAGCGCTTCGTTGCCGGCGAAGGCGATCGAGGTGATGTTCGCTTCCGGGCTGATGCCCTCCGGCAGCTTTTCCTGGGTCCAGCGCTTGCCGTAGGCGAGCAGGAGGCCCTGCTTGCCGACCGCGTAACCGCGGCCCGGTTCGCCAGGCTGGAAGGCGATTCCGGTGAAGTTGCCGCGGATCAGGTTCGGCGGCGCCCCGGGGTCCGGTTCCCAGAGGCCGATCGAGGCGCGCCATAGCCACATCGCCCCTTCATCACCGACTGCGTAGGCAACTCCGTGTTCGGGCCAGGCGACCCCGCGGAGGTTCGGCTTGGCGACCGCGCCCGAGCCGCTCAGGAGCGATTCCGGCTGCCACCCGACGCCGGGGAAGTAGTGGGCGACCTGGCCGCCCTGCCCGACCGCCAGCGCCTGCGATTCGAGCGAGCCGACGGGCGCTTCGGGCTGACTCGCGATCGCGGTCAGCGGACGGCGGAACGGCACCGGCCAGGACGCCAACCCCGAGGGCACCGGCGCCCGGGTCAGGTGGTAGCTCGGGCCGAGCCAACCTTCGGTGGGAGAGGTCAGGGCGGCCCCCCCCGAGGAACCCCCGTTGCCCTCGAGCGGGATCCGCGAGAAGGCGCCGCCTTCGAAGACCAGCAGCGCGCCCTGACCGACCCCGGTGACCGCCCTGGTGCCGAATTCTTCGCCTTCCCCACCGTTGCCCGGCCAGGCGAAGCTGCGGCCTTCGCCGGACGGGAGTTCGGAGCCGAGCGGCCCGGTGCACATCACCGCCGCGGGACCCTGAAGGTCGCACCAGCTGCCGGTGACTTCTCCTTTTTCGATGTTGTAGAAGAGGGTCCCGGTCGACGTTTCCCCGTTGACGGTGAAGTTGACGTCGATCCACACGCCTTGCGAGGTGACGGTTAGCGGCTGTCCCTTTTCGCGCGGGACGACGGCGACCGTCACGCCCGGGGCGACTTCTTTCGTTTCGCGTTCGAAGAGTGGCCCGAGCGGACCTTTGCTGAACGCCGCCGCCTGCGTGCGCCACTGCCCTTCTTCCCGCCGCAGGAGGACGATGTGGCCGACCGTTTCTGCTGCTTTGGACCTTTCTCGCGCCAACAGCCAGGCATTGCCGGGGCCGGTGGCGTCGATCGCCAGGACGGTGAGTTTCGTGACCGGCCCTTTGCATTCCGGCGGGACGCCTTTCACGCAGATCAGTTCGCGAGTCCAGGTGCTGCCGTTGTAGTGAAGGACGGCTTTCGTCAAAGCGGCCCCGGCGACAGGGACGACGAAAGCCCCGGTGAAGGCCCCGGGTTCTTCGACCGCGGCCAGTCTGGTCGGCGCCGTTGGTTCAAAGAGCCTTTCACCGGCTTCGGCGAATTCTTCCGGCGGGTAGAGGACGCGGAACGGCCCGCCCGGATCACGGATGATCAGGCCCGGTTTTTCAGGTTCGGAGGGCTGGTTGGTCTTGGCGATCGTGACGACCCCTCCCGTGGGGGTGGTGCGGCCGGCCGACGCTTCCTTCAACAGCGCATTGGACCCAAGCGACACCGGATTCCCTTCGATGTCGATCGGTGGCGGCATCGCTTCCCAACCCGATGCTTCGGTGTAGCGGACGATCGTCGCCTGATCGCGACTGCCGACACCGGCGCCCCACACCTCGCCCGGTGCCTCCAACGGCGAGGCGCCGAACAGCGTCTGCACGCCGGCCGCGGCACCGGTCAACACCGGTTCGGCGACCAGGGCGCCGCCCGCTTCGGCCCCCGCGGGCTGCACGCGGGCGCTGAGCACGATCAGGCCGAGCAGGAGCGAGAAGCAGAGCAGCGCAGCGGTGCGGCGACGGCGGGCCTGGGCCCGCCCCATCTCGGCGGCGCTCACTTCGTCGCCTTCTTCTTTTTCTTGATCGGGTGTACCTGGAACGACAGGTGGGTCGGCCAATGCTTGGGGTCGAGGGTCAACCGGATCCGGTGATGACCCTTGTCCATCGTCATCTGCGCGGTCTTCGCCACCACCGTCTTGCGCTCTTTCGCGATCAACTGCACGTGTGCGCGGGTGGTCAGGTCGAAGGTCAGTTGCAAGATCGTGCCTTTGATCACCTTCTGTTTCAGGTGCTTGTAAGGAGGCTGGGGACGCCGGATGCGTTCGACCGGGATCGGGTATTCGGGCGCTTCGGCGAAGAGTTCGCGTTCAGGTTCGGCGCCGGAGTTGTCTTCCGGCAGGCCGACTCCCGCCAGCGAGGGGCAGGCGTTGTCACAGGGGCGGAAGGTGATCAGCTGGTGCATCGCCGGGTCGGTGTTCGGCCCTTCGGAGGGCGGGCCGCCCAGGTGGAAGAGCCAGCCCTTGGTCGTCGCCATCCAGCACTGGGCGACCGCGGGGCATGACATGGGCCCCGCCTCGCCCTTCTTGCTCAGTTCTTCTTCGGGCCGGGGCAAGGTCACTTCACCGTGGACCGCCCCGTTCGACTCGATCCGAGCGACCCGGGCCGATTCCGATCGGTCGTTGCGCGGGACGAACGAGACCCAGGCGCCTTCGGACTCCTGTTCCATCGCGAAGCCACGGATCGCGGTGCCCGGCCCGAAGGTCGAACCGCTCAACGGCAACTGTGAGAAGGAGAAGCCCTGGAAGGTGAGCAAGGTCGGGGTCGTCGTCGCGCCGCGTTCGGTCGCACCCGACAGGGCCCACAGGCTCGCTCCGTTGCTCGCGAAGCGGAAGCCTTCAAGGCCCTCCGGCGTCCCGCCGGTCACCAGGCCCGGGGTTTCGAGCCGTTCGAACGGTGCCCCGGCGCCGAGGTTGATCCGATGCAGGAAGGAAGGTTCAGGCTCGCCTTCGGCCTGGTCTTCGGCCTGGACCACGACGCTCTCGAACAGCTGGCCGCCGAAGAAGGCCAGGCCGAAGACCGAGCGGCCGGGATCGCTCAGCCACGGTTCCGGATCGGTGAGCGAGGGGATCGCCGTCAGCGAGGACCCGTCCCAGTGGAGGTGGAAGGCGCCGACGTTGGGTTCGCCGGGCAGCCGTTCGCCGGCGAACCAGCAGTCGTCGGGGCCGGCGCAAGCGGCCGCGTCCATCTTCAGGAAGGAATCGGCCTGTCCGGTCGGCTCGGCGAAGGACGCCTTCACTTCGCCGTTCACGAAGTGACACAGCGAGAGTCCTTCCAGGTCGCCTCGAATCGAGGATTCTTCGGAGGGCCGCTGGTCGGAGATCGTCCAGAAGTCGTCGGGACCGGCCCAGGCGATCCGGCCTTCGTGGCCGCCGCATACCGTCGAGTAGAGGTACCAGCGGGTGCCGTCGTAGGCATACAGCCCGGCCGGCCGCCCCTCGTTCCCGGCGGTGATGAGCAGACAGCGGTTCGCCGACCAGCACTCGACGTCGCCGATCTCGCCGAGCGACGCCGGCACGCCGATACCTTCCGCGACCGGCTGTTCGGAGTGCCATTCCCACGGTTCGACCGCGCCGGCGGGGGTCGCGACGACGCCGAGGAGCGCCAGGAGGAGCGCCAGGACGCCGGCGGTGCGCCTCATCCCCGCTTCCCCTTCTTCGCGGGCGCCGGGCGGTGGGTGCGGAAGCGGGCGACCAGCACCTGCTCGAGCGGTTTGCCGCCCGAGCCCGTGAACTGGATGGCGATCGACGTGTAGAGGCCGCCCTTACGGCGCGCCAGCTTGCGCAACTTCGGCGAGAGCTTCAGTTCAAGGCGGACGGTGCCCGAGGCGTCGGCGCGTCGCTGCCCCGCGCTCACCTTGCGCGCTTTCGCCTTGTAGTCGACCTTGGATTTCGCCTGCGCCTGAAGGGTGCCGGCCCCCGGCACGCCGGCGACGATCCGCACCGCTCCGTCGGGCCTGGACACCGCGTGGACCGTGAGCCGCCAGATCGGCCGGACCGAGATCGACGACGGCCGCGGGGAGATCTTCGTCTGGTCGGTCGGCGTCGGCGGGCTCGATTCGACGGTGAAGACGTCGCTCGCGTCATTCCCGTCACCGGGGGCGATGTTGGGGGCCATCGAGGCGAAGGCGAGCATCCGGCCGTCGGCGCTGTAGGACGGCCCGCTGGCGCCGAAGGACGCTTCACCGTAGGACCTTTGCGAGACCGTCGCCGGGTTACCGACTTCCACCTGGGCCGGCGGCACCGAGGAGACTTCCGTCCCGGGACCGGGCGTGATCCGTTCGATGGTCTGCCCTTCCAAGTTGACCTGGTACAGCTCGGCGACGGTCGGAAGCGCCGTCGGCGTCGGGGTGAGCAGCGTCGGTGGGTTGAGCGTGAAGCTCTGGCGCTGCGTCGTGAACGCGATGTGCTTGCCGTCGGCGGAGATCGCACACTGCTGGATCGGTCCGATGAAGCGAAGGTATTCCGCTTTTGCGTACAGCGGTTCCGGCGAAACTGCGCTCGGCGCCGGATCGATCCATTTGGTGAGAGGGCGAACGGCTGCGACCCGGCTCAACCCCGGCGCCATGTCGACGACGAAGAGATCCCTGTCGTCTTCCGGCGAGCCGATCACGGCGACGGTGCCCCCGTCGGCACTCAGCACGGGGAGGCCCAAACCCCAACCGAAACCTTCCGCTTCAGTGAAATTCGGGACTTCATGGCGGTTTTCGGCAAGACCGGGGAAAGGCCCTTGGCAGACCGCTTCCAGCGAGTTGCCATCACATCCGGGTGCCGATGGGTCCCCGCCGCCGACGATGCGTCGGGTCGCGGAGGCGGTCAGGCCCACCGATGGCACGAGGCGCCACAGCGGCTCGAGGTATCTGTTGCTGAGGTTCAGTTCCGTCCCGGGTTTTTTTTCGATCGCCCGGATCTTCTGTTCTTCTTCAGGCAGGAGCGGCACCTGTTCCGGAAGGTGTTCGCCGACCCAGGCGACGGCGTTCCCGTCCGCGCTCAGTGCCGCGCCGGCCCTCTGAAGGGCTCCCCCGCCTTTCACCGGTTCGGACGTCATCGCGCCGGTGGCCGGGTCACGATGCGTGGTGATCAAGATCGATTCGGGTTCGGCGAGCCTGCGCACGTAGACCTCGCCACCGTTCACGAAGGCGACCTCGGAGCCATCGGCGCTGAGGGCGACGCGAGGAGCGGCGGTCGAGCTGCCGGAGAGGCGATGCGTTTCCCCCGCCGTCACGGTCGCGGACGCGAGCTCGTAGGTCGGCGGGGAGGTCGCGAGGTCAGCGACGTAGACGTCGTTCGTGCCGGCTTCGCCGTCGGCGAGCGGGGCGAGCTGCTGCGTCGTGGTGAAGCTGACGAAACCGCCGTCGGCCGAGATCGAGGGGAAGTACCCGGCTTCACCGCCGGGTTCGCCTTCGACGACCAGGGTCAGCGCCCCGGTGCCGAGGTCCTTCCGGAAGAGCCCCGTGTGACCGCCCAGTTCGCCATAGAAGGCGACGTAGTTGCCGTCCGCGCTGACCGCCGCCTGTTTGGCGAAGCCTGCCTGCTCCCTCGGGGTCTTCGAGACCAGTTGGATCGGTCCGAGTTCGGCGGCGGCGGTCGGCGCGATCCAGGCGGAGGCGCAGAGAACCGACAGCACCGCGGCGAGGCCCTTCGGGTGGCGCACCGACGGCGTCATTTGACCGTCACCGTGACCCTCTGGACGAGGGCGTTGTGGACGCGGTCTTCGGCGTGGAGCCGGATCCGGTAGGTGCCCGGGTGGAGGTAGTGGTGCGTGAACGAGCCCTTGCCGTGCCCGCGCTTCCCATCCCCGAAGGAGACCTTCGTCGCCTTCGGCAGGAGCCCCGCCTGTGGGTCTTTCAGCTTGATCCGGACGATGCCCTTACGCGGGGTCACGCGCACCTGCAGGCGGGGTGGCTGCGAATCGACCCGCATCTTGGCCGAGCGGCTGAGGACTTCCTGGCCGAGGCGATCGGTGGCCACGACCTGGACGCGGCCGACGCCGTCGTAGAGCTCGGCCGACGGTGGCGTGACGCGAAGGCGACGGAGCCCGGTCTGGACCGTGCGCCCGTTCAGGAGCAGCGAGTATTCGAGCCCGCCCACCGCGCTGGTCGGCGGTGCCCAGCTGACCGTCGCCTTGCCCGGCGCGACCCACCCTTTCGGCACCTGCACCGCAAAGCCGGCAGGTGCGGCGGCGACGCGGTCGGCGACGATCGCGAATTCACCGTTTTCGCCCTGGCGGAAAGCGAGGAGCGCATCGCCCGCGCCGGATTCACCTCCCTCGAGTTGGGAGACCTGGCCGCCGATCGGCCCGTACAGCAAGCCGGTCTGGGAGCCGCCTTCGGCAAAGGTCTGGTAGACGCCGACGGCGGGAAGGTTTTCTTCGCCGACGGCCTCGTAGGCGACGAGGCCCCCGCCTTCGGGGTCGACCGCCGTGACCACCGGCGTTTCGGGCTGGGCGGGCGGGCCGGGGACGCTTTCGGGTTCCCGCAGCTTGTTCTGTTCGTCGACCGTGACGGAACGTATCGACGACCCGGAGGCGAACGCGAGAAGCATCGAACCGCCTTTGCCGATGCTGTCTACCGTCGACACTCCGGGCGGACCGATCGGGGCGGGGAGCGGAGCGCCGGGCCCGCCCACGGCTTCGGGGCCGACCGGCTGCCCACCCCCCGGGGCGGCGCTGGAGCCGAACGAGGTGAGGAACATCCGCCGGCCGTGGAGCGGCGAGGTCGGCGCCCCTTCCACCCGCACGGCCAACCGCGCCCGATCGAGCTCCGTGACGTCGAGGTCGAAGGCGGTGGCGTCTTCGGTCACCGGCTTGCCTTCCCAGTTTTCAGGGTCGGCGAGAAAGATCGGGCCGAGCGAGCTGCCGGTGATGCGGCGCACCAGCACCCGCGCGGCCCCGGACAGGTCCGGCTCCTGCCAGGCGACCACCGCGCGTCCGGTGGCACTGACCGCGACCTGCGGCGCGTTCGCTTCGCTCGGCGCCCGCATCGAGATCGAGACGTTGCGGTTCAGCGGCGGGAGCTTCGACCACCGCCCGCCTTCCAGCCGCGCGGCCCGTATTTCCGCCATCACGTCCCCGGGGCGCAGCTGCACCGGTGGCGGCAGTTTGGTCGCCGGGGTCGGGAACGCGTAGGTGATGGCGCGGTAGGCGACGATCGCTATCCCGGGCGCCACTCCTGCGACCGAAGGATCGACGCCCACCCCTTCACCGACGTTTCCGTCGACCAGCAGCGGCGAGCTGAATTCCCCTGCACCGGGGCCGAGCGAGGCCGACCAGAGGCCATAACGGACTTCGCCTTTGGCGAGCGTGGCGACGGGAGTCGTCCAGACGACAAGCAGTCGACCGTTGCGCCCGGCGCTGATCTTCGGCTGGCTCGCGGCGAAGCGCATTTCGGGGTCGACCCGGATCGGCGCGCTCCAGTTGGAGCCGTCGTAGCGGGAGACGAACACGTGCTGAACTCCCCCCGTCGTCTTGGTGTAGACGAGCCCGCCGGTCCCGTCGGGAGCCATCGCCACACCGCCCAGGCTCAGCCCTTCGGTATTCGGCCCGTCGATGGTTGATGGCGAGAGAATCACCGCGGCGGCGGGCGGCGGCGCGATCACGACATATACGGCCGTGATCAAGAGGAAGGCCAAGGTAAGCCATGGCGCCGCCTCCCGGAGCGGGAAGCAATTGCGATGCAGCCCCAACTCGATCGCTCAGCCGTAGGGCTTGAGGTTCTGCACGAACATGGCGCGGATTGTCGGACAGGCCGAGCACCCGGTTGTGAACATAATGAAAACACGACGGAAGCCGCCAGGCACCTGCCGCGAGCCGAAGATCGGGGCCGGGACTACGGGTCTGGACCACCCGATCCGGCTCCACCCGGAAATACAAAGTTTGGACTTCCGCCCACTGGGTGCACCTGAAGCCATGCCGCACCGACACCCACTTCCTTTGCAATCGGGTACGGCGCAAAGCCGATTGTGCCGGTGGTTTCTCTCACCACCCGTGCAGCGTTTCGCGCCGCCCCTTCGACGGCCAGTATTGGACTCCCGCCATTGCATCCTGGCCACACCTCGTTGGGGTCCGAGATCGCTTTCGCGCCTCCCGATTCGGTGTGTTCGACGTGGTAGCCATCAGGAGCCAATTCCGAGCCGAGCAGCGCGGCTTCGCGCCACAACGGGTGAATCTGCAACAGCCCGAAGAGTTCCAGCGTGGGTACCGTACCGGCGGAGGTGGGTTCCGAGAATGCTTCAGGGCAAGGCAAGCCACCGGCGTTTGCGTTGTAAGCGGTGACGAGCCCTTCCACAGTTCCGCACCGTCGGCGGTCGACCGCAGGGGACGTTTGCCCTGGGGGAAGGACACGTCGGCACTGCCTCAGCCGCTTCGGCATCGACGGCTTGGAGCACGAACAGTCACGCGAAAATGCACGCGGATTGGAAATACATCCTTGCCCGAAGCCTGGTTTGGCCAACTCTGATCATTTCTTGCTCTCCTCCCGTAGACCATGAGTTGCCTGTGTTGACCCCGGTCCATGTAGGAGCGAGTCCGGCCTCACCGCTTTGCGATGAGGCCGGACTGCACCAGCCATCTGAATAGTTGCGGGGCGCCTCCTACCAGAGGATCCGGCTCACCGCAGGGACGATCTCGCTGCTCGCCTTCTTCTTCGGCTTTGCCTTCTTCTTCGGCTTTGCCTTCTTCTTCGGCTTCCCGATTTCGTTGGCCTTCTTCAGGCACTTGGCCTTCGCGTTCCCCTTCAGCTTCTTGCACTTGGCCATAGCCTTCTGGCGCGCTTCCTTCAATTTCTGCGCCGAGGTCTTGCCGACCGGACCACCTTTCGGCGTTTCGGCCGGCGGCGTCGTCTTGGGCAGTTCCGCCGGCGGCGTCGTCTTGGGCTCTTCGTGCGGCGCTTCCTGTTTGCGTTCGTATTCGAATGTGCCGCTCGATTGCGCCGAGGTACCGGCCGGGTTGGTCACCTTCAAGCCCACTTTGGTGCCTTCGGCCACGCCGCCAGGGGCAATGACAGCGATGTGCCCGCCGTCGGTGATCGTGCAGCCACTGCCAGGACAGGCCACGGCGGTGCCACCGAATTCGACTTTCGTGGCCGTGGCGAATTCGGAGCCGATTATCGTCACCGCGGTACCAGCCTTGCCTTGGATCGGGGCGATGGCCGTGATGGTCGGGGCGACTTCGTATTCGAATTCCCCGGTCGAGCTCGCCGCTCCGGCGCCATTGGTGACCGTCAATTTCACCTTCGGTTTACCGGCCACTGCGGCCGGGGCATTCACCGTGAGGTGTTCGTCGTCGGTGATCACGCAGGCGACACCTGGGCAGGCGACCGACGATGAACCGAATTCGACCTGGGTGACCCTTGTGAATTCCGTGCCGGTGATCGTCACCGGAGTGCCGACCTTGGCCTTCGCCGGCGCGAACGAGGCGATGGTCGGGAGGCCTTCGTATTGGAATTCTTCGGTCGAGACCGCCGAACCGCCATCATTGGCGATCGTCAGCTTGACCTTGGTCCCAGGGTCGCTGCCCGCCGGAGCATCGACAGTGAGGTGCTGGCCGTCGACGAGAGTGCAGTCGACGCTCGGACAGACGATGGCCGTGGTTCCGAATTCGACCTGGTGGACGAACGCGAGGCCGGTGCCGGTGATCGTCACCGGGGTGCTCGGCGACCCTTTGGTCGGCGAGAAGGACGCGATAGTCGGCGCCGCTTCGGCTGGGCCGGCAGCGCTGACGACGAGCTTCTTCGACTGGGTGAGAGTCGTGCCCAGAAGTCCGCTGGGCGAGAATTTCAACCGCAGACGTACCGTATATTCGCCTTCTTCCTCGAAGAAGTGATTGGCCGTTTCACCGCTTGCGGTAGAGGTGCTCCCATCCGGTGCTTCGATCGTCCAGTCGGCGCCTTCCATCGTGAAGCCGGCCCGCACTTCGGAGCCGGAGGCGTCGAGGGAAACGGTGGTGTTGCCGGGCACGGAGGTCACCGGCGTGTTGCCGTGCCTCAGCACCGCCGAGGCGGCAGGAACGGGGCAGGCGAGACCGCCCGTCGCTTCATTTGGTTCGGGGCCGAAGCGCAGGACATTGGGGCCGTAAGGCTGGAATTCACCGACCGGTGCTTCCCCGCCCTGATCGAGTACGACCAAGCCTCCGCCGCCGATCCCGAGGGCCGCTTTTGCGGTCTGGATGGTGCAACGACCTTCCTGTTCGCCGCCGCCGTAGAAGACGGTGGTGGCTTCTTCGGGCAACGAGAAACCGTGGATAAAGCTGCTCCCCGGATCCGTCGCGGTGTTGATCTTGAATTCGGTCTTGAAGTAGAGGATTTCGCCGTGGCCATCCGGCGCGGAGGCGATCGCGACCTGGGGTCCGAATCCGAACCCGACGATGGCCGGTTCGGTGATCAGGCCACCGCCCGTGGGCCATTCCTCGCCGGCGGCGGCCGCCTCGAATCCCGGGACCGGCGTCAGCGTCGAGCTCGAGTTGAAGCTCTCCGGCAGCGTGTAGGCCCGGATACCTTTCTGAGCCGGAGTCTGCCCGGGCGGAAAGCCTGCGACAACGTAGGTGACCCCTTGCTGATCCACGGCGATCCCGAAGGCGCCGACCTCTTCGGCGCTGACCAGTTCGCCGGTTTCGGTGTAGCTGGTGACCAGCGCACCCGTTTCGGGGTTGATCACGTCAATCATGGCCTGTTCCGCTTCGCTCTCGGCCGCGATCACCAGATTGCCGCTGACCGGGTCGACGTCAACTTCCGTTGGCCTGAACACAGCTTCAGGGGCCAACGTGACTTCTTCGATCAATTTCAATTCTTCGCCTTCGGGATCGGTCGAGAACACCAGAAGATTTTCCGCGCCGAACCCGCCGGGGAAGGTTTCGAGCACGTAGAAGCGTTCGCGGTCGGAGTCCACCGCGATCCCAATCGCGAACGCGGATGGCAGCGGAGCCGCTGCTGCCTCGAATTGACCGGCCGGAGAGAACTTCTGGATTCTCAGCGCTTCGCCACCGCCAGGAGTGTCCCCGATATAGACGCTACCGTCGCCCGAGTCGACGCCCAGCATCCTCGGATTGTGGAGCTGGCCACTTCCTTCACCCGGTTCGACCGGCCAGGCTTCCTGCTGCCCCGACACGGCGGCGCCCGCCCGCGTCGGCGCCAGCACGCAGGCGAGAACCGCGAGGACGGCGAACGCGGCGAGCCGCGTCCATGGTTTCCAACCGAAGCGAGTGGTTCGTGACTGCGCCAAACCGATCTTCCCCCATCTGTCGTGATCTGAGTCGGCGGCATCCTGCTCGGTCGACCGATCGGAGGTGTGAACATTGCGATAACTCCCTTGTCTTTCTCCCAAGTCGGAGATCACGCAAGGTTCGCCAGAAGCAAGAAGGGCCGGGACTCGCGTCCCGGCCCTTCTTCAGCGGATCGGAATCTCCGACGATTCTGGAGAGCGCTCTCAGGTCAACCGATCAGTGGTTGATCTTCGCGGCCGCCCATTCGGCAGCGCTCTGCACGTCCGTGGCCGAGCCGGGACCGCCGGTGGTCGGCAGCGGGCTGTACCACTTTTTGGCGTTTTTCAGGTCTTCCTGACCGCTCGCCGGGGCTACGACGTAGTTGTTGATGTAGTCGTAGACCGCTTCGCCCTGAGCGTTGGTGAAACCGGCGCCGGTGTAGCTTTTCCAGCCGGCGTCGTAGGTCAGGGTGCACAGCGGGTATTCGCTGCCGCCGATCGTCGGCTGAGCGCCGAAGACCGTCGACCAGTCGACCGCCACGCCGGTGCCCGTGGTGCGGCCTTCGGCCGGCACGGTGTAGCGGGCGTTCAGGCAACGAGCAGTGCTCGTCGAGCTGTTGCCCGGTTCGGCGTAGGTCGGGGTGGTGCCGACGGTGCCGTTCTGCAGACGCGCGGCTTCGGCGCCATTGGCTTTCGCGTCCGGGAGCGCGGCGTAGCCGATCGCGCCCGAGGTGCTCGCCACCGTGGAGGCGACTCCGCCGCCACCGTTGACGGCGGTTACGGTAGTGCCGCCGCTGCACTGCGGCCAGGTGATGTTGGGTTTATTCCCGGTGCCCACTTCCAGCAGTTCGCCCCATTTGGTGTGACCTTCGGTGGTGCAGGGCAGGCCTTCGGCTTTGATGCCGGCGTTCGTTTCGAGCGTGGACAGGTAGTTCTTGAACTGGTAGCTGGTACCGGAACCGTCGGACCGGACGACGCGCGTCACTGCTTCGTTGCAGGTCCCCGTGACGTTGGAGAACTGGTTCCAGTTGGTGATGCCGTTGCCGCCGAACGCCTTGTTCAGCTCGGCCCAGGTGATGCCGGTGCCGGTTTTGAAGGTGCAGCCCGCCGGCGGGTGGACGACCACGGAAATAGCGGTCTGCGAGACCGGGACGATGACCGGCTTCGTGTTGTTGGAGACAGCGCCTTCGGCGCTGGCGATCTGCGTGGCGTTCGGACCGTCGTCGGTGCCGATGTACTGGAACGCGGTGTTGAGGACGCCGCCATTGAAGCCCATCGCTTCAAGACCCGCCCCGGAGCCGGTCGATTCGTAGCTCACTTTCGGCGCGTTGGAGCACGCGGCGTTGTATTTCACGGTCCAGACTTCCGTCTGCGCGATTTTCTGCAGCGAGGAACCGCGACCGTTGATCACGCTGTTGTTGGGGCACGTCGGGGCCGCCATGGCGCTGCCGGCGCTGACGCCGCCGATCGCGAGGACGGCTGCCGAGGCACCCGCGAGGAGACCGGCGCGGACGCCGAGCTTCCTCATGCTCTGCTGGAAAGCAGACATGCACTTCCTCCTTTGACTGGTTTATGTCCCGCGCGCTGTTTTCGACGGGACTCGGTTGCGATGTTTGCCTTGATCAGTCGAGGAAGTGTGAACGAACGGGGAACACTTGGTAAACACCATGTCAAGTCCCGTCAACACCATGTCAAAGGCAGACATTGGCCCGCTAAAGCGCTGTGAAGCGCTCGACGGAAAGCCGATCCAAAGACTCAAGATCTTCACGAATGACCGATCCGCGGTGCCTCGGAAAGACCTACGCTGAGGCCATGAAGCGGGAGTCGCGTCTTGGCAGGGCGCTTTGGCTTGTCCTTCTTGTCCTTCTTGGGGGCTACGTGGTCGCGGACTTCGTGCGGTCTCCTTTCTCGGCGCCAAGGGGCGCGGCGGCGGTGCGGCCGGCGGCGGTGACGATCTGGGCGCCGGCGGGCGAAGCGGGGGACGAAAGCGGGCCCGTTCTGGTCGACGCGGCGGCCGGGCTCGAACTCGGCGGACACCGGACCGTCGTCAAAACCCTCCCCGGCGGCTCGGCGCAGGCGCTGATCTCGTTCCTTTCGCGGCGGCGGCCGGGCCGCGGGCAGCTGTTGGCGATCACCTCGACCACGCTCGCCGACCTCGCCCACGACCGCCGCGAAACGCTCGTCCCCGGCGCCGCCGAAGAAGCCGCCCTGGCGCGCGCCCTGCTGCGGCGCTCGAAGCCGGTCGGGATGCTGGCCAGCGACCGGCTCGAATTGGCGGTGGAACGGGGATCGTCGATCCGCAACGGAGCCGAGCTGGTCGCCTCGCTCGCCGCCGCCCCCGGGGAACAGCTCTTCGGGATCGACGACGACACCTTCTCCCGAGACCAGCTCGCCGCCTTGGTCGAGGGCGCGGGCATCGACGGCGAGGTCCACTTCAGCGTCTTCCAGTCCTCCTCCGACGCAAGCGAGGCGATCGCCACCGGAGCCGCCGAGGCGGTCCTCGCCGGCCGTCCCGCGCTGCGCCACGGCCGCCTCCACACGCTCGGCTGGCCCCTCCCCACCCCCCCGCCGCGCGCCTGGGTGGCGCTCGTTGCCCGCCCCGCGGTCGACGCCGGCCAGCTCGACACCCTTCGGGAATGGGTCGCCGCCCTCCAGGCCGACCCACACTGGCGCGCCAACCTACGCGGCGAAGGCCGCCGCCCCGCCGAACCAGGCACCGGGGCGCTGGCGAACCTGATCCGACACACCGCCCCGGCCGACCGCCTCGAGGAGATCGCCGAGCGCGTCGAGCGCAACTGACCCAAGGCGCCACCGCTAGAAGGCGAGACACCGGTGGGGGCGTTTACCGCGCGAAACGCCGCGTGTTCTCAATCTGTTTACACGGCTGAGACAGCGAGGCCTAATCGTCACGGCCTCAACTCCGGCCAGCTCAGGAGGCGCGCCCCTACCTATGTCCAATCCTCGCCTGACCAACCAGGACAAGCCCTCGCTGGCACAGCGCGGGCTCGATCGCATCCGCGGGTTCTTCACGCCGATCGCCAAATTCCTCGCCCGCGACCTGCTTTCGACCTTCCTGCTGGTCGCCTCGATCGTCCTCTTGATCGTCTTCTTCAGCCTCGTTGGCTCGCTCGGCGCCGAAGGCTCCGGCCGCCAGGTACCGCTCTCGACGGTCGAACGGCTCGGCAACGCGCAGCGGATCCGCGACGCCGAACTGCTCGACTACGACCACCAGGTCGTCGTCACCACCGACACCGGGATCCAGCTCTACGCCGACTACCCGAGCGACGGCAGCGCCACCCAGGACCTGGTCCACACGCTGAGCAAGAAGGGCGCGATCGTCTCCTTCAATCCGCAGAGCGGCAAGTCGGAGCGGGTGATCATCGTCCAGTTCCTGGTCCCGATCCTCCTCCTGGTCTGCCTGTTCAGCTTCTTCATGCGCCAGACCGGCGACGGCTCCAGCGGCATCGGCGCCTTCTCCGCCTTCGGCGGCAAAGGCAAACGCCGCAAGAAGGGCCAGAAAGCGCCGGTCACCTTCGACTCGGTGGCGGGCGCGGGCGAAGCGCTGGCCGAGCTCAAGGAGATCCGCGACTTCCTCGAGGACCCGACCAAATACCGGGCGATGGGCGCCGCGGCGCCGAAGGGGGTCCTCCTGGTCGGCCCCCCCGGCACCGGCAAGACGCTGCTCGCCCGCGCCACCGCCGGAGAGGCGGACGCCGCCTTCTTCAGCGCCTCCGGCGCCGAGTTCGTCGAGTCGCTCGTCGGCGTCGGCGCCGCCCGCATCCGCGACCTCTTCGCCAAAGCCCGCAAGCAGGCGCCGGCGATCATCTTCATCGACGAGCTCGACGCCGCCGGGCGCAAGCGCGGCGCGGGCGTCGGCCAGGGCAACGACGAGCGCGAGCAGACCCTGAACCAGCTGCTGGTCGAGATGGACGGCTTCGGCGGCGACGCCGGGGTCTGCGTGATGGGCGCCACCAACCGCCCCGACATCCTCGACCCGGCGCTGCTTCGCCCCGGGCGCTTCGACCGCCAGGTGGTGGTCGACGTGCCCGACGTCCACGGCCGCTTCGAGATTCTCGAGCTGCACGCCAAAGGGCGGCAGTTCGCCGAGGGCGTCGACCTCTACGAGATCGCCAAACTCTGCCCCGGCTTCTCCGGCGCCGAGCTCGCCAACCTGGTCAACGAGGCGGCGCTCCTCTCGGTCCGCGAAGGCTTCGCCGAGATCGACCAGCCGACGCTCGAGGAGGCGATCGACCGGGTCGTCGCCGGGCCCGCCAAGAAGACCCACGTCCTCTCCGAGGAGGAGCGCTGGCGGATCGCCGTCCACGAGTCCGGCCACGCGGTCGCCACCCGCTCGATCGGCCAGACGGTTTCCGCCCAGAAGCTCTCGATCGTCGCCCGCGGCCGGCAGCTCGGCACCTCGGCCGACATGCTCACCGACAAGGACGCGACGATCCACTCCCAGCCCGACCTGGAGCGCCACCTGGTCGCGATCCTGGCCGGCACCGCGGCCGAGTGGAACGAGTTCGGCCATGGCTCGACCGGCGCCTCCGACGACCTCCACGCCGCCACCAAACTGGCCCGCCAGATGGTCACCTCCTTCGGCATGAGCCCGGCGCTCGGCCCGGTGACGATCGGCGAGGCCGGGGGCGAGGTCTTCCTCGGCGCCTCGCTGCAGGACATGGGCTCGGTCGGGCCGGAAACGCTCGACACGATCGACGACGAGACCGAGCGGATCGTCGAAGAGGCCAAAGACCGGGCGCTCTTCGTGCTGCGGGTCAACTGGCAGTCGGTCCAGGAGACGGCCCATGCGCTGCTCGAGCAGGAGACCCTCTCCGGGGTCGCGCTCGACGCGGTCCTTTCCACCGTCGTCCACTGCGAGCTCGACGAGATCGAGATTCCGGAGCGCGAGCCCGATCGCGACCACGACACGTGACCCGATCGGGGCGCGGCGGAGCGGCAGCCCGTTTGCGTCGATGAGCCTGGAACCAGCCGACCTGACGCGCCTCTACGAACGCACGGCGCGCCCGCTGCTGGTGTTCTTCCAGCGCCGCGTCGACGACCCCGAGGTCGCGGTTGACCTGATGGCCGACTGCTTCACGATCGCCCTCGAGCGCCGCCACCAGTTCCGGGGGGAGGGCGACGACGCCCTCTCCGGCTGGCTCTGGTCGATCGCCCAGAGCGTTCTGCGCGAATACGAGCGGCGCGACCAGTCGGCGCGGCGCTGGGCGCGGCGGCTGGGGCGCGAGCGGCGCACCCTCACAGACAATGAGATCGAGCGGATCGAGGAGCTGGCGTCCTCTCGGAGCATCCGTGACGCGGTCGGGCGCAGCCTCGACCGGCTTCCCGCCGACCAGCGCGAAGCGGTCCGGCTGCGGGTGGTCGAGGGGATGCCCTACGCCGACGTCGCCGCGCGCCTCGGCCTCACCGCGTCCGGGACGCGGACGATGGTGACGCGGGCGATGCGGACGCTGCGTGGGATGCTCGAAGGCGAAGGCGAGGAGCTGCCGTGATCGAGCGCAACTCCGACCTGCCGATCATCGACGAGCTCGGCACCGAGTTCCAGGCGCTGATGACGACGGCGTACGCGGCGGAGGGCGAGCCGTTCGGGGACCGCCACACCGCCCGCCGGCGCGCGCCGCTGCCGGCGGCGCCGCCGGCGCGCGAGCGCGGCGCGCAGGCACGTCGGATCGGCCGTCGCGCGGCGATCATGCTGGTCCTGATCTGCCTGGTCGGCGGCGTCGCGTTCGCGGCCTTCCGCGGAGGCGACCGCTCGGGCGGCCACGCCCACACCGCGCCCGCCCTGCTCGGCCGCGACCCGGGCGGCGCCTGGAGCTTCTCGGTCTACCGCGACGAAGGCAGGCTCTGCACGGTGTTCGGGCCGCGCGGTGGCGAACTCAGCGGCAACTGCGGAGCGGCGCCGAGACGCGGACGGCTGCGGGCGGAGAGCGCCATCGCCGGGGGCTATCGCTACGTCTTCGGGGTCAGCGGCGCGGGGGTCGAGCGCGTCTCGGCCACCCTCGGCGTGATGCCGCACCCCCGCGCGCCCCGGGACCTTGGCGCTGGACCCGACCGGCCCCAATCGGCCCGCGAAAAGGTGCGGGCCCCGGTGGATCCCGACGCCGCGCGCGACGCGGGCTTCCCGGCCCGTAATGGCTGGTTCGTCCTGGACCTCGGTCCGGTCCACGGCGCGGGCCAATCGGCTTCGCCCGCCGTCCTCACCCCCCTCACGCGGCGCGGCCATCGGGCCGGGCCCTCCTACGTCGACTGCAGCCTCGGCGTCATCGCACCCGCCTGCCGGCGGCGCATCGAATCCGCCGCCCGCGGGTAACCAAAACCCGCGCCGTTCTTTGGTCGGGAGTTTTTCGAACACGGGATTGTGTTAATCCCGTGAACATTTGAAGCATTCTTGGGCCAGATCCCTCATAATCTCCGCGCAGAGCATGAGTCCTGCGGTGGAAGAGATTCGGAGAACGGTCGAAGAGCGGATCCGTGAGCTGCGGCCGGTCATCGACGAGCTCGAGCAACTGCAGGGGATCCTCTCGCTGCTGGAAGGCGAGGAGGTCACCCGCAAAGGCGAGGGCACCCCGTCCGACGGCCTCGCCGCCCTGCTCGCCCAGGCCGGGATCGACGCCGACTCCTCCTCCCGCCAGCCGATCCGCCGCTCCCGCCGCGGCACCAAGCCGGGGCGCGACGGCCGCGCCCCCCAGGGCGCCAACAAGCAGCTGATCATCGAAGCCGTGATGCAGGACCCCGGCGTCACCGCCACCGAAATCGCCGAGCGCACCGGCGTCAAGCGCACCGTCGTCTCGGCGACGATCAACCGCCTCAAGCGCAACGGCGAGCTCGAGCCCCTCGGCCAAGGCGTCCGCGTCCCCAGTGGCCGCCGCCTCGCCGCCCTCGCCCAGTAATCCGGTTACGCACGCGGCCGCTCAGACCCCGATCACTTTGATGATCACTGCCGCGACGATTGCCACCGTCCCGCTACTCACGATCTTGCCCCACCGATCGAGTCGCGCGTCGAGCTTGTCGAAGCGTTCTTTCACGTTGCCTTCGAATCGCTCGACACGGCCGACGAAATCGTCCATGCGCCTGTCGGTCCACTCGTCCCCCACCGCGGTCACCTCCTCGTCCATCACGCTCACTCGCCGAGGGTAGAAGGAAAAATCGCGCGCGTGGCGCGCGGAAGTGTGACTTTTTGAGGGGCCGAGCGCGGCGGTCGGGGCGGGTGCGGGGCGGCTAGCGCTGGTTCAGGAGCCAGCCGCGGTCGACCAGGAGCTCGGCTACCTGGACGGCGTTGGTGGCGGCGCCCTTGCGCAGGTTGTCGCCGGCGACCCAGAGGTTGAGGGTGCGCTCGTTGCCGGGGTCGCGCCGGATGCGGCCGACGAGGACGTCGTCCTGGCCGGCGGCGTCGATCGCCAGCGGGTACTCGGCGTTGCCCGGATTGTCGATCACCTGGACGCCAACCGCCTCGGCCAGGAGGGCGCGGCAGTCCTCGGGCGCGAGGTCCTCGCGCGTCTGCACGTTGATCGACTCCGAGTGGCCGACGAAGACCGGCACCCGGGCGCAGGTCGCGGAGATGCCGACCTCCTCGCCGAAGCCGAGGATCTTGCGCGTCTCGGCCATCACCTTGCGCTCCTCGGTGGTGTAGTCGTCGCCGTCTTTGAAGCTCTCCACCTGGGGCAGCACGTTGAAGGCGATCTGGCGCGGGTAGACCGCGGGCGCCGGCGGCCCTTCGCCCGCGAGGATCGCCTTCGCCTGGGCACGCAGCTCTTCGATCGCCTTCTGCCCGGTCCCCGAGACGGCTTGGTAGCTGGAGACGATCAGCCGCTCCAGCCCGACCGCGCGATGGATCGGCGCCAGCGCCATCAGCGCCGTCATCGTCGTGCAGTTGGGGTTGGCGACGATCCCGTTGTGGTCCGCGGCCGCCTCGTCGTTCACCCCGGCGACGACCAGCGGCACGTCGTCGTGCATCCGCCAGAAGCTGGTGTTGTCGACCACCGTCGCCCCGGCGTCGACGAAGCGCGGCGACCATTCCGAGCTCACCTTCCCGCCGGGCGAGGAGAGGACGACGTCGACCCCCTGGATCGTCTCGTCGTCGAGCGGCTGCACGACCAGCGTGCCGCCCCCCCACTCGAGCTCCTTCCCCGCCGAACGCTCCGACGCGTACGCCACGACCTCCCGCGCCGGGAAGCCGCGCTCGTGCAGCAGCGACAGGATCGTCGTCCCGACCGCGCCGGTCGCGCCCATCACCCCGACCCTGTAGCCGTCGCCCGCCATCTCTCGTGGCGCGCTAGCCGGCGACCGTCGGGGTGTGGCCTGGCCCGCTCGCGTCTTCGGGGCGGACCGCGTCGGCGCCCAGTTCGAACGCCGCGTGCAGCGCCGTCACCGCGTCGGTCACCCGGTCGGCGGAGATGACGCACGAGATCTTGATCGGCGACGTCGAGATCATCTCGATGTTGATCCCCTCGTCGCCGAGCGTCTGGAAGACTTTCGCGGCGACGCCCGGGTGCGAGCGCATCCCGGCGCCGACGATCGAGACCTTGCCGATCTGCTCTTCGGCGCGCACCTTCACCGAGACGTCGCCGAGCCGGTCGATCACTTCGCGCGCCACCGGCAGCTCCCCGCGGTCGACCGTGAAGGAGAGGTCGGCGAGCTGGTCGCCGCCCGGCGGCTCGTTCTGGATGATCACGTCGACGTTGACGTTGGCATCGGCCAGCGCGGTGAAGATCCGCCCCGCCACCCCGGGCTCGTCGCGCACGCCGGTCAGCGTCACGCGCGCCTCGGCGTCGGAATGGGTCACGGCGGTTACGAAGGGTTGCTCCATGGTCTCTTCCTCTGACACGACGAGGGTACCGGGACCGTCCTCGAAGCTGCTCCGGCAGTGGATCCGGACCCCGTGGTTGCGGGCGTACTCGACCGAGCGAAGCTGCAGAACCCGCGCCCCCGAGGCCGCCATCTCGAGCATTTCCTCGAAGGAGACCTTGGCGAGCTTGCGGGCGTCGGGGACGATCCGCGGGTCGGCCGAGTAGACCCCGCTGACGTCGGTGTAGATCTCACAGACGCTCGCCCGCAGTGCCGCGGCGAGCGCGACGGCGGTGGTGTCGGAGCCGCCCCGCCCCAGCGTGGTGACGTCGCGGCTGTCGGTCGAGACCCCCTGGAAGCCGGCGACGAGCACGATCCGGTCCTGCTCGAGGGCCTGGCGGATGCGGTCGGCGCGGACGTCGATGATCCGCGCCTTGGTGTGGGAGGAGTCGGTGACGATCCCCGCCTGCGAGCCGGTCAGCGAGATCGCCTCGTGGCCCATGTCGTGGATCGCCATCGCGCAGAGCGCGCAGGAGATCCGCTCGCCGGTGGAAAGCAGCATGTCCATCTCGCGGGCGACCGGGCGCTCGGAGATCTGGTGGGCCGCCTCGACCAGTTCGTCGGTCGTCTTGCCGCGCGCCGAGAGCACCGCGACGACCCGCTTGCCGCCTTCGCGGGCGGCGACGATCCGGCCGGCCGCGCGTTTGATCCGCTCGGCGTCGGCGACCGAGGTGCCGCCGAACTTCATCACGACTATGTCCGCTGCCTGGTCAGGCATAAGACACGAGGATAGAGAGCGGTCAAGGGTTGCCGTCCCGAGCCGATAACCGAGGGGTAGTGGAGCCGAAGACGAGCGACATGCCGGTGGCCGGAACCGATCCCGGACGAGCCCCCCAGGGCGGACGCCTGCTGGTCGCGAGCCGGCTCGGCACGGCGCTTTCGCGCGCCACCTCGGTCGAGACCGTCGCCGCGGAGGCGGTCCGCACCCTGCACGACTCCTTCGACTACTACCTCGCGGTGGTCCAGCGGCTCGACCCCGACGGGGTCCTCCGGGTCGTCTCGCTGGCGGGGCCGTCGTCGGCCGAGGTCGAGGACCTGCTCGCCCACGGACAGCAGGTCGAGGTCGGCGTCAACGGCCGCGTCGCCCGCACCGGGCGCCCGGCGCTGGTCAACGACACCGCGCACGACGCCGACTACCTGGGGCGCGCGGACGGCGACGACCCCGGCTCGGAGCTCTCGCTGCCGATCGTCGTCGCCGAGTCGAACTGGGGCGTGCTGAACCTGGAACAGCGCGAGCGCGGCGCCTTCGGCGAGGAAGACCTGCTGCTGGCCCACGTGGTCGCGGGCCAGATCGGCGCGGCCATCCACCGCTGCCAGCTGGTCGGGGAACTGGAGGACGCCTTCCTGACCACGATCGGGGTGATCTCCGACGCGGTCGAGATGCAGGACTCCTACACCGCCAGCCACGCCAACGAGGTCACCGAACTGGCGGTCCGGGTCGGCGAACGGATGGGGATCGTCGGCGTCGAGCTCGACCGCCTCCGCTACGCCGCCCTGCTCCACGACGTCGGCAAGATCGGCATCCCCTCCGAGGTGCTGCGCAAGCCGGGCCCGCTGGCGCCCGAGGAGCGCGCGCGGATGAACGAGCACACCGCGATCGGCGCCCGCATGCTCGAACGCATCCCCTTCCTCGCCCCGGTCGCGCCGCTGGTCCGCTCAGCCCACGAGCGCTACGACGGCGCCGGCTACCCGGACGGCCTGGCCGGCGAGCAGATCCCGCCCGGGGCGATGGTGATCGCCGCCTGCGATGCCTTCCACGCGATGACCTCTGACCGCAGCTACCGCAAGGCGATGGCCGCCGCGGACGCGGAAGCCGAGCTGCGGGCCAACTCCGGCACGCAGTTCGCGCCCGAGGTGGTCGACGCGCTGCTGGCGGAGCTCGCCTAGCTAGTTGCCGCCGAGGTTGCCGAGCATCGCCTGTTCGGCCATCCGGATCAGGCCGAGCCCGCTGTGGGGGCGCATGTCGCTGGAGCGGACGCGGACGTGGGAGCCGTGCGGGCCGATCACCTCGACGATGGTGCAGACGTCACCGATCTCGCAGTCGTCGCCGTAGTCGGCCTCGATCGCTTCCATCTGCTCCGCCACGACTTTGCCGATCTTGCTCTGGTCGAGCATCAACGCCTCCTGTAGGTAGCCAGTTTCGGCATGACGATAGTGGTCGCGTACCCGGCGACCGGGCGTTTTACGACTCCGTTACAGGGCTCGGCGCGCGGTCCCATTAGATCGGGGCCGACTTGAACTACGCCCTGCTCGCCCTGCTTGGCCTCGTCGTCGGCACCTTCGGAACCCTGGTCGGGGCGGGCGGTGGATTCATCTTCACCCCGGTCCTGCTGGTCGTCTACCCGGACCTGACGCCGGCGCAGATCACCTCGATCAGCCTGCTGGTCGTCTTCTTCAACGCGCTCTCGGGGTCGATCGCCTACGCGCGGCTGCGGCGGATCGACTACCGCTCCGGCCTGCGCTTCGCCGCCGCCGGGATCCCCGGCTCGATCCTCGGTGCGCTCGCCGTCCACCTGGTCCCGACCCGCGTCTTCGACCTGATCATGGCGGTGGTGCTGGCGATCCTTTCGGTCGCCGTGATCCGACTGCGGCCGCACGCCGAACGCTCGCTGCCGCGTGGCGAGACGACGGCGCGCGAGCTGATCGACGCCCACGGCGAGGTCTACCGCTACCACGTCCCGCTCGCCCGCGGCACCGTCTACAGCACCGCGGTCGGCTTCCTCTCCAGCTTCCTCGGGATCGGCGGCGGCGTCATCCACGTGCCGTTGATGGCGGGCGCGCTCGGCTTCCCCACCCACATCGCCACCGCGACCTCGCACTTCGTCCTGGTCTGGATGTCGGGGACGGCGAGCGCCACGCACCTGGTCGGCGGCACGCTCACGGTCGGCCACGGGTTGCGGCGGGCGCTCGCCCTCTCGGTCGGGGCGCTGCCCGGTGCCCAGCTCGGCGCCCGCCTCTCGCGGCGCTTCACCGGGCCGACGATCAGGAAGTTCCTCGGCGTTGCGCTGCTCGGGCTGGCGGTGCGTCTGCTGATCTCAGCAGCCGGCTGATCTTCCGGGCGAGCGCAGCGGGGGTGTTCTTGCGTTCCGTCGCGTCGGGCGTCGTCGGGCCGGTCGATTCAGGTTCCGCTTCTTCTTCGGCGATGAAGAGTTCGGGACTCAGGGTCGGCATTTCTTCTTCGGCCCCGTAGCCCACCGGTTCGACTCCGAACATCGTCGCCAACGTCTTCAGCAGGGTGAAGTGGTTGGCGAATTCGGCTTCTTCGACCTTGCCAGGTTCGACCAAGGGCGAGATCATCAGCAGCCCGACCTTGCCGCCGCCGCCGGATTCGAGCACCGATTCTTCGGTGTAGGTGGTGGCCGTCGCGGTGGTTTCTTCACCTTCGGTTCCGGTGGTGGACGTCGAGGTCGGCGCGGTCGACGGCGTGGTGGTCGTCGACGGGGTCGTCGTGGCCCCGGTGGTCGGCGCCGTCGACTCCGCCGGCGCGGGCACGTTCGGGTATTCCGGCGCCAGGCAGCAGGCTTTCGAGTCGAGGCGTTCGCCCGTCTGCGGCGCCTGCGCGGAGGTGATCAGAATCAGGCCGCCCTCTTCGTAGGCGGGCGAGGCCATGATCGCCGGCACCAGCGACTTCAACTCGGTGGCGACCCCCTGGGCGCCTTTCGGGGCGCCGGGTTCGCATTCGACTTCGCCACCGGAGTGGCAGGCGTTGGGGAAGATCAGCGACAGGGCCGGCGTCTTCTTCTTCGCCGAGAGGTCTTTGGACAGCAGTTCGAAGCCGACGTCGTGCTTTTCGCATTCGGTGTCTTCGGCGATCGCCCCGAAGTAGACGACCGGGTTGCGCCAGGTCGCGTACTGGTCGCCGGGGGACGGGGCCGTGGTGTCGGGTCCGCCGAGGACAGGCTTGCGGCAGCGGAAGGGCTGGCCGATCGCGCCGCCGTTTTCCATGTCCTGGACGTAGGCCCGCCAGCTCAGTTCTTTTTCGGTCAGCTCGGTCGGCAGCGACTTCACTTCTTTGCCGTAGACGCAGCCGTTGCCTTCGACCTGTTCGGCGAAGGCCGAGACGGTGCCCGGCGAGATCGTCCCGTAGTTGGGACAGTTGGCCGCGGTTTCCGGGGTCGGCCCCTGGCCGCTCAGCAGGGCGAGCTCGTTGGCGAGGACGCCGCCGGTCACCCCGTAGTAGTTGGGGATCAGCTCGCCCTTCTTCGGCAGGACTTTGGAGAGGTAGGGCGCGGTTGAGGTCGCCCCGAAGGTTTCGTCGTAGCCGCCTTCGCCGAGCACGATCAGGAAGGCGTGTTTGACTTCCGGCAACGCCCCTTCTTCTTCGAGGAAGTTTTCGCCTTCGTCTTCGGGGTTGAAGGGGACCAGGTTCGGTTCTTCGGTCGCTCCTCCCGGCAGGGGTTCTTCGAACGCTTCTTCGGGCGGCAGCGCCGCGATTTCTTCCGGCGACGCCGCTTCTTCTTCCGGCCCTCCGGCCAGAGCCGGTTCTTCTTCGAAGGCTTCTTCTTCTTCGGGTTCTTCCGCCGGCGGCGCTTCGGTCGCGTGCTGGGGGTACTCGAGCAGGATCGTCGAGAGCGGCGCCGAGGAGGCGATTTCGCTCATCGCCGAGCCGAGCCCGACGCCGAGCGCCAGCATCCCGATCACGGCGATCGCGATCGCCGGCGGCGAGGGCATCCAGGACCAGCCGCCCCCGTCGTCGCCTTGCGGCTCCTCGCCCTTCGGCCTCGTCCCTTTGGCGGCCGCGACGGCGATGCTCTTGCCCCGCGACGAGAGCCCGGCGAGGGTCCCCGCCACGGCGCCGGGCAATCGCCCGCGCCGCGCCCCGCAGTTCAGGCAGTAGCGCTGGTCCGGGGCCAGGGGGTTGCCGCACTCGTCACAGGAACCCCGCCCCCCGGGCTCGGGGATCTGATCGTCTTTGCGGTCGGCCACGTTTGGAGTTGATTATGCGCGGCGCGCCGTGTCGGGGATGTAAAGATTTTGCATCGACGCAAATCAGCTACACAAGCGGGTTCCAGGCCCCTATTCACAACTCTTAAACACCACTGGCGAGGCAGCCTCTCAGGATGGCTCCGTGAGTGCCGGTCCCGAGCGAACCGAGCCGGCGGCGCCGGCTCCTCCGACGACTCCTGCGGAGGCGCCGACCACCCGTGAAGCACGCCCGACTCCGCCCGGAGAGCCCACTTCGCCACTCGGGACGCCCCCCTCGACGGGCGGGGCACCCCACTCGCCCGTAACCGCGTCGATGGCCGCCTTGGGCGGCAACGAATCATGTCCTAACTGCGGCGCCCGGATGGCCGCCGACCAGCGCTACTGCCTCAACTGCGGCCACCGCCGCGGCGAGCCACGCCTGCCCTTCATGGATGCCGTCGTCTTCATGGAGTCGATGAGCGCGCCCGGCGGCGCCGCCGGGACCCCACCCCCTCCCCCGCCGGCCGAGCAGAAGTCGAACCGGATGAACGCCAACGCGGCCCTGATCGCCGGCGTCGCGACGCTGGTCCTCGCGATCGGGGTCGGCTTCCTGATCGGCCGCACCGGCCACGAAAACTCGAACGGCGGTCAGGCCGAAGCCCCGATCAAGGTGATCGAAGTCGGCGGCGGCCATGGTGGCGCCGAAGCCGCTGAAGCGGCGCCCTCGGAAGAATCGACCGGCGCCGCCGAAGGCGCGAGCAAAGGCAAAAGCAAGGGCGGCGGGAAAGCGGCGCTCAACGGCGCCGAATCCGGCAAGGCCACCAAAAAAGCCAAAGAAAACTCCAAGGAAGGCCAACACGGCGGCACCGAAGGAGTCGAAAAAGTCCTCCACACCGCGGACGGCGTGAAGCTCCCTCCGGCCGAACAGAAAGTCGGCGGCGAATGTGAACCAGGAACCGCCGGCTGCGGCAGCAGCGGAAAATTCGAAGGTAACTTCTTCGGCGAATGAGATTCCCGGGCTCGAAATCCAAGGCGCCGTCCAACGGCTCACGTAAATCGCCGCCTCCCCCGGGCGCGCCCCCTCCCGGTGCCCGCCCGGCACTGATCCCGGCCGGCGCCACCGTTCGCGCCGGCGGCCCGCCGCCCGGCAAGTCGCTCGCCTCCGCCCAGGGCGAGGAGTTCATCGTCGACCTCAAACGGCGCCGCGAGCAGTTGGTCGCCCGGGTGGCCGAGCTCCAGTGGGACCTGGGCGGGCTGACCTACGAGATGGCGATCCGCAACAGCATCCGGGTCGAGGTGCTGGTCAAGCGCGCCGCCGAGCTTCAGGACGCCGACGCCGAACTAAACGAGGTCGAACGGATCCTCCGCATGGAGGAGTCGGCGACCGCCGGCTCCTGCCCCTCCTGCGGCGCCCCCCACTCCAGCGGCGCCACCTTCTGCTGGCAGTGCGGCAAACCGCTGCTCGAGCAGGTCTCGGGCGACACCATCCTGCGTCGCTGATACCTGACGGCGGACTTCGGAGGGCTTACGGGGAGGTGATCCCGATAGGGGTCTCTCTCAACCCTTCCGAAGGGGAGAGGTAGGGCTGCCGCCTCGGGGCACTCGACGTCAGGGTACAAGCCGTTCGACCCCTATCGGGATCCCCTCACGCCGGCGGTGACCTCTACGCCATCAGGTTGCGCTGACTCAACAATCGCAAGGACGGAGGATCCGAGTCGTATGCCCGGATGCGCGCATGGTCTGTCCACCAGGCAGCCGCGGATTCTCCAGGTCCGTCACGAAGATGCCGGAAGGTCACTCTTCCTCCCGTCTTCTTCAGACGTTACGAACGCGCTGCGTGGATTTAACACACC
>DASXMH010000026.1:0-9241 GCA_036495785.1 Solirubrobacterales bacterium
GAGGAGATCAAGGTCACCTACGTCGAGTTCGAGATCCTCGGCGCGCTGGCCCGCTCGCCCGGCCGCGTGCTCACCCGCGAGACGCTGCTCGAGCACGTCTGGGGCGACTCCGAGTACCGCGACCCACGCACCGTCGACGTCCACATCCGGCACCTGCGCGAGAAGATCGAGCGGGACCCGAAGGAGCCGGAGTTCCTCTTCACCGTGCGCGGCGTCGGCTACCGCTTCGTCGAGTAGATGCGCCGGCGACTGCGACCGAGCCGCTTCGGCGGGCGCATCGCCCTCACCACGGTCGGCATCTGCGTCGCCACCATCGCCGTCGTCTACATATATGTGGTCGCGATCGGCGGCGCCGGCTCCGGCAACGGCGCGGTCAAAACGGAGATCCTGGTCGGCGGCCTGATCGCCGTGGCGCTCGCCCTGGTCGCGGGCATCTACTACGCGAACGTCGCCGCGACCAACGTGCGCCGCCTCCAGGACGCCGCCCGCAAGGTCGCCGACGGCAACTTCGAGACGACGATCCCGGTCGCCTCGGTCGGCCAGCTCGCGCCGCTCGCCCGCACCTTCAACGAGATGCAACGACGCCTGGCCGAGCTCGACATCGCCCGCAAAGTCTTCGTCGCCAACGCCTCGCACGAGCTGCGCACGCCGATCTTCAGCCTCGGCGGCTTCGTCGAGCTGCTCGAAGAAGAGGACCCGACCCCGGCCGAGCGGGAAGAGTTCGTGCGCACGATGCGCCAGCAGATCGACCGGCTGACCAAGCTGACCACCGACCTGCTCGACCTCTCCCAGCTCGACGCCGGGGCGATGGTAATGACGGCGGGGAACGTCGACCTCGGCGACCTCGCCCGCGAGGCGGCCCGCGAGTTCGGCCCGCGCGCCGAGGCCCACGGCTCGCGCCTGCAGCTGCGCACCGCCGACCAGCCGGTGATCGCCCTCGCCGACCGTGAACGGGTGCGGCAGATCATTCGTATCCTGCTTGACAACGCCCTCACGCATACGCCTGAGGGCACCGAGGTATCCGTGACCGCCAACTCCTCCAGCCGCCGCCGCGCCGAGCTGATCGTCTCCGACGAGGGTCCCGGCATCCCCCAGCGGGTACAGGGACGGATATTCGAGCGCTTCTACACCGGCGACACCTCCGGCGGATCCGGGCTCGGCCTGGCGATCGCCTCCGAGCTCGCCCAGCGGATGGACGGGCGGATCACAATCAGCTCGAGTCGCCGCTTCACCGCCTTCACCCTGGAGCTGCCGCAGGCCCGCACGGCCGACCCGGCGCCCGGGCGGGGCGCGCTGGTCAAGGCCCCGCAGTGAGGCGGCGGCGCGTCGTCACAGCGGCGCTTCTCAGCCTGGCGGCGGCCCTTGCGCTCGCCCTGCTCGCCGGCTGCGGCAGCGGCACCTCGACCGTGATCTTCAAGGACAAGACCGAAGCGACCGAAGCCGCCCCGGAAGCGCAAGGCGGGCCGGGCGCGACCGGGACGGAAGCCGAAGCGATCCCCCAGGCCCCCTCCGAACTGGCGATCGAGACGGCCTCGCCGGGCTTCGACGCCGCCCAGATCTACCGCGACGTCTCCCCCGGCGTGGTGACGATCCGTTCGGTCTTCGGCGGCGGCGCCGGCGGCGCCGAGGGATCCGGCTTCGTCCTCGACGAAGACGGCGAAATCGTCACCAACGCCCACGTCGTCACCGAAGAATCGGGCGAAGGCGGCCGCACCCCCGCCGCCGAAGTCTTCGTCGAATTCTCCAACCGCAACGTGCTCGAAGCGCAGATCGTCGGCTTCGACCCGTTCGCCGACGTCGCCCTGCTGAAGGTCGAACCGGAAGGCTTCCCCCTGCAGGCGCTGGAACTCGGCGACGACGCCGAACTCGAAGTCGGCGAGCCGGTGGCGGCGATCGGCAGCCCCTTCGGCGAGCAGCGCTCGCTCTCGGTCGGCGTCGTCTCGGCGACCGACCGCGAGGTCAAATCGCTGACCCAGTTCGAGATCGCCGGGGCGATCCAGACCGACGCCTCGATCAACCCCGGCAACTCGGGCGGCCCGCTACTCGAAGCGCAGGGCAAGGTGGTCGGCATCAACCAGCAGATCGAGACCAACTCCGGCGCCAACGACGGGGTCGGCTTCGCGGTGCCGATCTCGGCGATCAAACGCTCGGTGGCGATGCTGCGCGAAAACGGCGCCGTCGAATACGCCTACATCGGCGTCTCCACCCAGCCGCTCTACCCGCAGCTCGCCCAGAAGCTCGGCCTCGACACCGAGTTCGGCGCGCTGATCGCCCACGTCGTTTCCGGCGGCCCAGCCGAGAAGGCGGGGCTGCAGGGCGCCAACGGGACGATCCGGTTCCAGGCCGCCGAATACGAAACCGGCGGCGACGTGATCGTCGAACTCGAAGGCCACAAGGTGATCGAACCGGATGCGCTGGTCGAGGCGGTCGCGGCGAAGCGGCCGGGCGAAAAGCTCGAACTGACGATCCTGCACGACAAGAAGCGGAAGACCGTCGAGGTGACCCTCGGCAAGCGTCCCGACCTGGTCGAACCGGAATAGCGCGGATTCGTCACATACGCGTCCGGTTCGAACAACTCAACCGCCGCGACGTGTAGAACTCCGGCCTTGCTTCAGGAAGTCGCCATCGGCCAGAAGTCGCTCGCCGACTACGCCAGCATCGTGGGCAGGGAGACGACGGATCGCATCCTCGCGCTCGCCGAGCCGCTCGAGGGCAAACGCGTCCTGCACGTGAGCGCGACCGCGTTCGGCGGCGGCGTGTCGGAGATCCTCTACACGATCGTGCCGCTGATGCGCGACATCGGCCTCGACGCGCACTGGCACGTGATCTTCGGCAAAGAGGAGTTCTTCGAAGCGACCAAGCTCCTCCACAACTCGCTGCAGGGCGCGCCCGAGACGCTCTCCGAGGAGCAGTGGGCGATCTTCGACGAGATCAACCAGGTGAACGCCGACGGCCTCGAAGGCGAGTGGGACGCGGTGATCGTCCACGACCCGCAGCCGATCGGCCTGCGCCGCGGCGCCGCCGCGAAGGGCAAGAAGTGGATCTGGCGCTGCCACATCGACCTCTCGACCCCGAACCCGGCGCCGATCGCCCGCCTCCTGCCGCTGATCGAAGAGTACGACGCGAGCGTCTGGCACATGGACCAGTACGTGCCCAACGGGATGGGCGCCCACCGCGACGCGGTCAACATCATCCCGCCCGCGATCGACCCGCTCTCGCCGAAGAACATGGCCTTCTCGCGCGAGGACGCCGCCTTCATCTGCCAGCAGTTCGGGATCGACCCGGAGCGGCCGCTGATCACCCAGGTCAGCCGCTTCGACCCCTGGAAGGATCCGATCGGTGTGATCGACGCCTACCGCCAGGTGACCGAGCAGATCCCCGAGACGCAGCTGGCGATGGTCGGCTCGATGGCCACCGACGACCCCGAGGGCCGCGAGTTCTTCCAGAAAACCTACGAATACGCCGACAACGATCCCGACATCAAGATCCTCTCGAACCTCAACAACGTCGGCGCGATCGAGGTCAACGCCTTCCAGTCGCAGTCCGACATCTGCCTGCAGAAGTCGATCCGCGAGGGATTCGGTCTGACCGTCACCGAGGCGCTCTGGAAGGGGCGGCCGACGATCGGCGGCAACGTCGGCGGCATCCCGCTGCAGATCGAGGACGGCATCTCCGGCTTCCTCGTCAACTCGCCCGAGGAGTGCGCCACACGCAGCCTCGAGATCCTGAAGGACCCGGGCCTCGGCAAGGTGCTCGGCCGCGAGGGCAAGGAGCACGCCCGCCGCGAGTTCCTCTCGCCGCGCCTGCTGCGCGACTGGCTCGACCTGCTGAACCGACTCGATACCTGACGGCCGCGGCGCTCGCGTAACCTCCCGGGCGATGAGCGACGCGCCGCTGATCATCGTCTCGAATCGCGGGCCCGCACAGTTCGAGCGGGGCGAGGACGGCAACCGCACGGTGCGCCGCGGCGGCGGCGGCCTGGTCACCGCGCTCTCCGGCCTCGTCTCCCACCGCGACGCCCTCTGGATCGCCTCGGCGATGACCGAAGAGGACGTGATCGTCTCCGAAGAGGAGGGCGGCCCGGTCTCCCTGGAGATCGACGGGATCGACTACCGGGTGGCGATGGTCGAGTCCGACCCGCGCGCCTACGACCGCTTCTACAACGTGATCGCCAACCCGATCCTCTGGTTCATCCAGCACTACCTCTGGGACCTCTCCAACGCGCCGGACATCCGCCAGGAGGAGCTCGACGCCTGGGACGACGGCTACCAGCAGGTGAACGGCGACATCGCCGCCGCGGTCGTGAAGCAGATCGAGGGCACCGAGGCGCCGCTGGTGATGCTCCACGACTACCACCTCTACACGGCCCCGGGGATGATCCGGACGGCGCGGCCCGACGTCTTCCTCCACCACTTCGTCCACATCCCCTGGTCCCAGCCGGACAGCTGGCGGGTGCTGCCCGGGCGGATCCGCGAGACGATCTACGAGGGGATGCTGGCCAACGACATCATCGGCTTCCACACCCACGCCTACACGATCAACTTTTTGCGTTGTTGCGATGAACTGCTCGATGGAGCGCACGTCGACTACCTCGCGGGCGAAGTCACCTACGACGGGCACACGACGCTGGCCCGCGCCTACCCGCTGGGGATCGACGCCGAGCGGCTGCAGCGGGCGGCGGCCTCGCGGGAGGTGGCCGAGGCGGAGCGCGATGTGCTGGAGCGGCGGCGGCGCTACCTGATCATCCGCGTCGACCGCGCCGACCTCTCGAAGAACGTGCTGCGCGGCTTCACCGCCTTCGACACCTTCCTCACCCAGCACCCGGAGTTCCGCGAACAGGTCACCTTCATCGCCCACCTGCAGCCCTCGCGCCAGGACGTGCCGGAGTACGCCGAGTACCGGGAGCGGATCGAAGCGCTGGTCGCGGTCGTCAACCACCGCCACGGGACCACCGACTGGATGCCGATCGACCTGCGGATCTACGAGAACTTCGCCGACGCGGTGGCCCGCTACAAGCACTACGACCTGCTGATGGTCAACGCGATCTTCGACGGCATGAACCTGGTCGCCAAGGAGGCGCCCGCGGTGAACACCCGCGACGGCGTCCTGATGCTCTCCGAGAACACCGGTTCCCACCAGGAGCTCCAGGACTTCGCGATCTCGGTCAACCCCTTCGACATCCAAGAGCAGTCCGACGCGATCTACCGCGCCCTGACCATGGACCCGAGGCAGAAGTCCGAGTGGTCGCGCGGCCTGCGCGAGATCATCTTCTCCCGCAACCCCGGCGACTGGGTCGACGACCAGCTCGCCGACATCGAAAAAGCCCGCGCCGCGCGGGCTTCCTCCTAGCGCACGGGGGAGAGATCCGGCCGCCGATCCCTTGAGGAGGGATGGCGGGCATGCGGGTCAGATGGCGCGGGGTCGGGCGGGCGGCGGCGATCGTCGTGGTCGGCCTGCTCGCGCTGCGGCTCGCGCCGGGGCTGCTGCGGGCGCCCGAGCCGCCGCCGCTGGGGGCCGACGTCGGTTTGCCAAGGGCGAAGCCGGCGCCGACGGCGCCGACCAAGAAGGCCCGCCTGGCCACGAAGCCGAGTCCAGAGCGCCATCGGAGAAGGCTCCACCGGCCCGAGAACCGCGGCCGGCCGTCGCCGTCGCCTCAGGAACCGGCCGCCGAAACCGCACCCGCACCGATCGCGGAATCGGTCGAATCGCCCGCTCCCTCCGCACCGGAATACGTCCCGCCGCCCGCGCCCGAACCCTCGCCGGCGCCGCCTCCGGGCCCCTCGCCGGCATCCTCATCCACGCCTGGCGACGGGAGCGAAGAGTTCGCACCGCACTGACCCCGCTATAGTCCCCCGTCGCTTTGCCCGCACCACGCGAATATGAGCTTGTTCTGATGCTGGACCCCCAGCTTGACGCGCCCGCCAGGGATGAGTTGGCGCAGCAGGCGCGCGGGCAGATCGAGGCGGCCGGCAGCCTCAAACAGGAGAACACCTGGGGGCTGCGCAAGATGGCCTACGAGATCAACCGCCGCACCGAGGCCGACTACCGCTGGTTCCGCTTCGAGGCCCCGACCGAGCTCCTCGGCACCCTCGACCACAACCTGAAGATCGCCGACGGCGTCCTCCGCTTCCGCATCTTCAAAGTCGATCCCGGCACGCCGAGCATCGTGCCGCCCGCCGTCGCCGCCCCCGGCCCGCGCGAGCGGACCGGCGCCCCGGCCGGCCCCGGCGCCCCGCGCGACGATCGTCCCGAGCCCGCCGCAGAGCCGGCCGGCGAGTAGCGCCCCTCTTCACCCCTCGCTCCGCCCGCTCTTTCCGCAAAAGCCTCCCGGCCAGGGGGGAGAGTCGCGCCGTCCCCGCGCCTAGACTGGAAGTCAACAACGAATTCAGAGGAGTGAACTCTCGTGGCAGCTTCGAACGTGAACGTGGTGGTCATCACCGGGAACCTCACGCAGGATCCTGAACTCCGCAGCACCGGCGGCGGCACCTCCGTTTGCGAAATGCGGGTCGCCGTCAACAGCCGGCGCAAAGACCAGAGCGGCCAGTGGGTCGACAAGCCGAACTACTTCAACGTCGTCGTCTTCGGCGCCCAGGCCGATAACTGCGCCACCTACCTGTCGCGCGGCCGGCCGGTGGCGATCGAGGGCCGGCTCGACTGGCGCGAGTGGGAGGCCAAGGAAGGCGGCGGCAAACGGCAGGCGGTCCAGATCATCGCCAACACCGTCCAGTTCCTCGGCTCGCGCGACGGCGGCGGCGGCGCCCCGAACGGCAACGGCGGCGGCCAGCAGCAGCAGCAGCCCTACAGCGCCCCGACCAGCGACGTCCCAGCCGACGAATCGGACTTCGGCCCGGTTTCAACGGGTGGTCCTCAAGAAGACGACATCCCTTTCTGACGGCCCCGCAGGACGTCATGCGGCGTCCTCGGGCTCGCGAATAGCGCTGCTATTCGCTCGGCCTGCGTCCTTGCCTGGCGTGCTGCGGACCTCGTCAATTGCGAATTAGCAACTCGCCCGGTCGCCATCAATACGCCGCCAGACGTCGATCTGTAAGCTTCGCCGTCGCTTATGCCCAGAGCACGTGAGACTTCATCGACCCAAGGCGCCCGCCGTGGCCGCCGCGGCGCCGATCGCGCCCGTCCGCGCAAATACACGCGGGTCAACTCCGAAGTCGTCGACTACAAGGACTTGAACCTCCTGCGCCGCTTCCTCTCCGACAAGGGGAAGACGCGCGGCCGTCGCGTCACCGGCCTTTCCCGCGCCCACCAGCGTCAGCTCTCGGTGGCCGTGAAGCGGGCGCGCGAGATCGCGCTCCTGCCCTACGTCGGAGAGCGCTGATGGCGCAGGCAATCCTGCTGGCTGACGTCGAGAACCTCGGCGAGCGCGGCGAAGCCGTCGACGTCGCCCCGGGCTACCTGCGCAACTACCTGATGCCGCGGAAGTTGGCCCAGCCGGCGACCCCGGGCGCGCTCGAGGAAGCGCAGCGCCGCCGCGAGGCCGCCGAACGCGCCGCCGAAGCGCGCGCCGCCCGCGAAGCCGAAGCAGCCGGCCTGCTCTCCAAAACCGTGCTCACGATCCACGAGCGCGCCGGCGAGGACGGCCACCTCTTCGGCTCGGTCGGCCCGCAGCAGATCGTCGACGCCCTGCGCGACGCTCGCGACCTGCGGATCGACAAACGCAAAGTCATGCTCGACCAGCCGCTGCGCGAGCTCGGCACCTTCATGGTCGAGATCGACCTCGGCGACGGCAACGTCGCCGCGGTCAAGACGATCATCAGCGAGGAGAAATAGTCCACGCGCCGCGATGCGGCGCCGATCGGATCGCCTCGCCGCCTCGGCCTCTTCGCCCCGCGGTAGACGCATGTCGCAGCCCCCACGCGCTGCGTGCCGCAACTGCCGCAGTTCGGTAACGAGAGCGTCAATTTCTTTCTTACGTATTTGCAACGTCGGGTCCCCGGCCCGCATGTCCGCTTTGGTTTGATCGGGCCTCGTCCACGCAGCGCCCTGCTTCCGCCGCCTCACCCTCTATCCCTAGATCCCTGATGCCTCCGTCCCCGGCAACCCACGTACCCCCGCAGAACATCGAGGCCGAGGAGTCGGTGCTCGGCGCGATGCTGGTTGCCGAGCCGAGCCTCACCCGGGTGATCGACGAGGTCAAGCTCAACGCCGCCGACTTCTACCTCGACCGCCACCGGGCGATCTTCGAGGCGGTCCACGACCTCTACGCCGCCTCGAAGCCGGTCGACGAGCTCTCCGTCGCCGAGGCGCTGACCCAGCGCAACAAGATCGACGAGGCGGGCGGCAAGCACTACGTCTCCGAGCTCGCCGCGAAGGTCCCCGCCGCCGGCAACGCCAAGCACTACGCGGAGATCGTGCAGCAGAACTCGCTGCTGCGCCGGCTGCTCGGGGCCGGCCAGGAAATCCAGGGCTGGGTCAACGAGCGCGACGGCGAGCCGCGAGAACTCTCCGAGCGGGCCGAGAAACTGCTCTTCGAAGTCGCCCACAAAGAGCAGGCCTCCGACTTCCGGATCCTCGGCGACATCCTCCACGACGAGGTCGACCGCCTCGAGAAGCTCTCGACCGGCGAGACCGAGCTGACCGGCACCCCCTCCGGCTTCCGCGACATCGACGCGGTGACCGGCGGCTTCCAGCCCGGCAACCTGATCATCGTCGCCGCCCGCCCGGCGATGGGCAAGAGCGCACTCGTCGCCAACATCGCCGAAAACGTCGCGGTCAAGCGCAACAAGCCGGTCGCCTTCTTCTCGCTCGAGATGTCCGAGGTCGAGCTCGCCCAGCGCTTCATCGCCTGCCGGGCGCGCATCCCCGGCGACAAACTGCGCAAAGGCCAGGTGTCCCCGCGCGACTGGCCGAAGGTCCTGCGTGCCGCCAACGAACTCGAGAACGCGCCGCTCTGGTTCGACGACTCCTCCGACCTCAGCATCCTCGACCTGCGGGCGAAGGCGCGCCGCCTCCACGCCCAGGAACAGGACCGCGGCGGGCTCGGCCTGATCATCCTCGACTACATGCAGCTGATGCGCTCCGACGACTCGCGCGCCAACCGGGTCGAGCAGGTCGGCCAGATCAGCCGCGGGCTGAAGATCCTCGCCCGTGAGCTGGAGGTGCCGGTGATGGCGATCTCGCAGCTCTCCCGCGCCCCCGAGCAGCGCTCGCCGCCGAAGCCGCAGCTCTCCGACCTGCGCGAGTCGGGGCAGATCGAGCAGGACGCCGACCTCGTCGCCTTCCTCTA
>DASXMH010000027.1:0-9431 GCA_036495785.1 Solirubrobacterales bacterium
TTCCAGCCGCGGCACCACGTCCTTCACCGCCTTGGCGGGCGGCGCGTGGAAGTCGACCAGGATCAGCGCCCTGCGGGGCGAGGGCCGCAGGGCGGCGAGCGCGCTCCCGTCCCAGGGCGAGAGCGTCGTCACCTTGGGGTCGCGCCGCAGGGCGCGGATCAGCTCGGGGCCCTGGCGCCCGATCGCCGGCCCCGGCCCGCGCAGGAGGACGGCGAACGGCGACGACTCGCCGAAGTGGGACCTGAGCAGGGCGGCGCCCTCCGCCGAGGGCGTCCCCGGGACCGAGAGCGAGGTCGGCGTGAGGCGCCCCTCCACCCCGGTGCCGATGATGCCGAGGGCGACGACCACCAGGGACGCCGCGGCGAGCACCAGGCGAGGGCGGCGGAGGCCGTAAGGCACCTTCCCACTTCTGCCGAGATCTGACGACGCCTCCCCCTCCCTTTCGCGTTTCAAGCTTCGGTCCCGGATCTCTCGATCTCGAGGCCGTCGGTCCAAAGATCCCACTCAATAAGGACTTACGCGGACCATAATTGACCTCCGAGGCCACCCTCTGGCGAAATCGCGCTCTGAACAGAAGGTCCGATTACGCCCGCCGAAAGCTGGTTTACACCCCGCCCCCATCCTCCATCATTTGAGGACTTTAACAGACCAGTTTTGCGAATTTAGTTCATCCGTAGCGTGCGAACTTGAAGCTGCAGTAGTTGAAGCCAAAGGCGATCACTACGTTGTTCGCAAGGTTCCCGTTGTGGATGAACCGCGCGGTCAGGCGCTGCGCGGGGATCGCCCGACCGGCTCGCAACTGGGTGGTGATCTGCTTCAGGTAGGACTCCTGACGGTCCAGGTAGGTGAACCAGGTGCCGAGCTTGGTGGCGTCCGCTTCCGGCCGCGGGACGGTCGAGATCTTCGCGACGGTGCCGCCGAAGATCTTCGTCGCCTTGGCGAACTTGCTCGCCGCGACCGTGAGCCTTTCGGCCTTCAGGTCGGCTTTCGCGCCTCGCATGGCGACCTGCGTCGCCTCCGCGCGCGGCTTGCAGATGCCCTCGAGATGTTCGACGTATTCGGTGCGGCTCGGCCGTTCGGCGGCCGCGGCGATCGCAACCGAGGCGAACGCGAGGGCGAAGACCGCCAACGGCGCGGCCAGTCGCCAACGGCGGTTCCCTCCCTGCGACATGACCCGCCGGCCCCGTCCGATTCTTCCCAGCCTCCTCCTTGTGGCACCGCTCATCGAATCTCCTTTCTCATCCTCAGTCCCGGTCAGTTCGCGTCCGCGGCGAGCGGCCGGCGACGTGGCAGCACCCGCTCGAGCCCGGACGGCGTCGCCCAGACCCGGTCCCCGATCAGCAGCATCAGCGCCGGCAGCAGAACGATCCGGACGACCGTCGCGTCGAGCAGGATCGCCACCGTCAGTCCCACCCCCATCTGACTGACGGTCGCCACCGGCGCCGCCGCAAAGGAGATGAAAACGGCCGCCATGATCGCCGCCGCCCCGGTGATGACGCCGGCCGTCTTCTCCAGTCCGAAGGCGATCGCCGCGCGATTGTCGCCGTCGCGGTCGTAGCTTTCCCGCATCCGTGCGAGCAGGAACACCGCGTAGTCGACCGAGAGCCCAAAGGTGACGCCGAAGATCGCGCCCGCCCCGACCGTGTCGATGTAGGGGTGACCGCCGAGCGGATAGCCGGCGGGGATCTTCGCCACCAGGGACATCACCCCTACCGCCGCAGCGACCGAGCCGAGGTTGAGGCAGACCGTCAGCAGGGCGAGCAGCGGCGCCCGCAGGACGACGATCAGGGCGAGGAGGCTGAAGAGGACGAATGCCCCGATCACCAGCGGCAGCCGCGCCTCGGTGGCCTGGCCGTAGGCGTTGACGGTCGCCGCGCCGCCCCCGACCCCGGTCTGGAAACCACCCGCCCTTGCCAGTCCGTTCGCATCTTCATCAAGTTGCGCCCCTACCGCGCGCGAGCCCGCGGTGTTGAAGCCATGGTCGCTGACGATCAGCATTCGTGCCGCCTGCCCGCCCGAGCCGAGACTCACCGCCTCGGCGGCTTCGGATCGTTTCGCCGGGCGCGCGCCGTCGAGCGCCGAGAGCACGAAGTAACCGGAGTCGAAGAGATGAGGCGAGGCGCCGTGGACCGCCGTGGCGCCGAGCACCAACGGCTCGACCGCGGCGGTGGTGCGAACGCCCGCGTCGCGCAGCTTCGCCTGTAGGGGTAGCGCCCGCCGCGATCCTTTCGCCAGGCCGCTCTGCAATGCCCCGGCCCCGTGCTCGAGTTCGAGCAGTCCGCGCGACAGTCGTTTGGCACCGCCGCCGAGCAGATCGAGACCTTCGCTCAGGCCGCCGGCAGATTCGGCGAGGCGGACAACTCCTGCTTCGAGCCGTTTCCCTCCCGGCACCAAGCGGTTCAACCCGCCGTTCAGCACCTGGGCAGTTTCGCGCAGCCGACGCACTTCATCGCGGTTACCGGCGATGGTCCGGGCAAGCGCGCGGGCGGCGCTCGCGGGCGCCTGCAGTGAAGGATCGGCGGCCGCGGCACCTTCCAGCTGGCGGGCAAGCTTGCGGGCGCGAGCGAGCTCTCCGCCCCGGATCCGCGGCACCAGCGAACGCAGGCCAAGGGTCAAGGTGAGACCCGCGACCGACGCTCGCTGCTGCCCTTTGCTGAGCTGCTTCGTGCCCTTCTGAATTCGCCCGATCGCGTCGGTCGCGGTTTCGCCTTGCTTCGCCGCGCGCCGGAGCTGGGCCGCGATCGTCGAGGCGCCGGTGGCGGCGCGGTTCGACCCATCGGCGAGCAGGCCACTGCCCGCGGCACTTTCGTCGAGCCCGTGGCGGAGCTGCCCCACGGCGCCTGCCGCGCGGCGCAGGCCGGGGCCGAGTTCGCGGAGTTGGGATTCGGTCCCGCCGGACTTCACGAGCTTGCTGCCGAGCGCCTGGACCGTTGCCGCTCGCCGGGCCACGGGCGCCGGGCCGATCACCGCCCGCACTCCCGGTTGTCCGGCGATCCGTCGCTGCCAGCGGGCGAGCAGCGCGAGGTCGCGGTGGGTGGTGATCGGGCCCTTTTCGGTCGCCGCGACGAGTACGAACGGCGACTCCCAGCCGGGGCCGACTGCGCGGTCGATGGTCTCGGCGCTCTGTCGCGCCGCGCTCGACTTCGAGAGCTCGCCGATGCCCGGCGCGCCGGTCGCGAGGTTCAGCAGCGGCAGCGCCAGGAGCACCAGCGGGACGGCGACCAGGCAGGCGGCGAGGGCCGGCCTGCGCAGCGCGCTGGTCGCCATCCCGGCGACGGTCGTCCGCCGGGCGCGGCGCTGTCGACCACCGATCCGGCCCGCGTTGATCCGCTCGCCGAGCAGGGCGAGGAGCGGTGGCAGCGCGAGGTTGGAGATGACCACGCTGAGCGCGGCGACGACGGCGGTGGCGGTCGCGAGCGACAGCAGCAGCGAGCCGGGCTGCAGGAAGGCGGAGAAGACGAGGGCGACGATCAGCGTCGCGCCCGCCGAGAAGGTGGTGCGGCCGGCGCTTCTCCGCGTGGCCACCGCCGCCTCGCCGGGCGACTTGCCGTTCTCGAGCTCCTCGCGGAAGCGCGAGACGATCAGGAGCGAGTAGTCGACGCCCAGCGCCAGGCCCATCATCGTGCAGACGACCAGCGAGAGCGCGTCGATCGTCATCACCGAGCTGAGCAGGCTGAGCACACCGCGGCCGGCCAGCACCGTCAGGGCGCCGAAGGCGAGCGGCACGAGCGCCGCGACGACCGAGCGGAAGACGAAGAGCAGGACGAAGATGAGGAGCGGCGCCGCGAGCAACTCGGCTCGCTCGGTCGCGCTGAGCGATTCATCCTGGAGCGCCTTGGAGACGCTCGAGTAGCCGGACTCGGTGGCCGTGACGGGCGACGTGACCTTTGCCGCGAGCTCGGCTTCGAGCGTCGGCAGCTTCTCGCGGATCGCCGTCACGGTCGGTACGTGGTAGTCGACGACGATCAGCGCCTTGCCCGGTGCGGGACGCAGCCCGTCGACGGCGCCGCGGTCCCATGGCGAGATAACCGTGGCGTCAGGCTCTCGCCGCAGCGCCCTGACCAGCCCGATCCCCTGTCGGTCGACCGCCCGGGCCGGGCCGCGCAACAGGACGACGCTCGGTGAGGAGTCGCCGAAGTGCGCGGCGGCCAACTCTTCGGCCTGCGCCGCCCCGGTGCCAGGCACGGTGAGCGACAACGGCGCGAGCTTCGACTCGACGCCCAGGCCGAGCACGCCGAGAATCACGCAGCCGGCGAGGACCACGGCCAGACCCGCGACGGACCTACGGTCCATCAAGCCCAACTTCCCTCCCATTGCAGGCGAGTTTACGCGGGAATATTTGCCGCAGCGGTACGTCTATGTACTGAAAGTCACGCGCCTACCGAGATCAATTGCTCGCCCGGCAGCTGCGGACCGTGTCCACGCGGACGCGCTGACCATCGCCGAAGCTATACGTCGCGCGGGCGAAGGGCGCGAACCCCGCGGTAAAGGCCGGCGGCACGGGGCACGAGGCGCTGACGAAGCTGTGGACGCTGCCGTGAGAACGAAAGCGGCGAAAAAGGTGAAGCCGGAAGTTGGCGACACTGGGCAGCGGACCGACTGAGCGCGGCACAATCGCGACGAAGGCGGTGGGGAAAGAGCGGCTGCCCGGATGGACGACGAACGGGAGGACGAATGAGACCGGTGGATCGGATGCATAGACGTGAACCCAGATCGCCGAACGACCGACCGACGTACGGCCGTTGAACGCGAGCAGCTTGGCGTGAAGCGCGAAGGGCGCCTGATTCGGAATGTTGATCTCCGCGTCGAGCGTCCCGCTCCCGACCAGCGCCGGGCCGCACCGTTCCATCGCCTGGCGGTCGTCGGCATGATGAAGCCGGGCCTGAGGGCAACTTGGCAGCCCCTGGGTCGACAGAACGCCGGAGCCGGCAAGTTCGACCGTAACCTGCTTGAACCGTGGCAGCGGCGTCCCATCCGTGGTGCCGATCTTGCCTTCAAGATCCACCGACACGGGAGCCGGATGGGATCGCGGCAGAGCGCGTGGCGCAATGCTGCCGTTCAGCGTGCCCACCAAGTTCCCGACCCGGGTCCGTTCCCCATGGGCGGCACCCGGCAGAGTCGTCGCGGCCAAGACGATCGCCGACGCGAGAGCCATCGCGACGATGCACTTCGCACTGGACCGGCGCACGCCAACTCCTTCCCCGACCCGCTACCAATTCCCCGAACTCCAAATGGGTCGAAGGGAACCTTAGCCGACCGGTGAAGGCCTGTGGCACGCCTAGCTTGTCTTTGCCCGGATCGCGCTCGGCCCGGCCATCGTAGAGATCGACGGGCTGCTTCTTGTCGGACGAACGAAGGGAAACCGGCGAGGAACGCCGGTTTCCCTTACCGCGAATCAGTTCAGGATCACCGGCGTCGAGCCAATGCTGACCAAGAAAGTACCCGACAGGGTTGCACTACCACATCCACCCGTGCTGGTGAGGCCGCCAGCTTTGTTGAAGACAATTTGACTACCGCCGAGCGAATAGGTGAACGGAAGTGACGCGCCGGACCATTTACAGATGATCGGTTGTTCGTTGCCAGATTCCGACGTAAAGGACAAAGAGGCAGTGCCGGCACCGGATTTGGAGGTCTGGAACTGGAGCTTTAGTTCCTTAATATGGGCGATAAGACCATAGCCCGTATTACATTCCTGTCGTGCGCCTCCGACATTGGCGACCGCTTCGACGGTCGTTCCGTCGTTTTTGTGCAGTTCGTCGTAAGACAAGGTGCTTTCACATACCTCCGCACCCAAGTAAGTATTGAGGGCGACGCTCGAACCGGTCAGCGTAATTTGCGTGCCTACTTTCGCAAGAATGCCTTTGCTCGATTCAAGCCGAGACGCGCTCGCCATCGACGGCACCGCCAGCGCCGCCACTGCAGTCAAGGCAATGGCAAGCGCCGTCCACCGTTTAAACGCTTTCATCTAATATCTCCTTGTTGTACGGCCTCGGCTGCCCTACTTGTCAGAGGCAGGCGGCCGAGGCTGGTTTTTATCTCGCATGCGGGCCTTGCCCGCAGACGTGGTTGAGAGCTCGGCACGACTTACTTTTTCTGCTTCTTCTTTCCACCGCGCGGCTTCCCGCATCGTGCCTTCAGCGGAGTGAGGAAGTTGTGCTGCAGCGAGTTCTGGCCCGTCATCTCGACCGTCGCCTTGTGGTTGCCCTTGCAGATGTTGGTCGAGTTGACCAAGAGGCTCTTCTTGCCGCCCTGCATCTTCAGGACGAATTTCGACACCGGGGCGTCGGGGACGGATTCGAACGTGGTCCGGATCCCGCCATGGACCGAGTCGATCCGGCCGTCCAGATCGATCTCGATCGGCTGGCTGGCCGGACCTTTCAGCGCGGCGACCAGGTCCGGGAGCCTGTGGCTCGAGGACCGCAGGTAGACCGGCCCCGTGAGCGGCTGGTCGAGCAGCGGGGTAATCGCTTCGGCGTGGCCGTAGATGGAGCCGGCAGGACACTGTTCGGCAGCGAACTGGACCCGGGTGCAGTTGGTGCGGATGTGGCCTTGTTCGAGGAACTCCGAGTGGGGCAAGGCAACAGAAACCCGAGAGATATTGGTCTGTCCGATCGGCTGGTTCACCACCGCAGTCAGGGCCGGGTTGCCGTTACGTCGCGTACTGCCCTTCAACGAGATGGTCAACTTAGGCGTGAACTTCAGGTGGTCGCAGCCACCGACCTGGAAGCGTGCGCCGGCCTTCGAGGTGGCTCCGCTGCCTCCATCGAATGAAGCCGACGCTGCCATCGGGGTGCAGTCGGTCGGGTTGGTGATGAACCCGGGCCGGTCGACGTTGATCACGACCAAGCGGAGCTTCAGGGGGATGCCCTTCAGGATCGTCGGAATCGCATCGGATTTGGCGGTCAGTTCGGCCGTTTCGGGGTTGATATAGAGCGGCGCCCGGACGACGACGTTGCCGAGGTCGAACGGACCGGCGAGGGCCGGCGTGATCACGACCGAGCTCAACGGCGCGCCCTTGTACGGACCCGCGAGGTAGAGCCTGCCGCCAACGTGGAACGGTTCCGAGCCGACGCCGGCAGCCGTGTCGACGGTGCCGATCTGGGTCGCCGCCGGGCAGCTCGGGTTGGCCTGCTCGTCCTTGCCCGTCTTCTGCTGCGCGGACGCGATCGCGTCGTTGGAGCAATAGGGGATGCCGGCCAACTTGCCGATCAGGCCCTTCGGCAGCGTAAACGAGAGGTTCGTGAGTTCCTGTTCTCCATCCTTCCGACCGATCTTGATGACCAGCGGGTCGTAGGCGCCGGCCTGAGTGCCGGTCGTGCCCACCTGGAAGCTCGGCGCGAACGGCCGGGCGGCGGGGCTCGAGGCGCAGTTGCTCGACACGTCGAAGGAGTCGCTGGTCTGCGCAGGCGGCCCCGATTCGGGTGCCGACCAAGGCGTCCATTCGCCTTCCGTCGGGAAGTTGCCACAGACTTCGGACGTCGCGAACTCCGAACGAGGCCCGCCACCACGGAAGCGGAGGATCAAATCGTCGAACGGTAGCTGCGGGTTGTTGTCGAAGGTGGTCGTTAGCCTGCCGGTGACCGGGTCGGGCTGCACGTCGCCCGGCAGCTTGATCAACACGCCGGTGAGCGGGTCGTTCACGACCAGGTAGATCGCCAACAACGAGCCATAGGGATTTTCGTCCTGGTTGGCGAGGAAGACTTCGCCGACCAGCGGGTTGTCCAGCAGCGGCGTCTTGATTTCGGCCGTCCCCAGCTTCGAGCCGTCAGGACACTGAGGCTGCGCTTCGTTGAAGCGCATCGGGTTGGGCATGAGGAAGCCGGTACCCAGATATCCAATCTGGGCCTCGCTGCAGCCTTCGAGCCCGTTGGCCGACGAAGGGTTCAGGCTCATCCCTTCCGGCAGCTTGATCACTGAGCGCTTCAGCTCCGGGGTCGCCAGGCCATTCGGGTCGGTGAGCCCAGGCTGGTTGATGTGCAGGTGGGCGATCGCGCCGACTGGCGTGGAGCCGGTGCTGACGAGGTTGCCGTCGGTTGAGCTTGGCGTGAAGGAGAAGGCGACCTGGCCCCCTGGGTTCTGTGCGTTTACCCCGGTGAAGTGGAGCTTGTCGCAACCGACAAGTGCGGGCTGAGGAATGTCGAACTCAGGAGCGGTTTCGGGATCTTGGTACGTAACGGCCCTGGTCCTGACCAGCGGCGGGGTTTCTGCCGATTCGGCACAGTTGGTCGGACTGGTGAGGAGTGCAGTACCGTTGCCTTCCGCAGGCACTCCTTCAAAGGCCGTGAAGGCACCGTAGATGTCGAGATAGTTGGGATTGTTCGGTGCCGACAGGCGAATCCCGAAGTCTTCTTCGCCGTTCACGTTGGCGACCACGCTCTGAAAAGGAAGGAACAGCCGGGTGGTGAACTCGGCGGCAACACCCCTTGGCGGAATGTCGTTGTAGAGACGCGCCACGAATTCCACTGAGTGGCCCGCGCTACTGCTTTTCAGGGTTTCGATGACCGGGTCGAGGTTGCCGACCGTCTGCGAGCTGTTGCAGATTGGCGCGTCTCCATTCGTCGGGTACACCAGGCTCTGCGGACAACGCGGGCCGGCCAGTGGATTGCCGACAAAGCCCGGCGGCAGGTTGACGACGATGTTCTTCGAGTCCCCGACAGGCGCCAGCGCGCCGTTAGCGACCCGCATGGAGTTCACGATGAAGAAAGCCGCCGAGTCGTAAGGATGGCCGCCGGCCTGCGTCGCGACGCTGCCGTCGGCTTCGAAGGAACCTGCCCAGGCGGCTGCGACGCCGAACGAAGCCGGTTCGTTGGAGACGACAACCGGAGTCTGGTAGGTAGACATCAGAGGAGAGCCGCCGCCCGACACTTCGACCGGAACGGTGGCATTCAATGGCATCCGCGATTCGACCTCGATGGGGATGCTGACCGAGTTCGTGATCCTGTGGAGCGCCCGTATCGGCTGGTTGGTCGTGCAGGTGATCGTTCTTTCGCCCGTGCTCTGCGGACAATGCCATTCGAAGCCTTCGGCTTCTCCGGCGATGACTATGCCCGGCGGCAATGGGCCAATCTTGACGGCGATCGTTCCGCTCGTCGGAAGAGCGCCGATATTCGACGGCAGAACGACAATTTCGCCGGTGCCGTTTCCACCGGGCACGGTCGTGAAGACGTTGGTGAAGTGGTGTTCACCGATCAGGCCGGTTTCATCGACGACGATTTCCTGCACATCCTGATTTTCGAATTTGCCGCCGAAGGTGACGAAGTATGGGTGGTCGGCGTTGCCTCCCGGCCCACCGGTCACCGTAAGCGACCCGGCCACGCTCGGGATCGCGTTCAGCGCGGCCTGCAATTCCGCTTCCGACGCGTCGTAGGCGATCGGGGCCGTGTTCTGGACGGCTTTGACTTTGACGTTTCCTTCCAAAAAGGAGTATTGCA
>DASXMH010000028.1:0-9630 GCA_036495785.1 Solirubrobacterales bacterium
CCGGGCCCCATGCCTTTCGCCCGGGCGCCAGATTAACCGGCCCCCTTCCCTTCCCCGGGCGCCAGCTTTGCGATGGCCCCATCCCTTCCCGGGCGCCCGCCGGCCTGGAATCAGCCATCCATCGGGCGCCGAATCTTGGCAGGGCGAATTTGATCGGTGCGCGGCTCGGCGGCGGCAGATCAGGCGCCGTCGGGGGGCTCGCGGAACTGGAGGGCGCCGGCGAAGGCGAAGCAGAGGGCGCCGGTGAGGGTGCCCCAGTTGGCGATGCCGACCGCGATCATGTCGCCGTCGGCGCGGACGAAGGAGGCGATCGCGGCGGCCATGAAGAGGACCGAGCCGAGCTGGTTGATGAAGACGATCCACCAGCCGAGGCCCTCGGCCCGCAGGCGGAGCCCCCCTTTCCAGGGCCACCAGGAGCCGGAGATGTCGACCATCGCCAGGTGGCCGGAGATCAGGAAGAGGGCGCAACCGATGATGTCGGGGTTCCAGACCAGGCGGTCCTCCTGGGTCGGGGTGAGGTGGCCGAGCAGGGAGTCGATGAGGTTGACGGCGAAGACCAGGGTGCCGGCAAAGAGGACGGCGGCGGCGAGGTAGTCGTAGTTGCCCGGTTCGCGCGCCCACCAGCGCCAGCGCTCGCCCGCCCAGGTGCCGTCGCGGCGGCGGTGCGGGGCGTTGATCGCCAGCAGCACCGAGGCGTAGCCGCCGGTCGAGAAGAAGACGCCGCCGACCATGTAGACGACTGCGGCGAGGCGCGGGCCGCCGACGTCGGCCTGGGCCAGGAGGGCGCCGATCGCGAAGAGCGAGCCGCCGACCAGGAACGCCCCGGCGGCGACCGCGTTCGCCCTACGAAGCGCCGAAGCTGCTCGGGTCGGGGCCGGTGCGGTGGCCGACATCGAGTCGGGCGATCGCCGCCAGGTCGTCGTCGCTGAGTTCGAAGTCGAAGAGGTCGAAGTTCTCACGCACCCGCGCCGGGGTGACCGACTTCGGGATCACCACGTTGCCGAGCTGCAGGTGCCAGCGCAGGATCACCTGGGCGACGGTGCGCTCGTGCGCGGCGGCGATCGCGCCCAGGGTCTCGTCCCCCAGCACCTCGCCCTGGGCGAGCGGGCTCCAGGCCTCGGTGGCGATGCCGTGCTCGGCGTGCCAGGCGCGCAGCTCGGCCTGCTGCAGCAGCGGATGGAGCTCGATCTGGTTGATCGTCGGCATCTGCCCCGCCTCGCGGGTCATCCGCTCGAGCTCCTCGACGCGGAAGTTGGAGACGCCGATCGAGCGCGAGCCGCCCTCGCCCTTGATCCGTTCGAAGGCGCGCCAGGTGTCCATGTAGAGGTCGCGGGCGGGCACCGGCCAGTGGATCAGGTAGAGGTCGACGTGGTCGGTGTCGAGGTTTTCGATCGACTTGTCGAAGGCGGCGAGGGTCGAGTCGAAGCCTTGCTCGGAGTTCCAGAGCTTGGTGGTGATGAAGATCTCCTCGCGCGGGACGCCGGAGGCGGCGATCCCGGCGGCGACGCCGCGCTCGTTGCGGTAGGCGGCGGCGGTGTCGAGGTGGCGGTAGCCGGTCGCCAGGGCCTCCTCGACCGCACGCTGCGTCTCGTCCGGCGGGACCTGAAAGACGCCGAATCCGAGCTGGGGAATCTCGACGCCGTCGCTGAGCCGAACGTTCGGGACGTCGGCCACGGCGTTCAGCTGCTCGAGAGGCCGATCGCGATCAGCGGGAAGGCGATCATGAAGCCGAACATCGCGCCGATCGCGGCTCCCGAAGCGAAACTCGCGGTACGCGAGCGGGCGCCGGTGAAGGCGCCGGTGACGCAGACGAGGGCCGCGAGGCCGAGTCCGATCCAGAAGATGGAAGGCATCAAGTCGGCACCCTATCGGACCGATAACCGGGGAGGAATCCATGAAAGGCCCCTGAACTTCCGTCCAATGAACGAAACGGCCGCCAAAAACTCAAAACTGATTCTCGCGGCGATGATCTTCGCCGTCTCGATGACCTTCATCGACCAGACGATCGTCGCGATCTCGCTGCCGACCATCCAGCAGGACGTCCACCTTTCGACCACCGGGTCGCAGTGGATCATCAACGGCTACCTGCTCTCGCTGTCGGCGCTCTTCGCCTTCGGCGGCCGCCTCGCCGACATCGCCGGCCACCGTCGCATGGTGGTCCTCGGCGTGATCATCTTCGCCACCGCCTCCGCCCTCTGTGGCGCGACGCCGACCGGCTCCGGCGCCGAGGCCTGGCTGATCACCTTCCGGATCATCCAGGGCGCGGGCGCCGCGATCATGTTCCCGGCGGCGCTGGCGATCGTCCTCGACTCCTTCCCGGTCGCCGAGCGCGGCCGCGCGATGGCGATCTTCTTCGCGATCGCGGGCGGGCTCACCTCGATCGGCCCGATCGCCGGCGGCTTCCTCACCGAGTGGACCTGGCGGTCGATCTTCTGGATCAACATCCCGGTCGCGATCATCGCCCTCTTCCTCACCTGGCGGGCGAAACCGGCCGACGAGCGCCACCCGGCGCCGCTCGACTACCGGGGGACGGTGCTGGCCTGCGGCGGCATGGGCCTCCTGGTCCTGGGACTGCAGCAGTCGGCGATCTGGGGCTGGGGCGACGTCAAGACCTGGGCCTCGATCGTGATCGGGCTCGCGATCCTCGTCTGGTTCGTCTTCGACCAGCTGAACTCGAAAAACCCGCTGCTGCGGCTGCGGATCTTCGAGAACCGCGCCTTCGCGGTCGATTGCGCGGTGCTCTTCTTCCTGATGATCGCCTTCGTGCCGCTGTTCTTCTTCGCCAGCGAGTACGCGCAGATCGCGCTCGGCGAATCGGCCTCGGAAACGGGCCTCTACCTGCTGATCTTCTTCGCCGGGTTCGCGACCGCGACCCAGTGGGGCGGCAAAATGCTCGACCGGATCGGGGCGCGGCATCCGATGATCCTCGGCTGCGCGATCGGCGCGGTCGGCTTCTGGCTCTGGGGTGAATCGATGACCCACCTCTCGGTCAGCGAACAGTGGTACTACATCGTGCTCGCCGGAATCGGGGTCGGGTTCGTCCTCTCCCCCGCCAACACCGACGCGCTCAACCGGGTGCCGCGCAGCCGCTACGGCGAGGCGACCGGGATCACCCAGACGGTGAGGAACTTCGGCTCCAGCCTCGGGCTGGCGATCCTCGGCTCGCTGCTGATCACCTGGAACAAATCGAACCTCGAGAGCGCCCTCGGCGCCAAAGGCGTGCCGAAGGACAAAGCCGACGCGGTCGCCGAATGCGTCTCCCAGGGCGAAGCGACCTGCCAGGCGGTTGGCCACGCGCTCGGCTCGAAAGCCGGCGAGGTCTTCAGCGCGGTACCGATGGCCTTCGCCGAAGCGACCCGCGACGTCTTCTACGGGATGGCCATCGCGCTCGCCATCGGCTTCCTCGTCGCGTTGAAATTCATGCCGAGCGGCAAAGTCGAGCCGGGCGACGTCCCCGAGGACGAACCAGTTCTCGAACGCGTCTAGCGCTGGTACGTTTGGCCGTGTGAAGCGGCCGCGTCGCCTGCTCGTCCTCGTCACGGTCACGGCGCTGCTGCTGCTCGCGGTCGTGCCGGCCGCCCGCGCGGGCGAACCGAACGACTACTTCCAGGGCGAGGCGACCACCGAGGTCGGGATCAACTCGCTCGGCATCTCCGATCAGCCGGGCGCCCAGGAGCTCGCCGAAAAGTACGTCCCGATCACCGAGCTGCGGGAAGAGACGGACCCGCCCTGCGACACCTCCCAGGAGCAGTACCAGCCGACGAGCGTCGACGCCGTGCTGGGGAATCCCACGGTGTTGCTGCAGCACGCCGCCGAAGGCGGTGACCTCACCACCGTTCGGCGGGCGCCGACCGCGCAGCAGATCGCCGGGCTCGGCGAAGGCTTCTACCTGAACCTCGAGGGCCGCGCCCTCGGCGACACCTGCGTCTACGCCAAGGCCTTCAAAAAGCTGATCGAAGAAGGCAAGGCGCCCGCAGTCACCTACGCCCACATCGCCCACGAACCCGGGCACTCGGGGTTCGCCCTCCAGTACTGGTTCTTCTGGTACTTCAACCAGTTCAACGACCTGCACGAGGGTGACTGGGAGGGGATGCAGATCACCTTCGAAGCGGGCTCACCGGCGGCGGCGTTGAAGGAAGAACCGGGCGAAATCATCCTTTTCCAGCACGCGGGCGGCGAGCGGGCGAGCTGGGAAGACGGCAAGGTGCAGAAGGAAGGGACGCACCCGATCGTCTACCCCGCGGCCGGCTCGCACGCGACCTTCTACGACTCTGCCGTCTACGTCGAGAACGGCCAGCACGGCTCCGGCCTCGGCTGCGACAACACCACCGGGCCACTGCGCGAACTGACGCTGCGGCCGATCCTGATGCCGGAAGCGGTGGTGTCGAAAGGGCCGTTCGCCTGGACCGACTACTACGGCCGCTGGGGTGAAAGGGAAAAGGGCTACAACAACGGGCCGACCGGGCCGCAGACGAAGACGGTGTGGCGCGAACCGTTCACCTGGATGTCCGAACAGCGGACCACCAGCCCGCGGCTGCCGGGCGGGACGCTCGCCGGGCCGCAGGTGACGAAGGCATTCTGCGGCGCGGTCGCCGCCGCCTCCGGTCTGATCAACCTCGACGCACAGTCGCCACCCGCCGCGGCGGCGACCGTGATCGTGATCCTCGCCCTGATCGTCCTCTTCGTCGGCGTCACCAGGTGGCGCCCGGTCGACGTCGACAACCTGCGCCGGCGCCGCGCCCTCGGCCAGATCATCCGCGCCGCGCGCCAGTTCTACGGCCGCCACTGGCGGGTCTTCTTACCCGTGGCGCTGGCGGCGCTGGTGCTGATCGGGGCAACCAACCTGCTGGCCGGCTTGATCTCCGAAACGACCCGCCCCGGCAGCTCCGGCGTCCACCTCGCCTGGGCCGACCTGCTCGAACAGCTGGTGCGGCCGGTGGCGCAGGCGCTGGTCGCGGCGATCGTGATCGTCGTCGCCCGCGAAGCGCTGCGCAACCGCGAGGTCGGCTTCGTCGCGGCGCTGCGCGGGGTGCGCGAACGCTTCTGGCGGGTGGTCGGCGCGCAGCTGCTGGCGACGCTCGGGGTGCTGGTGCTCTTCCTCAGCGTGATCGGCATCCCCTGGGCGATCTGGAAGCTCGTCGGCTGGTCCTTCGTCCAGCAGGAAGTGATCTTCACCGACAAGGGGTTCCGCGAGTCCTTCCGGGCCAGCTCGGAACTGGTCCGCGGCCGCTGGTTCCGCACCGCGCGGGTGATCGTCATCTTCTACGTGCTCGGCATCGCCGCCGGGCCGATCCTCACCTTCGCGCTGATCTTCACCGCGCTGCCGCTGATCTGGATCAACCTGATCGGGTCGCTGGTCTTCGCCCTGCTGATCCCGTTCGTGGCGATGGGCGAGACGTTCCTCTACTTCGACCTCGGCGTGCGCGAGGAAACCGAATCGGCGCAGCGCCGACAGTTCTTCTCGCGACGTGGGGTGCGGCCGGCGGACAATCGACTAGGTTGGCGAACGTGAGGTTGCTCGCCTTCTCGGATCTGCACCGTGACCTGGGCCAGGCGGCGCGGCTGGTCGAGATGTCGGCGGACGCCGACGTGGTGATCGGGGCGGGCGATTTCGCCTCGATCCACGAGGGGCTGGAGGAGACGATCGGGGCGCTGGCGCCGATCGCCAAACCGACCATCCTGGTGCCGGGCAACAACGAGACGGCGGACGCGCTGCGCGCCGCGGCGGCCGGCTGGCCGGCGGCGACGGTGCTGCACGGCGAGGGCACGGCGATCGACGGGGTCGAGTTCTTCGGCCTCGGCGCGGGCGTCCCCACCACCCCCTGGGACTGGAGCTTCGACCTCTCCGAGGAGGAGGCGGCGACGATGATCGCCCCGGCTCCGGAGGGCTGCGTCCTCGTCATCCACTCGCCGCCCTACGGGCACTGCGACGGCGGTGACCCCGACACCCACTTCGGCAGCCGCGTGCTGCTCACCGCGGTGGAGGAGAAGCGGCCGAGGCTGGTCGTCTGCGGCCACATTCACGAGGCCTGGGGGTGCGCGAGCGCGGTCGGCGCGACGCCTCTGCGCAACCTGGGGCCGAGCGGGACCTGGATCGAGGTCTAGGCGTGAAAAGCTCGGCGCCGGCGCGCGCGGGCCTGGTGTTGGCGACGCTGATCGGCGTCGCCGGGGTCGCCAACCTGAACCTGGCGGTGGCGAACGTCGCCCTGCCGGACATCGGCAAGCACTTCGACGCCGGGCAGACGATGGTCGACCTGATCGCGGTCGGCTACTCGCTCGGGCTGGCGGCGTCGGTGCTCTACCTCGGCGCGGTCGGCGACCGCTATGGGCGCAAGACCCTGCTTGTGCTGGGGATGGCGCTGACGATCCCGGCCTCGATCCTCGCCGCGGTCGCACCCTCGGCGATCGTGCTGTTCATCGCCCGCGTCTTCGGCGGGGTCGCCGCCGGGATGGCCTATCCGACCACGCTGGCGCTGATCACGGCGCTCTGGTCGGGCCCGGCGCGGACCCACTCGATAGCGCTCTGGAGCGCGCTCGGGGGCGGCATCTCGGCGCTCGGCCCGCTGGTCGCCGGGGCGCTGCTGGAAGGCTTCGACTGGTGGTCGGTCTTCGTGATCAGCGCGCCACTCGCCGCGATCGCCCTCTTCTTCGCCTGGCGACTCGTCCCCGCCCACGTCAACGAGACGAGCGAGCCGGTCGACCACCTCGGCGGCATCCTCTCGATCGCCCTCGTCGCCAGCCTCGTGCTGGCGATCAACCTGGCGCCGGAACCGGGCAAGGGGACGACCGCGGTGATCCTCGGCATCTTCGCGGTCGCCGCGACCGGGGCCTTCGTCCTGCGCCAGCGACGCGTCACCAACCCGCTCTACGACCTGAAGATCGCGGCGCGGCCGACCTTCTGGGTGGCGGCGCTGGCCGGGATCATCGTCTTCGGCTCGCTGATGGGGGCGATGTTCATCGGCCAGCAGTTCGTCCAGAACGTGCTCGGCTACTCGACCCTCCAGGCCGGCCTGGCGATCCTCCCCGGAGCGGTCGGGATGATCATCGTGGCGCCGCGCTCGGCCCAGCTGGTCGAGTCGCACGGCTCGCGCCTCACCCTGCTGATCGGCTTCTGCTTCTGCCTCCTCGCCTTCCTGGTGATGTTGCTGCTCTGGGACGAGGGCGCCTCCTTCTGGCCGGTCGGGCTCGGCTACCTGCTGATGGGGATCGGGGTCGGCTTCGCCGGCACGCCCGCCTCGCGCTCGCTGACCGGGTCGGTGCCGGTGCGGCGCGCCGGCATGGCATCGGGCACCGCCGATCTGCAGCGCGACCTCGGCGGGGCGATCATGCAGTCGATCTTCGGCGCCCTGCTCACCGCCGGTTACGCGAAGACCTTCGCCGAACAGATCGCCGCCTCGCCGCACGCCTCCAGCGTCAGCGAAAAGGTCCAGAACGAACTCACCAAGTCCTTCTCCAGTGCCGCCACCGCGGCGCAGCAGTACCCCGAATATGCCCAGGCGATCGGCGCCGCGGCGCGCAAGTCCTTCCTCGACGGCGGTGACTGGACCTACGCCGCGGGGATGATCGCGGTGGCGATCGGCATCTGCGTCGTCTTCTTCCTCTTCCCACATCACGACGCGGAACTTGCCCTGCTCGACAGGTACCACACCGAAGATGCATAGGGTCGGATTGATCGGGGTGCCGACCAGCGCCGGGGCGTTCGCGCCGGGGCAGGAGCAGGCGGGCGCTGCTGGGAGTGCCGAGGCTGGCGGCGGTCACCGTCACCGAGCTGAACCCGGACCACACCGAGTCCGGCGGCCGCGCGATCGAGCGGCTGGTCGAGGCGCTGGCCGGGGGCCTCGGCGCCCGCGCCTGAGCGCGTTCGTACTTGATCCGAGATACCGGACCAAGTACGAACGCTAGGCTCGACCCGTGGAGAACTCGTCCACCGGGGTAGCGTTTTCGAGCGCAGCGGGTCGTTGGCTGCTCGCGGTGACGATCGCGGGGTCGGGGATGGCGTTCCTCGACGCGACCGTCGTCAACGTGGCGCTGCCGAAGATCGGCGAGGACCTGAACGCCTCGACCAGCGCCCTGCAGTGGATCCTGAACGGCTACCTGTTGACGCTGGCCTCGCTGATCCTGCTCGGCGGCAGCCTCGGCGACCGGCTGGGCCGGCGGCGCGTCTTCCAGGCCGGGGTCGCGCTCTTCACTTTCGCCTCATTGCTCTGCGCGGTGGCGCCGACGGTCGAGCTGCTGATCTTCGCGCGGCTGATCCAGGGGGTCGGCGGGGCGCTGCTGACGCCGGGCAGCCTGGCGATCATCGAGGCCAGCTTCCGGCCCGCCGACCGGGCGCGGGCGATCGGCGCCTGGTCGGGCCTCGGCGGCGTCGCCTCGGCGCTCGGGCCGCTGCTCGGCGGCTGGCTGATCGGGGCGATCTCCTGGCGGGCGATCTTCCTGATCAACCTGCCGCTCGGCGCCTTCGTGATCTGGGGGGCGGCGCGGCACGTCCCCGAGTCGCGTGACCCGACCGCGACCGGGAAGCTCGACACCTCCGGCGCGGCGCTCGCCGCGATCGGCCTCGGCGGCACCACCTACGCGTTGATCGAGGCGCCCGAAGGGGGGCGCCTGGGTGCGGTGGTGGTCACCGCCGTGGTCGGCGTCCTCGCGCTGATCGCCTTCTTCTGGCAGGAGCACCGCAGCGCCAACCCGATGCTGCCGCTCTCGATCTTCCGTTCGCGCCAGTTCAGCGCCGCCAACGCGGTCACCTTCGTCGTCTACGCGGCGCTCGGTGTCTACTTCTTCCTGCTGGTCGGCTTCCTGCAGATCTCGATGGGCTACTCGCCGATCGAGGCGGGTTCCTCGACCCTGCCGGTCACCGCTCTGATGCTGGTCGGCTCGCCGCGGGCGGGGGCGCTGGCGGAGAAGATCGGCCCGCGTATCCCGCTCACCCTCGGCCCGCTGATCATCGCCGTCGGCCTCCTGCTGATGCTGCGGATCAACCCCGGCGACAGCTACGTCAGTTCGGTGCTGCCGGCGGTGTTCGTCTTCGGGGTCGGGCTGGTGCTGGTTGTCGCGCCGGTCACCGCGACGGTGATGGCCGCCGTCGATCCGGACAACTCGGGGATCGCCTCCGGGGTCAACAATGCGGTGGCGCGGGTGGCCGGGCTGCTGGCCGTCGCGGTGATCCCGGTCGCCGCCGGAATCACCGGCGACAAGTTCTACGAACCGTCCCACATGACCAGCGGCTTCCACATGGGCATGGCCATCTGCGCGGGCCTGGCGGTAATCGGCGCGGTGGTCGCCTGGACGACGATCTCCTCCGACGTCCTCCACGGCGAAGCCGAGGCGGAAGGCGCCGCCGACGGTGCCTGCCACGACTACACCTGCCCGATCGGCGCTCCGCCGCTGCGCCCCGCCGGCGAGTCCCAAGGCTTCGGCCGCGCGTCTTTGCCCGCACCTCCCGGTTGATGGTTGATTCCGGGCCGGGGCGGCTGGCCGAGGTGCGTCCCGGGCGTCTCGTGGCGACCCCGGCGGGGTGTGGCCGCCACGAGACGCCCGGGACTCGAGGGGTCCGCGGGGGAGAAGGCTCAGGGACGTGAGGAGGTCGGGCTTCCGTGACGCTCTACGTGGCGAACGTGGGCGATTCGAACG
>DASXMH010000029.1:0-30742 GCA_036495785.1 Solirubrobacterales bacterium
CCCGGGCCTGACTCCCGGCAAGACGGCCACGGAAGTCCGATTCCGTGTCGGCCTTTCTCCACACCCACGAACCCCCAACGTCCCGGGCGTCTCGTGGCGGCCACACCCTGCCGGGGTCGCCACGAGACGCCCGGGACGCACCTCGGACGGCCGCCCCGGCCGCGAACAACGCCGCCCCCCGTCGTGAATCAACCATCCAGGGCCGCCGCCTCGCCGGAGCAGAGCCCGGGGTCAGCCGCCGACAAACTGCCAGCCGTGGCGGAGCGCCGAGTCGAGCGCGGCGGCCTGGTCGACCTCGGCGTCGGGTGAGGCGGTGCCCGCCTCGAGGAAGAACTCCTCCATCCCGGCCGGGCTGAAGGTGAGGAGGCGCCGGCCCGGGCCGGGCCCGACGTTGGCGCCCGCGTGGACGACGCCGGCTGGAATGTGGACGGTCCGCCCGGGGCCGAACTGCTCGGTGACGCCGTCGATCGTCATCGCGAACTCGCCCTCGACGACGTGGATCGTCTCGGCGGCGTCCGTATGTATATGGGGAGGCAGCGACCAGCCGGGTGGAGGATGGTCGACGAGGAGGCAGAAGGACCCGCCGGTGTCGGCGCCGGTCAGGTGGATCTCGGTGCGGGTGCCGCCGGGCATCCAGACGACCTGCGGTTCGTTGGCCACGCGACGAAGATAACCGCGCCCGGCCGGCGCCAGACGCCGGGATGGCCGAACCGGGGCCCGTGGTTCTGCCGCGGCGTCGCTTGCGCTCGGCGGGTCGGCCGCGCCACGATGGTCGGGTGGGAGTCGAGGTCTCGATCCAGCTGACCGGAGAGGCGTGAGCGCCGGCTACAGCCGGCTGCCCGCCGACCTGCCGGTGCCGGTCGACGGCGCCGCCGCCGAGCCAGCGGAGTTCGCGGCCCGCGAGCCCAAGGTCTTCCACCCCGCCTTTTCACCCGAGCACGCCGGCGAGGTGCTCGCCTGGCTGAGCGGCTACGCCACAGAACAGGAGGCCGGACGATGACCGCACTCGCCGAGACGATCGCGATCCAGGGCCGGGTGTTGCGCCATGTCCTCGACCTCGATCTGGGGCCCGCCCTGGAGAGGGTGGAGGGCGCCGAGCGGGTCTGGCTGGTCGGCACCGGGACCAGCGAGCACGCCTCCTGTCTCGGCGCGGCGATGTTGGCGACGGCGGGCCTCGACGCCCGCGCCTCCTCGGCGGCGGGCTTCGTCGCGGCACCCCCGCGGCTCGATCCCGGCGACGCGCTGGTCGTGATCAGCCACACCACCGAGACCGCCTTCGCGCGGCGGGTCCGCGAGGACGCGCTCGCGGCCGATGTGCGCCTCTTGACGATCACCGGCGAGGGCAAGGGCTGGCCGGAGGCGATCGAGGCGGCGCCGCCGGAGCGCTCGGAGACCTACACGGCGAGCTACCTCGCCGCGCTCCTCGTCTTCGCCCGGCTCACCGCCGCGCTCGGCGGCGCGGAGTGGGGCGGGGACGAACTCGCGGCGCTGCCCGGCCTGGTCGAAGGAGCGGGGGCCGAACCGCTGGCGGTCGAGGCACCGCCGCCCCGCCTCACCGCCCTCTTCGGCGCCGGCCCGGCCGCCGTCACCGCCCGCGAGGGCGCGCTGAAGCTGCGCGAGGCATCCCGCGTCCTCGCCGAGGGCTTCGAGGCCGAGTACCTCCTCCACGGCTCCGCCGTGCCGCTGAATCGGGACGACCACATGATCGCCCTCGACCCCGTGGGCGACCCGTCGGGCCTCACCTCGGGCATCGCCGACGCCGCCGAGAGCGAGGGCATCGTCGTCATCCGTCTCGACCCGCCCGCCGACCTGCACCCGCTGCTCGCCCAGCTCCCGCTGACCGTCCCTCTCCAGGTCCTCGCCTCCCGCTGGGCCGATCGCCAGGAGATCGACCCCGACCGCGTGATCCTCGCCAACTGGGCCGCCGAGCACCTCTGGACCGCCGGCGCCCCGCAGAAGACCAGCTAGTTGCGCGAGCTGCGCGAGAGCATCGGGTCGGCGACAGCAAACGCCGCTGATCGCGCTACCTAGCCCGGCGGGTTCTCGGCGTACTGCGGGGCGCTGTCGCCGATCTCCTCCCAGGGGGCTTTGTAGGCGACCTGGAGGTGGAAGGCCGGGGTCATGTCGAGATCGCGCATCAGGCCCGCCGCGACGAAGTATTTGTCGCCGAGGTCGTCGTAGATGCTGGAGCCGCAGTTGCCGCAGAAGTTGCGGGGGGCGAACTCGCTTTCGTAGGTTTCGACCAGGTCCTCGCCGTCGGTGAAGTGGAAGTTCTCTTTGGCGACAACGACGCCGGCAAGGCTCGAGCCGGTCCACCGCTGACAGCGGCTGCAATGGCAGAAGCCCATCGCCTCCGGATCTTTGACCTCGTACGCGACGCTGCCACAGAGACAGGCTCCTTTGAGCGTTTCAGCCATGACGAACTCTCCTCGAATCGTTGGCGTTGTAGAGACCCGCGTTCGACGCTACCACCGGCGCTATGGATTTCTCGCGCATTTCTGCGGCGCGGCGGGGTGCGGCGGCAGGCGTTGGCCTACTTGGACATGCCGCGCAGCGGGTCGGTGAGGAGCGGGGCGGGGGAGCCGCCGCCGGCGGGGCTCACCGCTTCGACCAGGTGCCGGGCTGCGGGCTCGGCTTGGCGAGGTCGGTTTCTTCGTGCCCGATGAGGCGCTCAGACCCGCGATCGCCACCCCGCGAGGATCGGCAGCACCACGGTCAGGGTCGCGATCAGCTCCGGCGGCTCCCCCTCCGCTCGTCCATCTCAGCCGCTCGCAATCGGCACCGCCCGACCACCGTAAGGATCGCCGCGCGTCGGCCCGTGGCGGGCGCGTCGGCGAGCCGCCGAACGCCGCCGAGTCCTATTCTTGGTCCATGTCGATTCGCGAAGTTCGGCGATGAGCGCGGTGTCCCTCCCGTTCGCCGATTTCGTCAGCACCTTCTGGTCGGTGATGGAGTTCGCGGTGCCGCTGGCGCTCGCCGCCGCCTACCTGAAGCGGGCCAACCGGCTCGCCGACGAAGGCCGGCCGGTGCCGATCTGGCGCCAGATCTGCTTCGGCGCCGGGATGATCGTGATCGGCGGGTCGGTGGCGGGCCCGATCGACGACCAGGCCGACAGCCTCCTCTGGGTCCACATGATCCAGCACCTGCTGCTGGCCGACATCGCCTCGCTGCTGATCGTGCTCGGCTTCACCGGGCCGCTGCTGCAGCCGCTCCTCACCTTCCGCGCCGGCCGGCCGCTCCGCCGCCTCACCCACCCGGTGGTGGCGATCTCGCTCTTCACCGCCAACCTCTACATCTGGCACATCCCGTTCCTCTACCAGGCGGTCCTCACCAACGAGTCGCTGCACGTCTTCGAGCACCTGCTCTTCCTCAGCACCGGCGTCCTGCTCTGGATGCCGCTGTTCGGGCCGCTGCCGAAGCCGCAGTGGTTCGGCAAGGGCGCCCACGTCATCTACACGGTCGGGATCTGGCTGCCCTCGATGGTGCTGGCGAACGTCTTCATGTGGTCGGACAGCGTCTTCTACCCCGACTACTCGAAGACCGCCGAAGCGGTGGGAATCGCGCCGATCGCCGACCAAAGCACCTCCGGCGCGATCCTGATGGGTGAGTGCACGATCCTTGCCCTCTGCATCTTCGCCTGGGTCTTCCTGCGCTGGGCCAAGGAGGACATCGAAAAACAGGACCTGCTCGACCTGGCGATCGACAACCACGTCGAACTGACCCCGGCCCGTGCCGCCCGCGCCGTCGCCGCCGGCCGCGGCCCCGAACTGCGCGCCCGGATCGAAGCCGGCCAGTCGATCCCCGACCGGCCGCCGCCGGCGCCCGGCGGCTGACGAACCGCAACGAATCTGAATTCACCCGTTTTCAAGTCGGGGGCGAAGGAGTACTTTGCCCTTGTGCGGAAAAATGGGTAGACCAGAGGTCCAGGAGAGCGAGACTTGATCCATCGGGACGGTCGCGAGCTGAGGGGCGTGAGGGCGGCGATCGTCGCTGCGGCCGCGCTTGCCCTCGTCGCGCTTGGTTTCCCCGCTCTCGTCGCTGCCGAGTCGGCGCCATCGGATGAATCCACGCCGCTCACCGAATCCACGACTTCGGGCGAAGGGGCCGTCCTCGGGACCTTCGAAACCACGCCGCTCGAAGCGCTCCTGTACTGGACCCCGGCCCGGATCGAAAACGCCGAACCGCTTCCGATCCCGATCCTGCCGGGCGGTCCCCCCGCCGGGGAAGGCGGCGGCGTGGAAACCACGTCGGCCGAGAGCACGTTGGCAGAAACCCCGCCTGTCGAAACCGCGCCTGGCGAAGCCGCGCCTGGCGCAAGCACCGCGGCGTTGCGCAGCGCGGTCGCCGGCCAGACCAGCGCGGTCGAAGGCTTCCCCAGCGCCGACCCGACCGTCTTCCCCGACAGCACCAACGGCAAGGTCCTCGGCGCCTACAAAGTCGGTTCCGAACTGAAGGGATACGAATGCTCGGGCAGCGTGGTCGGCTCGCCGGCGGGCAACGTCGTGGTCACCGCCGGCCACTGTGTGATCGATCCCGAAACCGGCGGGATCGCCCGCTTCCTCATCTTCGTGCCCGGCTACCGCGAAGGGTCCGAACCGTACGGCAGGTGGGCGGCCGAGTTCTACGCGACCACCGAATCGTGGGAAGCCACCGCAAAACCCGGCTCGACCCCCAACGAGGGCGGCGACGTCGCGATGCTGGTCCTGCACAGCAAGTTCAACGGCACCGAGATCGAAGAAGAAACCGGCGGGCTCGGGATCGGCTTCGACCAAGCCTGCAGCCAGACCTACACGCAGTGGGGATACCCGGGCGAGTTCCCCTATAACGGCGATCTGCTCTACACGCACACTACCCCCTACGCCGGCGCCGACACGAGCCCGAACTTCTCGCCGGAGCCGATCAAAATCGCCAGCGACTTCACCCAAGGGGCGAGCGGCGGCCCCTGGACGGTCGGCCCGGGAACCGCGCCGACCGTCGTCTCCGTCACCGACTACGGCTACGAAGATCAGCCCGGTTTCCTCTACGGCGCCTACTTCGGCAGGGCGGTGCGTGCCGCCTACCTGAGAGCGCTCGGGCAGAAACAGCCCTCGGATGATCCGGGGACCGAAGAAGCTTGCAAGCCGTTGCCGCCGCCGACCCCGCCTCCGGAACCGACTCCGACCTCACCGGGCCCCACGCAGCCGACCCCGGCGAAGAAGAAGCCGACGCTGAAGGTGAAGAAGATCCACCGCCGCGCCGACGGCTCCGCGGTCGTGACCGCGAAGGTCGGGAGCGCCGGGAAGCTGAAGCTGACCGGGACGGCGGTGCGCGCCGACTCGCTCAAGGCCCCCGACGCCGGCAACTACAAGCTGGTCGTCGCGCCCCGCGGTGTCGCGAGTCGCAAGCTGAAGCGGCAGGGCGGTGCCAAGGTCGGCGTGAAGATCTCCTTCGCCGCCTCCGGCACCGTGCGCAAGGTCTCGAAGAAGATCCTCCTCAGCCGGCGCTAGCCGGTCGACTCCAGGGGCGCGCGCCGCCCGCGACCGCACCGGCGGTCGCACTAACGCCCGGTAGCCGGGCGAAAGATCGACCGCCGGCCGGAGCGAGGCGCGCCCGTCCCCACCTAAGGTCGGCTGGTTAGGTGGGGACGGGCGCGCCCGGGCGCCTGCGGCGTGACGGTCCCGGCACGATCCCGCGCGCCTTCCGCGACCGCCGATGTTGATGGGCCGAAAAGCGCTCCATATCAGCGCTTTCCGGCCCATCAACGAGACGGGCGCACGGAGGCAGGTCGACCGCGCACGTAGGTGTGGCGACCGCGCGAGGAAGCGTGTCGGCTCCCGCGCGCTTCCCGACGGAGGGCGCACGAAGGCGTGCCGTCCACGCACCCCGCCCCGGTCCCCCGCTGCGCGTTCGCACTTAGCGACACCATTTGTCGTTAAGTGCGAACTCACCGCTGGGGCCCCCGAGCGCGTTCGCACTTAGCGACGTCATTTGTCGTCAGCTGCGAACGCACCGGCCGGGCCCCCGATTTGAGTTCGCAGTTATCTGCGCTATGCGACGAGAACTGCGAACTCACCCTCGAGCTGCGACGGAACTGTCCCCGGACCGTCCTGGGACACGCGCACGGGGCGCCGGGTCAGGCGGTCGCGCCGGGGCGGCGCATGTACTCGGCGAGGCCGTCGCCGAGCTGTTCGGCGCTGCGCTCGATCCATTCGCGCAGCGCCGGCTCCCCGGCGTCGGCGGAGCGGCGCTCCCGCACGAAGGCGAGCGCGTCGGGCGAGGTGGTGATGCGCACCAGCGCGATCAGCTGGGCGGCGGCGAGGTGGGTCTCCGGGCAGGGCGTCGCTTCGTTGCGCTCGGCCGCGAGCAGCGCGGCGAGCTCGTTCTCGTACTGCTCCCACATCCGCCGCAACCGCGAGGCGACGGCGGGGCTGGAGGCGAGGGTGCGGTGGAAGGACTCGAGGCCTTGCGGGTCCTCCTCGTCCTCGAGCGCCGTGAGCAGCGCCGCGGTCACCGCCTGCAGCGGGGTCTGGCCCGGGGCGCGGTCGCCGATCATGCCGAGCAGCCGGCCGAGCAGCTTCTCCTCGTCGGCGAAGACGAGGTCCTCCTTGGAGTTGAAGTAGGTGAAGAGCGTCTTCACCGAGACCCCGGCCCCGGCGGCGATGTCGGCGACGGTGACGCCGTCGTAGCCGTCGGCGGCGAAGAGCCGTTCGGCCGCGGCCACGATCGACTCACGGGTCTCCCGCTTCCTGCGCTCGCGCTTGCCGAGCGGCGGCTCGTGCCCCAGCCCCGTCGCCGTCACGCAGGCGAGCATAACCCGGCTGGCGGAGAAGTTCAGAACGCTCAGTCATTCACCTTTCAAAGGTGAGCAGATATACCTAAAATTCGAAACTCTCTGACGTTTTTCTTGAACTTTGCACCCCCCGGTGTAAGGGTGCGCGGCCACATAGGCGTGAACAAGCGGAACCCCACCGCACCGGTTCACGGCCAGGGAAATATCCAGGGAAACGTAGGGAGGGTTTGATGCGTCGCTTGTTCTTCGGCTGCTGCGCGGCCGCGTTGTTCTTCGCCCTGTTCGCCTCGAGCGCGGGAGCGGTCGAAATCATCGAAAGCCAGGAACCGGGCGGCGTCGCCGAATCGCCCGCGGCGGGTTGGCAGGCTGGGACCTGCACCCAAGATCCGTGCTCGGCGCAAACGCCCGAACTCTTCTTCAAGCAGGCCGCCGGACACCCGCCCGACGCGTTCACGCAGATCATCGTCAAGCAGAACCCGACGAGCCATGCACCGGTGGGCAGCGCGAAAACCTTCCTGGTCGACCTACCCGCCGGGCTCAGCGTCAACGCCCAGGCGACGCCGCAGTGCGAACTCGCAACCAACGAAAAAGGAGAAGAAGTCTTCCCGGTAGGGGGCTGTCCCGCAGACACCCGCGTCGGCACCAGCGCCGTCTCCGTCTTGACCGGTGCCTCCCTCGGGTCCGTTCCCGTCTACAACCTCAAACCCCGCGACGGTGAACCGGCGCGATTCGGGTTCGCCATCCTCGGGGTCATTCCCGTCTACCTGAATGCCGGCGTAGCGTGGCAGAGCGACTACCACGAGTACTTCACGATCCACGTCCCCCAGCTCGGCCTGGCGCTGAACACGAACCGTCTCCTCTTCGACGGGGCCACGGGCCAAGAAGGCGAAGGCGGTGCCTTCCTCACCAACCCGAGCACCTGCAATAACTCCGAAGTCGAACCGTTCCATCGCGACTACGCGCAGGTGCTGCACGCCGATTCGGTCCAGGAAGAAGCGCCGGAAGACGAATACGACATGCTCGCGCCGGCGTTCCCGCCGCCCGCCTTCCTGGCCGGCTCGCAGGAAGTGATCGCCTACCTGCCGAAGGGCGCGAAGCCCGAAGGGTGCGAGAACGTCCCGTTCGAACCGACCGCGCAGACCGACCCGGGGACGGGAAGCGCCGACTCGCCGGCGCCGGCGACGGTCGAAGTGAAGATGCCGTTCGAACCGCACGCCGACGTCTACCAGTCGGACGTGAAGACCGTGAAGCTCTCGCTGCCGCAGGGTATGGGACTGAACCCGGCCGCCGCCCCCGACCTCTCGACCTGCACGGAAGCGCAGTTCGGGATCGGCACGCGGGCGCCGATCGAATGCCCGGCCGACTCGCGGCTCGGCAGCGTCGAACTGGAAACGCCGGTGCTGCCGAAGGGCAGCCTGCGCGGCTCCGCATACCGGGCGCCGCAGGCAAGCGGCGACCCTGAATCGGGGAAGCTCTACCGCCTCTTCCTCGACGCCTCCTCGGCCGAACGCGGCGTCTCCGTGCGCCTGCTCGCCAACCTCTCGGCGAACGAGCAGACGGGCCGGCTGACGGCGACGATCGAAGGCGCCCCGCAGCTTCCCTTCACCTCGTTCAAGGTGAAGCTCGACGGCAAGTCGGTCTCGCCGCTGACCTCGCCCTCGACCTGCGGGCCGAACGTCACCAACCACGATTTCGAAGCGTGGTCCGGCTCGCCCGACAAGGGCGCCACCGAACCGGGCTTCAAGCTGACCGGCTCGCCGAGCGGCGGCCCCTGCGCGAGCACCGGGGCCGAACGCCCCTTCGCGCCGGGCTTCGCCGCGGCGCCCGCCAACAACACCGCCAAGGCGTTCACCAATTACACGCTGCGGGTCGACCGCAAGGACGGCGAACAGGAGCTGAAAGGCCTCGACCTGACGCTGCCGCCCGGCACCACGGCCCGCCTCAAGGGCGTCGCCTACTGTCCGGAAGCGACGATCGCCGCCGCCGCGGCCAGCACGGCGCGGGCCCAGATCGCCTCGCCGAGCTGCCCGACCACGAGCTTCATCGGGACCGTCAAGGTCGCCGCGGGCTCGGGCTCCTCGCCGCTGGAGCTGAGCGGTAACGCCTACCTCGGCGGTCCTTATAAGGGGGCGCCGCTGTCGATGGCGATCGTCACCCCGGCGCTGGCCGGGCCGTTCGACCTCGGCACCGTGGTCGTCCGCGCCGCGCTCTTCGTCGAACCGGAAACGGGCCAGGTCCACGTCGTCTCCGACCCGATCCCCGACGTGGTCGGCGGCGCCAAGCTCGACCTACGCTCGCTGGCGGTCGAACTGACGCGCGGCTTCTTCGTCCGCAACGGGACGAGCTGCAAGGCCTCGAGCGTCACCGGCAGCCTCGCCGGCGGCGGCAACGACCCGGGCAACGCGGCCGACTTCACCTCCCACGAGGTGAGCGTCGGGGCCTGGATCGAAGGCTGCAAAGGCCTCGGCTTCAAGCCGCGGCTGAAGCTGACGTTGGGGGGCGCCACCGTTCGCGCCTCGCACCCGCACCTGCGCGCCGTGTTGAACGCCCGCTCGCAGAAGGACGCCGACATCGCCGCCCTCTCGGTGGCGCTGCCGCACGCGCTCTTCCTCGACCAGGCGAGCCTCGGCACCGTCTGCACCCGGGTCCAGTTCGCGGCCGAAGCCTGCCCGAAGAAGTCGATCTACGGGCACGCCGAGGCCTGGTCGCCGCTCCTCGACAAGCCGATCTCCGGGCCGGTCTACCTGCGCTCCTCCAACCACAAGCTCCCTGACCTCGTCGCCCACCTGAAGGGCCAGGTGACGATCGACCTGGTCGGCCGGATCGACTCCCACGAAGGGGGCATCCGGACGAGCTTCGAAGGGGTGCCGGACCTGCCGGTCTCGAAATTCGAACTCGACCTGCCCGGCGGCAAGGGTGGCCTGCTGGTCGCCTCGCGGAACCTCTGCCAGGCGCCGGTCGACGCGAAGGTCCTGGCCGAAGGCCACAACGGCCGCAAGGCGAACCTGAGCCGCTCGGTCAACGCCGCCGGCTGCCGCTCCTGACGTAGACGAGGCGCCCGTCGGGCAGGCGATAGACCTGCCCGACGGGAGTGCCGCGGCCTGCGGCGCGGGGGGCGGAGGCCGGGTTGGGGATCGTCCGTTCGCGGGCGGTGGGGCCGGCCGGGCCGGCGCGGCGCGCCTCGAACTTGTCGCTCTTCAGGTTGAGCGTGAGGCCGAGGCCGGCGATCAGGAAGGCGATCGCGAGGATCATGCCGACGTCGAAGAGGTTGACCAGGCCGTCGAGCGGGTCGCCGGCGTTGTCCTCGATCGCCCGGTGACGGCCGAGGCCGATCCGGCTCACCGGCCGGCGCTCCCGCGCTCCAGGCCAGCCAGGTCTTCGGTATACATGTGGGTGCGGGCGAGGGTGAGGCCGAAGGCGACGGTGCCGACCAGGAGGCCGACCACGGTCGCGCCGAAGGCGTCGCGCAGGTCGTTGGCGAGGGTCGAGACGTCGCCGCCCGACAGTGCGGCGAGGCCGGGGATCAGCGGGATCAGCGTCCCCATCAGACCGATCGCCGGGCCGGCGCGGACCAGCAGCCGGGTGCGGTCGAGGCTGCGCTGCACGCGAAGCTCGTAGTCGACCAGGGCGTGCTCGGTGGCCGCGCCACGATCGGCGGCGGGTGCGCCGGCGATCGCCAGCACGGCGTGGGCGGTGATCGCGTTGCGGGCGTAGCGCGCGTAGTGGGCGGCGTGCGCGGGTTCGGCGATCGCCCGCGCGACGACCTCGCCGAGGTCGAACTGGCGGTTGCGCCAGCGCCGCCACCATTCGACCGCGAAGCGCCCGAGCTCGAGCGCGCAGAGCAGGAGGACGACCACCGCCGCGATCAGCATCGGCACGCGCAGCGCGGTGGCGATGTGGGAGAGGGCGTCGCCGAGGTCGATCGAGGCGGCGGTCACGCGAACGCCCCCCGCCGTCGCTCCCAGCCGAATCCGAGGAGGTCGGCGAGGAGCGCCGCCACGCCGATGCCGACCGCCGTGCCGATTCCATCGCCACCGCCGCCGGCGCTCCGCAGCCCCGGTGCGCCGAAGGCGAGCTTGCCCTGCCTGCCGTCCGGCGAGCCGATCAACACGCCGCTGACCTCCTCGCCGGTGGCGGTCGCGGCGGCCGGCTGCGAGGCCTCCGCCCGCAGCGGCGCACCGCGTTTGCCCGGACCCCGCAGTTCGTTGCCGTTGCCGCCCTCTTGGTTCCCGCCCGCGACGGGCGGCGCCCCGGCGCTCACCGCTCCGACTTCCTGGTCGGCTTCCGACTCCGTCCTCGGTTCGGCGGTCTCGCGCCCATGCGGCTGGTGGCGGTTGGGGCCGCGGCGGTTCCGACTCCGGTCGCGCGCCCGCAGTCCCTCGCCGCGGACGACGCGGGCGCCGCCGGGAGTCTTGCCCTTGCTCTTCGCCTTCGGGCGGCTGAACAACGGCGCGCCGTGGCCGCCGCCACCCGCGATCACGCCTTCGGCGCCCTTGCCGGAGGCGCTGCCCGGGCCGGTGTCCGTGGTGCCCGGCGCCGTCGTCGGCGAGAGCGGCGGCGGCGGGACGATCGGCAGCGGCCTGCCGGCCAGGGCGGGGGTGACGTAGGCGGTCATCCAGACGCCGAGGCTCTGCCGGCCCTTCATGTATTCGATCTCGCCGTCTTCCTCTTGCAGCGATGCCATGTAGTCGAGCGGTTCTTCGCTTTCGCCGCCCGCCCCGGTTCGCCAGGTTTCCGGGTTCTGGCCGGCGGCCCAGAGCCCCTGGGTGACCCAGGCCGTCGAGCCGACGTTCGATTCGCTTTCCCCGCGCTGCTGCGGCCAGCCGCCGTCGGGCAGCTGGGTTTCGTGCAGGTACTCGAGCGCCCTTTCCTGCGCTTCGGTGTCGCGCATCCCGGCGGCGTTCAGCGCCTCGATCGCGGCGCCGGTCATGTCGGTGTTGTCCTGCCGGCCTTCGCAGACGCTTCTCGGGCACCAGGCGGGCCAGCTGCCGTCGTCGTCCTGTTCGGCGATCACCCATCCGGCCGCTTCGCGCACCGCGCTTTCGATCGCCGGTTCCTTGACCGGGCTGAGCGCCAGGACCGCGAAGATCGTGTCGTTCATGCCAGGCGAGGACCCGCCCGCTTCGTGGGTGAAGGCGCCGCTCGGCAGGCGGCCTTCGAGGATCTTCTCGACCAGGTTTACGCCGCCCAACGGCCGCGGCGGGGATTCGCTCGCGTCGACGACCAGCAGGGCGCGCTCGAAGTCGGTGGTCGAGCCGAGCTCGCCGGCGTGGGAGGCGAGGTAGGAGTAGACGTCGGTCTGGGCCGGCTTGGCCTGGCTGTGGGGGTTGACGTTGGCGGCGGCGAGGGCCAGCGCGACCCAGGACGCGAAGTCCGGGTCCGAGGCCGCGCCGGGTTCGCCGCCGAACCCGCCATCGTCGTTCTGGTCTTCCTGCAGGAAGCCGACGGTGAGGTCGAACTGCGCTCCGTGCTGCGGGCTCCCGATCTCGGCGTTCGCCCGGGTCACCAGCGCCGCGGCGCTCGCCGCGAGCGCGGCGGCCAGCAGCGCCGACACCAGGCGCGGCCCGCGGGTCCGCCGGCGCTCAGCCGCGCCCGCCACCGGGGACCACGACCTTCCCGATCGTCACGCTGGAGCCTCGCCCGAGGGCGTCGGTGATCGTGAAGCGCAGACGGTAGGCGTGGCCGCGCGGCAGTCGCAGCGACGCCGAGGTGTCGGCCGTCCCGCTCGCCCGCCTCACGTAGGGCGCCTTCTTGCGGCCGAGGGTCTGCGAGGAGATCGTCCAGCGCGCCACCCCGGCACCTGCGTCGAGGACCTTCCAGGTCACACCGAGCCGCCCCTCCTTCAGCTGGGCGCGGTCGAGCCTCGGGACCGAGACCCGGAGTTGGCCTGGTTGCGGCAACGGGACGGTCGGCTGAGTCGACGAATGGCCGCCGGATGGGTCCGAGGCGCTGCCGCCGCCGGTGCTTTCAGGACTCTGGGAAGCCGGCGGTTCGGCCGGTAGTTCACCGCCGCTCGACCCCGGCGGTACCCGCACCCGATCTTCCGCGGGCAACGCGCCGCAGTCGCTCTGGCCCGCTTCCGGCACGCACACGTCGAGCCGGTTGGAGCGGATCGCGGCTTCTTCGCCGAGGCCGGGGACGGTCGCCTTGATCCGGTGCCAGCCCGGGGTCGTGAAGACGATCTGGGCCTTGCCGGCGGAGTCCGTGGGCACCGTCGCCTGGTCGGAGGTCTCGACCCGCTCGAAGCCCTTCGCGCTCGTCGTCACCGGCGAGACGTCGGCGCCCGCGTAGGCGACCGATCCGCCGCGCCCCGGGTGCTCGGACGGCGCCCCTTCCTGGCCGTCCTCGAAGGCCACGACTTCGACCCCGAACGGCTGGTTCAGCGTCGCCGTCGCGGTCAGCGTCCATCCGCCCGAGGTGTCGTCCTCCGGGAAGAGCCCCAGGTTCGGCTGCCCGTCGAAGGCGTTGAAGACCCACAGCACTTCGTCGCCGGCGTCGAGCTGGTACTGGCAGCCGCCGACGCTGGTGAAGGTGTCGTTGACGAGGATGCCCCAGGACTTTCCTTCGGCTTCGCGGTCCGGCCCCCAGCGGGTGATGAAGTAGTCGTCGAAGCCCGGGTACCACTTGCCGTCGAAGGTTTCACCGATCAGCGCCATCGCGTCGGCGGAGGTCGAGGTGGGGGTGGGTGCGGGGATGGTGTTGCGGGGGTCGAGCGCGTTGATCCCGTCGCAGGGGCGCAGGCCCGCTTCGGTGTCCGAGCCGGCGTGGACGCCGTGGGGTTCGACCGCGAGCGGCCCCTCGAAGAGGGTTTCGTGCGCTCCCTCGATCCGGACGTTGACGGTGATCGGGCTCGCCGCGGCGGGCGCCGCCAGGACGAGGAGAAGCGAGAAGCAGGCGCAGAGCGCCGTGAGGAGATGACGGACCGACATGCCTTGCCCCTTTCCGCGAGGGCGTTGACGTTCACGGATCGGAGGGAGGTCTCCTGACTTACGGGGCCCTCCGTCGCGCCTTCCCGGCCTCGCGGCCAGTGGCTGTCGCTGACGTGCGACGGAGTCGATGCCCGATCACAGTGGCGGGTCCGCGCCGGCTTCTCACCGGACTTCCCTGTCCACCGATCCTCTTATGTGGGCGGGCAGCATAGACCACGCCGCCCGCCCCCATCCACCGGCTCCTATTCGTAGGAGAGGTCGATCGTGTCGCCGACGTGGATCACGGTCGAGCGTTTGGCGGTCACCTTGGCGCCGCCGTCGATCGACACCTTCCATCGTTCGGCGGGCACGGTCGGCCGGCCGTTCACCTGGGTGATCGCCCCGGTCCCGCTGCTCGGCTGGAAGCCGGTCACGCAGCCCGCCGGGGTGGTCCCGGCGACCGCCGCGCTCAGCACCGTCGCCAGCGTCGTCGTGGTGGCGCCGGGCGCCGGCGTCACCGAGCAGACGGCGGGTGCGCCGGTCCCGGTTTCGACCACCAGCGCCAGCGAGGTCGATTCCGCCCCGCCGGTGGCGAATTCGGTGACGGCGGTCCACTGCGGGCCGCTCGCCGGTTTCGGCGGCACCGCGGTGAAGCCGCCGCCGGCGAGCGCCCGCACCGCGTCCTGGCTCCCGTACTCGTTGGCGCTCATCCCGGTCGTGTACCGGAACCCGCCGCCGGTCACCTGTTGGTTGATCAGGTAGTTCAGCGGCGTCGGTTTTTTCGTGCCGCCGCCGGTGAATTCGGCGCCCTGTGGGTCGATCCCGCAGGCTTTCAGCCCCGCTACCGCCCAGGCGGTCGAGTCGGTGTTGGCGCCGAATTCCGATTCGAAGGCGCCGGTCGTTTTGTTCAGGTCCGTGGCCAGGTATTCGCGGCCCGCGACGATTGCCGCGTTGCTCGCGGGGACGCCGGCGCCGCAGAGCGCCGCCATCGCCGCCCCGGTCATGTCCGGTTCGGAGGGCGATTCGAGCGCCGCCGGGTTGCCCGCCGCTTTCTGCCAGGTCCAACCGCCGTCGGTGTGCTGGTTGGCGTCGAGTGCCGCGGCCGCTCCTTCGAGCACGGCGGGCGGGAAGCGACGGACGCCGCCGGTCGTCTTCACCTGCCCCAGCACCAGCAGCCCGAAGACGGTCGCGTTCAGCGTTTCGCCGTAGTAGCCGGGGCTGGCGGGCTGGTAGGTGGAGGCGACCTTGGCGATCAGGTTCTGGCGCTTGGAGACGCGGGCCGGGTCGATCCCGGCGGCGTAGGCGAGGAGCGCGCCGCGCTCGAAGTCGGTGGCGACGCCGCCTTCCGGCCAGCCCGGCGTGCCGACCACGCCTTCGTACCAACTGCGCGCGTCGTGTCCGGTGAGGCCCGCTTTGTCGACGTCGGCGGCGGCGGTGCCCGCGGACGCGAGCCCGGTCAGGGCCCAATCGCCGCCGAAGCCGGCGATTTCGCCGCCGCTCGTCTGCAGTCCTCTCAGGTAGGTGACGCCTTTGCCGAGGGCGTTCGAGATTTCGGCCGGGGTCGCGGTCGCCGCGGCGAACGCCGGCAGGGCCAGCGCGACCAGGGTCGCGGCAAGCAGCGCCAGCCGCGCGGTGATGGAACGCATCGATGGATCTCCTTCTGGTTGGGGACGGGCGCGCCTCTGCCCCTTCCGAGAAGGAGAGAAGACCGGCCGTCCGTTCGCGAAACAGGGGTCCTTATGTGTGCGCCTGGCGGCGAGCATTCGGACTCGGGGCGGTCGGCCGCCCCATCACCGTTGCGCGTCAGTCCCGGGTTCTCACCGAGTTCCCTCGCCGGCGGGCGCGGGCAAGGTAATCGGTGCGGCGGCGGAAGGCCGGTGGGGCGGACGGATGTCCGCTAGGTTGGCCGCCACAACCGAACAGCGGATCGGTGGACAGGGAAGTCCGGTGCAAGTCCGGCGCGGTCCCGCCACTGTGACCGAGGATGCCCCTCGCAGCGCGGGACGCGCGGCCACTGGCGAGAGCCGGGAAGGCGCGGGGGGAAGGCTCGGAAGTCAGGAGACCTCCCTCCGATCCATCCAACGCGAACCCTCGTGGAAAGGGGTCTTGGATGTCGATCCTCAGTCGTTCCCTGCTTGTCGTGGCCGTCCTGTTTCTGGTCTGGGTGAGCGCCGCGAGCGCCGCCTCGCAGGCCGAAATCGACGCCGCCGCCGCGAAGGCCGCCGCCTACCTGCGTGCCAAGGTCACGGCGAGTGGCGAACCGACCGATCCCGAAGGTTTCATCGAATTCGACCACTCCCAGTTCAGCAGCGACTGGGCGGCGCTCGGGCTGGCCGCCGCGGGCGTCAACGCGGCCGACGTCCCCGGCGGCGGGCCGAGCCTGCAGGGCTTCCTCGCCGCCGAATACGGCGGCAATACGGGTTGGTGGACCAGCCCGCCGCCCTTCCTGCTGGCGAACGAATGGGCGCGGGTGGCCCTGGTCGCCCACGCCGCCGGGCTCGACACCTCGCGTGTCTCCGCCGAACTGAACCTGCCCGCGCGGATCGCCGGCACCTGGAACGCGGCGACCGGCAGCTTCGGCGACTTCGAAGGGGCGTCGAGCCCGCGGAACACGGCGATCGGGATCCTCGGGCTGCTGGCGAGCCCGACGCCGCGCTGGGCGCTGGCGCCGGCGATCGCCCACCTGCGCGCCCAGCAGGAAGGCGACGGCGGCTGGTCGGAAGAAGCGATGACGCGGGCCGAAATGACCGGGACCGCGCTGGCGGCGCTGTGCGAGGCGGGCGCGCCGGCCTACGACCCGGCCGTCGCGGCCGGGGTCGCCTACCTGCACGGCGAGGAGGACGCGACGACGGGCGCGATCGAAGAACCGTTTGCCGAAGTCACGGCCGAGGCGGTGATGGGGCTGAACGCCTGCGGCGTCGATCCGCGCGCGGGGGCCTGGACGACGGCGACCGGCGAGACGCCGATCGACTTCCTGCTCTCGGCACAGACGGCCTCGGGCGCCGGTGAAGGCGGCTTCAGCTTCGAACCGGGCGAAACGCCGAACGTCTACGCGACTACCCTCGCGCTGGCCGCGATCCGCGGCGAGGGCTTCGTCGTCGAACCGCCCGCCCGCGAAGCCGCCGGGCTGCCGAGCGTCCGCCCGGCCCCCGCGGTCGCCGCGGGCACCCCGGTCGCCCACCTGCTGGCGATCGAAGGGGCGCCGGGGAACGTACGGATGTGCAGCGTCGAAGCGCCGAGCGGCGCGTCGCTGCGGGAAGTGCTGGGCGACGCGGAGGCGGAAACGTTCCCCGTGTATCCGGCGGGCTGCGTCCACTCGTTCACCTTCGAAGGTGGCGTCCTCGCCTCGCTGGACGGCGTCGCCCCCGAAAGCGTCGACCAGAGCTGGCTGCTGCGCCTCGGCCGCGGCGCCGAGGCGGTCGCGGTCGACGGGCCGATCCCGTTCGGTGACGTCATCGCGCTGCGGGTGGGGCCGACCCCGGCCGCCACGGGCGGCGAAACCGTGGTCGGCCCGGCCGGTCCGGCGGGATCGAGCGGGGCGGCCGGAGCGACGGGCGCGACCGGGTCCACCGGAGCGACGGGCGCGACCGGTGCGGTCGGGCCACAGGGCCCCCGCGGCAGGCGCGGTGCGACCAGCCGGCCGGGGGGTGGCGGCCGGGCCAAGTGCCGTGCGATCGCCGCGCACAAGGCGCGAACCGGCCGCCACGTGACCGCCAGGTGCGGCGCGCGCGGGCGGTGGCGAAGTGAGGGCGCTCTAGGATCGGGCGGGTGAGCGAAGTCGATCGGCAGGACACGGCGGCGGGACCCGAGATCTGGTCACCCGACGCGATCCTCGCCGACCTCGACGGCACGCTTGTCGACTCGGTCGCCTCGAGCAAGCGGGCCTGGGGCGCGTTCGCGCGGCGGCGCGGGCTCGACGAGGAGGAGACGCACCGCTTTGCGATGGGGCGGCCGACGCGGGAGACGGTCGCGCTGCTCGTGCCGGAGGGCGAGGCCGCCGCCGAGCAGGCACAGATCGACCGCGACGAGGTCGACGACGCCGACTCGGTGACCGCCTACCGCGGCGCCGCCGGGCTGCTCGCCGGGCCGATCCCGATCGCGGTCGTGACCAGCGGCTCGACCGAGCTGGCGACGGCGCGGCTGCGCGGCGCCGGGCTCGAGCCGCCCGCCGTGCTGATCACCGCCGACCTGATCGCCCACGGCAAGCCCGACCCGGAACCGTTCCTGCTCGGCGCCCGCGAACTGGGGGTCGATCCGGCAAGGTGCCTGGTGCTCGAGGACGCTCCGAGCGGGATCGAGTCGGCCCGCGCCGCCGACATCCCCGTGGTCGCGTTCCGCACGTCCCACCCCGGCGCCGAACTGCAGCGGGCGACCGTCGTCCTCGAGTCGCTCACCGAAGCCGTCGCCCGCCTGCTCTGACGCACTACGCCGGGGCGGGCGCGCCGAGGTTTGCCGCCTCGGCCAGCAGCTCCACCGAGCGCACCCGGTTGTCGACCGAGTCGGCGTAGTGGACCGTGATCAACTCCTGGACGCCGGTCTTCTCCTGGAAGTCGGCGAGGTAGGCGGCCGCTTCGGCGCCGGTCCCGACCGCCGAGTAGGTGAGCATCTCGTCGACCGCGCGGGCGCGTGGCGATTCGAGGATCTGGTCGACCTCCTCCTCGGTGAGCCGGCTGCCGCCGGGATTCTTGAAGAGGTTCTTGACCCGGGCGCGACGGGTCACCTCGAGCTGCGCCTCGGCATTCGCCTTGTCCGGCGCCGCGATCACCCCGACGCCCGCCATCGCGTAGGGCTCGGCGAGCTGCTCGGAGGGTTTGAATCCTTCCCGGTACACCTGCAGCGCGTCGAACAGCGAGTGCGGGGCGAAGTGGGAGGCGAAGGCGTAGGGCAGTCCCAGCACCGCGGCGAGCTGGGCACCGAAGAGCGAGGAGCCGAGGATGTAGAGGGGGACGTGGGTGCCCTTGCCGGGGATCGCGATGACGCCGGAGAGCGGGCTGTTGTCGGAGAGCAGCCCCTGCAGCTCCTGCACGTCCTGGGGGAAGCGTTCGCTGGAGAGCTCGTCGCGGCGCAGCGCCCGCATCGCGGCGGTGTCGGAGCCGGGGGCGCGGCCGAGGCCGAGGTCGATGCGGCCAGGGTGGAGGGTGGCCAGCGTGCCGAACTGCTCGGCGATCACCAGCGGCGAGTGGTTGGGCAGCATGACGCCGCCCGCGCCGAGCCGGATCTTCTCGGTGTGGGCGGCGATGTGGGCGATCAGGACGGCGGTCGCCGAACTCGCAATCGAGCGGATGTTGTGGTGCTCGGCGTACCAGACGCGCCGGTAGCCGAGCCGCTCCGCCGACTGGGCGAGCCGCACGCTGCCCTCGAAGCTGTCGGCGATCGTCTCGTCGGGGCCAACCGCGGCGAGGTCGAGGATCGAGAGGGGAACGTCGGGGCGCCGCGGCGCGTCGGTGGGGGCGGTCATCCCTTAAGGATGGCGAACCGGGCGCGCGGGCCCGCCGACGGGTTTTTACTGATTGCTGTATTTCTTTAATGGTGAAGATCGTGCAGAGCTTGGACATCGTCGCCGGAGGATTTGCGCGAACCAGCACTTGGCGACGTGCCTGCACAGATGTCGAGGGGGCCATAGAGAGAGTCGACTGGCCGTGGGGGACCGGTCGATTCGTTCTTAATCCGGTACCTCGGTTAAGACCCGACGGGAAAACGGATCGTCATGTGAATGGTGTCAAGCCAATCAAGATTCCGGCAATCAGATAACTCGCGGATTCGGGTTGGCAGACGGAGGCGCTGCCAAAGCTTCCGGTCGGGTTTCAGGGACGGGACACCCTTACCACCGGCGATCTTGATGCTCTGCTTCTGGATAACGGAGCCTACGTCGGCTTCGAGTGGGAGACGGGGAACGTGTCGTCAACTCATCGCGCGATCAACAAGCTTCTCGACGGGATCGGACGCGGAACGCTGGGAGGGGGAGTCTTGGCCTTACCAGTCAAGGAAACCCAGCGGTACCTGACGGATAGAGTCGGCAATTTCGAGGAGATCGCGCCCTACTTCGAACTTTGGAGCAAGTACCCAGGCAAAGGTGGAGCCTTACGTATCTACGGTGTTGCTCATGACGACCTTGACGCTGAGGTTGAATACATCCCAAAGGGACGGGATGGTCGGGCCTTGGTTTAAGCGGCGATTTCGACCCAGTCGCTGTTCGAATGCCTATGCAGTTCGCTGCTCTCGAGGCGCTCGATGATCACATCGCAGTTCTCGATCTCTGAGCCAATCCAAAATCGGCAGTGGCTTTGGGCGACGTCGAAGGTCGTTCCGCTCCCACCAAAGGGGTCCAGAACCAAGTCTCCCTCCCTGGTAGAGAGGTGAATCACGCGCTCCAAGATCTTGGTAGAGAGTTGGTTCGCGCCGCGCTTTTTGCTCTTGAATTTCCAGTGACGCACCGGGGGGACATCAGTCCAAACATCGGTCAGGTTCACCCCGGCTGGGTTCATCGCCCCGCGATGACCACCGTAGTCCTTGATCTCGCCGCCGCAGTGACGGCAGAGTTCGATGGGGGTCCGGATACGGTTGAACGTCCTTGGTTTTCCCTTTGAGAAATACAAGAGGCTGTAATGCGCGGGGTAGAGCTTCCGGGCGATAGGGAGGCCTGCCTTCATGCTGATGGAGATCCAGTGTCGGAACTCCAATTCCGACTTCATCAAGTGAGCTCCGAAACACATATTCCATCTGGGCAGGTTGTAGACAAAGAGTGACCCGCCAGGCTTCAACACTCGGATGCATTGGTCGAGCCATCTTTCTCCCCACTCCAAGTACTCGTCCTCGGTGATGCGGTCGTCGACTTTTTGACCATAGACCTTGCCGAGGTTGAACGGGGGGTCTGCGAAGACAGTGTCGACCGACTCATCCCGAACCCTGCTCAGGAATTCGACGCAGTCTTCATTGAAAAGCGCACCGTTGGGGGTCGACAGGATTGGCTCGGCGTCTCTCGTCTCGGAAACGATTTTCGAGATATCGAAAATCACGGCAAACTTCACTCTCCTTGGCTCTATTGCAGTGAGACATCGTTGGGCGACGCCACGCGCCCTGCCACTCATGTCGCGAACATTAGTTCGCCCGTCGGTCGAAATGGCTCAGATCCCGGAGCCGATCTTGCCCGCGCGGGCGGCCGCCCACTCGTCGACGCCGGAGTCGAAGTCGACGATCCGGTCGATCTCGGCCAGTTCCTCCGGGGTGAAGTCGAGGTTGTCGAGCGCGTCAACGTTCTGCTCCAGCTGCGCGACCGAGGAGGCGCCGATCACCAGCGAGGTCATGCGCGGGTCGCGGAGGCTCCAGGCGAGCGCCACCTGCGCCGGCGTCTGGCCCCGTTTCTCGGCGAGCGCGTTGAGTTCGCGGACCCGGCTGATCACCTCGTCGTTGATCCAGGAGCTGTCGAAGGCGCCGTAGCCATTCTGGGTGGCGCGCGAGCCCTCCGGGATGCCGTCGAGGTAGCGGCCGGTGAGAAGGCCCTGGGCGAGGACGGTGAAGCCGATCACACCGACCCCGAGCTCCTCGGTCGCGTCGAGCAGCCCCTCGCGCTCGATCCAGCGGTTCAGCATCGAGTAGCTGGGCTGGTGGATGAGGAGGTGCGTGCCCAGGTCGGCGAGGATCGCGGCGGCTTTGCGGGTGTGCTCGGCGTCGTAGGAGGAGATGCCGACGTAGAGCGCCTTGCCCTGGTGGACGGCGCTGTGGAGGGCGCCCATCGTTTCCTCCAGCGGGGTCGAGCCGTCGAGCCGGTGTGAGTAGAAGATGTCGACGTAGTCCAGGCCCATGCGAGCCAGCGACTGGTCGAGCGAGGACAGCATGTACTTGCGCGAGCCTCCGCCCTGGCCGTAGGGGCCGGGCCACGTGTCCCAGCCGGCCTTGGTGGAGATGATCATCTCGTCGCGGTAGGGGCGGAAGTCCTCGCGCATCAGGCGGCCGAAGTTGGCCTCGGCGGAGCCGTAGGGCGGGCCGTAGTTATTGGCGAGGTCGTGGTGGGTGATGCCGAGGTCGAAGGCGCGGCGGGCGATCTCCCGCTGCGTCTCGAATTTGCGGTCGTCGCCGAAGTTGTGCCAGTAGCCGAGCGAGAGGACCGGCAGGTCGAGCCCGGAGCGCCCCGTCCGCCGGTAGGTCATCTTGCCGCCGTATCGATTGGTGTCTGCCTGGTAGCTCATCGCTTCGATTTCTACCCACTCTGCGGCTTCGGCATTCGGATTTCGGGCCGGAGGCGCCCGTAGTGGGGGAGAGATCGGGCCGCCCGGCGCCTTGGTCGTGCGTGAGCGGGCGCCGCGACACGCACCGAGGCCAGGAGGTGGACCTGGCGACGACCCGCGAGCTGGTCGAGGAAGTCCTGCGCACGGCGCTCGCCCTCGAGGACGTGATGGTCTCGCTGCTCGAAGACCTGCCCGACGGCGCCTTCCCCGGCGAAGACCCCGGCCTCGTCCTGCTGGAGATGGTGGTCGGCAGCGTCCATCCGGCCGCCGTCGCCGCCGGCGCCCGCGACTGCCGCAACGCCACCGCCCTGGTCGGCGCGGTCCGCGAGCGGGTCCTCGCCGACCTCCGCGCCGCCGCCGCGCTCGCCGGCGCCCGCGAGCGCGGCGCGACCACCGAGAAATCCTGAAAAGTGAGGCGCCACCTTGACCCAGATGACCGAGATCGAGACGGTGACGGTACCTTCGAGGAGCTGAAGGGGAGCCTCGACCACTACATGTGCGTGAAAGAGACCAAGCGCGTGTCGGTGATGCGCAACGGGGAGGAGGTCGCGGTGTTGGGACCGTGGCTCTCCCGGGCGAGGAGCGGATCGCGACCCCCAGTGGTTGGAGTTCTACCGCGATCTGTTCCCGCCGGGACCGGTGGATATGACGAACTCGGCCAGCCGCGCGCTCGAAGAAATACGGGGCTCCCGGCCCTTTACATAGATTCGTCGGCCCTGGCCGGACTGCCGATCGTGTCCCCGGGTGCGTGATCGGCTATGAAGGCGCGGTGCTGATCGAGGAGCAGGCCGGGGGGACCAAGCGAGGGCGACCGAGGTGACGCGGAGCGACTGGGCAGAGCGGTTCGCGGCGGTGGCGCGCGGCGTGCGCGAGGGGGACGAGGCGCAGGTCGTCCGCGCGGTCGAAGGGCTGAGTCGGCGGCACCGGCTGCTGGAGCCGCTGGCGCTGGTGGTCGGCGGCGTCGCGATGCTCTTCAGCGGGCTGCGGCTGCTGCTCGGCAACTGGCGCCTGACCGTGATCCAGATCCCGCCCGCGATGTGGATCTGGGCGGCGATGTACGACCTGCGCGCCCACGTCCTCCACGACCGCACCTGGCAGGCGATACGCGGGCCGATCGTGATCCCGATCGTCGTCGGCGTCGCCGCGATCACCGCCGGCTGCTTCTGGCTGAACGCCGTCTTCGGCTTCGCGATCAGCCAGGACGGCAAGCCGAAGGTGCGTCCGGCGATGGGGGAAGCCGGCCGCCATCTGGCGACGATCCTCGGCTCCGGCGCGGTCGTCGGCCTCGCCCTGGGACTGACCGTCACCGTCGTCACCCGCGCCCACCGGCCCTGGTTCACGCTCTGCCTCAGCGTCGTGATCGGGGTGATGATGATCGCCTACGTCGCGGTGCCGGCGCGGCTGATCGGGATCGGCTCGGTGAAGCCGTCGCTCCGCGACCGCCTCTCCGCCAGCGTCGTCGGGACCCTGCTCGGCGCCGTCGTCAGCACCCCCGCCTACGTGATCGGCCGGATCGGCCTGCTGATGATCGGCTCGCCGTTCCTGCGCATCCCCGGCATCCTGCTCTTCGCGGTCGGCTTCACCATGCAGGCGGGCGCGACCAGCGCGGTGAAGGCGGTGAAGATGGGGGCGAAGCTGGGACGGCGGGACGCGGCGGGCGCCGGGGACCGCGCGGCGCCAAGCGCAGGCCCCCAGTAGGCGACGCGCCGCCATTACCTCCGAGGTAAGCGACCCGTCGCGGCGACGTGGGTACGCTGGCGGGGATGCCGTCCCCAGTCGCGACCGCGCCCAGGACCGGCGTCGGGCCGCTGCTGCGCGAGTGGCGCCGGCGGCGCCGGCGCAGCCAACTCGAGCTGGCGCTGGAGGCGGGCGTCTCGGCCCGCCACATCAGCTTCCTCGAGACCGGCCGCTCGAACCCGAGCCGCGAGATGGTGATCGGCCTCGCCGACAACCTCGAAATGCCACTGCGCGACCGAAACGAACTGCTGATCGCCGCGGGCTTCGCGCCCGAGTACCGCGAGCTCGCCTACGAGGACCCCGATCTGGAGCCGGTGCGGGCGGCGATCGACAAGGTGCTCGCCGCCCACGATCCCTACCCGGCGCTGGTCGTCGACCGCCACTGGGAGTTGGTCACCGCGAATCGCGGCCTCGGCCTGCTCACCGAGGGGGTCGCGCCGCACCTGCTCGAGCCGCCCGCCAACGGGATGCGGATCGCCCTGCACCCGGAAGGGATGGCGCCGCGGATCCTCAACTGGGGCGAATGGCGCCACCACGTCCTGCGGCGGATCGAGCGGCAGTCGCGGCTGACCGGGGAAGCGGCGATGGTCGAGCTGCACGAGGAGCTGGCCGCCTTCCCGACCCCCACCCGGGAGGAGGACCGCAGCACCTTCCACCATCAGCAGGACGTCTTCATGCCGCTGCTGCTGCGCGGCCCGCAAGGGGAGGCGCTGAACTTCTTCAGCACCGTCGCGACCTTCGGCACCGCGGTCGACGTGACCGTCGCCGAGCTCTCGATCGAGTCGTTCTTCCCGGCCGACGAGGCCACCACGGCCGCCTGCCGCGCCTTCGCGCCGCGCTGAGCGCATTACCCCGCAGGTAATCGACGCGCCTACCCGCGGCGAGCACGATGCTCGCCATGAACAAACAACTGAACAACGCCCGATCCACCGCCCTGACGATGGCCGTGCTGATGGCCGGGACCTTCGTCTTCGTCCTCGACTTCTTCATCGTCAACGTCGCCATCCCCTCGACCCAGGCCGAGCTCGGCGCCTCCGACTCGCAGATCCAGCTGGTCGTCGCGACCTACGCGATCGCGATCGCCTCGCTGCTGATCCTCGGCGGCCGGCTCGGCGACCTCTTCGGCCGGCGCCGCCTCTTCGTCACCGGCCTCGCCCTCTTCACCGCCTCCTCGGCGCTCTGCGGCGCCGCGTCCGGGATCGACCTGCTGCTCGTCGGCCGCGTCCTGCAGGGCATCGGCGCCGCGCTCTTCGCCCCGCAGGTGCTCTCGATCATCGGCGTCACCTTCGACGGCGACGAGCGCCGCCGCGCCGTCACCACCTACGGCCTGGTGATGGGACTGGCGGCGGCCGGGGGGCAGCTGATCGGCGGCGCCCTGATCGCCCTCGACCTGCTCGGCCTCGACTGGCGCGCCTGCTACCTGGTCAACGTGCCGATCGGCATCGCCGCGCTCGCCCTGGCGCCGCGCGCCCTCGCCGTGTCCCGCGCCGAGGTCGGCCGGCGCCTCGACTTCCTAGGCGCCGCGCTGGCCGGCGCGACCCTCGTCGCGATCGTCCTGCCACTGGTCGAAGGCCGGCGGCAGGGCTGGCCCGCCTGGACCTTCGCCTGCCTCGCCGCCGCGGTGCCGCTGGGGCTCGCCTTCGCCCTGCGCCAGCGCCGCCTCGCCGCGACCGGCGGCTCGCCGCTCGTCCACCCCGACCTCTTCCGCGAGCGGTCCTTCACGGTCGGCGTCCTCACCTCGGTCGTCTTCTACGCCGGGATGGCCTCGTTCTTCCTCGTCCTCGCCATCTACCTGCAGGAGGGCTGCGGCCTCAGCGCTCTCGACTCGGGCCTCGTCTTCACCGCGCTGGCCTCGGGCTACCTGGTCGCCTCGGCGGGCGCCGAAGCGCTGGCGCCCCCTTCGGCCGGCAGGTACCGGCGGCGGGGGGCGTGGTCCGCGCCACCGCGCTGACCGGGCTGGCGCTGACGGTCGGCGCGATCGGCACCGGTGGCTCGCCGCTCCTCCTCGTCCCGGCGCTGGCCGTGGACGGGATCGGCATGGGCCTGCTGACCGCGCCGCTGGTGGCGACCGTGGTCGGCGGCATGGACCCGCGCCGCGCGGGCGCCGCCTCCGGCGTGCTCTCGACCGCCCAGCAGGTCGGCAACACGATCGGGGTCGCCGCGATCGGCGCGATCTTCTACGGCGCGATCGGACCGAACGGCGATTACGCGGGCGCCTTCGAGCTCGCCCTGGTAGCCGTGGCGGCCGTCTGCCTGGCCGTGGCGGCGCTCGTCCAGCTGCTTCCGGGACGCCCCGCGAGCGTCCCGGCGACGGTGCGGCCGGAGCCGAGGCTCGACCGGTAGCTCCGACTCAGGCAATTTTCAGACTCGACACGGGGGCGGCGGCGATGAGATGATCGCCGCCGTTCCATGAACAAACTCGACCTGGGAACCAGACTGCGCGCCCTGCGCACCGAGCGAGGACTCTCGCTGAGCCAGCTGGAAGCGGCGACCAACATCTCCAGCTCATTCCTCTCGCTGGTCGAGAGCGGCAAGTCCGACATCACGATCAGCCGGCTGGTGCGGCTCGCCGACTTCTTCGAAGTCGAACTGAGCGACCTGGTCGATGGCAGCCGGGTCGACCGCCGGCCGCTGGAGGTGATCCGCGACGGCGAAGGCAGCGTCCTCTCCTCCAGGACCGAGGGCCTCAGCACCCGCTTCCTCGGCCACCAGCGCTGGAAACTCTCGCCGCGGATCACCGACTACGACGCGGGCGCGACGCTGGAGATCGGCGGCGGCGAGGAGGGAGCCCGCGAGATCCTCCACCACCGTGAGCTCTTCATCCTCATCATCGCCGGAACCTTCGAGATCACCGTCCGCGGCGAAGAGCCGGTGACGGTCTCGCGCGGCGACGCGGTGTTGATCCGCGACGGCGCCGATCGCGTCGTCAACGTCGCCCGCCGTCCCGGCCGCCTGCTGATCGTCGGCGTCGCCGTCGCCGGTTCCTAGCCCCGCGAGCCCGAGAGGCACCGCGAGGCGGCCTGCGGGCTTAGGCTTCCCCGGGTGAGCTCCGTCGACCTTGCCAGGGCGGGCTCCCAGGCGGAGCCCGTTTTCCACTTCGGCCACTGGCCTGCGGTGCGGCGGTGCGCGCTGGCGCTCTACTTCGTCGGCTTCGTCATCTGGAGCTACCACTACGGCATCCCGGTCCAGCGCGAGCTGGTGGTCGCCTGGGTCTGCGGCGCGCTCGGCTGCGCCTGCCTCGGCCGCCACCCGCGCGAAATGCTGCAACTGGTCATCGACTGGGCGCCGATGGTGATCGTCCTCGGCGCCTACGACATGACCCGCGGCGTCGCCGACAAACTCGGCATCGGCGTCCACTTCGACCCGATGATCGCGTTCGACAAGGCGGTCTTCCTCGGCCAGACCCCGACCGAATGGCTGCAGCACCACCTCTACGACCCGACCCGCCTCACCGCCTGGAACGTCGGTTTCACGCTCGTCTACACCAGCTACTTCATCACCCCGTTCGCGCTCGCCGGCTGGCTCTGGGCACGCGACCGCCCCGCCTACCTCCGCTTCGCCAAGCGGCTCGTCTCGCTGGCGATCGCGGGCGTCGTCACCTACATCCTCTTCCCCGCCGCGCCCCCCTGGCTGGCCGGGCAGGAAGGGCTGCTCCACGACGTGCACCGGACCACCTCGGAAGGCTGGAAGATCATCGGCGTCGGCACCTCGATCCTCTTCTCCGAAGGCCAGGCCTCGGTCAACCTGGTCGCCGCGGTGCCCTCGCTGCACGCCGCCTTCACGATGCTGGTCGCGCTCTTCCTCTGGGACCGGATCCGGTGGCGCTGGGCGCGGCCGCTGCTGCTGCTCTACCCGGCCGCGATGGGCCTGACCCTGATGGCGACCGGCGAGCACTACTTCTTCGACATCGCGCTCGGTTGGGTGTACGCGGGAGCGACGATGGTGGCCTGGACGCGGTGGGAACTGTGGCGGGCGGCGCGGGCCCAGGGCACCGGGGACGCGGTGGGCGCCGACGCCCCGGCCCAGACCGAACCTGCCGGGATTGCATAGGTTTTCTATATTGGCCTGATGAACTCGCCCGCTCCAGACCGCGCCACGGCGATCGAACTTGTCGCCAGCACCCTTCTGGGACGCGCCGCGCGCCTCACCCGCCTGATGATGCGGAGCGGGGCGCATGAGGTGTCGCGGACCGAGGCGGGCGTCCTCTCGACCCTCACCGGAGGCCCCCGCCGGATCACCGAGCTGGCCCAGACCGAGGCGCTCGCCCAGCCCACCGTCACCCAGCTGGTCGACAAACTCGAGGGACGCGGGCTGGTCGCGCGGGCACGCTCCGGCGAGGACGGCCGCGTCGTCCTGGTCGAGATCACCGCCGCCGGCACCGAGGAGCTCGAGGCGCTCCGCAAGGAGATCCGCGCCAACATGCGCGAGGCGCTCGCCCAACTCCCCGACGCGGAGCTGACAGAGCTGGTCCACGCCTCCGAAACGCTCGGCGGCCTGATCGAGAAGCTGCAGCCCGGCCGCGCCGTATGAGCCCGGAGTTGCGCGCCCGGCTGATGCCGGGCGCCTGGTGCCCATCGTCATGGTCACCGGGATCATCTCCTCGCTCGGCGCCCCGCTGATCCCGAGCATCAGCGACGACCTCGCCGTCTCGCTCAGCGCCGCCGACGGCCCGCCGTCGCGAGACCCTGCTCGGCGGCCTCGCCGTGATGACCGTCGGCGCGGGCTAGTCGTCCCGTTTGGAACGCTGGTCGGATGGCTTCGGAAACCGTCGTAGAGCCGGCCAGCGGCCTCGCCGCCTACCGCCGCGTCTTCGCGGCGCCGCACGTGCGACCGCTGGTGGGCTACGCGCTGCTGGCGCGGATGCCGATCGGGATGGGCGCGGTCGCCCTGATCCTCTTCATCCACGGCCAGACCGACTCGTTCGGCGCCGCCGGGGTCGTCGCCGGCGCCTACACGATCGCCTCCACCGGTTCCGCGGCGAGGAAGTCGAGCACGCGCGTCCAGGCGTCGCTCGAGGCCTCCGCGAACTCCTCCTGTTTGCGGTCGAAGAACGAGTGCGGGGCGCCCGGGTAGGTGACGATCTCGTGGTCGACGCCCGCCCGCTCCAGTCCGGCGTCGAAAGCCTGGATGTCGGCGGGCGGGATGTTCGGGTCATCGCCGCCGAAGAGGCCGAGCACCGGCACCTTGATCTCGTCGCCGCGCTCGACCAGGTTCGGCCGGTTGGTGCGCTCGCCGGGGTTCAGCAGGCCGTAGAAGCCGACCACCGCGTCGAGCCCCAGGTCCGGGTTCGCCCCGGCCCAGAACGAGTGGCCACCGCCGAAGCAGAAGCCGAGCGAGGCGAACCGCGTCGCGCCGGTGCGTTCGGCCAGCGCCGCCCGCGCCGCGGCGAGATCCGTCTGCACGCCCTCGATCGTCGTCTGCTGCACGTGCGGCATGTAGTCGAAGTCCTCGCCGCGCTCCTCGGCGCCCGCGGTGCGGCCGAAGTAGTCGAAGGCGATCGCGTCGTGGCCCGCCTCGGCGAGGCGCTCGGCCAGCGCCACGTAGAAGCGGTAGAGGCCGCGGACGTCGGGCAGGATGACGACGCCGGGACCGGACGGCTCGGCCGACTCGGCCAGCGCGGCGGCGAGCTCGTTGCCGTCGGCGGCGGTCAGGGTCAGCGACTCGGCGGCGGCGGCGCCGGCGATCAGGGCGCGGCCGTCGGGGAGGTCGGGCGGCAGGGCGTCAAACTCGAAGCACATCGGGGCTCCTCTCGTTGACAGGCGGTGGCGGGGACGCCAGGATCGGTGCATGTCCGAGACTGTCAAAGTCGACTCGTCGGCTTCGCTCGGGTCCTCCTTCGCCGCCGCCCTGGCGCTGAAGGACTTCGAGCGCATCCGCGAGCTGCTCCACCCAGAGGTCGAGCTCCGCGCCGTCACGCCGCGCCGCTTCTGGGAGGCCGAGGACGCCGCGACGGTGATCGACGCGGTGCTGCGCACCTGGTTCGACGACTCCGACGAGATCGAGGAGCTGGAGCGGCTCGAGACCGATGCCTTCGCCGATCGCGAGCGGGTCGGCTACCGCTTCCTGGTCCGCAACCCGGAAGGGCTCTTCGAGGTCGAACAACAGGCCTTCATTGCCGAGCGCGACGGGCGGATCGGCTGGATGCGCGTCGTCTGCTCCGGCTTCCGCCCGGTGGAGGGCAAGTGATGGCCGACGTCGCCCCCGCCAACGAAGAGGCGACCGAGGCCTGGAGCGGGCCGCTCTTCGAGCGCTTCGTGCGCTTCCGTCCCTACGTCGCCGAAGGGCTCGGCGCGCACGGCGAGGTCGCCCTCGCCGCCCACCCGCCGGGCGTGGGCGACCGCGTCCTCGACATCGGTTGTGGCTTCGGCGACACGACGCTGCGGCTTGCCGGGATCGTCGGCCCGAGCGGCGAGGTGGTCGGGGTGGACGTGTCGGAGCCGTTCGTCGAGCTGGCCGCCAAGGAGGCGGCGGAGGCGGGGATCGACAACGTCGGCTACCGGGTCGGCGACGTGCAGGTCGCCGACCTCGGCGGTCCCTACGACTACGTCTTCTCGCGGATGGGCGTGATGTTCTTCGCCAACCCGGTGCAGGCGCTCCGCAACGTGCGCGCCGCGATGCGCCCCGGCGGTCGGACCTGCTTCGTCGTCTGGCGGCGCAAGCTCGACAACAGCTGGGTGCACGAGGCCGAGAAGGTCGTCGACCAGTATCTGGAGCACCCGGAGGAGACCGAGGAGCCGACCTGCGGACCGGGGCCGTTCTCGATGGCCGACGCGGACGTCGTCAGCGAGCAGATGCGGATCGCCGGCTTCGAGTCGATCGAGCTGCTGCGCAACGACCTGCCGATGCGGATGGGCCACGACATCGAGGGCGCGGTCGACCTGGTCATGTCGATCGGGCCGGCGGGCGAGGTGCTGCGCCTCTGGGGCGATCGCGCCGAGGAGATCCGACCGCGCATCACCAGCGAGATCCGCACCGCGCTCGAGCAGTTCGAGACCGACCACGGCGTTCTCGCCCCGGCCTCGACCTGGATCATCTCGGCGCTCGCGCCGGGCCCGTAAGGGGGCGGGGTCCTGGGGACCCCCTCTCTCACGAACTGCGGGGAG
>DASXMH010000030.1:0-29524 GCA_036495785.1 Solirubrobacterales bacterium
CAGGGCGTCGGAGACGGCGGCCTTGATCTCGTCCCACTGCTCTACCTCTCCGCCGCGGATCGCGGGCGCGAGGACGGTGAAATAGGGGGCGACGCCGTCGCGGTAGGCGTGGGTGAAGCGACAGGTGGCGCGGGGGGCGCCGCGGCCTTCCTGCGGCGCCCCGGAGACCTCGGAGACGGCACGGCGCGCCGTCTCCATCACGGTCGCGTGGAAATCCTCGAGCCGATCCCAGGTGATCGCCGTCTCGAACGTCTCCGAGAGCACCCCGCAAGAGACGAACGTGTCCCGCAGGTACGGCGCCAGCAGGAACGCCCCCCGCCAACTCTCCGCCGCCCCACCCTCCTCCGTGTTGGTGGGCCGATTTCTCAAGCCCTCCTTGAATTTTCGGCCCGTCAACGCCGAGGACCCATCGGCCTGTGACTCGCGCGACGGTTCCGTGATTCGGGGAGCGTCGGGGGCGCCATCGTGGTCTCGGGCGGCCGCCAAGGCCAGGTCGAGGGTCGCCTCCACGGGATGGTGGGCGGACTCGAAGGCGAGGAGCAGGAGGTGCGCGCTTCCGTCGCCGGCGCCGGTCATCTCGGCCTCGGCGGCTTCGAGGACGCGGCAGTTGGCGGGGTCGAGGCCGGCCTGGACGATCTCGCGGACCGCGTCGCAGGCATCGGCGAAGGTCTCGAAGCGGACGGTCGCCGCCGCCTTCCACTCGGGCCGGGGACGGACCCGAACCCAGGCATCGGTGATCACGCCGAGGATGCCCTCGGAGCCGAGCAGCAGGCGGTCGGGCGAGGGGCCCGCGCCGGACGCGGGCAGACGGCGGCTCTCCCAGGGCCCCCGCGGGGTCACCGCGCGCACCGACTCGACCAGGTCGTCGACGTGCGTTTCCTTGGTCGCGAAGTGGCCGCCCGCCCGGGTCGCGATCCAGCCGCCGAGGGTCGAGTACTCGAACGACTGCGGGAAGCAGCGCATCGTCAGCCCGTGCTCGCGCAGTTGCTCCTCCAGGCGCGGCCCGGTCGCGCCCGCCTCGATCCGCGCCGCCAGGCTCGTCGGGTCGACTTCGATGACGCGGTCGAGCCGGCGCAGGTCCATCGTCACCACCGGCCGGTCGCCGAGCGGCGCCTCCACCCCGCCGACCACGCTGGTGCCGCCGCCGAAGGCCACCACCGCGGCGCCCTCGGCCTCCGCCCAGTTGAGGACCGTCTCCACCTCAGAGCAGTCGCGCGGCAGCGCGACCAGGTCCGGTGGATGCTCGAACTCGCCGCGGTGCCCGCGGACCACGTCGCGGTAGGCCTTCCCCAGCGCCCGCGAGACCCGCTCGTACTTCGCCTCCGTGAACAGATCGCCGAACGCCTCCGGCCGCCTCAGCCGCGGCGCCCGCACCTCGACCTCCTCCAGCGGCACCGCCGCCCGGGCCTCGCCGCCGAACCCGAAGCGCTCACGGATCCCGGCCGCCGCCTCGGCCAGCTGCGCCGCCGTCGGCGCCTGGTCCTCGTACCCCCAGCCCCAGTGCTTGAGCCTTCGGTCAGCCATGGGGAGAAGCTATTCGCTATCCACTCGGAAATGGGGCCTGCGGTAGCGGTGCATTGAGGTGGTCAGAGCAACGCCAATTCACCGACAAGGCGCGGACGGCGACCGCCCTCAGGAAGGACGACCACCCCTCTCGTGCGAGCGCAGCCGGGGCCCTACCAGTGGACGCCTTTCATGAGGTGGGCGAACGCCACGGCCTCGGTCGAGGGGGCCTTGTCGCGCGCCTCCTCGCCTTTGCCTTTCGCAGCCTGCGAGTCGGGGAAGAGCTTGTAGGCGGTGTTGAGGATCGAGTCGCTGGCCTTCGGCGCCACCGCGTAGAGCAGCTCGCCGAAGTTGCCCAGTTTCGTCGCCACCTTCTTCGGCTTGTTGACCATCGCCTTGGCGATCATCTCGGCGGCCTCCTCAGGCGTGATCGCCGGGAACATGTCATACATCCGGGTCGGCGCGATCATCGGCGTCCGCACCAGCGGCATGTTGATCGTGGTGATGTGCACCTTGTCGTCGATCACCTCGGAGGCGATCACCCGGCTGAAGGCGTCGAGCGCCGCCTTCGAGGCGACGTAGGCGGAGAAGCGGGGCGGGTTGGTCTGGGTGCCGATCGAGCTGATGTTGATGATCTGGCCCGACTTGCGGGCCCGCATCGCCGGCAGCAGGGCGAGGATCAGGCGCAGGGCGCCCAGGTAGTTGAGCTGGATCGTCCGCTCGTAGTCGTGGAAGCGGTCGTAGGAGAGCGCCACCGAGCGTCGGATCGAGCGCCCCGCGTTGTTGACGAGGATGTCGACGTGGCCGTGGTAGGTGAGCACCTCGTCGGCCATCCGCGCCACGTCCTCGACCTCGGCCATGTCGCAGCGGTGGATGTGGGCGACGCCCCCCGCAGCGATGATTTCGTCCTTCGTCTCTTCCAGCTTCTCGACCGAGCGGGCGACCAGCAGCACCGTCGCGCCGGCATCGGCGACCTTGATCGCGGTCGCCCGGCCGATCCCCGAGGAGGCGCCGGTGATCAGCACCACTTTGCCGCGCACCGCGCCCGCCAGGCTGCGGTCCTTGAAGAGGTCCGGGTCGAGGTTGCGCTCCCAGTAGTCCCAGATCCGCGTCGCGTAGCTCTCCAGCGGCGGCACGTCGATGCCGCTCCCGACCAGCACCTCCTGCGTCCTGGTCGAGTCGAACCGGGTCGGGTAGTCGACGTAGGTGAGTACTTCGGCGGGCAGCCCGAGCTCGCCGAGCACCGCCGCGACCGCCCGCTTCGACCCGGGCAGCAGTCGCAGCGCCGAGCGCAGCGCGCCGCTCGCCGGCTCGGTGATGTCGGCGTCGAGCCGCCACGACATCCGCGGCGCGTCGGCCGCCTTGGCGAAGACGTTGATCACCTGCCCGGCCCGCCGCGGGTTCGGGTCGGTGAGGTGGAAGGCGCGCCCGTCGAGCCCCGGCTCGTGGGCGATGTGGTCCATCGCGGCGGCGACGAAGTCGACCGGGACGATGTTGATCTCGCCGCCTTCGACCCCGATCGTCGGCAGCCACGAGGGCAGCACCCGCCGCGCCCGCTGCAGCGCCTTGAAGAAGTAATAGGGACCGTCGATCTTGTCGATCGCCCCGGTGCGCGAGTCGCCGACCACGATCCCCGGCCGGTAGACCCGCCACGGCCGGGCGCTCTCCTCGCGGACCAGCCGCTCGGCCTCGTGCTTGGTGCGGAAGTAGGGGTTGGTGTCGAGCCTTTCGGCCTCGTCGAACATGTCCTCGGTCCAGACGCCCTTGTAGAGGCCGGCGGCGGCGATCGAGCTGACGTGGTGGAAGCAGCCGACGTCGAGCGCTCCTGCAAGCTCGATTGCGTGGCGCGTCCCCTCGACGTTGGCGACCTCCTGCCGTTCCGCGTCGGCGGTGATGTCGTAGATCGCCGCGAGGTGGAAGAAGTGGTCGACCTCGCCCCGCATCGCCAGCAGGTCCTCCTCGGAGATCGCCAGCCCGGGCTGGGTCAGATCGCCGGAAATCGGCACCACACGTGCCCCATCGGCGCCCCAGCCGGTTCGCAGCTCCTCCAGCCGGCCGCGCGAGCCGGCCCGCACGAGGGCGTAGATCGTGCCCTCTCGCTGCAGCAACCGCTCCACCAGGTTGCGGCCGATGAAACCCGTTGCACCAGTCACGAAATAGCTCATTGGCCATCAGGTTATCCCGAGAAAGCCGCCCAGACGCGCGGTTTGTAAGACTGGACCGAAGAAATGCCAGATACGGCGACCGTGCAGATCACCATGCCCGAGATGGGCGAGTCGGTGACCGAGGGCATCGTCCTCGAGTGGCACGTATCCGTTGGCGATTTCGTCAACGAGGGCGACACCGTCGTCGAGGTCTCCACCGACAAGGTCGACGCGGAGGTGCCGGCGCCGACCAGCGGGACGATCACCAAGCTGCTGGTGGAGGTCGACGACGAAGTGCCGGTCGGGGCTCCGATGGTGGAGATGGAGGCCGGTGAGGGTGCGGGGGACGGCGTGGGACCGGGGTCGGCGACCGCGGGTCCTGTCCCGGATGACGCTCCCCCGTCCTCGCAAGCTGCGGGCGGAGAAGCATCATCCGCGCCACCCGCGGGCGGGACGTCCGGGACTGACGCCGGGGCCGTCAACGCCGGAAATGGCACCACCAACGGGGCCGACGTGAAGGCGACGCCGATCGCTCGGCGGATGGCGGAAGCGACGGGCGTCGACCTGGGTTCCGTCACGCCCAGCGGGTTCGGCGGCAAGGTCACGAAGGAGGACGTGCTCAATGGCGGGAACGGCGGCAACGGCGCGCCGCCCGCCGCGCTCGCGGGCGAGGAGAAGCAGCTGCGGGGCCCGGCGGCGATGCTCGCCAAGGCGATGGACGAGAGCCGTGCGGTGCCCACCGCGACCAGCTTCCGCACGATCGCCGTCGACACCCTCGACGCGAAACGCAAGGCGATCAACGCGCAGTTGAACGCGCGCGGCCTGAAGACCTCCTTCACCCACCTGGTCGCCTGGGCGATCGTCAAGGCCGCCGGCGACTACCCGGTGATGGTGCGCAGCTTCGCCGAGCGCGACGGCAAGCCCTACGCGATCGAGAACGGCCCGGTCAACCTCGGCATCGCCGTCGACGTGACCCGCAAGGACGGCTCCCACAGCCTCATGGTCCCGGCGATCAAGGGCGCCCAGGACCTCGACTTCGCGGGCTTCCACTCCCGCTACGAAGACCTGATCGCGAAGACCCGCGAGAACAAGCTGACCGCCGACGACTTCCAGGGCACCAACATCAGCCTCACCAATCCGGGCGGGATCGGCACCGTCGCCTCGGTGCCGCGGCTGCTGGCCGGCCAGAGCGCGATCATCGCCACCGGCTCGATCGCCTACCCGCCGGAGTGGTCGCACGCCTCGCCGGAACGGATCAAGCAGCTCGGCGTCTCGAAGGTCATGACGCTGACCTCGACCTACGACCACCGCGTCATCCAGGGCGCCGAGTCGGGCGAGTTCCTGCGCCGGGTCGAGCAGCTGCTGCAGGGCGAGGACGAGTTCTACGAGTCGGTCGCCGCCGAGCTCGGCATCGAAGCCGCGCCGATCACCAACGCCCACCCTGCCTCCGCCTCGCCCGCCCCGCTGACGACCGCGCCGCCCGCCGGCGAAGTGTCCGGCGTCCCCGGCCAGGTCGACGAAGAGCTGCTGCAGGCGGTCCAGGCCGCGACCTCGCTGCTGAAGGCCTACCGCACCCAGGGCCACCTCGCCGCCCGCCTCGACCCGCTCGGCTCCGAGCCGAAGGGCGACCCGGGGCTGGAGCCGGAGAACCTCAACCTGACGCCCGAGCTGATGGCCCGCATCCCGGCCTCGATCCTGCGGATCGGCGTCCCCGGCGAAACTCTGCTCGAGGCGCTGCCGCGGATGCGCGACGCCTACTGCTCGACGATCGGCTACCAGTTCGAGCACATCTCCTCGCACCAGCAGCGGATCTGGCTGCGCGAGATGATCGAGACCGGCGCCCATCGCCAGCCGCTCTCGGCGGAGGAACGGGAGCGCCTGCTGCACCGGCTGATCGACGTCTTCCAGTTCGAGCGCTTCCTCGAGAAAGCGTATTTGGGACAGAAGATGTTCTCGATTGAGGGGCTCGACGTGATCGTGCCGATGCTCGACGAGGTCGTCACCCTCGCCCACCGGGCGGGCGCCGACGACGTCGTCTTCGGCATGGCCCACCGCGGCCGGCTCAGCGTCCTCGCCCACAACCTGGGGCGGTCGATCGAATCGATCCTCGCCGAGTTCGAGGGCTCGAAACGGCTGAGCGCGGTGAAGGCGGTCGCGGCGATCCCCCACGGCGGCACCGGCGACGTCAAATACCACTACGGCCACCGCGGCGTCTACGAGAGCTACGACGGCGAGAAGACCTCGGTCCGCCTCTACCCGAACCCGAGCCACCTCGAGTTCGTCGACCCGGTGGTGACCGGCGGCGCCCGCTTCCTGCAGAACAAGTTCGACGGCGCCGGGCTGTCCCAGGACACGATGAGCGCGGTGCCGGTGCTGCTGCACGGCGACGCGTCCTTCCCCGCCCAGGGGGTCGTCGCCGAAACCCTGAACCTGCAGGGCCTCAAGGGCTACAGCACCGGCGGCACCGTCCACGTCATCCAGGACAACCAGGTGGGCTTCACCACCGACCCCGAGGACGCCCGCTCGACCCCCTACGCCGGCGACCTCGCCAAGGGCTTCAACGTGCCGATCATCCACGTCAACGCCGACGACGTCGAGGCCTGCATCTCGGCGGTCCGCCTGGCGATGGCCTACCGCGAGCGCTGGCACCGCGACGTCGTCATCGACGTGATCGGCTACCGCCGCTTCGGCCACAACGAGACCGACGAGCCCGCCTACACGCAGCCGACGGTCGCCGCGAAGATCAAAGACCACAAGCCGGTCTCCGAGCTCTACGCGGACAAGCTGATCGCCGAGGGGGTGACCACCGCCGAGGTGGTCGCGCAGGAGGGCGAATCGCGCCGAAACGAGATGTCGGCGGCGCTGAAAGAGCTGCGCGAGCGGATGGACGCGGGCGACTACGAGGACCCGACCGTGGCCACCGGCACCGGCGAACTCGACCGCACCGCCAGCCCGGCGGTCGAGACCGCGCTCTCGGCCGACACGCTGATCAAGCTGAACGAGGAACTGCTGCGGGTGCCCGACGGCTTCAACGTGCACCGCAAGCTGCGGCGGCCGCTCGGCCGGCGCACCGACGCACTCGCCGAAGGCGGCGTCGACTACGGCCAGGCCGAGGGGCTCGCCTTCAGCTCGCTGCTCACCGAGGGCGTCCACATCCGGCTCACCGGCCAGGACACCGAGCGCGGCACCTTCTCCCACCGCCACCTCGTCCTCCACGACGAGAACACCGGCCTCGAGTACACGCCGATGCAGAACCTGCGCGACGCCAAGGCGCCGTTCGAGCTGCACAACAGCCCGCTCTCGGAGGTCGCCTGCCTCGGCTTCGAGTACGGCTACTCGGCGGCGCAGCCGAGCGCGCTGGTCCTCTGGGAGGCGCAGTTCGGCGACTTCGCCAACGCGGCGCAGGTGATCATCGACAGCTTCATCGTCTCCGGCGAGGCGAAGTGGGGGCAGACGAGTCGCCTGACGATGCTCTTGCCGCACGGCTACGAGGGGTCCGGGCCGGAGCACTCGAGTGCCCGCATCGAGCGCTTCCTGGCGCTCGGCGCCGAGGGCAACATCCGGATCGCCAACCCGACCACCGCCGCCCAGTACTTCCACCTGCTGCGCCGTCAGGCGCTGATCAAGAAGGCGCGGCCGCTGATCGTCTTCACCCCGAAGGGGCTCCTGCGGCTCGACCGCGCCTCCTCGACCATGGCCGACCTGACCGACGGCGAGTTCCGCCACATCCTCGACGACCCGAAGGTCGAGGGGCGCCGCGACAAGGTCGAGCGCCTGGTCCTCTGCACCGGCAAGATCTACCACGACATCGACGGCAACGAGCGCCGCGACCTCGCCGAGAACGTGGCGATCGCCCGGGTCGAGATGCTCTACCCGTTCGCCAAGACCCGCCTCGAAGAGGTGATCGCCGGCTACCCGAACCTGAAGGAGATCGCCTGGGTCCAGGAGGAGCCGCGCAACATGGGCGCCTGGAAGGTGATGTCGCGGCGCTTCCCGCAGGTGCTGCCCGAGGGCGTCGACCTCACCTACATCGGCCGGCCCGGCCGCGCCAGCCCGGGCGAGGGCTACGCCGCGGCGCACGCGCTCGAGCAGGAGCGCATCGCGCTGACCGCGCTCACCCCCGGCATCTAGCCGGCGCCCGGCGATGCGCCGCCCCCGACCCTTCAAGCCCTTCGAGAAGCCGGTCCCCGGCGAGCTCTTCGTCTGGGTGAAGCGGGTTTCCTACGTCGAGCTGGCGATCTTCCTCGGCCTGCTCTTCTTCTGGATCGCCCCGGGCTTCGAAACCGAGACGATGATCTTCGGTTGGGCCCACGGGATCGGCTTCTGCGGCCTCTGCGTGATCATTTGGGTCGCCTGCGTCCGCCACGAGGCCCCGTACACCCTCCTCGCCGCCACCCTGACGCCCTTCGGCCCGATCGGCAGCGTGATCGGGATCGAGCTGATCGAACGCAAGGGCTGGGGCATCGCCCGCCCCGCAACGGCCGCCGCGACCCCGCAAAGCGCGCCCGAACGAACGTAGCGGTTTGTTCGGCTCGCCTTGACCGGAACCTGAACGGGCGGTATAGCTAACCCGGACTGTTCTGGGGGGGTCACCCCCCAGAATGGCCGCGTCGGCATCCCTCCCTGGCTACCGGCGCGCAGGTGCAGTGAGGGGCGCGCGGACCCCCCTGCCTCCCGCGTCCCTCCTGTACCTCCTACAGGCAGTCAGGCAGCAGCCGGGCGCCCGCTCCGCCCCTTGGGCCGGAGGGACGACACACTTCCCCATCAAGGTTCTGGTCGGTCGTTGAGGTCCTGCGCGGAAGGTGCAGTTCCCCGCCCCGGCGCGCCCATCCCCACCTAAGTTCGGCGGGTTAGGTGCGGATGTGCGCGCCTTGCGCGTGTCCGGGGACGGTCCGCGGACGCTCCCATCACGCCCCCGGGATGAGTTCGCAGTTCTCGTCGCATAGCGCAGATAACTGCGAACTCACATCGAGGGCGCGGCCGGTGCGTTCGCAGTTGACGCCAATATGTGGCGCCAACTGCGAACTCACTCGGAGGCCCCAGCGGTGCGTTCGCACTTGACGACAAATGGTGTCGCTAACTGCGAACGCACCCCGGGGGGACCGGGCCGGGGCAGGTGGACGGCACGCCTGCGTGCGCCCTCCGCCGGGAAGCGCGCGGGAGACGGCACGCCTCCTTGCGCAATCGGCACACCTACGTGCGCGGTCGACCTGCCTCCGTGCGCCCGCCTGGTTGATGGGCCGAAAACTCAAGCATGCCTTGAGTTTTCGGCCCATCAACATCGGCGTGCCGGGGGAGGCGCGCGGGGCCGTGCCCGGAGCGTCACGCCGCAGGCGCCCATGCGCGCCCGTCCGCACCTAACCAGCCGACCTTAGGTGGGGACGGGCGCGCCTCACGCCAGCCGGACGAGGGGTCCTGCCCCGTGGGGGCGGGCCGCCCGCCGGACCACACCTAGCCTCGGTCGAGGTCGGCGACCAGCTCGCGCACCCGCCGCTCGATCTCCTCGCGCGCGGGCGCCGTCCCCGGCCCGGAAGTTCGTCTCACGCTAGTGCTGCTTCCCTTTCCTCTGCCCACACTGGTTCGCCACCTTCGGCCTGAAGCTCTCGACCTTGCCGTTCTGGCCGGTGAAGTGGGCGATTGCCCGGCGGCTCTGGCCTCTCTTGGAGCAGAGGTTTTCGCTGTTGACCAGAAGGCCCTTCTTCCCACCCTTCATTTCAAGGATGAATTTGCTCACGGGCGCGTCGGGCACCGCTTCGAAGGTGGTGCGGATCCCTTTGTTCGGACCGCTGTCGACTTTGCCGTCGAGAGCGACGTCGATCTGGCCGTTCAGCGCCGCGACGACGTCGGGCAGCTTGTGGCTCGATGCGCGCAGGTAGACCGGTCCTTCGAGGGGCTTGTCGAGCAACGGCGTGAAGACGCGGGCGTGGCCGTAGATCGAATTGGCCGGGCAGGCTTCGCCGTGGCCGCCGCCGGCGTTGAACTGCACCCGCGTGCAGATCGTCTTGATGTGGCTCTGTTCGAGGAACTCCGAGTGGGGCAGGTTGACCTGGGCGCGGCGGATGTTGGCTTCGCCCGGGCGGGCGGTGAGGACGGCGCGCAAACGCGGTTTCCCGTTGCGCTTGGTGGACCCGAAAAGCTTGATGGCCACCTTCGGCGCAAAGTCGAGGCCCTTGCAACCGACAACCTGGAACGGGCTGGAGAGCGGCGCGGCCTGGCCTAGGTTAGAAGTCGCCGATCCCGTCAACGCCATCCGTTCACAACTGGTCGGGTTGAGGGTGAAGTCCGGCCGGTCCATCTTCAACGCGATCGAGCGTACGTCCAGGGGTATCCCCTGCAGCATCGTCGGGAGCGGATCACTCTTGGCGGTGATCTGGGTGGTTTCCGGGTCGACGTAGAGCGCCGTGCGAACGACGACAGTGCCGAGGTCGAACGGTCCGGCGACCGCCGGCGTGACGATCACCAGGCTCAACGGCGCGCCGTTGTACGGCCCGGCCAAGTAGGCGTTGCCTTTCACAAAGAACGGACTCGGTCCGACGCCGGCGCCGACCCTGACGGTACCGACCTGACTGGCCGCGGGACAGCTCGTGCCGGACTGCTCAAGATTCCCTTCGCCCGGGTTGCTCCGGGCCCCCGCCTGCGCGATCTCGCTCTCAGGGCAATAAGGGATGCCGGCCAGCTTGCCGGTCATCCCAGGAGGAAGGACCGCGTCGATCGAACTCAGCTGCTGTTCGCCGTCCCGGCGACCGAGATTGAGGACGAAGGGGCTGTAGGCGCCGCCGAGCGGGCTCACCGTGCCCGCCGAGAACGAAGGCGCGAACGGCCGAGCACTCGGGCAGCCGGACACCTGGAATTCGGACGACGGAGTAGCCGTCGGCCCACCCGACCAAGGATCGATCTCCGTTTCGGTCTTATAGGACCCACAGCCCGACGTCGCGAGCGGAGCACCGGCCCCACCGAAGATGCTGAGTTCGAATTCTGAGAACGGGAGCTGCGGGGTCGATGCGAAGGTCGAGACGACCTGGCCGCTCTGCTTGTTGGTTTCGACCTTGCCGGCGAGCTTTACGAGGATGCCGGCGTTCGGAGCTTCGGCGACAACATAGAGGGCGAGCAGCGATCCGAAGGGATTCGCGCCTTGGGCCGCCTGGTACGCCCAGCCAGTGATCGGTTCTTCGAGCAGCGGGCTGGTGATTTTCACTCGCCCGATCTTTGACGATTCTGGGCACGAGGATGGAGCTTCATCGAAGACCGCTTCGCCGGTCTGGACGTCGAGGCGCTGGAAGCCCATCTGGGACTCGGTGCAAGCCTGCAGGCCATTCGCCGCAGCCGGATTGATCTGGATGCCGGAAGGCAGGGTCACTCTCGTGTCGCGCACATCGGCCTCGGCGATCCCCGCTGGGGCTTCGCTCGCTTCCTGCGGAACCTTGAGGTGGACGATCAGCCCCGATGGCGCTTCGGGCGCGTGGTTTTCGGATTCGACTTCGATCGCCGGGTCGAATGGGACGCGGTTGCAGGCACTGAGGCCTTCGCTCGCCGAGGACCCCTCGACCACGTCCGAGCCCAACGGGACATTCCAGGGTTCGAGGCCCATGTCGAACAGGAGGCTGCCCCCACAGGAGCCGGGTAGGCGCAGAAACCCCGTTTCCTGCCGTTCGCTCGGCGGCACACACGGCCCTTCAGGTTCGTGGTAGACGCAGTTCCAGCCACGCGTGCTGTCGTGCGACGGAGCACCGGGGTTTCCCCAGAGCGTGATCGTGCTCGCGAGTAGCTGAGCGCCTTGGGTGATGTTATTGACGTCGGCAAAGATCCGGTAGCCGTCCGCGATGTGGACCGAGGTGTCGATCACCACGGGGTCGCCTAACGCCATGAACCCGAAACGGGCGGGCTCGCCGTGTGCCGGAGAGAGGTTGAAGATCGGAACGGCCTCCCGGAGCAGTCCGAGCAGCCCAGGTTCCGCGGCGGTCACCGACGCCACTCCAACCACGCTGCTCGCCGGACAGCGATTGACGAATCCGTTCTTGGTCACGAAGTCGGCGAACGTGCAGCGCGACAAGATCGTCGCATTGCCCACGAGGCCGGCGGGCAGGCCGACGCGCACACTGCGGGGCAACGCCGGCTGACCAACGGCGGAAACTTCGTCGGGCCTCTGCGTGCCCACCGTCACCGCGCCCTGGTTCAGTTGCAGGGTGGTGGTGAACTGGAACGGGTGGGAGCCTGCCCGGCTCGAGGTAAGGCCGCCTTCTTCTTCCGCAGCGGCCGAGAAGGTCTGGACGCCGAACGGCGTCGGGGCGTTGTCGATCCTGGGCGCCTGAGGGGCAGCAACCGGAGGCGCGCCACCACCGGACACGGAGATTTCGCCGGGCGAGCCGGCGCTCGGCGGTCCGGTGACGCTCACGTAGATTTCGATTTCGATCGCTTCGAAGGCGGGAAGAGTCCCTGCGAAGGCGCAGACGACAGCGCTGGTCGTTTCGACCGTGCATTGGACCGGGTGCGCACTGACGGCGCTCGAGGCGCACGGTTCCGATTCCCGTTTGGCCGCATAGCCACAGGCGCCTGCTACGGCTTTCGCGTTGTAGGCGAGGACGCCGCCGGGGAGGGCGTCGGTGATCGTAACGGGTTCGGCGGTCGCCGCGACCGGAGCATCGCCGAGGTTGGTCAGGGTGACGATCAGATGGCCGCTGCCTTCCGAGACGAAACCTGATTCGGTCGTGCCGAGCGGGATCCCACTGAAATTGACCGGCGCCAGCTTCACGGGCGGCACCCAACGGTTCGGCGTGGTGACGAGAAACGGGGCTCCGCCTTCAGCGGCGCTGCCGATCGGCCCACCGCTGACCGACACTCCCCCCGCACCGTACGGACCTTCGAGGACCGCCTGGAGCCGCGCCGCCGTTTCCGAAGCAACGAAGGTGGTGTCTTCTTCGCAGAGTTGGTTCGCGGTCAACCCAAAGAGTTCGCCGCTGCCCAGACAGCCGACGACGTCCCCTCCCACTTCGATCGCGGCGACGAACACACCGAAGGTTTTTTCGGCTTTGACTTCCTGCACCTCGGTCGTGTCTTTGGCCTGCGGCAGGTTCGTCGGCCGGCTGCCCGGCAGGACCTGCCACCAAGGCGATGGACCGGCGGCAGCGGCACCAACCGGGGAGCCCGCGAAAAAGACGACGACGAGTGCCATCACGACGAACGCCGGCAACAGTCGAAGTTCCGTCCTTGAGCGCATCACTTGCCACCCCCCGATTTCCGAGCGGCGTCTTTTCGCTTCTGCGTGCTGTGCGGCTTCTTGTGCTTTTTCCTACGGGGCTTCTTCTGCTTCTTCTTCTTGTGATGGTGTGGCTTCGGCTTGAAATTGCCGCTTCCGGAGGCGATCGAAGTGCCAGGAACGGTTTCGGCGGGAACCGGTGGCACCGTGCGGCAGCTGCCGGAGGACGAGCAAGGAGACGGCTGCCCGATCGCCGGTGGCGGGCACTGCCAGCCCGCGCCGCAGATGTGGGCGTCGTAGACGTCGTAGCTGGTGTCGGTGTCTTCCTGCGTGAGCTTCGCCGCCGTGAAGAAAAAGACGTCGTCGCCACTTTCGGATGCGTCGAGGAACGCGGATTCTTCACTGCCGATGCCCGATGACATCAGGCCGACGCAGCCCCCTTCGGCCGCCGTCGTCGCGGTGGTGGGGCCCGCCGTCCCGCAGCTGCCGACGCCGGTCGGCTCGTACCCGTAGGGGTCCCAGACGCCGTTGGAATCGCCGGGAGTCAGGGCATCCACGGTGTTGAAGAAGACGCGGCCGTTGTCGAGGACCGCCCGCGGCTGCCCCGCCACGTAGTTGAGATCCGACTGGATCGGGTCGGGAAGGATCGCCGCGACCTCGTGACCCTCCCATAGGTTCAGCGGGTCAAAGAGGAGCGGCAGTTTCCGATCGCTTGCGTCCTTGACGCTGGCCGGTCTCGCTCCCGTCGGATTGCACGAGACGCAGATCACTTCGCCTTCTCCTCCGTCGGCGGCCGAGTCGTACAGATACACCTCCTCCGCCGGCAGCCCGCTTCCGGAGCCTCTGCTGTCGTAGCCGGTCGGACTTCCCTGGCTCATGAAGGCGAGGTACCGTCCATCGGGCGAGCCGGCGGCACTCAGATATCTCGCTTCGGTTTCGCCACCGAAGGATTCCCCTGGGTGTTCGAGTTCCTGGCCCCAGTCCGGGCGGTCCACTCCTTCCAACACCGCGACCAGGTGGGTTTCCCATCCGCCGCTGCCGGCGCGGCGCAGGGAGTAGAGGTTGCAAATTTCGCCGCGCACTTCAGGGCCCGCACGACTGGCGTCGGTACAGCTGCCGTCCCGCGCGCCCGGTGCCAGCTTTCCGTTGGCGACCAGATAGAGCGCATTGCCAGCTTCGCCGAACGCCGAGACGATCCCCTGCACGTCAGCGCCTTCGCTCGGACTGGCGGGATTGGGGGTCAGATCTCTGAGCACACAGCCCAGGTGCGCCGCCGCGTTGACGGTCAGTTCACACTCATAGAGATCGGCGCCGCCGGTGTTGGCATCGGTGGTCAGCTGCTGGCCGTCGGTAAAGAAGACCTTGGAGCCATCGGCGCTGGCGCCCTGGAAGACCGGGCTTTCACCTCCACTGCCCGACGCGCCGGGTTGAACCTGGTCCAAGCGCAGGGTTTCTTCGACGCTGCCATCGCGGACGTAGAGAGCACTTCCTGGCGCCCCCTCGGTCCCCGGGTTCCAGAACACCCGCGACCCGTCGAGCGACACCGCACCCCGGACGCCGAGCGCGCCCGCGCCCAATTCACCCCTGGCGACAGCGCCCCCTTCCCCTTCGGGAAGGATGCTGACAGGCGCGAGCTGTCCGCCAGCCCACTCATAGAGGCTGAACGGCGTCGCGCCGGCGACAAGCGGCACGGCCGATTGCAGAACCACGTGTTGAAGGGTTCCGTCGGCCCCTTTGAAAGCGAGCGGGCACCCGTAATGCTGGAGAAGGCAAGGTTCGGAAAAATTGGTGCCCGGAGGGACGTTGGCGACGCCTTCCTTCCCGGTCACCAGCGGCTTATAGCCGGGCGGCGAAGTAACATTTTCGCGCAGATAGAGCGTCCGGGCCGATGCTTGCTGCGAGAGAAGGGTTTCGTCGCGTGGCTCGACCACGGCACTTTCGAGACTGGGCGAGAAATAGCGGTATTCGTAGCCCTGACCCTTCGAAATAGGCGTCGCGGAGGTGTGCGGCAACGTGATGTCTTTGGAGGTCCATCCGGACCCAGAGTGCCGCGCCAGCACCTGTGACGGTTCAAGGGCTCGATTCCCTTCGGGGAAGCTTTCGATCGAACCCAGGCTGAGATACGCCAGGGCTTCGCCTCCGGCAGCCGCTGTGCTGATCCCGCCTTCGGCCGCCGAGGGTAGCGTGAGCTTGGCTCCGTGCTTGTCCGCGGGCGAGACCAGTTCCCAGCCGCGACCGTCGCTCAGCGTGAACCCGGCGCCGTTCGCTTGGGTGATGAAGGTCCGTTCCGGACCCGCGGTGCGTCCCAGTGAGTTTTCGGCGACGACCATGTAGTGGTAGCGCGTGCTGGCGGCCAGCCCGGCGATGGACTGGGAGACCGCGACCGGTTCGTGACCCGAACCGATCCCGACCGGAGCTACCGGAACCGAGCTACAAGGGTCAGGCACGGCAGCGCATTCGCCGACGCCGTACTCGAAGCGGTAAGTCGACGCCAGGGAATTCGGGTTGATTTCGGCCCTGAGGTCCGCGGTGTCGGCACTGACTTCAGATACCGAGGTGGAGACGGTCGTCGGAGCCGTCACCGGAAACGGGCCAAACACCTCGACTTCGCTCTTTTCGGCGTCGGAGACGTAAATCGACCCGTCGGCGACATTGACCCCGATGCCCGTCCCGGAACCGATGACCCCTGCCCCGAATTCGCCTTTGTCTTCTCCCGCAGGGCCGTATTCCTCGACATGGCCTTGGTGGAGGACATAGACACGGTCGCTCGAACTGTCTACGGCGACCCCCGAAGCCGGGCCGGGGTCGATTTGCCGCGGTTCGCCTTCCGGTTCGACTTCACCCGCTAGGTTGGCCGGATACTCGAGGACTGCCTTCGCCCCTTCGAATTGCTGTACGTAGAGATCGCCGGACGAGTCAAAGGCGATCTGAGCGGGCCTGCCGAGCTGGAATTGCGCACCGGGCGAGCTCTTGATCTGCCGGATGTCTTCTCCCGCCGGTCCGAACTCGTCGATGACTTCGTGCGTATAGCTCGACACGTAGACGTTGCCGTGCGAATCAACGCCGACTCCGGTCGGTTCCCCGAAGCCTTCGGTAGGAGTTCCTCCAACAGCCGTGCAACCCCCGCCGACTCCGGTCAACTGACAGACGTATTCATATCCTTCGGACACCGTATTCAATGCGAATTTGTCAACGACGCCGCTGAAGATGTCTGCTACATAGAGATCGCCTTTCGACGCGCTCGTCGGCGAGTTGTCGACCGCGACACCGATGGCTTCTCCACCGAACGCGAATGCGTGGCTCACCTCGTAAGGAGCTGCGACCCCCTGTGGAGCTTCGCCTCGAGGCCCGAACACGTCGATCCGTTCGTTAGGTGCTCCATCGGCAAGCAGAACATTTCCATCCCCAACTGACGACATTTCGTCAACGACGAGGCCGGTCGGATGGGCGAGCGGATTGACGCCGGTGGCACTGCCGTCGAATGAGCCGAGAAACGCACGCGTGGCGGCCGATGCGGACCCCGCAGAAAGCAAGAGTGATCCAAAAAAACATGAGAAAAGGCAGGCGGTGAATAGCGCCGCGATACGTATGCACCTTACGAAGCGAGCATCCCTAACAACTTCCACAACTCCTTGCTCCGGCCCCCGCCGCCCTATCTGCATGTCCCCCCCTGATCGCGATACGCGAGGGGCCGCCGGGTTCCCCGGCGACCCCTCTCACCTATTTCAACCTGCCGCTGAACTTCAAATTGCTATTTGAACTGACCTTTGCGTTCGCCGGTGCAGGTGCCTTCTCCGGCTTTCGTTTCGGTAGTCGATTTGCACAGTTTTACAGTGTCGCCAGTGATCTCCTTGGCTTCACCGCCGTTCGCGCGAAGGAAGTATTCCGTGGTTTCTCCTTCGACTTTTTTGAATTCCTGCGCACCGCCTGATTCGGCGAAGTTCAGGACGAACGAGCTGCTCGGCGTTTCTTTGGCGGGACTCGTTATCTGACCGATGATCCCGCCGGTGACTTTCACCGTGATACCTAGGCATTCAACGGAGACGAATTCGCCATTCGGGTATTCGCCTTTCGGATTTGCGCCTTCCGGCAGAAGAAGGATTCCGAACTTGCCGCCGGCCAAGTTGACCAAGAAGCTGCGGAGTGCGCTGGTGACGATTTCGCCGCTACCACCGCCCCCGCCTTTGCAGGACGCGCCGAACGGGCCGGTGCATCCCTTGAAGCGGACCCGGACTTTGTCTTCGGTGCCATTCGTAATCGAGCCGAGGTTCGTGTCCGACGTGCACTGAATCGTGGCGGCGCTGGACACCAGTTTTCCGGCCCCGCTGGTTGAGGTGAACGGGACCGGGAACCCGAGACCGTCGGTCGGTTCGAACGTGGCGGCTCCCGCGCTGGCCGCCGCAGCGCCAGCGAGCGCAAAGACACTGACGCATGCGATCGCCAGTACCGTGATCTTGCGTTTCATCGAATTTGCCTTTCCTTGTTTTTTCTTGGGGAGTTGCCGGCTCCAGGGGCGCCTATTCCTTTTCAGACGACCCCTTGGCCGGTGCTTACGCGTGTGGTGGCGCTGAAAACGCACCACTCGCGGGCGACCCTCGCCCATCGACTCCGGTCGGTCAAGAACTCGGGATCAATGTTTTCCGGGTAATCGGCCTCACTCTTTTCTGGTATCGGGTTCTCTCGGTGTTGGACCCCGCGTCAGACGAGCACACCGGCCGCCGTCCGTCGTGGACAAAGGCGGTCGACGGGGACGCTGCCGGCATATACCCTTTGGAGTGCCTCTTTGGGCCGTTTGCGGCCTGATTGGGGTGTTGGCCGGTGCCGGGGCGCCTATTCCAAGAAGCATTCAGACGCCTCGGCGCCGGTTCGGGGTTGGAGTGACTCTGTGGCCCAGAGTTCCCCGCATGGCGGCGGCAAAAACCGACCGTTCGGAGGGGCGTTCCCCCAAGCCATTAATTCAGAATACTCAGAGGATTATACGGCAAAAGAGGCGCCCGATGCTCAGCGGCTCCCGACGCGCGATCAATGGGATCCTCGCTCGCCCGCCCCCCGGCGGATGGGCGACCGTTTCCGCTCGGCCTGGATTGCCTCTATCGCCGCTGGGGCGCCGATTCCGGGGGCAAGCACCAGGTACGACAAGGTTGGGGCGATCGAGGGCAGCGCCGCCGTCCGGCGGGTGACGATGTGGCGCTGGAGGATGCCCCAGACCGCCGCCGCAGATGCCTCCGCGGCCAGCGAGGCAGGGCGTTGCTCGACCGGCGCGCGGGTGCGCAGGTACTCGCCGATCCCGCCGACCAGGCTCTCGCGACAGCGCAGCCCGTCCATCCCAACGGCGAAGACCTCGATAAAGATGGCCCTTGCGCGCTCCGGATCGCGGGCGATGTGCGCGCATAACCCGACCAGGGTGCGGTAAACGGCGGCAGGCCAATCCTCTCCGCCGCCGCTCCGCTGGATGGCGCTGCTGAACGCGCGCTTGGCGCGAAATTCGAGCGCCTCGAGGAAGCATTCCTTGAGGCCGTCGAACTCAGCGTCGAAGCTTCGGCGCGAGACCCCCGCAGCGGCGCGGATGCGCGGAACTGAGAGCTCGTCGTAGCCCTCGCTGGCCGCGAGGCGCGCCGCGGCGGCGAGAATCATCGCGCGGTCATCGCCGGTCGCGGGGCGGTCGAAGCCGTCGGCGTCGATGGCGAACAGATCCCCTGAACAGGAAGGGGTCGATCGTGCGGCAAGATCCTCGAGGTTGCGCGCCGCCGGGCTATGAAGGGAAAGGACCCACTCGGCCGCCCCCTCGGCGAGCTCGGGCAATTCCCACGTGCGCTCGGCGAGCAGTCGGGCGCGGGCCACGCGCGCGACTCCGACGAGGATGCCGTGCATGAGCAGAGGGGACAGCGGGAATTCGTCGTACTTGCTCAGGAAGCACCGCCTGATCAGCGCTCCGAACTGCTGCCATGACCGCTGCATCGGCCCGGCGACGGCCGGGCCCGCGGCCGGGGCCTCGAGCAGCGCGAAACGCGCCGCTAGAGGTTCGGCGGCAAGATTTCGCGCCCACGCGGAGAGCGTCGGTTGCAGGCGCTCCGGCCAATCGTCCGCTCGCCCCAGTTGCTTGACGGTCTCTCGCGCCATGGTCGCAATCAGTCGCTCGTAGGTTGCGACAAAGCACTCCTCCAGGTTGGCGAAGTGTTCGTAGAAAGCCCGGGTCGACACCCCCGCCCGTCGCGCCAACCCGCGCACGGTGACCGCCTGATAGCCACCCTCGTCGACCAGCTCGATCATCGACGCGGTGAGGCGGGCGCGCTGGTTGGCACCGACCTCCTGCGGAGAGCGACCTCGTTTCGGCTTCAGCCCGGGGTAGGACCTCGAGCCTGTCTCCGAGTCGGCGGCTTGCGCCGCCATACAACCTCCATCCGTCAATGCACGGCCCTCCCATGCCCGAAGAACGCTGCGGCCCAGGTCGCTCCCTCCCCGAGCTTTCCTCAAGGATAACTGAGACGTACCGAAAACTGAGAGAGTTGGTGCGGCGATGGGACATCTGTCCCGGATTGGCCCTATCTCGCGTCGAGTTCGGCGACCAGCTCGCACACCCGCCGCTCGATCTCCTCGCGCGTCGTCCGGACCTCCTCGACCGGGCGGCCCTTCGGGTCGGGGAGGTCCCAGTCGACGTAGCGGCGACCGGGGATGTAGGGGCATTTGTCGCCGCAGCCCATCGTCACCACGACGTCGGCCCAGCGGGCGTCCTCCTCGGTCAGCTCGTGCGGGACGCGGTCGGCAAGGTCGAAGCCGAGCTCCCGCATCACCTCGACGACCTCGGGGTGGACGCGGGCGCCGGGGGTGGTGCCGGCGGAGCGGGCGCCGTGGCGACCTTCGGCGGCCCGTTCGAAGAGCGCCTGGCTCATCTGCGAGCGCCCCGCGTTGTGGAGGCAGACGAAGAGGGCGTTGGCCATCAGGCGGGCTTGCGGGCGCGGACGATCGCCGAGCCGGCGTGGTCGTGGACGCGGTGCGTCTCGGTGATCTCGATCTGCTCGAGGCCGGCGGCGGCAAGCGCGTCCTCGAACTCGCGCCGGGTGAGCGCGCCGGCGATGCAGCCGGTGAACTGCCGCATGTCGGCCCTCGTCGCCTCGTCCATGTCCTCGTCGGCGATCACGTCGGCGACGGCGAAGCGGCCGCCCGGTCGCGGGACGCGCGCCGCCTCGGCGAGGACGCGCGGTTTTTCGGCGGAGAGGTTGATCACGCAGTTTGAGATCACCACGTCGACCGACTCGGCCGGGAGCGGGATCTCCTCGATCCGACCGCGCAGCCACTCGACGTTCTCGACCCCGGCCTTCGCCTGGTTCTGGCGCGCGAGGTCGAGCATCTCGTCGGTCATGTCGAGGCCGTAGGCCTTGCCGGTCGAGCCGACGCGGCGGGCGGAATGCAGGACGTCGATGCCGCCCCCCGAGCCCAGGTCGAGGACGGTTTCGCCCTCGCGCAACTCGGCCACCGCGGTCGGGTTGCCGCAGCCGAGCGAGCCGCCCGAGTCACAGCAGGAGCCACTCTCGGCGATCGAGGTGGCGGCGGCGGCGTAGCGCGCGCGCACCGCCTCGCGGATGTCGTCGGCGTCCCCGGTCGACGCGCCGGCCGAGCACCCGCAGGTGCCGCCGGCGGTGGACTCGCCGCAGCACGCGGCCTTGTCGCCAGGCTCGCAGCAGACCGCCTGTGCGTCGGTCGAACAGCAGTCTGAGGTCGGGGCCTGGTCTAGCTCAGCCATGCGGACAGCTCCTCCAATGCGTCGGGGATCACGTAGTAGTAGGCCCAGAGACCGCGGCGCTCGGAGCCGACGATGCCGGCGTCGCGGAGCACCTTGAGGTGGTGGGAGACGGTGGGCTGGGAGAGGTCGAAGAGGGGGACCAGCTCGCAGACGCAGACCTTGCCCGCGTGCTTGCGCAATACGTCGACGAGCTGCAGGCGAACGGGGTCGCCGAGGGCCTTGGCGATCGCCGCCATCCGCTCGGCGCGGTCGCGCTCGACGTCGGGGTAGACGATCGGCTCGCAGCACGGGTCGCCGGCGGGGCGCTTGGTCTTCGGCGCGAGCTCCAGATCGACAGTCATCTATTTACATATATCTATTGAATTGGCATCTGTCAATGCTTAGGATCGCGGAATGGTGAACTCGCCCCTGCCTCGCCGCGCCCTGGCGGAGTTCCTCGGATCGGCCTTCCTCGCGGCGACGGTGATCGGCTCCGGCATCGCCGCCGCCCGGCTCTCCCCCGGCGACACCGGCCTGCAGCTCTTCGAGAACGCGGCGGCGACGGCGACCGGCCTCTTCACCTTCATCCTCATGTTCGGCCCGATCTCCGGCGCCCACTTCAACCCGGTGGTGTCCCTGGTCGACGTAGCGCTCGGCGGCCGCCGGCCCCGTGACCTCCTCGCCTACATCCCGGCCCAGATCACCGGCTGCATCGCCGGCGCGGTCGTCGCCAACGCCATGTTCGGCCTCAGCGCGATCTCCATCTCCACCACCCATCGCGCCTCAGGCCCCCACCTCTTCGCCGAGGTGATCGCCACCCTCGGCCTCCTCCTGGTGATCTTCTCCCTCGCCCGCACCCACCGCGGCCAGATCGCCCCCGCCGCCGTCGGCGCCTACATCGGCGCCGCCTACTTCTTCACCAGCTCGACCAGCTTCGCCAACCCCGCGATCGACATCGGCCGCATCTTCTCCGACACCTTCGCCGGCATCGCCCCGGCCTCGGTCCCCTCCTTCATCGCCTTCCAGCTCATCGGCGGCCTCGTCGCCCTGGCCCTGATCGCGATCCTCTACCCCGATCTCTCGGCCGAGGAGGCAAGCGAGATCATGGTCCCGCAGTCAGGTGCCCAGCCGGATCGGGGATGACGCCTAGGAGCGCGGACTTCGCCGGTCGTGCTTTCGGTGGTGATGCCTTCTGTGGTGTCGGCGATGGTGTCGATGGACTGGTGGGACTGCGACCAATGCCGTCAAGGTTGGCGCGGTTCCGCCGGCCTGGGGGTCAGGTTCGCCGGTGGGCGACGGCTGCGGTGGCGTGGTGAAGATCTGATCGGGACCGTCGATGGCGGGAGATTCCCATTCCGTCGCGTCTTCGGTCAGTACCGCCGGGGCGACGACCACCCGGTAGTGGTAGGTGGTTCCAGGCTGGAGCGTCACGCCGGCGCCGGACAGGTCCAAGCTCACAGCGCTGAGCTCCGATCCGGCCGGGATGAACCCGATCGGCAACGCCCCTGGCAAATGGTCGCCGATGCAGGGGTGAAACGGTCCTGACGCGGGTTCGGGCGGGCACACGATTTCGGCGGCGTATTCGCCGGGATTCCTGACGATCTGGAACTGGTAGTAGATGCCATCCGGCGCGTCACCTGGGTTGATCTGGGCTTCGAGCGTCGCGCCGGTCGGCGTGATCTTCGACGCGGACTTCCCTTCAATCGAGGGGGGCGCCGCCGACGGCGTCGTGAAGGTCTGAATGTCCCCGATCACGGCGGGCACTTCCCATTCGGTGGTGTCTTCGCTCTGGATCGCCTTTGCGACGAGAACCCGGTATTGGTAGGAGGTGCCCGGCTGCAAGGTCGAATCGGTCCCCGTGAGGTCAAGGCTGACCGAGCTCGAACCTGAAGCCGCCGCGACGAAGGTGATCGGCAACGCGCCGGTCGAGTGGGTGCCGACACACGGATGACTGGGTCCGGAGGTTGGTTCCGGCGGGCAAACGATTTCGGTGAAATGTTCGCCTAGGTTCTTGCCGATCTGGAACTGGTAGTAGACGCCGTCCGGTGCGTCCCCCGGGTTGATCTGGGCTTCGAGGGTCGCCCCGGTCGACGTGACCTTCGAGGCCGACTCTCCTTCGATCGAGGGGTTCGCCGCCGCGCCGGAGCAGGCGGAGCAGAGGAGCAGCGCCATGCCGGCCCAGGTCCCGAGAGCCAGCGACAGAAATCCTCGAGTCGTCCGTCTCCTAGTCACTCTGGCCCCCTTGCCGGACCTGTCTGCAACGAATCGAATTGTTCAAACAGTCAGTGACGCTAGCGGCAAACCGCAACGTTTTCAATGCGGTCTGCCGCCCACGCCGGCGGTTACCTGATCCAGTGGTCCACCCGGTTGTTGTTGTCGTCGATCCAGACGTTGCCGCGGGGATCGACGGCGACCCCCACCGGGTAGTTCATCTGTTCGGTGCCCGACCCGAAGGTGCCGAATTTCGTCACGAATTCGCCTTTTTCGTTGAAGACCTCGACCCGGTTGTTGAGGGCGTCGGGGACCCAGATGTAGCCGTTGGCGTCGACGGCGAGGCGCTTCGGTTCGGAGACCTGGCCGTTGCCGGTGCCGCGGGTGGCGAAGCTCTGGAGGAGTTCGCCTTTTTCGTTGTGCTCTTCGATCGCCCCGGTTTCGTTTTCGTTGTCGGTCCAGACGTTGCCTTTGGCGTCGACGGCCACCCCGATCGGGTTGGTGCCGGTGGCGAACTGGAGGACGTATTCGCCTTTTTCGTTGAACTTCTCGATGCGTTTGTTGCCGCTGTCGGCGACGAAGACGTTGCCTTTGGAGTCGACCGCCAGGTTCTTCGGCGTGGTGAACTGGCCGTTGCCGGTCCCTTTGGTCCCGAACTGGCTCAGGTATTCGCCTTTTTCGTTGAACTTCTCGACCCGGTTGTTGCCGGTGTCGACCACCCAGATGTTGCCTTTGGAGTCGACCGCCGCGCCGCGCGGCTGGTTGAACTGGCCGTTGCCGGTGCCGAAGGTCCCGAACTGGCTCAGGTATTCGCCTTTTTCGTTGAAGATCTGGACGCGGTTGTTGCCTTCGTCGGGGACGACCAGGTTGCCGTTGATCGGGTTGACGGCGATCCCGGTCGGCTGGCTGAACTGGCCGTTGCCGGTGCCCGCGGTGCCGAAGTTGCTGGAGAAGGTGGGCGTCATCGCGCTGGTCGTGAAGGTCCCATCGCTTCCGAACGACGTCCCTTCACTGCTCGAGCCCTTGATCCGGAAGTGGTAGGTGGTGCTCGGGAGCAGCCCGGTGAGGACGTATCCCTTTGCCACGGCCGTCGTCCCCGAGCCCGCCGGCTCGGCAATCGCGGGCACGGTGGTCCCGTAGGAGATCGTCGTCCCGTATTCGAACTGATCGGTGGCGGCGAAGCCGTTCGGATTGATCGTCCCGTGCAGGATCGCTTCGGTGGCCGTCACGCCGGTCGCGGTCCCGGTGACCACCGTCGGCGGAGATCCTTTCGAGGTCGTGAAGGTGTGGTCTTCACCGGTCGTCGTCCCGGTGCTGTTCGTCTCCGCGACCCGGAAGTGATAGGTCGTGTTCGGCGTCAGGCCGGTGAGCAGTTTGCTCGCCGCCACATTGGCGACGCCGGAACCGGCGCTGACTTCGGCGGTTTTCGATCCATAGGATTTGGTGGTGCCGTATTCGAAGTAGTAACTCGATGCGAGGGCCTCAGGATTGACCGTGCCGCCGACGGTCGCTTCGCTGCTTTTGATGCCAGTCGCCGAGCCGGTGATCGCGTATGCGTGGGGCGGTGCGAGGTCGGCGCTCGCGCAGGCGTTCAGGTGATCGTCGTACTCCGCCTGCGCATAAGCCCCCGACGGAAGTTCAAAGTCGGCAAGCGACTGGCAGATGTCGGCGATCTCCAGACCGCTGGCAGCCAGCCAGGAGGAGTTCCCTCCGCCGGGTTCAGGATTGGTGGCCGCCTCCGCGTACTCGTGGGAGGAGCTCTTCGAGGTCTTGAAGACAGGATTTTTGCTTGGGTTTCCGGTCGAGATACAGCCTTCGCTCAGCGGCGGATCCCCCTGATACGGGACGAAGTCGTAGACGCTGCCGGCGGTGACTTTGGCGCTGCCGACGGTCACGCCGTGGTAAGCGCAGAAACCGGTGATGAACCCCGCGGCGTAGGTTGACCCGGGCGCCGTGACGACGAGGAACTGAGCGGTCTTTTCGGCTTTCCAGCCGTTTGCGTTGATGCCGCGCTGCACCTCTTCTTCGACCCCGAGTTCGCTGACGGAGCTCGGCGCGGTGACGCTTTCGTCCACCCAGGTAGCCGTCGAGACGGTCGAGGAGATCCTTCCGGTGGAATCGAAGTACTGGGTCAGGATCCCCTGGTAGGAGCTGCCGGTCATCCCTTCGAGAAGTTTCATCTCCATCGACTTCACTTCTTTGCCTTTTTCGCTCGTGTTGAAGTTCGAGCCCCAGAGAACGAGGAACACTTTCGGCGTGTGCTGAACGCCTTTGCCCGTTTCGTGGTACAGGAGCGGGCCCCCTTCGCCTTCTCCTTCCACACCCAGTTCTTCCGGGGTATAGGCCGATTTGGCGACGGTTTCTGGTTCGAAGTGGAGCTTGCGACCTTTTGCCCATTCGGGCGGACTGGCGAGCCCGGTTGCTGCCTGTTCTTCGGTGCATTCGCCGACACAGGCGGCTCGGGCATGGCCCGGGACCGCGATCAACAACAGCGCGCCGAGCAGGACCATCGCGGCGAGGGCGTGCCTGTAGAGAGGTCGGGGCGACCCTGAACCGGTTCGTCCGTGATCAGCCCGCAATAGCCTGAAGCTCCCCATGACCGCCTCCCGAAGGTTTAGGAATTACTACATATTCAAATTGGTGTGCGCGAATTCTCTAACACATTGGAAGCGGGAACACAAGAACTTTTGTTCAAACCGGCCCATTGTGCGATGCGGCGGCGCAACGATCCGTTCACGAGGCGGGCAGGTGGGCGTGCGCTGCCCTCGCGGTGGACGGCATCGCCGGCCCGCAGAAGCGGGAGGCCCTCGGGTGGCGGGGACGGCTGCCGCTTGGGAGCCGGGTGATGCGGTTCGGCGACCGGGGCTGGGACGTCGCGCGATCACGAGCTTGTCGGCGAGCAGGTCGAAGGCGGGACGGTGATCGGCCACGTCGGCTCGACCGGCAACTCGACCGGGCCACATCTGCACTTCGAGGTGCGCCGCTACGACACGCCGATCGACCCCGCGCCCCTCCTCCTCCCCGCGGAAGGATCGCGGAGCTCCGCCGTCCCGGCGCCCGCGCTCGAGTGCTGCGACGGACCGAACCGGACGCCGGCGGCTCGCCCCGGCACCGACTGGATCGCCCGCGAACCGCTCCGCTCCTGGAGATAGGCTGCGGCCGGGCTCAGCCGCCCGCGACCGGGTCCGGCAAGCTGCCGTGCCCGTCGGCGGCGGCGTCGACCACCTTGCCCACAAGGTGCTCCGGGACCTCCTCGTAGCGCGCGAACTCCATCGTGAACTCGGCCCGGCCGCCGCTGATCGAGCGCAGGTCCGGGGCGAAGTCGAGCACCTCGGCCATCGGCGCCTCGGCCCTGATCTCGGTCATCAGGCCTTTCGCCTCCATGCCCAGCGGCCGCCCGCGGCGCGAGTTGAGGTCCCCGATCACGTCGCCGACGACATCGTCGGGACAATTGATCGCCAGCTCGACGATCGGCTCGAGCAGCGTCGGGTCGGCCTCCTCCATCGCCTGCCTGAAGGCCATCGCGCCGGCGATCTTGAAGGCCATTTCGGAGGAATCGGTGTCGTGGTATTTGCCGTCGACCAGACGCACCCGCACGTCCTTCACCGGGAAGCCCGCGAGGGTGCCGCGCTGCATCGCCTCGACCACGCCCTTCTCGACCGAGGGGATGAAGCCGCCGGGGATCGCCGCCCCCTTGATCTTGTCGATGAACTCGAGGCCCTTGCCATCCTCGCCCGGCTCGATCTCGATCGCGCAGTCGGCGAACTGGCCGCGTCCGCCGGTCTGCTTCTTGTAGCGGGCGTGGGCCGCGGCCGGCCCGCGGATCGACTCCATATAAGGGACCCGCGGCGGGTGCAGCTCGACCGCGGCGCCGAAGCGACTCTTCATCCGCTCGACCAGCACCTCGACGTGGACCTGGGTCAGCCCGGCGATGATCTGCTCGCCGGTCTGCGGGTCGCGATGGACGTCGAGGGTCGGGTCCTCCTCGCTCAGCCGGCGCACCGCGGTCGCCGCCTTCTCCTCGTCGCCCCGCGACTTCGCCTCGTAGGAGAACGCCATCACCGGCGCCGGCAGGTCGAGCGGCCGGGCGGCGATGTCGCGCTCCTCGTCGCAGAGCACGTCGCCGGCCGTCGTCTCCTTCAGCTTGGCGACCGCGCCGATGTCGCCGGCGCCCAGCGCCTCGAGCGGCTTCAACTCGTTGCCCAGCGGCTGCCCGATCTGCCCGATCCGCTCCTTCCGATGGCCCCTCGCGTTGACCGCCTGCGAGTCCGAGCGGATCGTGCCGCTGTAGACGCGGAAGAAGTTGATGCGGCCGGCGTAGGGGTCGGCGGTCGTCTTGAACACGTAGGCGACCAGCGGGCCGTCCTCCTCCGGGGCGATCTCGATCGCCCCGCCGTCGCCGTCGAGTGTCTCCAGCGGGCCGCGCATCTGCGGCGAAGGCAGGTCCTCGACCAGCGCGTCGAGCAGCCGATCGGTCCCCAGGTTCTTGGTCGCGACGCCGCAGGTGACCGGGAACAGGTGGCCCTCGGTGACGCCGCGCTTGAGCGCGGCGATGATCTCCGCGTGGTCGATCTCCTCCCCGTTCAGGTAGCGCTCCATCAGCTCTTCCGAGTTCTCCGCGACCTCGTCCATCAGCTTCTCGCGGTACTCGGTGGCGCGCGAGCGGAGCTCGTCGGGGATCGGCGTCCGCTCGCCGCGAGCGCGCCCCTCCCCCGCGTAGACGAAGGCCTCCATGTCGATCAGGTCGACGACGCCACGCAGGTCGTGCTCTGAGCCGATCGGGATCTCGGTGGCGACGACGTGCGGGCCGAACGCGGCCTTCAGCGACTCGAGCGCGGCGAAGAAATCGGCTCGCTCGCGGTCCAGCATGTTGACGAAGACGAGCCGGGCCAGCCCCTCGGCGTCGGCGCGCTCCCAGAGCCGCTCGGTGTGGACCTCGACCCCCGCGGTCCCGTTGACGACGACGACCGCCGAGTCGGCGACCCGCAGCGCCGCGGCGGCGTCGGCGACAAAGCTGGGATCGCCCGGCGTGTCGATCAGGTTGATCTCGCGCTCGGCATGAGCCAGGTGGCTGACGCACGCGTCGATCGACTGCCCGCGCTGCTGCTCGTCCGGCTCGTGGTCGGAGACCGTCGACCCATCCTCCACCCTGCCGAGCCGATTGACCGCGCCCGCCTCGAACAGCATCGCCTCGTACAGGCTGGTCTTGCCACAGCCGCGATGGCCAACCAAGGCCACGTTGCGAATGCGATCTACCGCCGTAGGCGACACGAATCGAAGGTACACCCGCCGACGAGGCGCGTCCATGCCTTGGGGGCACGGTGGACCGCGGTCCGCGCCGCGGTTCGAAAGAATGACCGCCATGCGGGTCGCCGAGATCAAAGACAAGGCGATCGGGCTCGGGTCCCGCGAGGATCCGGTTCCCGGTCTGGGCCAGGCGTTGATCCGGGTCCGCGCCGCGGGCGTCAACGGCGCCGATCCGGTCCAGGTGGCGGGGTTCTACCCGCCTCCGCCCGAGGCCGGCGTCCCCGAGGACATCCCCGGCATGGAGCTGGCCGGCGAGGTGGTCGAGTCGCGCGCGCCCGTACCTCGGTTCGAGCCGGGCGCCCGGGTGATGGCGATCGTCGCCGGCGCGGCGCAGGCCGAGTTGGCGGTGGTCGACGAGCGCCAGCTGATGCCGGTCCCCGACTACCTTGATTGGAGCGAGGCGGGCGGATTCCCCGAGGTGTTCGCGACGGCCTACGACGCGCTGGTCGACCAGGCGAAACTGCGCAGCGGCCGGCGCCTCCTGGTCAACGGCGCCGGGGGCGGCGTCGGAACCGCGGCGGTCCAGTTGGGGCGCGTCCTCGGGGCCGACGTGACGGCATCGGTGCGCAACGAGAAGAACCGGGCGGCCGTGGAGGAGCTGGGCGCCAACCGTGCGCTGTCCCCCGAGGAGGCATTCGAACACGGACCGTTCGACGTCATCCTCGAGCTGGTCGGCGGGCCGAACCTCGTCGACAACGTCAAGTCGCTGGCGACCTGGGGAACGATCGTCGTGATCGGTGTCTCGGCCGGCGCCGAGGGCGCGCTCGACCTGCGCCGGCTGATGACCAAGCGCGGCACTATTCGCGCCTCCACGCTTCGCTACCGGACGCCGGAGGAGAAAGCGGTGCTGGCGCGGGAGCTGGAAGCGAGCGTGCTGCCGCTGGTCGCCGACGGCCGCCTGCGGGTCCCGGTCGAGGCCGAGTTCCCGCTCGCCGAGGTCACCGCCGCCTACGAACGGTTCACCGCCGGCGGCCACCTGGGCAAGATCGTCCTGCGCTGCGACTAGACCAGCTGTTCCGCGACCAGCTCGGCGCCCCGGGGAAGGGATGCGGCCGTCTCGTCCACGATCCCGGCAGGGTGTGGCCGTGGCCGAGACGGCCGGGGGTGCTGGGAGTGTGGGAGATCTGGGTCGCAGGCCGGGGATCGTCACGAAGAAGCCGGGAACGTCGTCTTCCTCGGACGTCACGAAGACGCGACCATCGTTTTGGCCCCCATGGGGGCCAAAAAGCACCCAGCGCGTCTGGGGGGCCTCGATTCCGGCCCTCGGAGGGCCGGGAAGTGTGACGTTCCCGGCGTCTTCGTCGACGACCGGGCCTCCCGGGCCTCACTCTCGGGCAAGACGGTCACGGAAGTCCGACTCCGTGTCGGCCTTTCTCCACACCCGCGAACCCCTCACGTCCCGGGCGTCTCGTGGCGGCCACACCCTGCCGGGGTCGCCACGAGACG
>DASXMH010000031.1:0-11179 GCA_036495785.1 Solirubrobacterales bacterium
CCTCGTACTTGTCGAACAGCGGACCCCAGGCGGTGCGGGCCCCCATGTCACACCCGTTGTTGGTGCACACGCTCGCCGCCGGGAAGTGCATGAAGACGACGATCATCTCGATCCCCGACCCCTCCGCCCTGGCCCCCTGCAGCTCCTGTTCGAGCCACTGCGTCTGCAGGTTCGGCTTCGAGCCCGAGGGGACCAACGCCATGTTCGACGGATCGGCGGCGAGTACACCCGTGTACTGGCTGGGCTTCGTCTGGCTGAAGTCCGAGGTCTGCCAGATCACGTCGTTGCCGGCCAGCCCGATGAACAGGACGGTGCCGACCTTGAAGCTGTAGAAGCTGCCCTGCAGGCTGTTCCCGTCCCAGTTGACGAGGCCGTTGTCCGGGAGCAGGAAGCGGGAGAAGTAGCTGCCGCTCCCGTACGGTCCGTTGTAGAAGCTCGACGATTTGCCGGTCGTCTGCGGCGTGCCGCTGACGTCGGTCACGCCCCGCTCGACCTCGTGGTTGCCCATCACCGGCATCCAGGGAAAGCTCTGCGAGGCGGCCGAGACCATCGTCGCCCAGTTGCGCCAGGTCGGCGGCGGGTTGCTGCCGTCCGCGTAGGCGAGGTCGCCAACCATCAGGTGAAACAGCGGTGCGCCCCCGCCGTCGCCCGGGTTCGCGACACCTTCGGTGGTGAATCGCGCCAGACTGCTCGTCCCCTGGTCACCGAACGCCGTGAACCTGTAGGACCCGCGGCCGCTGGGAGCAGTTTGAAATGAGGCCGAGACGGTGGTCGGATCTTCCGCCCCGTCGGTCACCGCGTAGTAGTACGTCGTGTCCGGCTCGAGGCCGGTCAAAGGCACGTGGTAGTGGTAGGTCGTCACCCCGGTCTGGCCATCGACGAAGCTCGTCACACACGGGCGGGTCCGCGGCCCGGCCAACGAAAGCGGGGCCGGGTCCGGCAGGAACACCACCTCGCCGGGGTTGGCGGCGGTGATCGGCGAAGTGGAGAAGGCAAACATCGGCGCCGGCATCGGCACGTTTTCCGGCGCGGTCCAGGAGATCGTCACGTCGGTCGCCGGATTCGCGCCCCAGGTCAGTCGCAGCTGCTCCGCCGTCGTCGGCAACGCCATCGCGCTCGCCTGCTCCTCCGGAGTGTCCGCCGCCAGCGCGGCAGGCACATCGGCCAGCTGACCTACCCCCATCAGCCCGCCGACCCCGATCGCCCCGCCGATCAGCGCCGAGCGCCGCGTGACCTGAAAGGCCTCGGGGTCCTGTCCCTCCGTGCCCTCCGCCTGCCCTACCTCTTCCTCACCGGACGTACCACGCCTAACACGCTTAAGCAATTGACTTACCTCTTCCATCCGTACGTTCGCAGTGCATTCGTTGCTCCGGGGACGCAAGCGTGAGAGGTCACGCCGACGAAGGGGGGCGACCGCATTAAATCCCGGGCCGACCGCGCTCCCGTTTCCATCTTGTTACGCCAACAAGTGTGTTCCGGCGTACGTTTTCAGGTACTTCCAATGCACTTACAGGAGGCGAACAACAGCCTCGACCGATCCGGCCTTGGGCTTAGCCCGCGTGCTGCTGGTCACCCCACCAGTCGCGCCGTCCTTCGACGTCGCCGCGCGGATTCTCGCCGAGGTTGGGCGCGCCGATGACGAGCAGCTCGAGGCCCTCCGGCCCGGCCTCATAGCCTCGCCACGAACCGGGTGGGACGCGCACCGCGTCCCACTGCTTCAACTCGACGACCTCATCGTCCACCTTCATCCTCCCGCCCCCGCGGACGACCACGTAGACCTCCTCCTGCGTCTTGTGCGTGTGGCCGTAGGGAAAGCGGTAGCCGGGCGGGACGCGCTGGTAGGTCAGGCCCGACCGCTCGAGCTCGAGCGCCTCGGTCGCCGCGCGGAACTCCAGGTCGGGCGGGCCGTCGAAGTTGGACCCGAGATCCTCCAGGTCCTCCTTGAGGTTCCTGCGAGTGAACGGCACGAGGCGATCCTATGCCACCCCCGGGGCGTTCCGGGTCGGACTCCGCCCCGCCCAGGCGGCGAGGCCGGTCCCGAATCCCGATGACCCCGAGGTAATCGACAGGGCTACCTCGCCGCACTAGGGTCGGCCGCGATGGCGGAGGCGCAACCCCAGTCGGAGATCGGATCGGTCCTGCGGCACTGGCGTGAGAGCAAGCACCTGACCCAGCTCGACGTCGCACTCGACGCCGGGGTGTCGGCCCGCCACCTGAGCTTTGTCGAGACGGGCCGCTCCCGACCCGGCCGCGAGGCGCTGCTGCGCATCCTGGAGCAGCTCGGAGTTCCGTTCCGGGAGCGCAACCGGCTCCTGCTCGCCGCGGGCTACGCCCCCGCATATCCGGAGCGGGCCCTGGACGACCCCGATCTCGCCCCGGTTCGAGACGCACTGGATCTGGTCCTCTCGGGCCATGAGCCCTATCCGGCCGTCGCGGTCGATCGCGTCTGGAACATGGTCGCGGCCAACTCGGCGATGCTCGCGCTGACCGAGGGCATCGAGGTCGCCCCGGAGCTGCTCGAGCCGCCGATCAACGTGATCCGGATCGGCCTCCATCCGCGTGGCCTGGCTCCGCTGTTCGTCAACCTCGGTGACTGGCACGCCCATTGGGTCAGGCACCTCGAACACCAGGTGGCCGCGACCAAGGACGAGCGGCTCGCCGCCCTTCTCGACGAGATCGCCTCCTATCCGGTGCCCGGGCCCGAACGCGACGCGGCATCCGGAATCACGGTCGAGCAGATGCTCGGCCCGGTAAGGATGCGGGCCCGGGACGGTGGCGAGCTCGCCTTCTTCGGCATGTTCGCGACCTTCGACACGCCGTTCGAGGTGACGACCTCGGAGCTGGCGGTCGAGTTGCTCTTCCCGGCCGACCGGGCAACCGCCGAACGACTCCAAGGCCCGGCCCGCGCCTCAGGCCAATGAGCGAGTCCTTCGACGTGATCGTCGTCGGCGCCCGCTGCGCGGGAGCTTCGCTGGCGATCATGCTCGCCCGCGCCGGCCTCAGCGTCTGCCTGCTGGACAAGGACCGTTTCCCCAGCGACACCCTCTCGACGCACGGCATCCAGCCCGCCGGCGTCCAGATCCTCGAGCGGATCGGGGTCCTCGATTCGCTCCTCGAGCTGGCGCCGCCGATCCGGCGCCTGCGGATGGCCTTCGACGACGCCGCGCCGACGACGACGGACCTGGAGGGGGTGGTCGGTGGCCCGGCCCTCAACGTGCGGCGGGTCGCACTGGACGAGATCCTCCTCGGCGCCGCCGCGGACGCCGGCGCCGAGGTCCGCACCCGGACCGCGGTCACCGGACTGGTGAGCGACGGGGGTCGTGTCAATGGGGTCACCACGGCCGCGGGACGAGTGCGAGCACCGTTGGTCGTCGGCGCCGACGGGGCACGCTCCTCCGTCGCCAGGTTCGTCGGGGCGAAAGAGCGGCACCGCACCCCGAACGGTCGCGTCTTCATGTGGGGCTACTACGACGTGGATCCGACCGGCGGCGAGATGTGGATCGGCAAGCTGGGAGACCACACCCACCTGGCGATGCCCACCGACGGCGGCCTGACCGTGGTCGCGATCTGCCCCTCGATCGATCGTCGCGCCGAGGTCCGCGCCGACCGGGAGGCGGTCTTCGAGTCCGGCCTGCGGGCATGGCCCGAGCTCCACGCCCGGATGGAGGGAGCCGAGCGGGACGGACCCGTGCGCACGATGGCGGGCCTCACCGGCTTCTTCCGCCCCTCCGCGGGCCCCGGCTGGGCGCTGGTCGGCGACGCGGGCCACTTCAAGGACCCCACCGCGGGGCAGGGAATCTCCGACGCCCTGCGGCAGGCCGTGAGCTTGGCCCCGGTGATCGCCCGCGCTCTCGGCGACGCCCAGGGCAGCCCGGACATAGCCTTGCGCGATTGGTGGCACCGGCGCGACGAGGACGCCTGGGAGATGTACTGGTTCGCACACGACATGGGCGCGGCCGGCCCGACCTCTCCCTTGCGTCGGGAGGGACAGCGGCAGATCGCCGCCGACCCGCAGATGACCGCCGCGATGGTTCGCATCCTCAACCACGAGCTGCGCCCCTCCGAGCTCTTCACGCCGTCCTTCGCCCTGACCGTGGGCGCGCGGTCCCTACGCCACGGCCGCGGTCATCGCAAAGCGATCACCAAGGAGATGGCGGAGATCGCAGCCGACGAGCTCCGCCGCCGGCGCGCGGCCCCCAGGCGCCTGGGGCGATTTGCCCATGCTCCAAAATGCAGCGACGACGCCATCACCCTTGCACCTGCTCGCTGACGGCCCGAGCCGAGGAGCTGCGTGCGCGGACTTCGATGAGCTCCTTGCGGAGAAGACCTGACGCTGTCGGGCCGTCCCGGGAAGGTTTCGGTCGGCGCGGCGTCCTGCATGGTTATGAGGAAGATTTTCCGGTGGGTTCGTCCAGCAATCGGAGCAGCCGTGCTCGCTGCCGCGATCTGGCGTCTCGGCAGCGGCCCGTTCCTCGACGGCGTACGCGCGCTCGACGGCCGGGCGCTTGTGGCCGCGGCGGCCATCTTCCTCGTCACCACCGTCTGCTTCGCCTGGCGGTGGAAGACCGTCGCCGACGGCCTCGGCGTGCGGCTGTCCCTGGGAGACGCCGTCCCGGCGTATTACCGGTGCCTCTTTCTGAACCTCACGCTTCCGGGCGGCGTCGCCGGGGATGTGCATCGCGGCGTCCGCCACGGGCGCGATGCACGGGACCTCAGCCATGCCCTGCGGTCCGTTGTCTGGGAGCGCACCGCCGGGCAGGTGGTCCAGGTGTTGCTGACGATCTCGGTCCTCTTCGTCATGCCGTCGCCGCTGCGCTCGTCGATGCCGTTCGTGGCGCTTGCACTGGCCGGGGCGGCCGTGCTCGTCGTCCTCGTCGCCCGTGCGCAAACGGGACGCGCGCAGTCCCGCTGGGAGCGTGCGCGAAACACGGCGGTGGCCGACATCCGCGGTTGTCTTCTCAACAAGCGCGCATTGCCGACGATCGTGCTTGCCACGACCGTTGCCGTCCTCGGCCATGTGCTCACCTTCCTGATCGCCGCCCGCGCGGTGGGAGTCACCGCCCCGATCGCCCGACTCCTGCCGCTGGCATTCATCTCGATCACCGCCATGGTGCTGCCGAACATCGGCGGCTGGGGGCCGCGCGAGGGCCTCACGGCCTGGGCGTTCTCCGCGGCGGGACTCGGCGCGGGCCTTGGCGCCGCGACCGCCGTCGCCTACGGAATCATGGTGCTCGCCGCCAGCCTCCCCGGCGGATTCGTGCTGCTCTTGGAGTCGCTCCCCCGGCACCGCAGGTCGAGGCCCGAGGCGCTCCTCGGCGCGTGGCCTCGCCACCGTCCTCACGTAGGCGGGACGTCATGAGCCCAGACGCGACGACGATCAGATCCGAGAGCCGGCTGGCGATCGCCCGCGACGTCCCCGAGGTGTTCGACTACATCTGCGACGTCGGGCGCTGGCCGGAGTGGGCGCCGACCGTCCGGGAATGCTGGGTCGGCGGAGGAGCTCCGCTGACTCCGGGGACGCGGGTGGAGCAGCGGGCGAAGTTGATGTTCGGGGCCACTCGCCACAGGGCCCAGCGCGTGACCGTGGTCGAGGCGCCCCGCAGCTTGGCGTTCGCCGGACCCCTGGGCACCTCGACGGCGCGCTGGGGAATGGAGTTCGCACCGATCGACGGTGCCCAGACCGAGGCCGAGATGTGGGTTGAGGTCGACCTCAAGAACATCATGCGTGCGCTTCCCAACCGTGCTTTCAAGGGCCGGATCCAACGTGTGATGGATGTCGAGATGGTCGCAATCAAGGCTGCGGTCGAGTCCTGCCACACACCATGAGCCAGCTCGACACCACGCAGGAGCGCCTGATCCAGACCTACCGCAAGAAGGCCAAGCACTACAACTTCGTCTCCCGGCTCTACCCCGTGCCCGGCTACCCCCAACAGGCCCAGCGCCACCGAGCCGTGCGAGCACTCCGGCTTCGGCCCGGCGACACCGTCGTCGACCTCGCCTGCGGCACCGGCCAGAACTTCCCGCTGATCGAGCAGGCGATCGGCCCCGACGGCCGGATCATCGGCGTCGATCTCACCGACGCGATGCTCGCCCAAGCCCAGCGTCGGAGAGAACACAACGGCTGGAGCAACGTCACCCTCGTCCAGGCGGACGCGGCCGACTACATCTTCCCGGCCGGGGTCAACGCGATCCTGTCCACCTATGCCCTCTCGCACGTGCCTGAGTGCGGGACCGTCATCGCCAACGGCGCCGAAGCGCTCACTCGCGATGGGCGCTGGGTGGTGCTCGATCTCAAGGCTCCCGACAACGCGCCCCGCTTGCTGGCGCAGCTCGGACTAGCGCTTGGACGGCCGTTCGGCTCGATCGACGAGTGGCACGCGCGCCGTCCGTGGGAGGGGGTTCGCGCGGCCATGCAGGACGCGCTCGACGATCTCTCCTGGAGCGAGTTGTGCTTCGGGACCGCATTCCTCGCCGCCGCGGCCCCGGCCCCGGCCGCGTCCCCGGCCCCGGCCCCGGCCCCGGGCGAGTGTCGCGTCGGGCCTCCGGACGCCTCAGGTCAGTAGCCCTTCTCCGCGACCAACGCGATCTTGCGCACGCGTCCGGCCCGCAGCCAGTCGCTCCATAGCCGGTGGGCGCCCAACAGCTCCTCGAGTGCCTCGTCTCCGATCTCCGCGGCGATGGCGGCAGCGTCGGCGGCGAACGCCTCGGTCAGCGATTCGGCCATGGCGGCGTGCGACCGCGTGCAGTCTTCCTGCCCGCGGACGACCAGTCCGACCCGGTCCAGGGAAGCGAGCATCTCGTCGACCTGGACGAGCCAGACGGTGTCGGCGTCGGGCATCTGGTCTCGCTCCGCCTCGGTCAGGGGCAGGCCCGCTTCGAAGGTGCAGGCGAACCGCCCGCCGGCGGCGAGTGCGCGGGAGATCTCGCGGAGCAGTGGCTCCTTCTCGGCGAATGCCAGCAGCGTCTCGAGCAGGATCACCACGTCGAACGGGCCGGGAGGGATCGGCGGGATCCGCCCCACTTCGAAGCGACCTGAAAGGTCACCGGCACGCTGACGCGCGATCTCGATCGCGTCGGCGCTGTAATCGACCCCGAGGTAGTCGCAGCCCAACTCCCGCGTGATGAAGCGCCCTGGCCCGCCGATGCCGCAGCACAGGTCCAGCACCGAGACGCCGGGGCCGATGCCCGCCTGATGCGCCAGCTTCCGGATCTCGCCGGCGCGCATGAAGCTTTCCTGTTCGACGAACTCGCCGGGCGGATACGCCGCGACCCGGGCCCTGTATAGGGCACGCACGAAGCGGTCGCGCTCGTCCTGCTTCACGGCGGCGATGCTAGCCCGCCCGCCGCCCGGGAACGATTGGCCCTCGGGCGGAGTCTGAGGGGGTATGGCGGCGAATCCCTCCGGCCTGGACGCACGGTCGATGCGAGCGGTCCCGGCCGCCCGAACGGTCCTGACCGCCCCGTTGGCGCTGCTGGCCGCGCAGATACTGCTGATCGCCGGCATCGCGGTCACGCCCACTCTGGGCGACAACGGCCTCGGACCGGCCGGCTGGGCGGTCGGACTCGCCTGTGGAGGAGTCATGACCCTGGCGCTGGCGCGCGGGCAGGCCTATTGGCGCACCGACCGCCTTGGCCCGGCCGACCGGGTGACGCTCGCCCGGGCCACGCTCGCGGTCGGCGTCGCGACGCTGGTCGCGGACTCGTTCGCCGAGCCCGTGCCGGTCGCCCTGCTGGTATCGCTCGCCTCGGTCGCGCTGGTCCTCGACGCGGTCGACGGGCAGGTCGCGCGGCGCACCCGGACCGCGTCGGAGCTGGGCGGTTACCTCGATGCGGAGGTCGACGCGTTCCTGATCCTCGTCCTCAGCGTCTACGTCGCCCGCTCGGCGAGCGCCTGGGTGCTCGCCATCGGGGCGGCGCGCTACGCGTTCCTCGCTGCCGGATACCTGCTGCCGTGGCTTCGCGCGCCGCTGCCCCCGCGCTATTGGCGCCAAGTCGTGTGCGCGACGCAAGGAATCGTCCTGACGATCGCGGCCGCGCAGGTGCTGCCGCGGGCTCTGGCTGACGCCGCGCTCGCCGTCGCGCTTGCGCTGCTCGTCGAGTCGTTCGGCCGGGACGTCCTGTGGCTATGGGGCCGCCGTCGGGAAGAGGCTCCGCGAACCCGAACCGGCGTGGGCCCGCCACCCGCTGATGGCCGGCCCGCGGGCCCCGGGCGTGGATGGGCGCGAGCACGAGCGGTCCTCGCCGTGCTGCTGACGATCCTCTCGATTCTGATCGTGTGGGCCGCTCTCGTCGTTCCGTACGAACCGGAACATTTCAAGTCGAGCGCTTTGCTGAGGATCCCGATCGAGGGTCTCGTCCTGATCTTGCTCGCGCTCGTGCTGCCCGTCCTCGGTCGGCGGATCCTGGCGGTGCTCGCCGGGCTCGCCCTCACGCTGGTGGTCGTCCTGAAGGTCGTCAACTACCAGATCTTCTCGTTATTCGATCGGCCGTTCGAACCCCTCGGCGACATCGGGCAGTTCGGCAACGCCCTTGAAACCCTCCGCCTGGAGGACGGTCCGTCGCAGGCGCGGCTGATCGAGATCGGCGCGGTGGTCGGCGTGGTCGCCGCAATCGTTCTCCTGCCCCTGGCGATGCTCCGGGTGACGCGGGTCGCGGCCGACAATCGGCGCTGGGCATTGCGGGCGGTCGGGGTCCTCGGCGCCCTTTGGGCGGTCTTCGCCGTGATCGATGCGCAGTTCGTCTCCCACACGCCGATCGCCTCCGCCGTTTCCGCCGGCCTGCTCGTCGACGAGGCACGGATCGTGCAGGCCGAAGTGCACGACGAAGGAGTCTTTGCCGCCGAGATCAAGCACGACACGTTCCGCGACACGCCCACCGATTCGCTGCTGACGGCGCTGCGCGGGAAGGACGTCTTACTCGTGTTCGCCGAGTCCTACGGCCGGGTTGCGATCGAAGGCTCCTCCTTCGCGCCCGAGGTCGACGAAGCGCTGGCCGAAGGGAACAAGCGACTGGCAAGTGCCGGGTTCTACTCCCGCAGCGGCTTCTTGATCTCACCGACCTTCGGCGGCGGCAGCTGGCTGGCGCACTCCAGCCTGCACTCGGGCCTCTGGGTCCACAACCTGCGCCGCTCCGCCCAGCTGTTACCGGAACGGCGCTTCACGCTCGCCAGCGCGTTCAACCGCGCCGGCTGGCGAACCGTCGACGACGACCCTTCGAACGACCGTCCCTGGTCGGAAGGGAAGGTGTTCTACCACTGGGACAGGATCTACGACCGATATCAGGTCGGCTATCACGGCCCCACCTTCTCCTACGCTGCGATGCCCGACCAGTACATCTACTCGGCGCTCCAGCGCCTCGAGCTCGGGAAGCCGCACCGCCGGCCGCTGTTCGCCGAGATCGACACGGTCTCGAGCCACCAGCCTTGGAACCGCATCCCGAAGGAAATCGGCTGGAATCAGGTCGGAAACGGCTCGATCTACAACCGCATTCCGATGTCCTACGAAGGGGGGTCGTTCTTTTCGTTCTGGGACGACTCCTCGCGGGTGCAGGCCGGGTACGGCAAATCGATCGTGTACACCTTGAACACCTTCACCAGCTTCGTGCAGCACTACGGCAAGAAGAACCTCGTGCTGATCATGCTCGGCGACCATCAGCCGAGGGAACCCGTCACCGGTGAACACGCCGGTCACCAGGTCCCGATCTCGATCATCGCCCATGACCCGAACGTGTTGAAGCGGATCGAAAGCTGGGGCTGGAACCCCGGCCTGCGGCCCCGCCCGGATGCCCCGGTCTGGCCGATGAGCGGCTTTCGCAACCGATTCTTCAGAGCCTTTGACTCGAAGCCCGCGACCGGGTAGAGGAGCAGCACGTGCCCGATCGCCCTTACATCCTGCTGAGCTGCGCCCTCTCGATCGACGGTTATCTCGGCAGTGCGGCACCACGGCGCCTCGAGCTCTCCAACGATGCCGACTTCGACCGGGTCGACGCGCTGCGTGCCTCTTCCGACGCGATCCTGGTGGGTGCGACCACCGTCCGGACCGACAACCCGCGGTTGCTGGTGCGCTCGCAGGACCGCCGCGAGGAGCGAGCGGCCCGTGGACTGCCGCCGTCGCCGATCAAGGTCACCGTGACCGAACGGATGGAGCTCGACCCCGGCGCCGACTTCTTCACCGCCGGCGACATCGAGAAGCTCGTCTACTGCGCCAGCCCGCGCGTGCGCGACGCCCGCTCGCGACTCGGAACCGTGGCGACCGTCGTCGACGGCGGCCGGCGGGTGAGGATGCGGCGCCTCACCGAAGACCTCGGCGAGCGCGGCGTGCAGCGCCTGATGGTCGAGGGCGGCGGAAACGTCCACACCCAATTTCTGACCGCCGATCTCGTCGACGAGCTGCAGTTGGTGGTCGCCCCGTTCTTCGTCGGTGACTCCCGGGCCACGCGCTTCGTCAGCGACGGACGCTTCCCCTGGAATCCCGACCGGCGCGCGCGTCTCGCCGAGGTCCGCCAGATCGGCGACGTGGTGCTGTTGCGCTACGCCCTCTCGCAGCGCTTCGAGGGCGGGTGAGGGCTCGGGGGGTTTGAGGCTGGGGCCCGGTGAAGGGTGCGGCCGGTTCGGGCTGGCGCCCGGGGAAGGGATGGGGCCGTCTCGGGCTGGCGCCCGGCGAAGGGATGGGCCGGTTCGAGCTGGCGCCCGAGGGGAAGGGCTGGGGCCTCGTCATGCTGGCGCCCGGAGGAAAAGGGATGCGCCCTCGTCAAGCTGGCGCCCGGGGAAAAGGACGCGGCCGTCTCGGCCACGACCCCGGCAGGGTGTGGCCGTGGCCGAGACGGCCGGGTATGAAAGGCGTTGAGGATCCGTGTCGCAGGCCGGGGATCGTCACGAGGATGCCGGGAACGTCACTCTTCCTGGCGTCTTCCTCAGACGTCACGAAGACGTGACCATCGTTTTGGCCCCTATAGGGGCCAAAAAGCACCCAGCGCGTCTTGGCCTCGATTCCGGCCCCCGGAGGGCCGGGAGGTGTGACGTTCCCGGCGTCTTCGTCACCGATCGGGCCTCCCGGGCCTCACTCTCGGGCAAGACGGTCACGGAAGTCCGATTCCGTGTCGGTCTTCCTGCACACCCGCGGACCCCCCACGTCCCGGGCGTCTCGTGGCGGCCACACCCTGCCGGGGTCGCCACGAGACG
>DASXMH010000032.1:0-14116 GCA_036495785.1 Solirubrobacterales bacterium
GTCCAGGGCACCGTGATCTCCGCCGAGCACGTCTCGACCACGGTCGAGCCGCTGAACCTGAAGGAGTTCATCGCCGAAGTGCCGGTGCCGACGATCGTCGGCGGCTGCGCCTCCTACTCGACCGGCCTGCACCTGATGCGGACCGGCGCCGTCGGCGTTTTGGTCGGGGTCGGCCCGGGCGCTGCCTGCACCACCCGCGGCGTGCTCGGGATCGGCGTCCCGCAGGCGACGGCGATCGCCGACGTGGCGGCCGCCCGGGCCCAGCACATGCTGGAGACGGGCGAGTACGTGAACGTGATCGCCGACGGCGGCATGCGCACCGGTGGCGACGTCTCCAAGGCGATCGCGATGGGCGCCGACGCGGTGATGATCGGCTCGCCGCTCGCCCGCGCCAAGGAGGCGCCGGGTAGCGGCTTCCACTGGGGGATGGCGACGTTCCATCCCTCGCTGCCGCGCGGCACTCGCGTCTCGACCAAGCAGGACGGCACGATGGAGCAGATCCTGCTCGGCCCGGCGCGTGAGAACGACGGCACCTTCAACCTGATGGGCGCGCTGAAAACCTCGATGGCCACCTGTGGTTACGAGGACATCCGCAGCTTCCAGCGGGCCGAGGTGATGGTCGCCCCGGCGCTGATGAGCGAGGGCAAGAAGCTGCAGAACGAGCAGCACGTCGGCATGGGCTCCAACGGGCGGGCCGCCGTGTCCGCGGGGGTCGCCGTCTCGGATGACTGAGCAGGTCGCCGCTCGGTCCGACGTCGAGCCGGGCGGCGCGCTGCCCGCGGACGAGGTCCGCGCCACGGAGGAGGTGCTGGTCCTCGACTTCGGGGGCCAGTACTCGCAGCTGATCGCCCGGCGGATCCGCGAATGCGGGGTGTTCGCCGAGCTCCTGCCGGCGAACGTCGACCCCGAGCGGATCCGGGCGCGGCGGCCGAAGGCGCTGGTGCTCTCCGGCGGGCCCGCCTCGGTGTACGAGCCGGGGGCGCCCGCCTTCCCGACCCAGCTGCTCGACCTCGAGATCCCGATGCTGGGCATCTGTTACGGGATGCAGGCGATGGCGCTGGGGCTGGGCGGCAAGGTCGAAGCCGCCGAGGCGGGGGAGTTCGGGCGCACCGAGCTGACCCTGACGGGCGGTGGCGGCAGGCTGCTCGGCGGCCTGCCGGAGGAGCAGAGCTGCTGGATGAGCCACCGCGACGTGGTCCGCGAGGCGCCCGAAGGGTTCACCGCGCTGGCCTCCTCGCCGAGCTCGCCGGTCGCCGCCTACGAGATGCCCGACCGCGGCCTCTACGGCATCCAGTTCCACCCCGAGGTGGTCCACACGCCCTACGGGACCGAGATCCTCACCCGCTTCCTGCGCGACGTCGCCGGCTGCACCGAGCAGTGGAGCGCCGCCTCGGTGATCGAAGAACAGGTGGAGAAGATCCGCGCCCAGGTCGGCGAGGGCAAGGTGATCTGCGGGCTCTCCGGCGGCGTCGACTCCTCGGTCGCGGCGCTGCTCGTCCACAAGGCGGTGGGGGAGAGGCTGACCTGCATCTACGTCGACCACGGGATGATGCGGCTGAACGAGTCCGAGCAGGTGGTCGAGACCTTCTCCCAGTTCGGCATCCCGCTGATCGCGGTCGACGCCGAGGAGCGTTTCCTCACCAAGCTGGCGGGGGTCGACGAGCCGGAGCGCAAGCGCAAGATCATCGGCGAGGAGTTCATCCGCGTCTTCGAGGAGGAGGCCTCGAAGCTCAACGAAGTCGGCTACCTGGTGCAGGGGACGCTCTACTCGGACGTGATCGAGTCCGGCGGCTCCGACCACGCGGCGACGATCAAGTCCCACCACAACGTCGGCGGCCTGCCCGACGACTTCGACTTCGAGCTGGTCGAGCCGCTGCGGATGCTCTTCAAGGACGAGGTGCGGGCGGTCGGCGCCGAGCTCGGGCTGCCCGAGCGGATGGTCTGGCGCCAGCCCTTCCCGGGGCCGGGCCTGGCGATCCGCATCGTCGGCGGCGAGGTCAACCGCGAGCGCCTCGACATCCTCCGCGCCGCCGACGCGATCCTGCAGGAGGAGATCCGCGCCGCGGAGATGTACCGGCAGCTCTGGCAGTCCTTCTGCGTCCTGCCGGTGGTCCGCTCGGTCGGCGTCCAGGGCGACGGCCGCACCTACGCCTACCCGATCGTGATCCGCGCCGTCACCTCCGACGACGCGATGACCGCCGACTGGGCGCGCCTGCCCTACGACCTCCTGGAGCGCATCTCCAGCCGGATCATCAACGAGATCCGCGGCGTCAACCGCTGCGCCCTCGACATCTCCTCGAAGCCCCCCGCCACCATCGAGTGGGAGTGACCTGGGGCGGCGTGGGGGCTCCTCGCGGTGTCCTCGGTCGTTCGGCTCGGGTCACGCACCGGAGTGCGCTCCCCTCGCCTCACTTCCCTGCGTCCTTGCGAGGCTGGCCCACGCCGCCCCAGGTCGCCGAGGGTGGGACTTCTTGGAGGGCGCTGGGCGGTTGCACGACCGGCGGTTCGTCGGTGCCGGGACGGCGCTGGGTCCAGAGGAACCAGGCGGCGCCGGCGAGGGCGAGGATGATCGCCACCCAGAAATTGAGCCGCTGGCCGAGGATGTGGTGGGCGGGGTCGACGCGGAGGCTCTCCTCGAAGATGCGGAAGGCCGAGTAGCCGGTGACGTAGAGGGCGAAGAGGCCGGGCGGGCGGATCTTGCGGTGGTGGCCGAGCCAGACGAGGAAAGCGGCCAAGGCGAGGTTCCAGATGATCTCGTAGAGGAAGGTCGGCTGGAAGGTGGAGAACTGGAGGTAGCCGGCGGGGCGGTGTTCGGGTGAAATCTGGAGGGCCCAGGGGAGGTTGGTCGGGCCGCCGAAGAGCTCCTGGTTGAAGTAGTTGCCGACCCGGCCGATCGCCTGGGCGACGAGCAGGGCAGGGGCGGTCGCGTCCATGAAGGCGGGGACCGAGACGCCGGCCCGGTGGACGCGCCAGACGCCGACCGCGGCGCCCGCCGCGATCCCGCCCCAGATCCCGAGGCCGCCGTCCCAGACCGCGATCGGGCCGTACCAGGTGTGGGGCATTTCGCTGAAGCTGGTGATGTCGAAGTAGAGGCGGCCGCCGAGCAGGCCTGCGGGGAAGGCCCAGATCGCGACCTGGAACGGGAGGTCGGGGTCGCCGCCGAGCGCCCGCCAGCGGCGCCGGACGATGAGGATCGCGGCGGTCACCGCGATCGCGTACATCAGCCCGTAGACGTGGATTTCGAACGGGCCGACCCCGAGGCCGGGATGCGGGGGGCTGGGGATCGAGGCGAGCACGCGGGCGGGATTCTGCTGCAAGCGGTTAACGGGACGCCAAAGCGGGGGCGGCTGGACGCCGAGAAGGGGGGTCGGAGTGGATACGTACCAGCCGATCGGGTGGGTTCGACCAAGAGTAAAAGAGAACGATTCTCAATATCATGTAGTCTGCGCGGCGCGGCCGACCGGTCGTCCCACCTCTCATCCGCAAGGAGTCCCGATGTCACCGATTTCCCGCCCGACGTTCTCGCCGCGCCGGCTGTTCGCCATCGCCTGCCTGGGGCTCCTGGCGATGGTCGCGGTGGCCGGCTGCGGGGGCTCGGCGAACGGGGCGAGCGCCGAAGGGAAGATCTCCGCGGTCGGCGCCGAGAACGAGTACGCCAACGTGATCGAACAGATCGGCGGCAAGTACGTCGACGTGAGCGCGGTCGAGAGCGACCCGAACACCGACCCGCACTCCTTCGAGGCGAGCGTCAGCGTCGCCCAGGAGGTCTCCGGCGCCGAAGTGGTCGTCCAGAACGGCCTCGGCTACGACAGCTACATGGAAAAGATCGAGTCGGCGGCGTCTGGCGACTCGCAGACGGTCATCGACGTGCAGGAACTGCTCGGCCTGCCCGACTCGACCCCCAACCCGCACCTCTGGTACAAGCCCGAAACGATGCCCGCGGTCGCCAAGGGGCTGGCCGCCGACTTCGCCGAGCTGCAGCCCGAACACAAGGTCTACTTCGCGGCGAACCTGAGGAGGTTCGACGCGTCGCTCAAGCCCTGGCTGAAGGGCCTTGAAGACTTCTCCGCCAAGTTCCCGGGCGCCGCCGTCGCCACCACCGAGCCGGTCGCCGACTACATGCTGGAAGCGGCGGGGATCGAAAACCTGACCCCGTTCGCGATGCAGGCCGACATCATGAACGACGCCGACCCGGCCCCGCAGGCGATCTCCCTGCAGGAAAGCTTCTTCAGCGAAGGGAAGGCCGACGCGTTCGTCTACAACCAGCAGGTGACCGACTCAATCACCGAAAAGTTCCTGCAGTCCGCCGGCGACAACGGCGTGCCGGTGGTCGGCGTCTACGAGACGATGCCGAGCGGCTACACCTACCAGCGCTGGATGGAGGCGGAGCTGAAGGCGCTGGAAGAAGCGGTCGCGGACGGGAAGTCGACCGAATCGCTCTGATGGCGGTCGGGGCGACCAGCGAGGCAGTGCTGTCGGTCGAGGGGCTCGGCGTGCGGATCGCCGGGCGCCAGGTCCTCGACGGCGTCGACTTCGCCGTTGCCCCCGGTGAGTTCACCGGCCTGATCGGCTCCAACGGGGCCGGCAAGACGACGCTCTTCCGCGCGATCCTCGGGCTGCAGGCGGCGGGCGAGGGCCGGATCCTGGTCGCCGGCCGGCCGCGCACTCGCCGCACCGACTCGATCGGCTACGTGCCGCAGAAGTTCCTGCTCGACCCCGACCTGCCGCTGCGCGGCCGCGACCTGGTCGGGCTCGGTCTTGACGCGCGGCGGCTCGGCTTCACCCTCAACCGTCGGCGTAAGCAGGGGCTGGTCGAGGAGATGCTCGCCGCGGTCGACGCCGAGTCCTTCGCCGACACCCGCGTCGGCAGGCTCTCCGGCGGCGAGCAGCAGCGGATCCTGATCGCCCACGCGCTGATCTCCGGGCCGCGCCTGCTGCTCGCCGACGAGCCGCTCGCCAACCTCGACCTGCGGAGCGCCCAGGAGGTCGTCGCCCTGCTGGCGCAGGTCTGCCGCGAGCGCGGCGTCGCGGTGCTGATCTCCGCCCACGAGATCAACCCGCTCTTGCCGGTGATGGACCGGATTGTCTACCTGGCGAACGGCCGCGCCGCCAGCGGCACCAGCGAGGAGGTGATCCGGCCCGAGGTGCTGAGCCGCCTCTACGGGCACCACGTCGACGTGATCGACGTCCACGGGCGGGTGCTGATCGTCGCCGGGGCGGGCGACGACACCGACCTGCGCGGCTGCGAGGAGACGGTCGAGCACGAGCTCCCCGACGGTGCTTCCGAGCTTGGGGTGGCTATCGACCACCAAAAGTCGGAAGCAGGGCGGGTGGCGCCATGAGCGCCGCGTTTTTCGTCTTCGCGCCGGGCTTCTGGGACGACGAAGCGGTGCACGTGGCGCTTGCCGTCGGCGCGGCGGTGGCGATCGTCACCGGCGCCGTCGGGGTCTTCACGGTGATGCGCGGGCAGTCCTTCGCCGGCGAGGCGCTGGGGGACATCGGCACCACCGGCGGCTCCGCCGCGGCGCTGGTCGGGGCCGGGCCGCTGGCCGGGTTCGTCGCGGTCGACGTCCTCGCCGCCGCGGCGATGGAGCTGGTCGGGGTGCAGCGCGTGCGCGGCAGGGACCTGGCGACCGGAGTCGTGCTCGGCGCCGCGATCGGCCTCGCCGCGCTCTTCCTCTACCTCGACACCACCCAGGGGACCGGCAACGGCTCGACCGTGACGATCCTCTTCGGCTCGATCTTCGCGATCTCGAGTCAGACGATCCCCGCCGTGGTCGCCCTGGGGGCGCTCGCGGTGGCGCTGATCGTCGCCCTCTACCGACCGCTGCTGCTCGCCACCGTCAGCCCCGAGATGGCGGCGGCACGAGGCATCCCGGTGCGCCTGGTCGGCGCCCTCTACCTGCTGGCGCTGGCCCTGGCGACGGCGCTGGCGGCGATCACGATCGGCACGATCCTCAGCACCGCGCTCCTCATCGGCCCCGCGGCGGCGGCGCTGCGGCTGACCCGGCGGCCGCTGCGGGCGATGGCGACCGCGATGGCGATCGGCATCGGCGCGGTCTGGATCGGCGTCGTCCTCGCCTACGACAGCTACCACTGGCCGCCCCACGAACACGGCTGGCCGGTCAGCTTCTTCGTCGTCGCGCTGGTCTTCCTCGGCTACCTGGCCAGCGGCCTGGTCGACCGGCTGCGGGAGAAGGTTTGATGTTCGAAGGGTTCATGGTCAACGCCTGGGAGGTGTCCGGCATCGTCGCCGTGGTGGCCGGCGTGGTCGGCTTCTTCACCGTCCTGCGCGGCTCCGCATTCGCCGCCCACGCGATCCCCAACGGCTCCTTCGCGGGCGCCGCCGGCGCGTCGCTGGTCGGCGTCTCGACCCTGTTCGGGCTCGGCGTCTTCGCCTTCATCGGGGCGCTCGGGATCGGCCTTCTGGGACGGCGCGGCCGCCACGACGCGGTCACCGCCCTGATGCTGGTGATGATGCTGGCGACCGGCGCCCTCTTCGTCAGCATCGGCAACGAGTACGCGCCGGAGGTCTACTCGCTGCTCTTCGGCGAGGTGCTCGGGATCAGCGCCAACCAGGTGGCGCCGACGCTGATCCTCGGCCTCGTCTGCGTCGCTGCGGTCGCCCTCCTCTACCGGCCGCTGATGCTCTCCTCGGCGCTGCCCGAGGTGGGGGAGGCGCGCGGGATCGGCACCTTCGCGATCGAGCTCGCCTTCCTCGGCGTGCTGGCCCTGGCGACGGCGATGACGGTGCCGGTGGTGGGGACGCTCCTGATCTTCAGCCTGATGATCGGTGCGCCCGCCGCGGCCCGCTCGCTGACCGACCGGCCGGGGGTGGCGATGGCGCTTTCGGTGGCCCTGGCGCTCGCCGTGGTCTGGTTCGCGATCGCCGCCTCCTACGAAACCGACTGGCCGGTCGGCTTCTTCGTCGGCACCGCGAGCGCCGCCGTCTTCGTCCTCGCGCGGCTCTGGACGGCGGGGCGCGAGCGGTTCGCGCGGCGGCGGTTTCCCGAGGTCCTAGGATCGACGTGATGAAGACGGCCGCCCGACAGAGCTGGGAAGAGCGCGCCCTCAACGCTCTGCAGGCGGCCGGCTACCGCCGCGGCGGCGCCCGTACCGCGGTGATCGAGGCACTGGCCCGCCACGACTGCGCGGTCACCGCGCTCGACCTCGACGAGGAGCTGAGGGAGCGCGAGGCCGGGGTCGGCCGGGCCAGCGTCTACCGCGCCCTCGAGCAGCTCGAGCAGCTCGGCCTGGTGCAGCGGATCGAGGTCTGCCGCGGCACCGCGGGCTTCGAGCGCATCGACCCGACCGGCCACCATCATCACCACGCGATCTGCCGCGACTGCGGCCGCATGGTCCCCTTCGAGGACCCGACCCTGGAGCGGGCGCTGGACCAGGTCGCCGGCGGGATGAGCTTCGACGTCACCGAGCACGATGTCGTGTTGCGCGGATTGTGCGAGCGCTGCACCCGTTGATCGATCTGGCTATCATTCCCCGGCCGCGTGGGCATTGCCCCGCGCTTTTTTTCGCATGAAGACCTTCGTAGCCACAGCCGAGACCCGCCAGCGGGACTGGTACGTCGTCGATGCCGAGGGTCAGACCCTGGGCCGGATGGCGACCCAGATCGCCGACGCGCTGCGGGGCAAGCGCAAGCCGACCTACACGCCGCACGTCGACACCGGCGACTTCATCGTCGTCGTCAACGCCGAGAAAATCCGCGTCACCGGCGACAAGCTGGCGCAGAAGACCTACTGGCGCCACAGCGGCTACCCGGGTGGGATCAAGTCGCGCAGCCTCGCCGAAATGCTGGACCGGCGCCCGGAGGAAGTGATCCGCAAGGCCGTCAAGGGGATGCTGCCGCGCAACCGGCTCGCCCGCCAACAGCTGACCAAGCTGAAGGTGTACGCCGGCCCCGAGCACCCGCACGCCGCCCAGCAGCCGAAACCGATGGAGATCCAGCGATAGATGTCTGACGAGACGAACGAGAACGAGACTTCAGAGCAGCAGCCGGTCGACGAGAACGCCGAGGGACAGACGACCGAGGGACAGGCCGAGTCGACCCCGGGTCCTGTCGCCGATGGAGCGCCCTCGTCCTCGCAGGCTGCGGGCGAGGACACCCCATCCGCGCCCTCGTCCTCGCAGGCTGCGGGCGAGGACACCCCATCCGAGCCACCCGCGGATGAGGCGCCTGAGGACGCGGCCGAGGGTTCCGACGCTGACTCGACTGGCGAGGACGCTCCGGCTGGCGCCTCGGGGGCTGCCGAGGAGAGCGTCGAGGCCGAGGAGGCTGCGCCCGAGGCCGAGGAGGCTCCCGAGCCGGAGCCGGTTGCTGAGCGGCCGAAAAAAGAGGACAAAAAAGACGTCATCCCGGGTGCCAACCTGGAGCCGATCGCGATCGAGCCGGACGCTCCCGAGCTGTCGGCCGAGGAGCGCGCCCGGCTCGAAGCCGAAGAAGAGGAGAAAGCCCGCCGCGAGGCCGAACTGGCCGCCGCCGAGAGCGATTCGGCGGTCGCCGACCGCGCCCCGGCGAAAATGGAGAGCGGCGCTCGCTTCCTCGCCACCGGCAAGCGCAAGAACGCGATCGCCCGCGTCATCCTGCTTCCGGGCGACGGCAAATTCAGCGTCAACGGTCGCGATCTCGACGAGTTCTTCCCCCGTCCCCTGCACCAGACGATGGTGAAGCAGCCGCTCACCGTCTCCGGTTACGAGGGCAACGTCGACGTCCGCGTCCGCGTCCACGGGGGCGGCGTCTCAGGCCAGGCCGGGGCGGTTCGCCACGGCATCGCCCGGGCCCTCACCGAGATCGACGCAGAGCTGCGCGGCGACCTCAAGCGGCGCGGCTTCCTCACCCGCGACGCACGGGTCAAGGAGCGGCGCAAGGCGGGGTTCAAGAAGGCCCGCAAGAAGCCGCAGTTCAGCAAGCGCTGAGCGCGACCTCTCCGCAATTTCCGCAATAGGCTGCCCGGGTGGCTGAGGCGAGCAGGAAGCTGTTCGGGACCGACGGTGTCCGCGGCGAGGCCGGGACCTTTCTTACCGCCGAGCTGGCCACGGCGCTGGGGCGCGCCGCGACGGCTTCGCTGGGCAAGGACCGTCCCCAGGTCCTGATCGTCCGCGACACCCGCGAGTCGGGGCCGATGCTGGAGTCGGCGCTGGCCGCCGGGATCGCCGCGGCGGGCGGCGACGCGCTCCTGGCGGGCGTCCTGCCGACCCCGGCGGCGGCGATCCTCGTGCGCCGCCTCGGCCTCGACCTGGCGGCGGTCGTCTCCGCCTCCCACAACCCCTACCGCGACAACGGCATCAAGTTCTTCTCCGCCTCCGGGACCAAGCTGCCCGACGAGGTCGAGGCGCGGATCGAGGCGCTGCTGGACGACGACGCCGCGCCGTCCGCCGCCGAGCCGGGCCGGATCGAGGAGCTGAACGGGGGCGAGGACGACTACGTGCGCGAGCTCGCCGCCGCCTTCCAGATCGACCTCGCCGGTCGCAAGGTCGCCCTCGACTGCGCCAACGGCGCCACCTACCGGGTCGCGCCGCGGATCTTCGAGCAGCTGGGGGCGACCGTGGTCGAGGCGATCGGCGTCGACCCCGACGGCCGCAACATCAACGAGGGCGTCGGCTCGACCCACGTCGGGGCGCTGGCCGAGCGGGTCGCCGCCTGCGACGCCGAGGTCGGCTTCGCCTTCGACGGCGACGGCGACCGGGTGCTCGCGGTCGACTCGGGCGGCCGCGTCCACGACGGCGACGAGCTGATCGCGCTGGCCGCCCGCGGCCTCGCCTCGCGCGGCGAGCTCGGCGGCGGGGTGGTCGTCACCGTGATGACCAACTACGGCTTCCACCAGGCGATGGAGGCTGCCGGGATCGAGGTCGCGATCACCCAGGTCGGCGACCGCTACGTGATCGACGAGATGCTGCGGCGCGAGTGGCGGCTCGGCGGCGAGCAGTCGGGCCACATCATCGCCACCGACATCATCGCCACCGGCGACGGGATCGCCGCGGCGCTCCTGACGATGCGCGAGCTGGGCGGCTTGACGCTCGCCGACGCCCCGGCGATGGAGAAGCTGCCGCAGCGGCTGGTCAACGTCGAGGTCGCCGATCGCGACAGCCTGGCCGGCGCGGTCGCCGTGTGGGACGCGGTCGCCAAGGAGAACACGGCGCTCGAGGGGCGCGGCAGGGTGCTCCTGCGGCCCTCCGGCACCGAGCCGCTGGTGCGGGTGATGGTCGAGGCGCCCGAGGCGGAGGAGGCCGACGCCGTCTGCGATCGGCTCGTCGCCCTGGTGCGCCAGGAACTCGGCTGAGTGGCGGCGCGGAGCGCGCCGGCTCCCCGGCCGAGCCCTCCCGGGCTAACGCTCGGGCCAGCCTGGGCCGAGACAGGCTCTAACCTGTCTCCCCTTCTATGTGCGGCATCATCGGATACGTGGGCGGCCGGCCCTGCGAGGAGCTCCTGCTCCAGGGCCTGGAAAAGCTCGAATACCGTGGCTATGACTCCGCGGGCATCAGCCTGCTCGAGGACGGCGCGGTCGAGTCGGTCCACGCGGTCGGCAACCTCGCCAACCTGCGCGGGGCGATCGAGCGCAGCGCCAACGGGAACGGCTCGCTGGCCCCGGCCGAGACCGGCATCGCCCACACCCGCTGGGCGACCCACGGCCGGGTCACCGAGGAGAACGCCCACCCGCACGACGACAGCTCCGGCAAGGTACACATCGTCCTCAACGGGATCGTCGAGAACCACGCCGAGCTGCGCAAGCGGCTGATCGCCGAGGGCGAGCGCTTCACCTCGGAGACCGACGCCGAGGTGGTCGCCCACCTGATCGCCCACCACTACGACGGCGACCTCGCCGCGGCCACCCGCGACGCCTACGCGGAGCTGCGGGGCCACTACGCCTTCGTCGCGATGCACGCCGACGAGCCGAACCGGCTGCTCGGGGCGCGCAAGGAGTGCCCGCTGGTCGCCGGGGTCGGCAAGGGGGAGACCTTCCTCGCCTCGGCGATCCCCGCCTTCCTTGCCGACACCCGCGTCGCGGTGCCGATCGAAAACGGCGAGATCGTCGAAATCGAAGCCGACGGGGTGCGGATCACCGACACCGACGGCAACCCGATCGAGCGCGCGCCAGAAGAGGTGACCTGGGACGCGGAAGCGGCCGAGAAGCAGGGCTATGAGACCTACATGCTGAAGGAGATCCACGAACAGGCCGACGCCGTCGCCGAGACGATCACCGACCGCCTGCCCGAGGTCGACGGGGTCGACCTCTCCGACGTCGACCTCTCCGACGAGTTCCTGCGCGGGGTGGGGCGGGTCGTGATCGTCGCCTGCGGGACCAGCTACCACGCCGGTCTGGTGGGGCGCTACGCGATCGAGGAGTGGGCGCGGGTGCCGGTCGAAATGGACATCGCGTCCGAGTACCGCTACCGCAATCCGGTGGTCGGCCCCGGCGACCTGGTGATCGGCATCACCCAGTCCGGTGAGACGGCCGACACGCTGGCGGCGATGCGCCTCGCCCGCGACGCCGGCGCCAAGGTCCTCGCCGTCACCAACATCATGGGCAGCCAGGCGACCCGCGACGCCGACGCCGTCCTCTACACCCGGGCCGGCCTCGAGATCGGCGTCGCGGCGACCAAGACCTTCCTCGCCCAGGTGGCGGTGATGTACCTGCTGGGACTGCGGATGGCGCAGCTGCGCGGCACGCTGCCGACGGAGCGGATCGTCGAGCTGGTCGCCGAGATGAAGGCGCTGCCGACCAAGATCGACGACACGTTGGCCGCCGCCGAGGCGCCGGTCCGCGCGGTCGCCGAGACACACGCACAGCGCGAGTTCTTCCTCTACCTCGGCCGCCACATCGTCCTGCCGGTCTGCCTCGAGGGGGCGCTGAAGCTGAAGGAGATCTCCTACATCCCGACCGACGCCTACGCCGCCGGGGAGATGAAGCACGGGCCGATCGCGCTGCTCGACGAGTCGACGCCGGTCGTCTGCGTCGCCACCGACAGCCCGGTGCTGGAGAAGGTGCTCTCCAACGTCGAGGAGGTGCGGGCCCGCGGCGCCGACACGATAGCGATCGCGACCGAGGGCTCCGAGCGCGCCGCCGAGGTCGCCGACTCGACCATCTACGTCGCCCCGAGCGACTGGATCCTGCAGCCGATCCTCGCGGTGCTGCCGCTGCAGCTTCTCGCCTACGACATCGCTCGCGCCCGCGGCCTGAACGTCGACCAGCCGCGCAATCTGGCGAAGACGGTTACGGTCGAGTGATCCGTTCTGGGTCCGCGACTGGTATCAACCACCGAATGCGCGCCCCGATGAAGGCCCCAAAGTCCCTGCTCATCGCGATCGCGGCGGTCCTCGTCGCTTCGCTTGCCGTCGCCGGTTGCGGCGGTGGCTCCGGCGGCGGAGGCGGTGAACCCGCGGGCCTGGCGCCGAAGAAGGCGCCCGTCTACCTGGAAGTGGACCTGGCGCCGGAAGCGGAAACCAGCGAAGCGCTCAACGAACTGACGCAGAAGGTCTTCGGAATCGACAACGTCGGCGAGTTCGTCGCCGAAGAACTGGAAAAGGCGGCGCTCGGCGAAGGCGAAAAGTTCGACTTCGAAGAAGAAGTCGAACCGTGGCTGGGCGGCAAGGCCGGGATGTACCTGGCCGGGTACGACGGCGAAGAATTCGACGGCTACGGGCTGGCGATCGAAACGACGGACTCCGGCGAAGCCGAAGAATTCATCGAAAAGCGCGTCGACGCGAGCGAAGACGGGGCCGAACCCGGCGAATTCGACGGCCACAAGTACTACGTCGAGTCCGAAGACGAATCGGTGCTGGGGATGATCGGCGACTACGTCGCGTTCGCCGAAACCAAGGCCGACTTCGAAGAAATGGTCGAAGCCTTCGAAGGCGAAGGGCTGAACGAATCGTCGAAGTTCAAGGAAGCGATGGAAGGTGCGTCGGACGAAGGGATCGGCAACGTCTACGTCGACATCGGCGGCCTGATCGAAGAGGCCAAAGGTGTGATCCCGGCCGAATCGGAAGCCTTCTTCGACCTGGTCGGGCTCGAACCGCGCCAGGCGACCGCGGTCGCCTCCGTGGTGCCGCACACCGAACAGGTGGAGATCGACCTCTTCAGCAACCTCGGCAAAACGGTGGCGGGGTCGTCGGGTGGCGATGCCTCGAAGCTGCTCGAATCGCTGCCGGCGAGCGCGGTGGTCGGCTTCGCCTCGGCCGAATTCGGCAAGGGCCTCGGCGAAGGCATCGACAAGCTGAGCGAAGAAGGAATCCCCGGGCAGATCAAACCGGGCGAACTGATCCCGACGATGGAAGCGGTCGGGATCAACCTCGACTCGATTGCCGAATCGATCGGCGAAGTCGGCGGCTTCGTCGAAGGGGCGAGCGTCGGCAGTCTCGGCGGCGCCGTGGTGATCGAATCCAGCGACGCGGCCGAAGCGCGCAAAACCGTCTCCAACATCGGCCTGCTGGTGCGGGCGGCGGGCGTCAAAGGCGTCACCGCGATCGGCGGTCAGGCGAGCGGCTTCTCGGTCCACTCGGCCGAACTCGGGCCGAAACCGCTGATCGTCGAGGCGGCGGGCGAAAAGATCGTGATCGCCTACGGGCCGAAAGCGGCGGCGCAGGCGCTGCGCACCCAGGCGAAGACGCTCGGCTCGACGCCCGACTTCGAAGCCGGCAAGAGCGCGCTTGGCCTGACCCCGATCAGTGCCTTCGTCCAGGGCGGTCCGGCGCTGAAGCTGGTCGACGCGATCCTCTCGCCCGAGGAACGGGCCAAGTTCGCCCAGGCCAAACCGTTCCTGCGGAAGATCACCTACCTGGCGATCGGCACCGAACCGCACGGGCAAGCGACGAAAACCACGCTGATCGTCGGCCTTTAGGGACCGACTCCACCACCACCCCCGCATCGCACGCCGGTCGTGCTTAAGCCTCGTAGTGGGCGAAGGCCGACCGCCTCGGCCGAGGCGAGGCGCGCCCGTCCCCACCTAAGGTCGGCTGGTTAGGTGGGGACGGGCGCGCCCGGGCGCGAGCGGCGGGACAGTCCCGGCACGGTCCCGCGCGCCTTCCGCGACCCCCGATGTTGATGGGCCGAAAAGCGCTCCATATCAGCGCTTTCCGGCCCATCAACGAGACGGGCGCACG
>DASXMH010000033.1:0-32660 GCA_036495785.1 Solirubrobacterales bacterium
CCGCTCGCGGAACCCCTCGGGCGGCGGGAACCTTTCGATCTCCAGCATCCGCTCGAGGTCCTGCTCCAGGCTCGAGTCGGTTCCCGCCGCACCTGCATCGCTCGCCATCGCGACGCCCCCTTTCCTCGTTTCAGTCACCCAACGGCACCACGGGTAGAACCGTCCTGCCGAAGGTGGAGTTGATCACCGCCGCGAACGAGGCATACCAGGCCGCCGCCGCAGTCAGAATGCCGGCCCAGCCGCCGACTTCGACCAGTCCCTTGGATTCGTTGGCTTCGCCGATCCCGAGCAGGAAGAACGTGATCGCCAACAGCAGGAAGACGACCGCGACCGCGGCGGTCGTCCGCAGGCTGGCGAAGAACATGTAGGCCGTGAAGATGCCCCAGGCGATCAGGTAGAGACCGACCGCGGCAGCCGCGTGTTCGGGCGGGATGTCGGACGCGAAGAACGTCACGAACGCCCAGAAGGAGACCCAGAAGGCGCCGAACGAGGTGAAGGCGACCGCGCCGAACGTGTTGCCCGTGCGGAACTCCCACATCCCCGCGGCGAACTGGGCGATCCCACCGTAGGCGAGCGCCAGCCCGAGGACCACCGGCTCACTGGCTTTGCTGACCAGCCCGGTGTTGATCATGCTGAGGACGAAGGTGGTCATCGCGAACCCGGCGAGCCCCAGCGGCCCCGGGTCGGCCGGCGTCCAGCCGGTGCGACCCGACTCGGTGGGTTCGTTGGAGATCGGTGGCCTGATGCCTTGCGCAGATCCGTACTCCATCTCGTGCTCCTTCCCGATGAGGTAATCCCAGGCATCGCGTACCCAAAAGTGGAAAGTTGCAATCCCTACGTTCCCGTTCTTGCAACCCCTCCTGGACCGGCGCGGCGCCCCTACAGGGCGAAGACGAGCAGGCAGAAGAGTCCGGCGCAGATGCAATAGACGCCGAACGGGCTGAGGCGGTTCGTCTCGAAGTAGCGCAGCAGGAACTTGACCGCGGCCCACGCGGTGAGCGCGGCGGCGATCGCGCCGACCAGCGCCTGGCCGCGGACGCCGTCCCCGGCCGAGCCGAGCAGTTCGGGCAGCTTCAGCAGCCCGGCGGCGCCGATGATCGGCGTCGCCAGCAGGAAGGCGTAGCGGGCGGCGTCCTCGTTGGAGAGGCCGGTGAGCAGGCCGCCGCCCATCGTCACGCCGGAGCGCGAGATGCCGGGGATCAGCGCCAGCGCCTGGGCGCCGCCGATCGCCAGCGCCTGGCGGAAGCCCATCCGGGCGATTCGTTCATCGCCGTCGCCCTGCCAGTCGTCGGGCCGCGGCGGCCGGCGGCGGAAGCGCTCGACCGCCAGCAGCAGCACGCCGTTGATCGTCAGGAAGATCGCCGCCGCGGTCGGCGAGGCGAACAGGGTGCGCAGCTTGTGCTCCAGCGCCAGCCCGAGGATCCCCGCCGGGATCGTGCCGATGATGATCACCCAGGCCAGCCGCGCGTCGAGGTCGCGCGGTGTCGCCCGCCCTTTCACCGAGCGGACGAAGCCGAACCAGATCCGCTTCCAGTCCTCGAAGAAGTAGATGAAGAGGACCAGCGCCGTGGCGCAGTGGGTGGCGACCAGGAACGAGAGGAAGTAGTCGTCGTTCTGATGGATGTTCCAGCCGAGCAGCTTCGGCAGCAGCACCGCGTGGCCGAGGCTCGAGATCGGGAACGGCTCCGAGATCCCCTGCAGGGCCCCGAGGATGATCGCCTGCAGGTAGGAAATCGGTTCCAAGGCTCCGCGAGCCTATCCGGGGCTGCGGCTACAGCCCGGGCGGGTGGCGGACGATGAAGCCTTCGGGGCTGTCGACGGGCGAGCTGTGCCAGCGCGGGCCGGGGCCGCCGACCGTGTCGAAGGCGAGGCCGGCGATGATCATCCAGGCGTGTTCGGCGTTGGCGTAGACGGTGATCCACTTGCCGGGGCCCGCTTCGCCCCAGGTCTCGAGCCCGGTCGAGTCGAGCGGGCTTTCCAGCAGCCCGCCGCCGTGCAGCGCGTAGGAGACGGCGCCCGAGCAGTCGTAGCCCGACGATTCGAAGGAGGCGTGGCCGCCGCCCCAGATGTAGGGGGTCATGGCGATCGCGTTGGCGGCGGCGATCGCGCCCTTCACCTGTTCCGGTGCCGCTTCGGGGGCGCTCGCTTCCGATTCGGAGATGAAGCCGGCGGTTTCGCCCGCGTTCAGCGGCGCCGGGAATTCGCCCGCCGCTTCCGTGACCACGCCCGTCGATTCCGCTTCCGCGGCCGCGGCGGCGGCGCGTTCGGCGGCGATCTGTTCGGAGATCGAGGCGAGGTTGTCGCTCAGCGCCTGTTCCCTGGACTCCAGCGCTTCCATCGTTTCGCGACGGTGCGCCTGCGCCACCTTCAGTTCGGCGAAGCGCGCTTCGGCAGCTTCCTCGGCGGCGGCGACTTCACGCTCGGTGGCGACGATCGAGTCGCGCGCGGCTTCGATCCGTTCGTGCGTCGCGGTGAGCCGGCCGACCGCGCCCTGCACTTCGTTGCGCAGCGTCTTCACCCGGCCGACGACCGAGTTGTCGTAGCTCTGGATCCGGTTCAGGTATTCGGTCTGCGCCGCCATCGAGGACCAGTCTTCGGATTCGAGGATCGCGTTGAGGACGTCCGGCGAGCCGGCCTCGTAGATCGAGACGAGCCGTTCGCGCAGCACGCCCAGCGCGCGCGTCAGCTGGTGGCGGACTTCGACCAGGTGTTCGCGTTCTTCGCGCAGCGCCTTGGTCGCGGCTTCAAGTTCTTCTTCCTTGGCGACGAGCTGCGCTTTGATCGCTTCCTGTTCCTGCCGCAGGGTCGAGACTTCGCCGATCATCGTGTTGATTTCGGCGTTCTCGGCGGCGATCGTGTTCGCCAGCGCGTTCTGGCTCGCTTCGACTTCGTTCAGCTTCGACTGGGTCGCGTCGCGCTTTTCCTGGAGGCTCGCGGCCGGCGCGCTCGAGTCGAGCAGCAGCGCGAGGGTGCAGAGCGCGGCGACCAGGACGGCGCCGAAGCTGAGCGCCCGATTGCGGTGCGCGCGGCGGGGGTCGGTGTGGGTGAAGAGAGTCCGCATCGAATCCGGTCGGGTCGTGAAACACAGGAACCCGACCGCGGTCGCGCAGGCTAGCGAAGTGCCCCCCTCGTCCCCGCTGGTTACCGATAATTTGCAAGCGACGTTGCAAAACGGCCTCGTTTGCAGGACTTTCGAGACCTGCGTAGAGGCCGGTGACCCGTCCGCTCCTCTGGCGGTCGGGTCGCCTCCTATCCGGCCTCTCAGGCGAGCAGTTTGGCCTTCGCCCGGTCGAACTCCTCCTGGCTGAGCGCACCTTTTTCCCGGAGTTCGTTGAGTTTGTGGAGTTCGTCGGCGGGCGAGCCGTGGGCCTGTTCCCGCACGTATTCGTCGAAGTGCGCTTTCGCGTCGGTCTGGGCTTTGATCGCGCGGTCGCGCATCCCCGAACCGCGCACGATCAGATACACGAGCCCGGTCAGGAAGGGGATGAACACGAGGAAGAGGATCCAGACCGCCTTCGCCCATCCCGACATCTCATGGTCGCGGAAGAGGTCGGTGATGATCGTGAAGAGGATCCAGATCCAGACCACGAAGAGGAAGATCTCGACGACTACGAGGAGCAGTTCGCCGAAGCTGATGTCTGCGAGGGGCACGTTGCTTCCTTTCGAAATCGGTTGGGATTGCAACCCTGGTGTCGACGGTTGCTAAGCGCAGCTTTACCTATAAGGGCGGACGGTGCAGCGGTTTCTAGGAATGGCGCCGCGGACGGATCGCGTAGAGGACGGCCGCGACCGAGGTCGCGAGGTTGAGACTGGAGACGCCGGCCCGCATCGGCAGCGCCACCCGGCCGTCGGCCGTGGCGAGCAGCTCCTCGCTCAGCCCGTGCCGCTCGGTGCCGAAGGCGAGGACGGCGCGCGGCGGGATCGCGGCGGGATCGATCTCCTCCCCCGCGGGGTCGAGCGCCAGCAGCGGCCGCCCCTCGGCGTGCGGCGCCCGCTCGACCGCCGCCACCGCCGGCAGCGCGTAGTGGAGCCCGGCGGCACCGCGCACCGCGTCGGGGTGCCAGGGGTCGTTCTCGCCGATCGTCAGGACCGCCGCCGCGTCGGCGGCCGCCGCGACCCGCACGCAGGCGCCGAGGTTGCCCATGTTGCGCGGCTGCTCGAGCAGGACGACGGGCGCCTCGCGCGGGTCGGCGAGCGCCGCCGCCAGGTCGGCGGGCTTGCGCCGGGCGATCGCGACGACCCCGGTCCGCGGCGCCTGCGGCACGAGCTCCGCCAGCTCCTCTGCGTCCACCGTCGCCGCGACCGCCGCAAAGCGCCCCACCAGGTCCGGCGCCAGGTCCGCGGCGAGCTGCTCAAGCTCCTCAGGATCCGTCGCCACCGTGATCTCCACCTCCGCCCCGAACCGCAGCCCATGCTTCAACGCATGGAACCCTTCCAGCACCGTCCGCTCGGGGTCCCGACGCGCCGCTCGGAACCTGCGCCGCAGTTCGTCCTCAGCCACGGCGGTCATCCTCTCAGGCCGGTGGGCGCCGTCAGGGCGACCCTGAACGAACCTCCCCGCTGTTGTGAGAGAAGGGTCGCCCTGACGGCGCCTCGCAAGCCAGACGTCAGACCGCCGCGCTGACGAGCCGATCCCGCCCCGCCTCCTTCGCCCGATACAGCGCCGCGTCCGCCCGCGCGACCAGCTCATCGACGCTCTCCCCCGGCCGCCACACCGCGAGCCCCGCCGAGCAGGTCTGCGCCTCCGGCGTCGCCGCCCGCAGGCGCTCGATGATCTCGGTCGCGTCGTCGGCCCCACAGTCGGGCAGGACGACGAGGAACTCCTCGCCGCCGAAGCGCAGGATCGTGTCTTCCCCCCGCAGCGCCGCGTCCCAGGCCGCGGCGCAGTCGCGCAGCACCGTGTCGCCCGCCAGGTGCCCGTGGGTGTCGTTGTAGGCCTTGAAGTGGTCGATGTCGATGATCGCCAGGCAGAGATCCGAACCCGAGCGCAGCGTCCGCGCCATTTCCCGCGGCAGCCGGTCGTCGAGGGCACGCCGGTTGGGCAGCCCGGTGAGCGCGTCGGAGCGGGCCAGGTTCTGGACCTCGGCAATCAGCGCCTCGCGCTCCTCCTCCATCGCCTTCTGCCCGGTGATGTCGGTCGAGCGGGCGTAGACGAGCCCCTCCTCGGGCTCGAACACCGAGCTGGTCCGCAGCCAGTGCCAGCTGCCGTCCTTGGCCCGCACCCGCGTCTCCAGGTTCTCCGAGACGCCGCCCGCGAAAACCAGCCGCGCCTCCTCGGTCGCGTGCGCGTGGTCGTCGGGGTGGGTGAACGCGAGCATCTGTTTGCCGCGCATCTCCGCCGGGCGGTAGCCGAGGTTGCGCCGCCAGGCGCCGTTGGCCTCGACGCAGCGGCCTTGCGGGTCCATCGTGCAGAGCATGTCCTGCGAGAGGTCGAAGAAGTGGCGGGCGCGGGTGTCGGCGCGGTCGCGGCGGGAGGCGAGGCCGTTGACGAAGAGCATCACCACGCTCAGCGAGATCGCACTGAAGATCCAGCGGGTGACCGGCGAGTAGCCGCCGGTGCTTTCGACCAGGGCGAGGGAGCCGGCGTAGACGAGCAGCAGCCAGGCGAGGTGGAGCGCCGCGGTGCGGCGGGAGAAGAAGTAGGCGGAGATCAGCGTCCCCCAGCTGAAGATCGTCCCGTACTGGCCGACCGCGAGCCCCGACTCCCAGATCAGCACCCCGGTCGTCAGGGCCGTGCCGGCCAGCAGCAGGTGGACGGCGAGGACCGGAACCCGGGCCGAGAGGAACCAGCAGGCGCCGCCGACCAGCGCCATCCCGGCGGCGGTCGCGGCGAGGGCGATCGTGTGGCCGCCGGCGGGGTGCGGCAGGATCAGCGAGAGGGCGACGAGGCCCGACCCGGCGAGCAGCAGCGCCGCGGTCGCACGCGCCTCCGAGCGACCCGGCGGCCGGATCTCCTCTTTCGGTGCGATGACGGAGGCCACGACGTCGTATGAATCGACAAACCAGGCGGTTTCTTTAACCGTGGGACGGGTTTGTCGGTCGGACTACCCGGGCGCGACGACCTTGATCGTGCCGCGCAGCCAGGGATGGATCGCGTCCATGAACCAGAACCGCGTCCCGGCCTTCGCGGTCACCTCCTGGCCGAAGCGCCCGCCCCGCTTCAGGCCGGAGAACCAGGAGTCGCCGGGCGAGCTCGTCGTGCCCATCGCGTCCCAGCCTTCGGCGCCAGCTTCGGCCGGGTTGATCGTCGGCACCCCTTCGCCGTGGACGCCCTGCCATTCGGCGATCGCCCAGCAGATGTGGCCGGGCGTGAAGCAGTTGGCCTGGGTCGGCTTGGTTTTCGGCAGGTAGCCGCGGCGGACCAGCGAGAAGGTGATCGGGCCGAGCCTCAGCGGGTTCGTCTTGTCGGCGACTTCCAGCTCGTCGCCTTCGACCACCGTTTCCGGGCCGACGAACTCGAGCTTCCCGGCGACTTCCTCGACCGTGATCGTCACCGTGTTCCCGGTCGGCGTGGGGACCGGCGCCGGGGCGGCGGCCGCGGCGCTCCCGGCGCCCAGCGCGAGCGCGGCGGCGGCCATCGGCGTCGCGGGCGCGACGCGCCTCGCGAGGCGGCGAGCTCGACCCAAGGACGGCATCAGGCGGAGGATAAAGTGCGGGCCATGGCCAACACCTTCCTCCACACCTGCTACCGGATCGGCGACATCGACAACTCGGTCGCCTTCTACGAGAAGCTCGGCTTCGCCGAGGTGCGGCGGATGCCGATCGGCGATGAGGCGATCAACGTCTTCATGGCCCTCGATGATGGCGACCCGATCCTCGAGCTCACCTACAACCACGGCGTCGACTCCTACGACCTCGGCACCGGCTACAACCACATCGCCCTCGCGGTCGCCGACCTCGACGGCACCCTCGCCGGCCTCGCCACCCAGGGCATCGAGCCCGAGAAGCCCCCCTACCGCCCCGGCGGCCGCACTACCGGCAGCCGTATCGCCTTCGTCCGCGACCCCGACGGCTACCGCATCGAGCTGGTCGAGCGCGGCGACCTCACCGAGTAGGTGGTTGATTCTGCGGAGGGCATCGCTCCGGCGGGGCGGTGTTGTTCGCGGGCGGGCCGGCCGGCCGAGGTGCGTCCCGGGCGGCTCGCGGCGGCCCTGGCAGCTGTGGCCGCCACGAGACGCCCGGGACTTGAGGGGCCCCGAGACGCGCTGCGTGGGTTGACCCCACCATGGTGGGGTCAAACTGGGTTGCGTCTTCGTGACGTCTGAAGAAGACCCCAGGAAGGGTGACCTTCCCTGAATCTTCGTGACGAACCTCGGGGATCCGTGGCGGCTTCGTGGCAGACCAAGCGCCCATCCGGCGCGCGCGTCAGGGATCTCCCAAACTCCCCACAGACCCGGCCGTCTCGGCCACGGCCACAGCCTGCCCGCCCGTGGACGAGACGGCCGCATCCCTTCCCGGCGCGGCGACCTCACCGGGGAGATCTGAGTGTCTGCATTTGGGCCCGCCATGCGGGGGTAAATGCAGACGCTAAGACGGATCTGAGCGGGAACGGGTGCCGGCGCTGGTTACCGCGACGCCGCTCAGCCTTCTGGGGACACGCCGCCGCCGGCGGGCGCGTGAGTCACTTCTTCCGGTTCTTCTTCGACCGCGCCACCTTCGGTTTCTTCTTCGAGCCCTTCTTCTTCGGTTTCTTCGGATTCTTCGAATTCGCTTTCGAATTCTTCTTCGCCGTGGAAGCCGTGATAGCCGCCGCTCGAGGTGTGGCCGCCGGTCAGCGCCGAGAGTTCGGGCAGGGTTTCGGGGGTTTCGAAGGCCGGGCATTCGCCGGCGGTCGCGGCTTCCATGTAGTCGCGCCAGATCGGCCCCGCGGTGGGGCCGCCGAAGCCGGTCGTTTCGCGGGACTGCGGGTGGCCGACCCAGACCGCGGTCGAGAATTCAGGCGTGTAGCCGACGAACCAGGCGTCGGATTCTTCCTCCGAGGTGCCGGTCTTGCCCGCCACTTCCGAGCAGGGCAGGTTGGTGTAGCCGGTGCCGGTGCCCTGGGTGATCACGCCTTTGAGGACGTTGGTGACGTCGTAGGCCTGGCCCGGCGTGAGGACGCGTTCGCCTTCTTCGGATTCGATTTCGTCGACCTTGCCGTCGGGGAATTCGACTTTGCTGATCGCGGTCGGATCGTGGTGGGTGCCGCCGTTGGCGAGGGTCGCGTAGCCATCCGCCTGTTCGAGCGGGGTGACGCCGTAGGCGAGACCGCCGATCGCCTCCGCGGGCACCGACTGCAGCGGCGCTTCGATCCCCATCGAGTGGGCCGTCTCGGTGACGTTTTCCGGCCCGACGTCGAGATCGAGCTGCGCAAAGACGACATTGATCGAGTTCCAGGTCGCTTCTTCGAGCGACATCGTGCCGCCGCCCGGCTCGTCGTTGTTGACGGTCCAGGTGCCGCCGCCGGGGATTTCCAGGGTCATCGGCGAGGTGCCGTCGTAGTAGGTGTCCTGCGGGTTGATCCCCTGCTTGATCGCCGTCGCCAGCACGTAGGTCTTGAACGACGATCCGGGTTGGCGGTGGGCCTGCCAGGCGTAGTTGAATTCTTCTTCGCCTTCTTCGCCGGGGGTCGAGGCGAGGGCGAGGATCGCGCCGGTCTTCGGGTCCACCGAGGCGAGCCCGGTGACCGGCCCGCCGCCGCCGTAACAGACCCCTGATTCAGAGCAGCTGGCGACCGCCGCTTCGGCGTCTTCCTGCAGTTCGGGATTGATCGTCGTGTAGGCCTTGAGCCCGCCGTTGCGAACCGTGTTGATCCCGTAGCGTTCGATCAGTTCCTGTTCGACCAGCCGGTAGAGGAACGGGTCGTTGACGTGGGTGTAGCGGTGGCCGGCGTGCAGGCCGAGGCCGCTGGTCCGTGCCTTGAGGAAGCGGGCGTGGGTCATGTAGCCCTGTTCCCACATCGTCCCCAGCACCTCGTTGCGCCGCTGCAGCGCCGCCTTCGGGTCGAGGAACGGGTTGTATTCGGACGGCGCCTGCGGCAGCCCGGCGATCAGCGCCGCCTCGGTCAGGTTCAGTTCCTTGGCGGGCTTGTCGAAGTAGGTCTGCGACGCCGCTTCCACCCCGAGCGCGGTCTGCCCTTCGTTGGTCCCGTACGGCGCCGTGTTCAGGTAGGTGTTGAGGATCCAGCGGCGGCTGTGCGCTTCGAAGAGCTCTTCCGCCAGGTGCGCTTCCTTGATCTTCCGCTTGAGCGTGTCTTCCGGGTGGCGGATGTAGAGGTTGCGGACGAGCTGCTGGGTGATCGTCGAGGCGCCCTGGACCGGCTTGCCCCCCGCCAGCACGTCCTTCCAGGCGGCGCGGGCGATGCCGGCGTAGTCGAGCGCCCCGTGTTCCCAGAAGTTCTTGTCCTCGATCGAGACCGTGGCGTTTTTCAGCACCTGCGGGATTTCGCCGCCGGAGATCGGCTGGCGCACGTTTTCCGAGTGGATGTAGCCGATCAGCCTGCCGTCGGCGCTGTAGATCGCCGAGGTACGGCCCTTCTGGACCGGTTTCAGGTCTTTCAGCGGCGGCGCCGAGTTGTAGACGTTGAGCGCCCAGGCGGCGGCGATGCCACCGGCGGTCCCGATCGCCCCGAGGACGATCACGATCGGGATCGCGATCCTGTGCCAGCGCGTCTTCTGCGGTCGCCGTCGCCGCCTGCGGGTCCTCGTCGCCATCGGCCCGCGATTTTAGAGAGCGAAAGTATTCGCTCAGTTAAAACCGGCCGCTTTGGCGGCGGGCGTGCAGTCGCGGGGCGGCGCGGACCTGGCGGCGGGCGCGCCGTCCCTGCCTAGGAGCGCAGCTTGTAGCCGCGCTGGAAGAGGCGCAGGTTGAAGAGGAAGAGCGCCGCGGTCGCCACCGTCAGCGCCGCCAGCGCCACCGGGATGTTGACTTCGGTGTAGCCGACGAATCCGTAGCGAACCAGGGAGATCATGTAGAAGACCGGGTTGAACTTGGTCAGCGTCTCGAACGGCTGCGGCAGCAGCGCCGCCGAGTAGAAGACGCCGCCGAGGAAGATCAGCGGCTGCAGGACGAAGGTCTGGGCGAAGGCGACGTCGTCGAACTGCTCGGCGCGCACCCCGATCAGCACCCCGAGGTTGGCGAAGAAGAAGCCGACCAGGAAGAGCGAGGGCAGCAGGACGAGGACGTGGTCGACGGTCAGGTTGGTGAGGACGATCGCGACGATGAAGGTGAGCGTCGCCACGATCAGCCCGCGGACGAAGCCGCCAAGGCTGAAGGCGAGCAGCAGCTCGCGCGGCGAGGCGGGCGAGGAGAGCTGGTCGTGGATCGCGCCGAGGAACTTCTGCTGCAGGATCGAGGAGGAGTTGTTGGTGAAGGCGTTGGTGGCGAAGGCCATCATGATCAGCCCGGGGATCACGAAGACGATGTATTCGATCCCGTGCAGCTCCTTGATCCGCGAGCCGAGCGCCGCACCGAAGACGGTGATGTAGAGGAAGGTTTCGAGCAGCGGCCCGCCGAGCGTCTGCTTCTTGATCTTCATGAAGCGGCTGACCTCGCGGCGCCAGAGCGCGAGGAAGCGGATCTGCCAGGTGCTCATCGTCTGGTCCTTCGTCGATCCTGTTGACGATCGGGCGTCAGGCGACGACGCCGCCCTCGACGTGCGAGCGCGACAGCTCGCGCCGCCCGACCAGGGCGAGGTAGGCGTCCTCGAGGTTGGCGACGTCGTAGCGCTCGGAGAGGTCCTCGCTCGTCCCCTGCGCGGCGATCTGGCCGCCCGCGATGAAGGCGATCCGCCCGCAGAGCTGGTCGGCCTCCTCGAGGTAGTGCGTGGTGAGCAGGATCGTCACGCCTTCGGCGTTGATTTTCTGGACGTAGTGCCAGAGCTCCAGCCGCAGCTCGATGTCGACGCCGGCGGTCGGCTCGTCGAGGATCAGCAGGCGCGGCCGGTGCATCAGCGCGCGTGCCAGGATCAGCCTCCGTTTCATCCCGCCGGAGAGCGTGCGGGTGCGCTCGCGCGCTTTCGCGGTCAGGGAGAAGGTCTCGAGCAGCTCCTCGGTGCGCTCCTTGCGGTCGCGCTTGCCCATCCCGAAGTAGCCGCCGTGGAACTCGAGCGTCTCCTCGCAGGTCAGGAACTGGTCGAGGTTGACCTCCTGCGGGGCGAGCCCGACCGCGGCGCGCGCCTGTGCGTAGTCGGAGATCGCGTCATGGCCGAACACGTGGATCTGCCCGCCGGTCGGCTGCGCCAGCCCCGTCGTGCAGTGGATCAGCGTCGACTTGCCCGCCCCGTTCGGCCCGAGCAGGCCGTAGAAGTCGCCCGGCTCGATCGTGATCGAGACCCCCCGCAGCGCCTCCACCCCATTGGGATAGCGTTTCTGCAGGTCGACGATCTCGAGCGCTTTCGCCTCGGATCGATCTGTAGCCGTGTTCGCGGTGATGGACATACGGCGCCCCACGATATTGGGCCGGCCACCTCGGCCCGCCGACACCCCGATATAAGTGACCGATGGCCGGGCCCCTCCTCCTCGTCGACGCGCCCTCGATGCTCTTCCGCGCCTTCTACGCGCTGCCGAAGACGATCACCGGGCCGGGCGGGCAGCCGGTCAACGCCCTGCTGGGGACGGCGAACCTGGTGCTGCGCGAGGTTGAGCTGCACGACCCGCGCGCGGTCGTCCTCTGCTTCGGGCCCGACGCGGCCGCCTACCGGACCGAGCTCTACCCGCCCTACCACGCCGAGCGCGAGGAGGCGATGCCCGACGAGCTGCCCGCGCAGTTCGAGGCGAGCCGCCCCTTCTTCGAGGCGTTCGGCTGGACGGTGGCGACGAGCGGCGACCTCGAGGCCGACGATCTGCTCGGGACGCTGGCGAAGCGCGAGGCCGAGGCGGGCGGCCGGGCGCTGATCATGACCGGGGACCGCGACATGTACCAGTGCGCGGCGCCGGGGATCACCGTCCTCTACGTGCGGACCGGCGGCAAAGGGGCCGAAGAAGTCGACTCCGACGGGGTGCGCGAGCGCTACGGCGTCGACCCCGAGCTGGTCCCCGACTTCATCGCCCTGCGCGGCGATCCCTCCGACGGGCTCCCCGGCGCCAAGGGGGTCGGACCGAAAACCGCCGCCGAGCTACTGCGCGAGCACGGCTCGCTGGAGGCGATCCTCGACGCGGCGATCCGCGAGCGCCGTCCCAAACTGCGCGCGGCGCTGATCGAAGGCCGCGACGAACTGCTGGTCTTCAAAGACATCGCCACCCTGCGCGACGCCGGCGTCGGCCCACCGCCCGACCAGGAGACCGACTGGGAGGGCGCCGCAAAGGCGGCGCTCGCTCTGGGGATGAGGAAACTGGCCGAGCGGCTGATCGAATCCGGCACCGGCGGCTAGGTCGTTTCCACGGCCGGCCCGCCCTGCAGCAAGACCTCGTCGTCCGCCGAGGCGAGCGCGCCCGTCCCCACATTGGCTTGGCTGGTTAGGTGGGGACGGGCGCGCCCGGGCGCCTGCGGCGTGACGGCCCCGGCACGATCCCGCGCGCCTTCCGCGAGGGCCGATGTTGATGGGCCGAAAAGCGCTCCATATCAGCGCTTTCCGGCCCGTCAACGAGACGGGCGCACGGAGGCAGGTCGACCGCGCACGTAGGTGTGCCGACCGCGCAAGGAAGCATGTCGCAACGGCGCTCGGAAGTGTGTCGTCTCCCACGCAGGCCCCGGCGAAGGGCGCACGCAGGCGCGCCGTCCACGCGCCCGGGCCCGGTTCGTCGCCGCGCGTTCGCAGTTGGCGCCACATATTGGCGTCAAGTGCGAACGCACCGGCCGGGCCCCCGATTTGAGTTCGCAGTTATCTGCGCTATGCGACGAGAACTGCGAACTCATCGCGGGAGGCCTGCCGGAAGTGTCCCCGGACCGTCCCCGGACACGCGCGAGGCGGGGTCCGGCGGTCCGGGAGGGCCGGGAGGAGATGGGCGCGCCGGGGTCCGGCGGTCCGGGAGGACCGGGAGGAGATGGGCGCTCTGGTCCCGGCGGCCAACACAGCCAACGGGCGGGGCGGCCTGCGGCTACGGCGCGTAGCGGCGGTGCAGCATCAGCGCGTTGCCCTCGGTGTCGCGGAAGAAGGCCATCTTGCAGACGCCGGTGTCGTGCTCGCCGGCGAATTCGACGCCGCGCCCCTCGAGTTCCTCCTTGGCCTCATCGACGTCGTGGACGCGCAGGGCGACCGGCGCCTTGTGGGGCGCGAACTCCTGTCCCATCACGGTCGGGTCGACGAGGTAGAGGGAGACGTTGCCGGTCTCGATCTCCGGCCAGCCGTCCTCCCAGTCGGGGCTGTGGAGGCCGAGCACGTCGCGGTAGAAGGCTTTGGCCCGCGCCATGTCCTTGACCGGGATCGAGACGAAGTCGGTGCGTTCGAATGGCATGACGGCGCGATTCTGCCGGCCGCCGCCCCGGCCCGCCGGCGGCGACTACGACGCAGGGGCCGGCAGGGCCTCTCCGGCCTCGGCGGGTGGCGCCTCGGCGGCGGCCGGCCGGAGCATCGAGCCGGGCCGGGTTTCGTGCCAGATCACCCACATCATCAGCGCCGAAAAGAGCACGATGCCGACGGCGGCGAAGGTGTCGCTGACCGGGTACTGGGCGCTGATCAGCTCCGGGCCGCGGGTGCCGAAGGTGGCGCCGAGGGCGTCGGCGAACACCTCGAAGCCGCGCAGGACGAGGATCGCGCGGATCGTCCGCGAGCGCAGCCAGGAGAAATGCTCCGCCGCCTGCTCGACCGCAAGGACCGCCACCACGGCGAGGATCCAGGCCTGAATCCCCTCCCGCGGGAAGCCGGAGCTGCCGTTCCCCCAGTAGATCCAGAAGAAGACGAAGGGGAAGAGGACGACGGCGAAGAACGGCCAGGGACGGCGCTTGGCGAAGCGCCAGAAGCTGACCAGCAGCACCGGGAAGAAGAGGATTCCGAAGCCGAAGGTGATGCTGGTCCAGTACTGGAAGAAGAAGTGGGCGACGCCGGGCGAGATGCCGAAGAAGACGTTGATCGAGGGGTTGTGTCCCTGGAAGATCGGCAGGTAGAGCGGCACGACCGTGTCGGCCAGTGAGGTGGCGCGGAAGGAGATCCACTTGGCCAGGGAGGGGTGGTAGTTCGCCCCCGCCTCTTCGAAATAGTCGAAGAAGCCTTCCTGACCGTTATGCCCGTGATTGGCGATCAACCAGGCGGCGACGAAGATGCCGGTGCCGACCGCCATCAGCACCAGCGCCTTCACCTGCGGGCGCCACAGCTTCGCCCCCTTGAGCGGCCATAACGCCAGCAGCCCCAGCGCCAGGTAGCCGAACAGGGCACTGGGATGGAAGAGGTAACCGACGCCGATCGCCATCCCCGCCCGCACCGGCTTGCGTTCGAACAGCCAGATGGCGCCGAACAGGATCATCGATGCGGCGAGCAACTTCGGCCAGGTGAAGATCAACTCGGAGTAGACGAACGGGGTGCTCATCCCGAGCACGAGGGCGAGGCGCGCCGCCCGCGATCCGGCCAGCTGCTTGACCAGCTGCCAGAGGGTGATCAGCGCGGTTCCGCTCATCACGATCATCGCCACCCGGTAGGCCATGAAGCCCTCCGGGTCGAACGGTTCCCAGAGCTGGTTGGGGACGCCGAGGATCGGACGGCCGCCGGTGACCAGCATGATCGGGGCGCTGGCGATCCCGGCGATCGGGCCGCGCGAGGAGAACATGTACGGGGCGAAGAGGCCGGCGCCTTCGGACCCGTAGGGGTGGGTGCCGTGGGCGACCATCGCGGCGACGACGAAGGAGGTGTGGCTGTCGGGCCGCGGCTCGGTCACCAGGTTGCGCGAGATTTCGCCCGCGTTCAGCTCGCCGATCGGGCCGTAGAAGAGGAACGAGCGGGCGATCGCGAGGCCGACCGGGATGCCGACCAGCAGCAGCGTGCGGCGCTCTTCCGCACTGAGGAACTCCTCCTTCAGGTCCGCCGCCAGCAGGATCCCGAGCATCAATCCCAGCGTCGGCCCGACCACCGCGGCGCAGGTCCATTTGGTCGCGAGGACGCCGTGCAGGGACCAGGCCGCGCAGCCGGCGAGCAGCAACACGCCGATCCCGAAGAGCGGCAGGAAGGCGAGCCGGATCGGCCGGCCGAGGAGCTCCCGCACCGCGATCCCCGGGCCCATCACCATCGTCACCGCCAGGCAGGTGGTGAGGGTGATCCGGGCGATGTCGAGGAGCTGCTGCTTGGTCGTCGTGTGGGTGGCCAGGGTCGGCGGTTTCGCCAGCCCGAGCAGGCAGCCGAGAGCCGCGGCCGCGAGCAAGGCCAGCATGATGATTCTCTCGGTGCTGATCCGGCGCATTCGTCGTGCGGCGGCCGCTTCCACCCTTCCGGCCCGCCGGTCGCGGACGATATCGGTGGGATGGGCGGAGAGCCGCCCGGAAGGCAACTCGACGCTGAGGGGCGCGGTGCACCGCCACTCCCGGCTGCTAGCCTCGGTCGGGTTCAAGTCGGGACTCCCCGACCAAAGCAGTGCCCGCGCCCGTAGCGTTTGCTCATCGGCATCCTCCGCGTTCGCAGCACGCAAGACAACGGAGGTATCAGCAAATGGCAACCGGAACCGTGAAGTGGTTCAACGACGACAAGGGCTACGGCTTCGTCACTCCCGACGACGCAGGCAAGGACCTGTTCGTCCATCACAGCGACATCAGCGGTGAGGGCTTCAAGACCCTCGCCGAAGGCGCCAAAGTCTCCTTCGACTCCGAGCCAGGCGACAAAGGCCCCAAAGCGGTCAACGTCCGGCCCGTCTGAGCGGCAAGGAAAGCCCCGCATGAGCGGGGCTTTCTTATCGGCTGGGTTGCCCTACCCGCCCCCCTTCCGCCCCTAAATTCCTTGCTCCCGGGCCTCCTTCGGGGGACCGTTGGCAACCCGCCTGCCGGCAGTGGTGAGATTGCATCCAACGCACGGATAGCGATCGCGGCAGAAACGGGGAGGGCGATGGAGGTAGCGGTGATGGGAGCGAGCGGCAACGTCGGCGGCGAGCTCGTCGGGCTGCTGGCAGCGCAGGGCCACTCGGCCCGGGCACTGGTCCGGGACCCCGCCTCGGCGCCGCCGGCGGCGAGCGCCGCCGTCGCGGTGGACATGACCGACGGGGCGAGCCTCCGCGAGGCCCTCGACGGCGTCGACGGGGCGTTCATGATGAGCGGCTACGACGACGCGGGCCTGGTCGCCGAGCTGGAATGCGCCGGCGTTCGCCGTGTCGCCCTCCTCTCCGGTGCTCGGTCGAGACGGCGGGGCCCGCCAACGCCCTGGCCGCTTATCAACGCGCGTCCGAGCAGGCCCTCTCCGACGCCGATCTCACGGCCACCTTCCTGCGGCCCAACAGCTTCATGACCAACACCCTCCGCTGGGCCGATTCGATTCGCGCAGGGCAGCCGATCACCGCCCCCTTCGCCGACGTCCCGGTCGCCTGCAACGACCCCCACGACGTCGCCGCCGTCGCCGCGGCGGCCCTCACCGCCCCCGATTCCGGCGAGGACGTCGTCCACCGCATCTCCGGCCCCCGCGCCCTCCTCCCCGCCGAGCAGGTGGACGTCGTCGCCGCCACCCTGGGGATTCCCATCGCCTTCGAACCCCAGGATGACGCGACGGCCCGCGCCGAGATGGAATCCCAGATGCCCGAGGAGTACGTCGACGCCTTCTTCGAGCTCTTCGTCGAAGGCAGGGTCGACGAGACCACTGTGCACCCCACCGTCGAACGCGTCACCGGCACCCCGCCCCGCTCCTTCGAGCAGTGGGCCGAGGCCCACGTCGAGGCGTTCCGCGGCTGAGCGTTAGGAATCCGCGCGTCCGCGAGCTCGGCGGGAGCGCGGTCGGGCCGTCCGGGTAGGGCCAGGCCAGATCCTCGGGGGTGATGACGAGGACGCTGTCGAGGGGATCAAGGCTGAGCAACTCCTCGGCGACCTGCATCCAGCAGGTCCGGGTAGCCCTCACCCAGGAGGTCGTCATCGCGAATGTCGAACGACCGACGCAGGTCCGCCAGTAACTCCGTGAAACGTGCCGGATCCTCTCCGTCCTCGGCCACCCCCTCGAACTCGATGAAGTCGCCGAGCCCGTCGACACGATCGAGGTGAATCCTCACACCTTCGAAGAGGAAGAGGCGTCGGGCTTTGGTCACGACAACGGTGATCCCGAGGACGGCGGCAAGGGCCTCGCGCAGCTCGACCGGCTCGGGCACCTCGATCAACCGGTAGCGGCTCTCCTTCTCGCCAGGCAGGTCGGCGCGCTCATAGGCGATCAGATGAGCGGCCGCATCGGGTTCCTCCCGCAGCTTCAGCCGTCCCCGCGGAACCTCGAAATAGGTATCCCGCTGGATCAGCGTCCCTTTGTCCTCCGCGCCGAGTGATCCGCAGACGTCGAGGGATCGGCGGGGGTCGGGATCGCGTGCCTTCACCTCCAGGTTTCGGCGCGCGCCCGCAATGCGGCCCACCCTATCCGGCCCCTTCCAGAGCGGCTGGCCACGGATTTTTGGCAAAGGCGCCTTTGGCGGTCCGCAATACTGGTTGCATGGCGACGTTGCGTGCCGTTCGGTTTTCCGATACCGGCGTCGCCCCTTGGGGCGAACGGCTTGCCGGCGGCATCGCGCGCGGGATGCAGCTGGACAAGCAGATGCTGCACGTGGTGCTCTGCACGCTGCTGGCGGGCGGCCACCTGCTGCTCGAGGACCGGCCGGGAGTCGGTAAGACGCAGCTGGCGCGCAGCCTCGCCGCCAGCATCGACGGCCGGTTCGCGCGGGTCCAGGGGACCGTCGACCTGCTGCCGACCGACGTGCTGGGGACGACGATCTGGCGGTCCAGCACGGAGACCTTCGAGTTCCACTCCGGGCCGATATTCGCCAACGTCGTCCTGGTCGACGAGCTGAACCGGGCGACGCCGAAAACGCAGTCGGGGCTGCTCGAGGCGATGGCCGAGCTGCAGGTGACCGTCGAGGGGAAGGCGCACCCGCTGCCGCGGCCGTTCACGGTGATCGCGACGCAGAACCCGACGGCCGGCTTCGACGGCACCTACGCGCTGCCACCCGCGCAGCTCGACCGCTTCATGACCCGGATGTCGCTCGGCTATCCCTCCGCCGGGGCTGAGGCCGACCTGCTCGACTCGCCGCCGCCGCCCGGGCTGCCGCCGGTCGCCCACCTCGCCGAGGTGTCGGAGGCGATCGCCGCGGTGGCCGAGGTGGAGGCGCGTCGGCCGCTGCTCGAATACATCGTCGCCCTGCTCGACGCCACCCGCCGCCATCCGCTGAGCGAGGCCGGGGCGAGCCCGCGCGGCGGCCTGATGCTGCTCGCCGCCGCGCGCGCCCAGGCGGCGCTCCAGGGCCGCGACTTCGTCGTCCCCGACGACGTGCAGGCGCTGGCGGCCCCGATCCTCGCCCACCGGATCCAGACGGTGGGCGGCGCCGCCGCCGAGGCCCAGCTGACGATCGTCCAGGACGCCCTGGAGGAAGTCCCGGCGCGATGAGGCGCGGGCTCGCGACCGAGCTGCTCGGGTTCGCGCTGCTCCTCGCCGCTGCCCTGCTCGGATCGGTCGCCCTCTTCGCCTTCGCGCTCGGCCTCCTGGTCGTCGTCGTCGGCTGCCTGGCGGCGAGCTCGCTCGGCGCCCGGCTGATCACGGTCGAGCGGGCGGTCGACCAGACCGAGGTGGTCGAGGGCCGCCCGCTCACCCTCCGCTTCCGGGTCCACGGGCTGCGGGGACTGCCGGTGCACGCCGAGGTCCGCGGCGAAGGCGGGACCTGGCAGCGCCTGGAGCGAAGCTCCTCGAGGCGCTGCACGATCGAGCGGCCCGGCGCCCACCTGGTCGGCCCGTCGGCGGTGCGGGTGCGCGACGACCTCGGCCTCTTCTCCCGGTACCTGAGCGCCGGCGATCCGGCGGTCGTGCTGGTGCTGCCCGCCCCGGCGAACGTCCGCGTCCAGCCACACCCGCAAGGTGCCGACCCCGGCGGCGACCCGGAGCCCGACGGCCTTCAGCCCTACTCGATCGGCACCCCGGTCGGCCGCATCCACTGGCCGAGCGTGGCGCGGTCCGGCGAATGGCAGGAGCGGCGCGTCATCACCTCGCCGCGCGGCATGCCGCTCGTCGTCGTCGACCTGTCCGGGGCGCCGTCGGAGGAGGCGATCGACTGGACGCTCCGCGCGGCGGCGGGCCAGATCCACGGGCTCGCCTGCGCGGGCGGGTGCCGCGTCCTCCTGCCCGGCGAGCGCCTCCCGACCCCGGTGGAGAACGTCGCCGAGGGATGGCCGACCGTGCACCGCCGCCTGGCGAGCCTGCGCGGCGCCATCGCGCCCGCGCCCTCCGCCCCGCCGGGCGCGATCCGCGTCTTGGCGGCGCAGGCCCCGGTACTCGAAACCCCGTCCCGACGGCTCCCGCCCGAGGTGGTGCCGTTGGAGAGCTCGGCCTTCGGGCATGGTGCAGGCCACCGCCGGCCGTGAGCGCCGCTGGGGCGACGCCGCCGCGCTGATCCTGCTCAGCGGGGGAGGCCTGGCGGCATGGTGGGGGGACCTCGGCAGCGGCCTGCTGTGGCTGGTGCCGATCATCGCGGTCGCCGCGCTCACCGCCGACGGCGTGCTCGGCCCGCGACCGGCGGCGATCCTGGCGGTCGCCTGGGTGCCGGGGGCGATCCTCGTGGCCGGCCTGTCGCCGGCGACCCTCGCCCCCGCGGCGCTCGACACGACAGTGACCTCGCTGCGCGAAGGCCTCCAGGCCCTGCCGAGGATCGGCGCCGAAACGCCCGATGTCCAGCGCTGGGCGCTCGGCGCGGCGTTGCTCCTCGTCGGGACCGCGACCTGCGTCGCCGGGATCCTCTGGAGGCGCTCACGCTGGGACCGCACCCTCGTCGGCCTCGCCCTGCTGCTGGTGCCGCTCGTCGGGGCGATCGCGATGCGCCAGAGCCCGGACTCCTCCTGGCAGGGCGCGCTCGTCCTCGTCGCGGTGGTCCTGAAGCTCGCCCGCGGGCGGCTGGTGCCGATCGTCGCAGCCGCCTCGATGGTCGGCGCGATCGCCCTCTTCGGGGCGCAGGTCGCGGCCCCGCGGGCCGGCTGGCAGCCGTTCGGCCACCACCACGTCGCCCAGTTCCACGAACTCGTGACCAAACAGACCTACGGGCCGCTCGCCGACCGGCGGACCGGCGCCGTGATGCTCGAAATCACCGCGCCGCAGCCGGCGTTCTGGCGGATGCAGGTGCTGGAAGCCTTCGACAACCGCCGCTGGCGCGTCGGCCGCGAAGAAACCCACCTGCCCGAACCCGCTGCGCAGCGGCGCTCGATCGAAGTGAAGGTGCGCGGGCTGCGCAACCGTCTCCTGGTGTCGCCGGGACGAATCGCCGCCGTCCACGACAGCGGCGACACCGTGCACGAGCCGGGCTACGGCCGGGCGCTCGTCAACACGCCCGAAGAAGGCGAGACCTACCACCTCGAAGCCGAGATCGTGCAGGCGACGGCCGCGCAGCTGAAGGGGATCCAGGTGCCGACCGGAAGGCGGTTCGACGCCGACACGCAGATCGGCCTCGGACCGCTGCCGATCTACGTCCCCTACCCCCTCGCCAAGCTCGCGAAAGACCTGCCGGGACCGCTGCGGGGGACCGATTGGGGGCGCCTGTTCCGCCTCGCGTACCACCTGTCGGCAGGTGTCGACACCGAGCTCGGCCAAGTCCGGCGGGTCGAGAACTACCTGCTGCGAAGCGGCCGCTTTCGCTACACCACCGACGTCGGTGCCCCCAGCTACGAACCGCTGCTGGAATTCCTCTTCCACACCCACGCCGGGTACTGCCAGCACTTCGCCGGGGCGGCGGCGCTGCTGCTGCGGATCGCCGGCGTCCCCGCCCGCGTCGCGGTCGGCTTCGCCACCGGCAAGCAGATCGGCCCGCACACTTGGGCGGTCCGCGACCAGGACGCCCACGCCTGGATCGAGGTGTACTTCCCGGGGGTGGGATGGGTGCCCTTCAACCCGACCCCGGCGGTGGCCGCGGCGGACGTCGCCCCCGGGCTTGACGTCCTGCAGGCGGGCGTGGTCCCGCCGACGGGAGCGGGCGGCAACCTCTTCCAGCTCCTCGGCGGAGCGGCGGTGCTCACCATCCTCGCCCTTGCCGCCACCCGCCTCGTCCGGCGCCGACGCGGGCCGCGCACGCAGCTCTCCGAGTTCCTGGTTCGGCTGGCGCCGCGAACGTCAGGCCCCGGGACCACCCTCCGCAGCCTTCACCCGACCCTGACCGAGATCGGACCGGCCACCGCCGATCTCGCCCTGATCGCCGAGCGCGCGCGCTTCGCCGCCGACGGCCCGGGAGAAGCCTCCCGGCCCGTCCTCGTGGTCTGGCGCGCGCTCGTGGCCGACGTGGGTTTCCGGCGGGCGCTCGGCCTCATGCTGCGCGCCGCGGCCCCCGCCGAGCGCTCGTAGCCTGACTGGATGCCCGGCGCGCCCCGGACCGCCGACCCCGGCGCCTGACCACCGGCGCCGGCGCGGCCGTCACCGCCGACCACGCCGCGCCCGGACTGCCTACCCCCGGCGCGCCCATCCCCACCTAAGTTCGGCTGGTTAGGTGGGGATGGGCGCGCCTTGCGCGTGTCCGGGGACGGTCCGGGGACACTTCGGTCGCAGCCCCAGGAATGAGTTCGCAGTTCTGGTCGCATAGCGCAGATAACTGCGAACTCACAGGGGGGCCCGGCCGGTGCGTTCGCAGTTGACGACAAATGACGTCGCTAAGTGCGAACGCACTCGGGGGCCCCAGCCGTGAGTTCGCACTTAACGACAAATGATGTCGCCAGCTGCGAACGCACAGCGGCGGACCGGGGCGGGGTGCGTGGACGGCACGCCTGCGTGCGCCCTTCGCCGGGACCTGCGCGGGAGGCGACACCCTTCCTCGCGCGGCCGACACGCTTCCGTGCGCGGTCGGCACACCTGCGTGCGCGGTCGACCTGCCTCCGTGCGCCCGCCTCGTTGACGGGCCGGAAAGCGCTGATATGGAGCGCTTTTCGGCCCATCAACATCGGGGGTCGCGGAAGGCGGGCGGGACCGTGCCCGGGCCGTCGCGCCGCAGGCGCCCGGGCGCGCCCGTCCCCACCTGACCAGCCGACCTTAGGTGGGGACGGGCGCGGCTCGCTCGGCTGCGCGACATCCCTCTCGCAGGGCGGGATCGGTGGCTAAACCGACAATCAAGGCTTGATCGAAGCATCACGCGGTCGAATCCGACCGCCCTCGTTCGTCACCTGGGTAGAGGGGCTCCAGAAGGAACCCATGTCCAAGGAGGATTGAGATGGGAAAGCTGATCGCGAGCGCGCAGGCCACGCTGGACGGCGTCATCGACCCGGTCGGCGAGTGGGTGCAGCCGGACGGAGACCACGGCACCTACTCGTTCGAACGTCAGACGAGATCAGGCGGGATGGTGCTCGGCCGCAAGACCTACGAGGGGCTGGCGGGACATTGGCCGAGCCAGTCGGGCAAATGGGCGGACATGGTGAACGCGATGCCAAAGTACGTCGGCTCCAATTCCCTGAGCGGAGACCTCGAGTGGAACGCGACCCTGCTCGAGGGCGACCCCGAGGACTCGATCACGCGGCTGAAGGGCGATGTCGACGGTGACCTCTTCATGCACGGGAGCGGCGAGTTCGCCTATGCCCTCGCCGAGAAAGGCCTGATCGACGAGTACGAGATCTACCTGAACCCGCTCGTCTGGGGCGAGGGCAACGTCCATGTGCTGGGCGACCGGGGAACGATCCGGATGGAGCTCGACCAGGTGAGGCGGTTCGACTCGGGAGTGGTACTCCTCACCTACCGCCCGTCGTCCTGATCGCCTTCCCGATCAGGCCCGCTCGCCGACGAGGATCGTGTCGATCTGGCCGACGGCTTCGACGATGCCCTGTTCCATCCCCATCTCGATCACGCGTTCCATCCCCTCGCGACTGGCGAACTTGGACTCGATCGACATCGTCGTGGCGCCGTCGGCGTCGACGATCGTCACCGTGGCGATCGTCGTCGGCAGCTCCTCGTTCGGATTCCCGTCGTCGTCGGCGAAGCCGTCCTCGAAGCGCAGCCGCCTGGGCGGCTCTGCCTCCTCGATCCGCCACCAGCCGTGATGCTTGTCCCCCTCTGGGCCGGTCATGAAATAGGCGGCGCGACCTCCGGGTGAGAGATCGTGGTCGACGAAGGTCGCGGGATGGGACGGCGGGCCCCACCAGCGCTCCAGCTGCCGCGGGTCCGACCACATCTCCCAGATCCGCTCGGCGCCGGTGTCGAACTCGGCGGTGATCGTCATCGTCAGTGCGTCCAGGTCCTTTTTCACCCCGGTGACGGGCATCAGCTGTCTCCTTTGTGTTCGTCGAGGATGCGATCGATTCGCCCGATCCGCCCGCGCCACTCGGACTCGAGTCGGTCGAGCGCGGCGTGGGCGCGCTTGAGGCTGTCAGTCTCGGCGTGCACGATCGACTCGCGCCCGACCCGCTGCTTGCTCACCAGTTCCGCCCGCTCCAGCACGGCGACGTGCTTCTGCACCGCCGCCACGCTGATCGGGTATTCGCGGGCCAGAGCCGACACCGAGAGCCGCCCCTCACGGGCGCGCCGGAAGATGTCGCGACGGGTCGGGTCCGCCAGCGCCCCGAACAGCAGATCGGCGGCCTTCTCGTCGTCGCGGCTCTCTCCCTGATCTACAACCATTTGGTTGTAAGTTATCATGGACGGGCGGATGGCGATAGGTAGCCCAGCGAAAGGGACGGCAGGCGGCGCCGGCATCGAAGCCGTCGGCCTCATGCGCGAGTTCAAGAAAGGACCGCGCGCGGTCGACGGGATCGACCTGCGGGTCGAGCCCGGCGAGATCTACGGCTTCCTCGGCCCCAACGGAGCCGGCAAGTCGACGACCGTGCTGATGCTGACGACGCTCCTCCCGCCCACCGCCGGCACCGCCCGCGTGGCAGGGTTCGACATCGTCACCGAAGGGCCGCGGGTGCGCTCCGCGATCGGCGCCGCGCTGCAGGAGGCGGCGCTCGACCCGCTGCTCACCGGCAACGAGCACATGCGACTGCAGACGGCGCTCCACGGCCTCGGCAAGTCCGATCGCGAAGAGCGCGGCCGCGAACTGCTCGCCCGCGTCGGCCTCACCAAAGCCGCGGACCGCAAGGTCGGCGGCTACTCGGGCGGGATGAAACGACGGCTCGACCTGGCGCTGGCCCTCGCCCACCAGCCGCGGATCCTCTTCCTCGACGAGCCGACCACCGGCCTCGACATCCAGAGCCGCACCGCGCTCTGGGAGGAGGTCGCGCGTCTGGCGAGCGAGGACGGCGTCACCGTCTTCCTCACCACCCAGTACCTGGAGGAGGCCGACGCTCTCGCCAACCGGGTCGGGATCATCGACCACGGCCACATCGTCGCCGAGGGCACGCCCGCCGAGCTGAAGGCGGAGATCGGTCGGCCGACGGTCGAAGTGGTCCCCTGCGACCCGGGCGAGCGCCGGCGCACCGCGGCCGTCCTCGCCCGCTTCGGCGAGCCCGGCGACGCCGGCACCAAAGGCGCCGCGGTGATGCTCGCCGGCGGCGACTCCGAACTGGCCGAGGTGGTGCGGGCGCTCGACGCCGAGGGGATCGCGATCGAGACGCTGCAGCTGCACGCGCCCTCGCTCGACGACGTCTTCCTCGCCAAGACCGGCCGCAGCCTCGAGGGTGCCGAAGAGGTCACCGAGGAGGCCGACGACGCCCGCGCCGAAGCGGCCGAGGCGGCGTGAGCAGCCCCCTCCCCACCCAGGTCGGGCAGCTCGCGCGCCGCTCGGTCATCCGGACGCTGCGCCAGCCGGCGCAGATCGTGCCCTCGCTGATCTTCCCGATGTTCCTCTTGGCGGTGAACTCGGGTGGGCTGAAAAGCGTCACCGACCTGCCCGGCTTTCCGACCGATTCCTACCTGACGTTCGCCCTCGCGATCACCTTCATGCAGGGGGCGCTGTTCTCGGTGATCAACTCCGGCACCGACCTCGCCCGCGATATCGAGACCGGCTTCCTCAACCGGATGTCGCTGACCCCGCTGCGCGGTGCGGCGCTGCTCAGCGGCCTGCTCGCCGGCTCGCTGATGCTGGGACTGATGCAGGCGCTCGCCTACCTGATCGTCGGCCTCGCCTTCGGCGCCGAACTGACCGCCGGCGTCGGCGGCTTCTTCATGATCATCGCCCTCTCGGTCACCGTCACCGTCGCGTTCGGCACGATCGGCCTCTTCGCCGCCCTGCGGACCGGGTCGGGCGAAGCGGTCCAGGGCCTCTTCCCGGTCTTCTTCGTCTTCCTCTTCCTCTCCTCGATGGCGCTGCCGCTGAACTTGATCCAGACCCCCTGGTTCCACACCGTCGCCTCGATCAACCCGGTGTCCTACCTGCTGCAGGCATTTCGCTCGCTGTTGATCGAAGGCTGGGAGCCGGGCAAGCTGCTCCTCGGCTTCGGCATCGCGCTCGCCCTGCTCGCACTGGGGATGCTCGGCGCGTCGAGCGCCCTGAAGACGCGGCTGGTGCGCACGTGAGCCCCGCCGGCGGCCGCCCGACCGCAGGCTTCCGCGCCGTCGCCCGCGCCGTGGCCTGGCGCAGCATCCATAACTTCCTCACCAACAAAGCGCTGCTGATCCCGGCGCTGATCTTCCCGCTCTTCTTCTTCGCCTCCTTCGCCGGCGGGCTCTCGGCCGTCGGCAACGTCCCCGGATTCGACTTCCCGACCGGCTACACGGCGTTCCAGTACGTCTTCGTGCTGCTGCAGTCGGCGGCGTTCGGCGGCGTCTTCACCGGTTTCGGCATCGCCCGCGACTTCGAGACCGGCTTCGGCCGCCGCTACCTGCTCGCCGCCACCGACCGCCGCGGGATCATCGCCGGCTACGGGATCGCGGCGCTGGCGCGAGCGTTCATCACCTGGGCGGTCCTGACCGCGGTCGCCCTCGTGGCGGGCATGCAGATCGACGGCTCCGGGATCGACCTGATCGGCATGTACACGCTGGCGATCCTCGTCAACATCACGGCGACGCTGTGGGCATCCGGGATCGCGCTGCGGATCCGTTCGATCCAGGCCGGGCCGCTGATGCAGTTGCCGATCTTCCTGATCCTCTTCATGGCCCCTGTCTACGTGCCGCTCTCCCTCCTCAGCGGCTGGATCCACGCCGTCGCCTCGGTCAACCCGGTGACGGCGCTGCTCGAGGCCGGCCGCGGCTTCATCTCCGGCAGCCCGACCGTGATCGGGCTAGCTTTCGGCCTCGCGATCGTCCTCCCCATTCTCTTTGCCTTCTGGTCGCGCGGCGGCCTGCGCCGCGCCGAGACGGCCGGGTAGGGATTCGGCTCGGCCCTTTACCTGGCCGTCACCACCTTGGTGACGGTCGTGGTCTTCCCGGCCGCGTTCTTGAAGCGCACCTTCAGGGTGATCTTCAGGGCGTGTTGGGCGAGCTCGGTTTTCGCGGCGTGCGGGAGCGCCAGCTTCAGCGGGACCGTCCCCCCCTTCTTCACCTGCTCGGTGAAGGAGCCGAGCTTCAGCTTCCCGGACGTGGCGGTGACCGTGAGGGTGCCCTTGCCGGCGACCGTCACCGAGCCGCGGATCAGGCCCGCGGTGACCTCGACGCCGGCGACCTTGGGCTTCGCGGCGGGTTCGACCGCGGGCGGCCGCTGGACCGGTTCCTGCTTCGGCGCTTCCTGCTTTGGCGATTCCTGCTTTGGCGATTCCTGTTTCGCCGGTTCTTCGGCGTGTTTCGGTTCCGACTGGGGTGGGATCGCGACCGCGTCGGAGGTGGCGGCGGCCCGTTCGTACCACTTCGGCGCCTCGACCACCTGGACCGAGAGTTCCTTCCCGCCGTCTTCGGCCGTGACCGTGTGGGTCGCGGCGGTCGCACCCGGGATCGGCAGGCCGTCCCGCAGCCACTGGTATTCGGGCGAGGCGAGTTCGGCCCATCCGGACATGCTCGCGGTGAGCGTCTCGCCGACCGCTGCGCTGCCGCTGACTTCCACCGTCCCGGCCTGCTGCGCGGACAGGTACATCACCACGGTCACGGTCACCGGCGCGGATTCGAATCCGTATTCGTCGGTTCCGGTGATCGTCGCCGAGTACTCGCCGGCGACGCTCCCGTTCACGCCCGAGGTGTCGGCGGAGAGCGTCCCGGCGACCGCGTTGCCCTCGCCGTCGCTCAGACTCGCGTGGGAGTTCGCGAGGAGCGCTTCGGCGGGAAGCGGGTCGTTCGCGTTCACCGGGATGTAGGCGGTCAGCCCGGGCAGACTCACGACCGGCACCGGCACGATGCGGATCGACGCCGCGACGGTCGCTGCTTCGTCCTCGGCGCTGCTGTCGCCGACGACGACGTTGTAGGTACCGGGCACGCTCCAGTCGACGGCGGAGGTGTCCACCACCGGCTGCCCGCCGTTGGCGCTGCCGGTCACGGTCGCGCCGAGCGCGCCGACCAACGCGGCCTGCGAAGGCGCCGAGCCCGTGTCGGTGAACGTCGCGGTGCCGTGCGCGACCGCCACCGCCGCGCCGGAGAATTCGACCGTCACCGATACCGGCGCGGTGGTGAACCCGTAGGCGTCTTCGCCGACGATGGTCGCGGTGCACGACCCGGCGGTCGTGCCGCATCCGGCCGGCAGGGTCGCGCTGAGCGAGGACCCGGGGACCGGCAGGCCGCTTCCGTTCGTGACCTGCGCGCCCGCGGCGCTGACGATCTCGGGTCCGGTCGGCAGGTGGCTGAGGTTGAAGTGGACGGTCGGGTTGGCGATCGTCACGACCGACACCGCCACCACCTCGAGCGTGGCGGTCGCCGAGACCACTTCCTCCGCGGAGTTTTCATCGGCGATGGTCACCGCGTACTCGCCGGGCTGTTCGAACCAGTCGGCGGCCGTCGATCCGGTGAGGATGTTGGTGAAGCCGGTGACCTGCATCGGCCCGCTCGCCCCGGGCGGAAGCACCGCCTGGAGGCTCGCGAGCAGCGCCGCCTGTGTGGGTTCCGTACCGGTGACCTGAAGGACCGGCGTGCTCTCACCGAGCTGGATCGTGTCGCTGGTGATGACGACCGTGGCCGTGACCGGCGCCGATTTGAACCCCGATTCGGCGGTGCCGACGATCGTCACCGTGTAGGTGCCCGGGGTCGACGGATCGACGTTCGAGATGTCCGCGGTTACCGTGCCGGGGATGGCGTTCCCTTCCCCGTCGGTCAGCGCCGCGCCCGCGGCACTGACGACGTCTTCGGCGGTCGGCGGGTGCTTCTGGCCGAAGGTCACGGTCGAGTTCGCCACCGTCACCACCGGCGCCGGCACCACGACCACCGTCGCCGATGCAGGCAGGATGTTGTCGGCCGCGCTGGTGTCGACGACCTGGACCGGATAGCTGCCCGGTTCGTCGAAGTTGACGCCGGTGAGGTCGACGCCGAGAGGTCCCGGCGCGCCCTGCGGCAGTTCGGCACCGAACGCGGCGAGCACCGCCGATTCGGACGGGGGCGTGGCCGTCGTCTCCATCGTGGCCGTCGAATTTTCCAGCAGCACGGTGTCGCCTTCGTCTTCGGCCAGCGACTCCGGCTTGCGGTAGGTGACCAGCTGGTTCGTCGTGCTCAGGTGCGAGGCGAGGATCCAGTCGGCGCTGCGCGGGATGTCGGAGACCTGCGTGTCGTCGAAGGTGAAGTGCCCGTTCCCGCCGGATTTCGCGTACCCGTTGAGGACGAACGGCTGCAGCGCGCCGCCGGGGGCGATCGTCAGTTTCGCGCTGCCCGACTGGGTGGTGGCTTCGTAGTCGGCCAACGACGGAAGCACGCCGGCGTCGGCGTAGGTGGCGAAGAGTTTGCCGTCCAGGTACCAGCGGATCGCCGCGTTGTCGTAGGTGAACGTCAGTTCGTGCCAGCCGGCCGTCGCCGGGGCGCTGAGGGTCGAGGGCGGGAACGGGTTCAGCGTCTCGTCGAAGTCGGAGCCCGCCGGGGCGCCGGGCTTGAAGATCGCGACGCGCGGCAGGAACACGCCGTTGCTCAGCACGAAGGAGAATTGCTCGCCCGGCTCCGAGCCGCCGCCGAGGTCACGGCCGCCGATGATGCAGTAGCTGTTGCCCACGCACCCGGTGACCTGCGATTCGGGGGTGAAGAAGGAGAGCGACCAGGTCGCCCCTTCGGCGAACGAGTTGCGGCCGGAGTTTTCCGCGGCGACGCTGGTGCCGAAGCTGATCTCGCCGGTGCCCGCGGCGATCGCCGGGGTTTCGGACTGCCCCTGTGACCCGTAGGTCAGCGTGCCCGACGCCGTGCCGCTGGGTCCGCCCGCAGTGGAATCGAGGATCGTGCTCCCGCTCGTCGCGTCGAAGTGGTTGACCATCAGGAACTTCGATTCCCACACGTGCGTCGAGGTGCCCGCGGGAGCGGCCGGGGCACCGTCGTAGTACATGTAGAGCGTCGACGCGCCGGCGCTCACGGTCGGCACCTGCACCCAGATCGTGCTCGTGCCCGCGGGATTCCAGGTCTCGACTTCGTAGGGGAGCGTCGTCGTGCTCGCGCTGCCCGGGGTCGTGAAGAAGAGTTCGGTGGCACTCGCGCCGGCATAGTCGAACGACGCGGGCAGGTGAACCTCGACGGGGAAGTTGGAAACCGAGCCGGTCATCCCGGGGCCCTGGATCGTCAGCCGTGCGCGCGACTGCGCCGAGGCGACCTGCCAGTCGCTCGGGACGGCCGCGTTCGCCACGGAGGTGAACAGCGGCAACGCGGCGAGAAGCGCTGCGACCAGCGCGGCGAGAACATGAACAGCCGGTTTGCGCATCGGTGCGATCCCTTCGATAGGTGTGGTGTGTTGAGGTTTGGAAGTCGACTCAGCCGCGCCGGACCGGGAGGGTTGCGGCGGAGGTCTTCACGACGGTCTTGTGGCCGGGCGCGCGGCCGGTCACCTCGACCGCGATCCGCTTGCCGCGGTCCTGCGGGCGGACCTTGTAGGCGATGCCGGTGCCCTGGTCGACCGGCCAACCACCGACGAACCAGCGGTAGCTGAACTCCGGCCGCGGCATCCAGTCGCCGTTGATGACGTGCAGCGCCTCGCCGACCCGCGCCTTGCCCCGGATCCGCGGCGTGGGCGCCTTCAGCGAGCCCTTGCCGATGACCACGGCGTCGGAGGTCTCCGCGCGGGTCGCGTATCCGGTCCGCCTGGCGGTGACGCGGAGGCTGATCGCCTTGCCGGCATAGGCGCCCACGAGGCGGAGGTTCGGGTCGGTCTTGCCCTTGATCGGCCTGCCGTCGAGCAGCCACTGGTACTCAAAGCTCGGGCTCGGCGACCAGCGCCCGGTGATCGCGCTGAGCGTCTTGCCGACCGCCGGCGTCCCTCGGAACCCGGGCCGGGAGGCGCGGAACGCCGCCGCCTCGACCGGCATCGCCTTCGAGACGAGCGATTCGCCCGGGCGGGTGAGCTGGACCTGCAGCTGCTTGCCGGCATCGGCCGGGACCGGGGTGTAGGAGGCGGACCTCGCGCCCTTGATCGGGGAGCCGTCGAGCAGCCATCGGTAGGAGAGCCCGGCCGTCGGCGTGCCGGCGGCGAGGTTCGCGTCGACCTTGACCCCGACGCGAGGCGTCGCGGAGAGCTTCGGCGGGGCGGCCGCTCTCGCGCCGGAGAACGCTCCCCGGCCGGCGACCACGCCCGCCCCCGCGGACGCGCTTGCGCCCGCGGCGACGGTCAGCGGCGCGGAGGTCACCGACGCCGACTGGTAGCCGGGGGCGCTCCCCGTCACCCGCACCTCGAGGACGTGGCCGGCGTCGGAGGCGACCGGCCTGTAGGTGGCGCCGGTAGCCCCACCGATCGGCGAGCCGTTGAGGAGCCACTGCAGCGCCAGGGTCGCGGGTGGCGTCCACGGCGTCGCGTTCGCCGTGACCGTCCCGCCGACCTGCGCGCTGCCGCTGACGGTCACCACCGCGGGCCGCAGCGTGCCGCCCGCGACGACCGCGCCGGCCGCGGTCACCGTGGTCGTCTCGTAGCCGTCGGCTTCGCCGGTTACCTGGACTTTCAGTTCCCGACCCTCGTCGGCGGCGACCAAGGTGTAGGTCTCGCCCGTCGCGCCGTCGATCGGCGTTCCGTCGAGCAGCCACCGGTAGCTCAACGTCGCCGAGGAGGGCGACCAGTCGCCCGGGTCGGCGGTGACCGTGTGGCCGACGCTCACGGTTCCGTGGATCGCGGCGACCCCGGCATTCATCTGCCCCGAGAGGCGGGTGAAGACGAACTTCTCGAGCGGCGTCGTCGGCGGCAGAACGGTCACGCCGTCGACCCCGCTCGGCATCTGGAACCACTGGAAGGTGATCGAGGTTTCGCCGGGACCGTCGCCGGGGTCGACGTCGAAGACGGCATACCCGTAGGCGTCGTCGGTGTCGTAGAGCGCCAGCCAGGTGGCGTCCTCGCGCGCTTTCATGCTGCCGCTCGCGTCCGACCAGAGCTGCCCCTCCATCAGGCCGGTGGCGGGGTCTTTGGTGTCGCCGATGGTCGAGGAGGCGCCGCCGCCGCCGACGATCAGGTGCACGGTTCCCTTCGAGGTGTCCCAGGCTTCCTCGCCGTTGTGGGTGATCGGCGTGGTGGTGGTCACGGTCGGGCGGCGGGTGTCGATCGTGTCCCCGGCCGCGTACGTTCCGAACGGGTTGGTGAATGACGTCGTCGTCCAGCCCGACGGCGGGTCGTAACCGCGGACCGGGAAGGAGCGCAGGTAGTTGTGGTTGTGGCCGGCGAGGACCAGGTCGACCTCGTACTTGTCGAACAGCGGCAGCCACGCCCGGCGGATACCGAGGTCGGAGCCGTTGCCCGGAACTGACGTCGACATCGCGCACTGGTGCATGAACACCACGATCATGTCGACCGACGGGTCTTCGCGGGCCTCACGCAGCGTCCGCTCGAGCCAGATGCACTGGAGGTTGGGCGTTCCGGTGCTGAAGTCCGGGACGGCGGAGTTGTTCGCCGCGACGATCTTCAGGTCGCCGGTGTACCCGTGGTTGTACGTCACGGTGCCGTTGGGGATCGAAGCGCCGGAGCTGGTCACCTCATTTGCCGCGTTCGCCGCGGAGTTGAGGTAGGCGGAGGCGCCGTCCTGGTAGATGACATCGTCGGCGTCCAGCGAGATGAACTTCACCGTGCCGACCTGGAAGCTGTAGAAGTTGCCGCGCAGCTTGTTGCCGTCCCAGTTGGTCACGCCGTTGTCCGGGAGCAGGAACCGGCTGAGGTAATGGCCGTAGCCGTACGGGCCGTTCCAGTAGTTGCCCGCCGCGCCCTGCGCGCCGACACCGCCGGGCGCGTGGCCCGGCTGGCCGGACATGGTGTCGACGCCGAACTCGCACTCGTGGTTGCCGAGCGCGGGCATCCACGGGCGGTTGGCCGCGCTGCGCGCGACGTTGTTGCCGAAGTCACGCCACACGCCGGGCGCGTTGTCGACGTCCAGGTTGGCGTAGCACAGGTCGCCGTTGAGCAAGTGGAAGAGCGGCGCGCCCTTGCCGTCGCCCGGGTTCTCGATCGCGGTGACCGCCATAGAAAACCCGGGCGACAGCCAGGGCGCACCGCTGTTCCACCTGCTCAACGGCGACCTCTGCTACGCCAACCTGGACGTCGACAACGCCACCGGCGTGTGGCGGGACTTCGGCATCAACATCGCGCGCAGCGCGGCGAACCGGCCGTGGATGCCCGCCCTCGGCAACCACGAGTGTGAGTTCGGCGTCGACGACATGCACGGCAAGCCGGGCGACGCCCCCGGCGGCATCG
>DASXMH010000034.1:0-4634 GCA_036495785.1 Solirubrobacterales bacterium
TCGTTGTGGAGGATTTTGATCGTGAGGTACTCACGCTCGCTGCCCATCAGCTCCCGCGTTTCCTTGGTCATGACCAAGCCGGCCCCGTGATGCGGGTAGACGACCTTGTCGCCCTCCTCGAAGTCGCAGACGTATACGACGTCTTCCTCGAAGACCTCTTCCACGGTGGCCTCATCTAGCTCGGAAATCGGTGGCTCCTTTCGTCTTGCGACAGCGCTTATCGCCGTCAACTCTGTAAGTACCTGTCCACCAGATCGACCTCCTGGAGCCGGCGCAGTCCCTCGCGGATGTCCTTGGCCCGGCTAGGGCCGACTCCGTCGACGGCGGCGAGGTCGGCATCGGAGGCCGCGAGGACCTCCTCCAACCCGCCCAGCTCGTGGGTGATCTTCTGGACGACAAGCTTGGGGATCCGCGGCACGCTGCCGAGCACCCGGTAGCCGCGCGGCGAGACCGGGAAGTCGACGGTGTTGATCTTGCGGTCGTAGCCGAGCAGCTCGGCGAGTCGCCCGAAGTCGAGGACGTCCTGGTGGGGAAGCCGGGACAGGGCCTGCAGCATCGAGGCCAGCCCTTCCTCGGAGTCCTCGACCGCGTAGTCGCGGAGCAGCGCGGTCTTGTCGGCGGCGACGCCGACCATCGTCTCCTCGAGCTGCATCTCGATCAGCCGGCCCTCGGTGCCGAGCTCGACGATGTAGCGCTCGACCTCGACCGCCATCCGCGTCACCAGCTCGGCGCGCTGCAGCACGGCGAGCGCGTCGTGGAGGACGGTGCGGCCGTCGAACTCGAGCACGGTCAGCCGCGTCGACACCTCGTCGAGCCGCTGCCGGTACTTCTCCAGCGTCGCCAGGCCCTGATTGGCCTTGGCGAGCACCGCGGGGATGTCCTGAAGGATGTACTTGGCGCCCTCGACGTAGAGCGAGACGACCTCGCGGCGCTGCGAGATCGCGATCACCAGCGCGTCGGTCTGCTTGGAGACGCGCTCGGCGGTGCGGTGGCGGGTGCCGGTCTCCGAGGAGAGGATCGTCGGGTCCGGCATCAGCTGCACGTTCGCCCAGGCGATCTTGGTGGCCTCGGCGTTGAGGACGATCGCGCCGTCCATCTTCGCCACCTGGTACAGCATCGCGGGCGTGTAGTCGATGTCGAGGCGAATTCCGCCGGAGAGCAGATGGGAGATCTCGTCGAGCTCGCCGACGACGATCAGGCCTCCGGTACGGGCGTGGACGATGTTGTCGATCCCCTCGCGGAGGGCACCTCCGGGGGCGACAACATCGAGGGCTCGGAGTAGTCGGGGATCCTGCCTTTCCGACAACTCATGAAGCGCATCCCCTGACAAAGAGGCCATCCACCTAATTATGGCAAAAACCGCTCTGGAATGCGGTTCAGAGGTGGAAGCGCCGGTGGTGGCGGTGATGATGGAGGGTTGCCGGCTCGGGTTCGCCGGCAACCGCCGGGTCGGCGCCCTCTTCCTCGGGGCCCCGGACAAACGTCCAGGTCAGGATCGCACCGAGCGCCAGAAGCCCCACCAGGAGCCAGGTTGAGCCGGCCAGCGAGCCGGCGAAGGAGTGGCCGGAGCCGACCAGCGCGTGGAAGATTGCGCCCATCCCGGCCAGGGCGACGGCGCCGGCGAGGACCCGGTCCATCGAGAGGACGCCGGAGGCGATCCCCACCTTGTCACCCGGCATCGCCGCCATCGCCGCAGTCGACATCGGCGCGTAGACGAGGCCGAGCGCGAGGCCGAAGAGCAGGTAGCCGACCAGGATCACCCCGTAGGAGGTGTCGCCGCCGACCTGGGTGAGGACGACGAGCCCGGCGAGGCCGACGACCATCCCGAAGGTCATCAGCTGCCGCACCCCGAACTTGGCGATCAGCCGACCGGAGAACGGTGAGACGAAGACCATCGGCGCGGTGATCGGCAGGACCAGCAGGCCGCAGACGATCGGCGAGTGGCCGCGCACGTCCTGCAGGTACTGGGGCTGGAAGTAGATCACCCCCCAGAAGGCCCCGACCAGGCAGAAGGCGGCGGCGCTGGCGCCGAAGTAGGGCCCGTTGCGAAAGAGGTCGAACTCGACGATCGGCGCCCGCACCCGGTGCTCGATCGCCCAGAAGATCGCCAGCGAGGCGATCCCGATCGCCGCCAGCGCGGTGACCAGGCCGCCGCTCCAGGCCTGCGACTGGATCAGCGCCAGGACCACCGTGGTCAGTCCGAGGCTGAGGGCGGCGAGGCCCGGCCAGTCGATCCGGTGCCCGGCGCCGGGGTCGGCCGACTCCGGCGCGGCGCGGGCGACGATCAGCACGCCGAGCGCGACCAGCGGCAGGTTCAGCCAGAAGATCACCCGCCAGTCGAGTTCGACCAGGGAGCCGCCGACCAGCGGCCCGACCGCGAGCGCCGAGGAGGAGACCGCCGCCCAGATCCCGAGCGCCTTCGGCACCTCCGCGGCCGCGAAGGCGTTGCAGACGATCGCCAGCGAGAGCGCCAGCATCGGCGCCCCGCCGACCCCCTGCAGGATCCGCCCGAGGATCAGCACGTCGGGGTCGCCCGCGGTGGCGGAGACGAGCGAGCCGAGCCCGAAGATGACCATGCCGACGAGGAAGACCCGCTTGCGGCCGAACATGTCGCCGAGCCGGCCGGCGGTGACGACCAGCACCGCCATCGTCAAGAGGTAGACGTTCAGCATCCACTGCAGCTGCTCGGAGCCGGCCCCGATGTCGCCGCGAATCTGCGGCAGCGCCAGTGAGACGACGGTCGAGTCGAGCATCAGCAGGAAGAGCCCGAAGCAGGCGCCGACCAGCGTCCACCACTTCCCCGTCATATCGCGAAGACTATGCGCCGACCAGGTCGCGCTCGGGGTCGATCCCCCAGCGGCCGCCGACCTCGACCAGTTCCGGGCTGAGCGCCCAGCGGTCGGGCTGCTCCTCGCCCTCGAAGCCCGGGTTGGCGCCCTTCAGCGCCATGCAGCCGGTGTTGTCGCCGATCGCCCGGATCGCCGCGACGTCCTCGGCGGAGAGCCGCTGCTCGGCCGGGATCGCGGCCAGCTCGGCGCGCTCGGACTCGATCGTCCGCGCCTCCGGCCCGACCTCCTGGATCAGGGTCGGGGCGACGCACTCGACCGCCGGGTGGGCGAGGTTCCACTGGCAGGCGAGCCCCATCGGGGTGAGCCCGGCGCGCTCGGCGAAGGGCCGCAGCCGGTCGAGGTTCGCGAGCCCGGCCTCGATCCAGCCCTTCGGGCGGAAGCCGCGGTGGTCGCCTTTGGCCAGCTCCATACCCGGCCGCAGGTCGTCCCAGAAGAGGCCGCCGTAGTCGACCACGCGGGTGATGACCTTGACCTCGTGGCGCGCCGCCGCGTCGAGCACCAGCTCGCCCGGCCAGGGCTCCAACGGGTTGAGGATGATCATCGCCCAGTCGATCCGCTCGCCGAAGCGCTCGAGGCAGGAGATCAGGTCGAGCGTGAAGCCATTGGCGGGGCCCGGTGCGACGCCGATCCGCGCGGCGAGGCCCGCCTCGCGCAGTGCCGCCATCCCGTCCCAGACCACCTCGGAGGTGTAGCCGACGCGGTCGGGGTTATGCAGCAGCAGGAGGTCGAACTCCGAGGCCCCGATCCGCTCGAGGCTCGCCTCGGTCGCCATCCGCAGGTAGGACGCGTAGTCGTCGGGGCCGCGCAGGCTCGGGTCGGTGAAACGCGGGAAGCCTTTCGGCCCGTTGCGCTCGCCGTCGTAGAAGTCGTGGCCGACCGCGCCGGCCAGCGCGTAGTCCTCGCGGGCCGCGCCCTCGAGCGCCCGGCCGAGGACCCTGTCCGCCTCGCCCTGCCCGTAGGCGTCGGCGGTGAGGACCGTGTCGATCCCCCCGCCGGGGCGAAGCAGCGCGGCGAGGCGATCCTCGTCGATCGCCTCGCCGAAGTGGAGGAAGCGGCCGCCGCTCCAGGTGCCGATCGCGCTGCGGCCGGGTTCCCTCACTCTGATGCCTTGCTCAGTGCTCGGAGTGCTCGCCGTCGGTGTCGGCCTCGTGGCCGTGGACACCGTCGCCCTCGCCGCTCTTCGCACCGACGCCGACCTTCGGGCGCTCGGCCTCGTCGAGCGGCGATTTGCTGCTCGGCGGGATGATCTCCAGCCGCAGCGGCTGGTCCTCCTCGTCGCCGGAGGCGTCGCGGGTCACCATCACGGTCGAACCGGGCGTCATCGGGCCGGCCCGCAGCACTTCGTCGGCGAGCGGGTCCTCGATGTAGCGCTGGATCGCCCGACGCAACGGACGGGCGCCCATCGACGGGTCCCAGCCTTTCTCGACCAGGAGGTCCTTGGCCTCGTCGGTCAGCTCCAGCTGGAGTTCGTGCTCGGCGACCTGGACGCGGACGCGGGCGATCATCAGGTCGATGATCTCCTTGACCTCCTCCTTCGCCAGCTTGTGGAACACGATGACCTCGTCGATCCGGTTGAGGAACTCCGGCCGGAACACTTTTTTGAGGTCGCCCATGATCCGGTTCTTCATGTCGTCGTAGGACATGCCGGTCTCGTCGGAGACGGTGAAGCCGATCGAGGTGTTCTTCGAGATCTCGGCGGCGCCGATGTTCGAGGTCATGATCACGATCGCGTTGCGGAAGTCGACCGTGCGGCCCTGGGCGTCGGTGAGGCGCCCGTCCTCGAGG
>DASXMH010000035.1:0-4090 GCA_036495785.1 Solirubrobacterales bacterium
GGAGCCATCCCATTGTCCGAGGCGTAGCTCTTCGACCAGGCCGCTCATTCAGCCATAACTACGCCTTTTCCCTTGAGCTTTCCCATGACCCCGGCCCTTCATGACGAAACCGCGCCGGAGCGCGGTTTCCAGACATACCGCTACGGGGATTCGAACCCCGGTTTCCGGACTGAGAATCCGGCGTCCTAGTCCCCTAGACGATAGCGGCGAGGGACGAGCAGTTTAGCGAGGATGGCGGAGGAGGAACGTGGCGTGGGTCACGCTGTGGCTTGGGGGCAAGGATCGGTAGATTGGCTGGTCTTGCGGCTGTGGCGGAACTGGTAGACGCGCACGGTTCAGGTCCGTGTGGGCTAGCGCCCGTGAAGGTTCGACTCCTTTCAGCCGCACTTTGCAACCGTCGGGACCCCGGCGGTTATGCGGGCTCGCCGGCGGAGCCGGCGCCTTCGGGGTCCTTCTCGCAGACCGGGATACCGAGGGTGGCGACGAGCCTCTTGCGCTCGCTCTTCCGTTGTCCTTCCTGGGCTTTGAAGCGGTCGGCGTCGGCGCCCGGCACTTTGAAGGCTCCGAGCTGGTAGGCCCGGGCCTCGGCGAGGGCCCATTCCGCGGCTTGCGCGTCGAGCCTCAGGTATCGACGGTAGTCCGAGGCGTATCGCCTGGGGGGAGCCAGGGCGGCGAGGCGAAGGATGGCGCGGCGGCCGAGGCGGTAGATCGGGCCTTCGATCCAGCGACCCATGGCGCGAAGGAGCGGCTTTGCCTCTCCGGCTTCCACGGCGCTCCGGTCGAGGCTCTTGAACGGCCTCGTCAGCCTGTGCTCTTCGTGAAGCCGTGCGTTGGCTTCGCCGTTCGCTCGGCGGCAGATCGCGCCTGCACGGCGACGGAAGGTGGCCGGCGAGAGTGGCTCCGCTCCGGCGGGCGGGCGCAGCGGGCCGAAGATCGCGCCATCCATGAGCCCGAGTTCGGCGCGCAGGACAGGGGTGTAGTCGAGCACCCGGTGCCTCGGCGGCAGCGGCACCTTAGGGTGGATGCCGAAGTCGGAGAATTCGATCCGGCTGTCCATGGTCAGGGTCGGGCCGCCGCTGACGGTGGGTAGCTGCTGGACCATGCGGATCAGCCGAGCGAGGCCGTGGTCGTCTACCCAGACTTCGACCGGGATCGAGTCGGGCGCCCGTTCGGCGAGCTCTTCGTACTCCTTCGCCAGGGTCGCTTCGCCCTGTTCGGCAAAGATCGCGGCCACGTGGGACGGGTCGATCGTCGCCTTGTACCGGGTCGTCCGGTGGCCGGAGACGATCTGGTGGTCGAGCGATTCGACGTCGCCGCCCGCCGCCTTCAGCATTTCGATCGTGCCCTGGGTGCCGGGCCCGGTGCCGAGCGCGTCCTGGGGATCGTGGCCGAGCAGCGGCTCCATGCCCAGCCACAACTTGCCCGGCGGCAGCACCGATTCGAGGGCGGTCGAGCGGGTGTAGACGGTGCGATCGTCGCCGAGCGCCTCGATCCACATCGATTCGCCGCCGGGAATCGACATCGTGAGCTGGGCGTCGGTGCGCCCGGTCCGGGCGTTGTAGACGCCGTCGCCGGTGGCGACGAACGACCTCGAGCTGCCCTCGACGCTGTAGGTGATTTCCATCTTCAGCCGGGCGCCGGGCATCGCCGCGGTTCGCTGGGCCGCCTCCGCCACGGGGTTCAGTTCGTCCCCGCCACCGTGCAGCAGGTAGTTGACGAAGACCGCGATCAGCAGCACCGAGAGCAGCCCGGCGAGCTGCAGACATCGCCTGGACAGTGGGTCGTCCACGCCGATTTCATCGGCACCGGGCGGCGCCGCTTGAGCATTCGGGCGCCTCCGGGGCGGAAGCGGACGAACGTCCGGGTCGTCAGGCCGGCTGGATCGGCGGCTCGGCGGTCTTCGAGCGCGCCGGGGCGGAGGCGCTGCGCGGTTCGCCGGCGGCCGGCTGGGGCGCGACGCGGCTGGCCCGCCTCGCGTTGGTGTCGATCGCTTCGGCGAAGGTCGGCCACAGGTCGCGGGGCAGGTCGTGGCCCATGCCGTCGATCATCATCAGCCGGGCGCCGGGGATCGCCCTCGCGGTGGCCCGGCCGCCCGAGGGTTTGACGAGCGGGTCGCGGGTGCCGTGGATGACGGCGGTCGGGACCTGGACGCGGTGCAGGGCGTCGGTGCGGTCGCCGGAGGCGATGATCGCGTGGAGTTGGCGCATCACGCCGGCCGCCGAGTGGCCGCGGTCGTAGGAGCGCGCCGCCAGCTCGCGGATCGTGTCTTCTTCGAAGGGGAACCCGGGCGAGCCGATCACCTTGAAGGTGCGGATCGCGCGGGAGATGACCTGGTCACGGCCTTTGGGCGGGTTGCCGAGCAGGATGCCGAAGGTTTTGAGACTCGGCTGACCGCTGCGGCGGTTGCCGGTGGTCGACATGATCGAGACCATCGAGCGCAGACGCTCCGGATGATCGATCGCCATCTGCTGGCCGATCATCCCGCCCATCGAGGCACCGACGACGTGGGCCTGGTCGATCTCGAGGTGGTCGAGGAGACCGACCGCGTCATTGGCCATGTCGCGCAGCAGGTAGGGCGCGGTGGCACGGCGCCCGATCAGGAGGTCGAGCCTGCTCGGCACCCCGGCGGAGTCGAGCTTGGTCGAGCGGCCGATGTCGCGGTTGTCGAAGCGGATGACGCGGAAGCCGCGCTCGGCGAACAGGCTGCAGAGGCCGTCGTACCAGGCGATCATCTGCGTCGCCAGGCCCATCACGAGGACGAGCGGCTTGCCGTCGGGCTCACCCATCTCCTGGTAACAGAGCTCGATGCCGTTGGCGGGCGCAATGACCTCTTCACCAAATGAATACATTCAGGGGAGTTTACCGGCGCCCGGCCGGCCGGCCAACGGTTTCATTCCGGTAGAAGGTCACACATGAAGACGGCGATCGTCTCCGACCTCCACCTCGGCGCGGCGAGCGGCGGCGACCTCCTGCGCGACGCCGAGATCCGCGCCGTGCTCTACGCCGAGCTGCGCGGCGCCGACCGCGTCGTCCTGCTCGGCGACATCGTCGAGCTGAGGGAGCGGCCGCTCGGCGCGGCGCTCGAGCACGCCCTTCCATTTTTCAAAGAGCTGGGCGCCGAGCTCGGCGAGACCGACGTCGTCCTCGTCCCCGGCAACCACGACAACCGGCTCGCCGAGCCGCTGCTCGACCAGCTCTCGATCGAAGACGCGCCGCTGCCGCTCGACGCCGGCGCCGAGCCGAGCCACGGCCCGACCGCGGCGATCGCCGCCGCCCTCTCCCCCGCCCGCCTGCGCATCGCCTACCCCGGCATCTGGCTGCGCGACGACGTCTATGCCAACCACGGCCACTACATGGACCTGCACATGAACCTGCCGCGGGTCGAATGCGTGGCCATCGCCGCGGTGCGCCGGATCGCCGGGCCGCTCCCCGACCCCGCCGCCCCCGGCGACTACGAGCGCCTCGTCCGTCCCGTCTACGGACTCGCCTTCGGCGCCGCCCAGGCGATGCCGCGCCGCGTCCGCCGCCCCGAGGACCGCGGCCCCTCCGAAGCCACCTGGGAGGTGCTCGCCGCCGACCGCCCCGACCGCACCCGCTCCCGCCGCCTCAAGGTGCGCGCGATCCGCGCAGGCTTCCCGGTCGCCGTGGCGGGCATCAACCGCCTCCTGCGCGCCGACTTCGAGACCGACATCAGCGGCGAGGCGATCTTCCGCAGCGGCGTCGACGGGGCGATCGAGATGGCCCGCCGGCTCGGCGTCGACGGAGGTCACGTGATCACCGGCCACACCCACCGCGCCGGCCCGCGCTCCGCCGAAGCGCCGTGGCGCCTGCCCGGCGGGGGCGAACTTCACAACACCGGCAACTGGGTCTTCTCGACCGCGCTCCACCGCCCCGGCCGGCCGCCGAACTCCTACTGGCCTGGGACGGTCACCTGGGTCGAGGACTCCGGGCCGCCGCGCCGGGTCGAGCTGCTGCGCGACCGCGAGCACACCGACCTGGTTGCCCTCGCCGCGAAATCGCGTGGAATCGAGACGCGTCCCGCGTCCCCCGCCGGTTGACGGGCCGAAAACCGGACTATCTGACGGGTTTT
>DASXMH010000036.1:0-1521 GCA_036495785.1 Solirubrobacterales bacterium
AGACGGTGCACCGGGATAGTCCTGCGCTCCTCGGGCGAGAGTGACTCGAGCTCCTCGCGGCGGTGGGCGAGCGCGTCCGGTGAGGCCGTGACCCGCGCCAGCATCGGCACCTCAAGGCGCCGCGCGAGCGCGGGACCGATGACGCTGCCGCCGGAGCCGTAGTTGGCCGACAGCGTGATCACCCGAGCGGCGGGCGGACGCCCGGGCACCGCGCCGGCGCCGGATGCGGACTGAGGAGTCTCCCGGGCTTCGCTCATGATGTGGCAGGGGCGGCTTGGTCTTCGACGCGCCTCGGAACGCCGGATGGGAGCACCAGCGCGCAGACCACGGCAGCGGCGACGAAGATCCCCGCCGCCACCCAGAACGCGACCGTGTAACTGTGCACCTGGGCCTGCGCGAGCACGAGCGGGCCGGGGCCATGAGCGGTGACGTAGCCGGTCACCGCGCTGGCGGCGATGGTGTTCAACAGCGCGGTGCCTATCGACCCGCCGACCTGCTGGCAGGTGTTGACCATCGCCGAGGCGACGCCGGCGTCCTCGGTGTCGGCTCCGTAGGTGGCCATGTTCATCAGCCCCGTAGGGATCAGGGGTCTCGGACCGAAGCGTGGTAGCAACAGGGTCGTCGACGTCGTCGAGGCCGATCATCGGCAGGAACGACAGGCCGGTCGTGACCGGTGAGTAGCCAAGCGTCAACTGCGTCGGGCGGCCGCCTGGCGTTTGATGTCTTCGCCGAAGCGCCGGGGAGGTCGAGATCAGCCATGACTGCCCTCCCGGGTTTTGAGCCGCGTCGCAGTTCATCGCAGGTATCCCCGCGCAAGTCGGAAGCCGGCGCTGACCGCTTCGTCGTGGCCGCTGCCACGCGACGCCGGTCGCGATAGGAGACCCTCAGCCATTCCGCCTACGACCTGAGGCTGAGACGGTGGGCCGAAGATCAGCCCGCGGGCCGTTGTGGGAGGCCCGGGTCGTTTCGTAGCTTGAGGTGATGATCGAAATTCGGAATCTCACCAAGGCCTACGGCGAGAAGGTGGCTGTCGATGACATCACCTTCACCGTCCCCGCCGGCACGGTCACCGGCTTCCTCGGCCCGAACGGGGCGGGCAAGTCGACGACGATGCGGCTGACCCTCGGGCTCGACCGCCCCACCAAGGGCACGGCATTGATCGACGGCCGGCGCTACGAGGACTTCCCGGCGCCGCTGCACGAGGTCGGCGCGATGCTCGAGGCTCGCTCCATCCACCCGGGGCGCTCGGCCGAAGCCCACCTCATCGCCCTCGCCAAGACCCATCGCATCCCGAGGCGGAGGGTGACCGAGCTGATCGAGCTCGTCGGCCTCGAGGAGGTCGCGCGCGAGCGCGCCGGAACCTTCTCCCTCGGCATGGGACAGCGGCTCGGGATAGCGGCGGCGCTGCTCGGCGATCCCGGCACGGTGATCCTCGACGAGCCGGCCAACGGCCTCGACCCCGAGGGGATCAGATGGATCCGCAACCTGCTGAAGAACCTCGCGGCCGAGGGCCGCACCGTG
>DASXMH010000037.1:0-4331 GCA_036495785.1 Solirubrobacterales bacterium
CCGGGCGTCTCGTGGCGGCCACACCCGGCCGGGGTCGCCACGAGACGCCCGGGACGCACCTCGGCCGGCCGCATCTCGCCCTAAGCCGGAGAAGTTCGCCTCAGGCGATGATCGTCAGCGCGCCGGGGTCGATGCCGAGATCGACCCGGATGCGCTCGCCGATGTAGTCGCCGTCGACCTGGAGCTGGAAGGGCCGTGGGGCGCCGGAGCGGTCCTCGGAGATCGACTCGATCACCGCCTTCGTCACCCCCTCGAAGCCGACGATCTGACGGTGGCGCACGGCGGGCTTGCGCTGCGAGAAGAGCTTCGGCAGCAGGGTCGGCATGTCGCGGATCGCGGCCCGTTTCAGCACCGCCGTCGACATCGTGCCGCTGTCGATCGCGACCCCCTCGTTGACGTAGATCGGTTTGGTCGAGAAGTAGGTGAATGGGTCGGAGTTCTGGGTGATCGCGGTGACCCCCTCGATCGGCGGCGCGTCGTCGACCGTAACCCGCAGCCGCACCGGGTTCAGCAGGTAGCGTCGGGTGAAGGCCGACACTCCGGCCCAGCTGTAGTACCAGGGGCCCGCTTTGGCCTTCAGTTTGGGATGCGCGTCGACCCGTTTGACCACGGTCGCGTCGATCCCCACCCCGCAGGCGAAGACGAAGTAGCGCTCGTCGACCCGCCCGAGGTCGATCTTGCGCGGCTCCCATTCGTCGGCCAGCGAGAGCAAGTGCTCGGTCGCGTCGACCACGTCGTTGGGGATGCCGAGGCTGCGCGCCACCACGTTCGCCGAGCCGCCGGGCAGGACTCCCATCGGCATGTCGGTCCCGACCAGCCCGTTGGCGACCTCGTTAAGCGTCCCGTCGCCGCCGAAGCTGACGACCACGTCGTAGCCGCCGTCGCGCGCCTCGCGCCCGATCTCGGTCGCGTGGTTGCGCGCCTCGGTCGCCACCGCCTCCACCTCGTAGCGCCCCTGCAACGCGTAGACCACCAGGTTGCGGAGCCGATCCGACACCGTCGTCGCGTACGGATTGACGATGATCAGCATCCGTTTCTTCGTCGGTTTTCCCGACCTGCGCGCGCCGAACGAGACCATCTGGCGGTGCAGCCTACGCGACTGCTTCGAAGCGGATCACCGAGCCGTCGCCGAACTCGCGCACGCGGCCTTCGGCTTCCAGCAGGTCCATGTGGCCGATCACCTCGGAGAGGGTGAGGAAGGCCTGGGTGACGGCGATGTTGCCCCACATCGACTGGGCCAGCTCGTAGCCCGAGCGCGGGCCCTCGGCGAGCAGGCGGAGGAGTTTCTCCTTGCGGCGCTCGGTCGAGGCGAAGCGGGTGTCGATCAGGGCGCGGTGGTCGTCGATCGGCTCGCCGTGGCCACCGAAGAGGGCGGCGCCGACCGGCAGCTCGCGGGTCTTCGCCAGCGAGTCGAGATAGGCGGCGAGCGAGTGTGTTCGGCCGGGCGAGCCGTCGAGGGGCCGCGAGATGATCGGGTTGGAGGAGATGTGAGGAAGGAGGTGGTCGCCGACGAAGCCCATCTGGCGCTCGGCGTCCCAGAAGACGGTGTCCATCGGGCTGTGGCCGGGGCGGTAGAGGACCTCGAGCCGGCGGCCCCCGAGCTCGACCACCCCGCCGTCGTCGAGAGGCTGGGTGACGGTGACCGGGCCGCCCCATTCGCGGAAGGTCGAGGAGACGCTCTGCAGGGCCATCGCGGTCTGCTCGGGGACGCCGCTGCGCAGCATCAGGCCGACCGCGAACTCGTCGTCGCGCTCCGATTCGGCCTCGAAATCGGCGAGGCGCCGCGCCGCTGCGCCGAGCGCCGCAACCTCGGCCCCGGAGTGCTCGACGACGATCTGGGTCAGGCCGATGTGGTCGAGGTGGTTGTGGGTGACGAGGATGAGGCCTACGTCCTCGATCGCGTGGCCGTGGGCGGCGAGCGACTCGGTGAGGACGTCGAGCGAGCGGCCCGAGTTCGGACCGGTGTCGACCAGCGTCAGCGGCTCGTCCTCGATCAGGTAGGCATTGACCTTGCCGACCGCGAAGGGCGTGGGGACGGGGAGCCGGTGGACGCCCGCGAGGGCGGCCTGCTCGAGTGCCTCCTCGGGGGTGGGGATCACCCGCGGATCAGCCCCAGGACCTCGTCGCGGCGCCGTTCCATGTCCTCGCGCGAGACCAGCGACTCGAGGTTCAGGCGCAGCAGCGGCTCGGTGTTCGAGGGGCGCACGTTGAAGTGCCAGTCGGGGTAGTCGACGGAGACGCCGTCGAGTTCGCTGATCTCCCCGTCGGCGTAGCGCTCGCGGATCTCGTCGAGCTTCGCCGCCTGGTCGGCGACCTCCGAGTTGATCTCGCCGGAGATGAAGTACTTGGCCCGGAACTCGGCCATCAGCTCGCCGATCGTCCGCCCCTCCTTGGAGATCAGCTCCAGCATCAACAGCGCCGGGATCGTCCCCGAGTCGGCGTTCCAGAAGTCGCGGAAGTAGTAGTGGCCGGAGACCTCGCCGCCGAACGCCGCGTGCTCTTCGCGCATCCGCACCTTGAAGAAGGCGTGGCCGACCCGCGAGAGGTCGGAGCGGCCGCCCTCGGCGGCGACCAGGTCGGGGACGGCGCGGCTCGAGCGCGGGTCGTAGAGGATCGTCGCGCCCGGGTTCTTGGCGAGGATCGAGCGCGCCAGCAGCGCGCAGATGAAGTCGCCGTCGCAGAACTCGCCGGAGCCGTCGATGAAGAAGCAGCGGTCGGCGTCGCCGTCCCAGGCGATGCCGAGGTCGGCGCCGGTCGAGCGCACCCGGTCCATGATCATCCGCCGGTTCTCCTCCAGCAGCGGGTTCGGTTCGTGGTCGGGGAACTCGCCGTTCGGCTCGAAGTACATCTCCGCCAGGTCGAGCGGCAGCTTCTCCAGGATCGGCCCGATCATCGGCCCGCCCATCCCGTTGCCGCCGTCGACCACGACCTTCATCGGCTTGACCGCCGACGGGTCGATGAAGCCGAGCGCGTGGGCACGGTATTCGTCCCAGATGTCGACCTCCTCGAGCGCGCCGCCGCCGGGCGCGCCGCCGAGGCCGGCTTCGATCGCCGCCTTCACTTCGCCGAGCCCGGCGTCGCCGGAGAGCGGCAGGGCGCCCTCGCGGACCAGCTTCACGCCGGTGTAGGCCTTCGGGTTGTGGGAGGCGGTGACCATCGCGCCGCCGTCGAGGTCGCGCGAGCCGACCAGGTGGTAGAGCATCTCGGTGGCGACCATCCCCGCGTCGACCACGGTCGCGCCCTCGAAGATCATCCCGTCGCGCAGCTCCGCCGCCATCTTCGGCGCGGTCAGCCGCATGTCGCGGCCGAGGCCGATGCGCAGATCGCCGGCGGGTTTGCCACGCAGGCCGGCCAGGACCCGCACGAAGGCGCGCCCGATGTCGTGGGCGGTGCCCTCGTCCATCTCCTTGCCGTAGATGCCGCGGATGTCGTAGGCCTTGAAGACCCCCGGGTTCAGCTCCATGACCCACCTTTCAGCACCGAGTAGCTCTGCTCGATCGTCTGTGGCATGACTTTGGTGTCGGCGATCACCGGCATGAAGTTGTTGTCGCCCGACCAGCGCGGCACCACGTGCATGTGGATGTGGTGCTCGACCCCGGCGCCGGCGATCCGCCCCTGGTTGAAGCCGACGTTGAACCCGTGCGGCGAGTAGACCTGCTCGAGCCGGCGGATCGCGGTCTGGGCGAGCGCCATCATCTCGGCGGTCGTCTCCGGGTCGATCTCCTGCAGCGCGCCGATGTGCTCGTAGGGCGCGACCATCAGGTGCCCGTTGGTGTACGGGTAGAGGTTGAGGATCACGAAGGCGCGCTCGCCGCGGTGGACGATCAGGTTGCCCTCGTCGTCATTCTGCGCGGGCTTCGCGCAGAAGATGCACTCCTCCTCGATGTCCTTGGCCGCGTCTGACACGTAGGCGAGGCGCCACGGCGCCCAGATCCGGAAATTTGCCACGGGTTGGTGAGCCTATGCCAAGCCGCCCCCGGACGCGAAGCAGAGGAGGCGGGGCTTTATCTCAGAGCCAACCGCGTCGGCGGAACCAGACGACCATCCCGACCAGGATCACCAGCATGCAGCCGATCACCACGAAGAAGTCGGCGAGGTTGTCCTGCCCGGGCACCTTGACGTTCATCCCCCAGATGCTCGCGATCAGGGTGAGCGGCAGGATCACGACGCTGATCGAGGTCAGCACGCGGAGGATGTCGTTGAGGCGGTGCGAGATCACCGACTCGTTGGTCTCCTCGAGCGCCTCGATCACCTCCTTGTAGTTCTCCAGCATGTCCCAGATCCGCTCGTGCGAGTCGACGATGTCGTCGAAGTAGATCTCGAGGTCGAAG
>DASXMH010000038.1:0-46597 GCA_036495785.1 Solirubrobacterales bacterium
CTACTCATGGTGCTACCTCCTGTTTCGTCGTGTTCCCGCGGACCGCGGCCGCGTGCTCCGGCCGCCATCCCACGAGCACCTCGGCCCCCTGCGAGGGCGCGGCGCCGGGCGCCTCGCCCACGTTCTGCCGGACCAGCTGCAGGCTGCCGCCCGCGTCGAGCTCCACCGTGTACCGGGTCACCGACCCCGCGTAGGCGACCTCGACCACCCGGCCACGCTCGGTGACGAGCCCGTCGGCGGGCGCTCCCGGCGACACCACCTCGATCTTCTCCGGCCGCACGGTGAAGCGCTCGCCATCCCGCTCGAGCACGTTCGAGACGCCGACGAAATCGGCGACGAACTCGTTCACCGGGTGCTCGTAAAGCTCTTCCGGGGCGGAGACCTGCTCGATCGGCCCTTCGTTGAAGACCGCGATCCGGTCGCTCATCGTCAGCGCCTCGTCCTGGTCGTGGGTGACGTAGACGAAGGTGATCCCGACCTCCCCCTAGATCGACTTCAGCTCCGTCTGCATCTGCTCGCGCAGCTTCAGGTCGAGCGCCCCGAGCGGCTCGTCGAGCAGCAGCACCCGCGGCCGGTTGACGATCGCCCGCGCCAGCGCCACCCGCTGGCGTTGGCCGCCGGAGAGCTCACCGGGTTTGCGGTCGCCGTAGCCGGGCAGCCTCACCATCTCGAGCGCTTCGTCACGCCGCCGCGCCCGCTCGCCCCGGTCGACTTTGGAGACTTTCAACCCGTAGGCGACGTTGTCGGCGACGCTCATATGGGGGAACAGCGCGTAGTCCTGGAAGACGGTGTTGACGGCGCGTTCGTAGGGCGGCACGCCGGAGACGTCCTCGCCCGCCAGCTCGATCGTTCCCGCGGTCGGGTCCTCGAAGCCGGCGATCATCCGCAGCGTCGTCGTCTTGCCCGAGCCGGAGGGTCCGAGCATGGTGAAGAACTCGCCGGCCCGGATCTCCAGATCGATGCCGGCGACCGCGGTCACCTCACCGTATTCCTTGGTGAGACCCGCCAGGCGGATGTCAGAACGGGACCCCTCTATCCCTCGACGCTATCCCAGCCGGCCAACGTTCGCAGGACAAATCCGCCGCGGCGTTTTGGCCGGCTTGGAGTACCGGTGTGTGCCCGGCGGCCCGCGGCGGGCACGTCCACCGCGGGCTTGCGTGCGCCGCAGCGGCTAAAAGCCGGTGGGGTGGCGCGCCACGAAGCCTTCGTTGGTGCGCAGTTCTTCGTGCCAGCGGGGGCCGGTTTCTTCGCCTTCGTCGCCGCTGGTGTCGAAGCGGTATCCGGCGACGGTCATGTAGGCGTGGCCGGCGTTGGCGTAGACGGTGATCCAGCGCCCTTCGCCTTCTTCGCCCCAGCTCTCGAGCGGGCCGGAGGGGAGGGGGCTGGTGAGGAAGCGGCCGCCGTGCAGGGCGAAGGAGACCGAGCCGGAGCAGTCGTAGCCGGGCGAGGCGAAAGCGGCGTGGCCACCGCCCCAGATGTAGGGCTTGGTGCGGATCTTGTTCCCCGCGGCGATCACCAGCTTGACGCGGGCGGGGGCGGAGGCCGGCGGGATCAGTTCCCCGTCGGCCATCATCTTGGCCTTCGCGGTCGGGGTGCAGATGTCGACTTCGGCGGGGGTGAGGCCACCGGTCCGGCAGGCGGCGGAGGCGCCACCCGGGACGGCAAACGCGGCGACGATCAGCGCCACGAATAGAGCCAGACCCGCTTTGAGCTTGAAACTGCGCTTCGGCAAACCGATCTCCTTCGTCGGCCTACGGGGTTAGCTGTCGGGCTGGCGCTGAAAGAGCCTGCGCCCCCACAAAGACGTGGGTTAGCCCCGAAAACGTGGTTCCCCCGCTCCTGATGCCAGATGGCATGCAGGACTCGGCGTTTCGGTCGTATTGACCGGCGGCATAGTAGTGGATCGCCTCGGCCTTTGCTCACAGAACGCAAACATTTCGTCTATTTCGCCACTAATGCGGCGAGTTCCTGTCTGGGCGAGGGCGGTCCTCGCCCGACCTGCGTTGATCCGCGGCCGCCCCTGCACTAGTAGATTTGACTGTTGGAATGGAGATCGCGGGGCGGACAGCACTTCTCACCGGGGCCACCGGCGGCCTCGGTCGGGCGATCGCCCGGGGCCTGGCCGACGCCGGCGCGTCCCTCGTACTGAGCGGCCGACGCGAGGAGGACCTGCTGGCGCTGGCCGAGAGCCTGCCCGGTGCCGACCACCGCGTCGTCGTCGCCGACCTCGCCGAGGACGGTGAGGCGGAGCGGCTCGCCGAGGCGGCGGCGGGCGTCGACATCCTCGTCGCCAACGCCGGGCTGCCCGGCGCGGGCTGGCTCGCCGAGTTCTCCGCCGAGGAGGTGAAGCGCGCCCTGCGCGTCAACCTCGAGGCGCCGATGCTGCTCGCCCGCGCGCTCTTCCCGGAAATGCTCGAGCGTGGCGCCGGCCACCTGGTCTTCGTCTCCTCGCTGTCGGGCAAGTCGGCCAGCCCCCGGACCTCCGTCTACAACGCGACCAAGTTCGGCCTGCGCGGCTTCGCGCTCGGCCTGCGCACCGACCTCGCTCCGCGCGGGATCGGGGTCTCGCTGGTCTCGCCCGGCTTCGTCGGCGAGGCGGGGATGTTCGCCGACGCGGGAGAAAAGACGCCGCCGATGATGGGGACCACCACCCCCGCCGCGGTCGCCGCCGCGGTCGCCAAGGCGATCACCGCCGACAAGGTCGAGATCGCCGTGGCGCCACTCTTCGACCGGGTTGCCGCCCACGCCGGACTGGTCAGCCCGCGGGCTTCGGTCCTCGCCCAGACCGGCGGCATGGCCCAACGCGCTGCGGAGGCGGTCACCGACGGCCACTCCAAGGACAAGCGTTGAGCCGGTCTTCAGGTCCTTCCCCGTCCCTCCCCCCGAAAGGTTCGTCGCATGAGTAACCCCACCGATTCCTTCGGCGCTCGCGCCACCCTCGAGGTCGGCGGCCGCGCCTATGAGGTCTTCCGCCTCGACGTGCTGCAGGAGCGCTTCGACGTCGCCCGCCTGCCGTACTCGATCAAGGTGCTGCTGGAGAACGTGCTGCGGCTCGAGGACGGGGTGTCGGTGAGCAAGGAGGACGTCGAGGCGATCGCCTCCTGGGACGCGGCGGCCGAGCCGAGCGTCGAGATCCCCTTCCAGCCCGCCCGCGTCCTGATGCAGGACTTCACCGGCGTCCCCGCGGTCGTCGACCTCGCCGCGATGCGCGACGCGATGGAGGAGATCGGCGGCGACCCGAAGGCGATCAACCCGCTGGTTGACGTCGACCTGGTGATCGACCACTCGGTGCAGGTCGACGCCTTCGGCAACGAGCGCGCCTTCGCGGTCAACGCCGAGCGCGACTTCGAACGCAACCGCGAGCGCTACTCGTTCCTCAAATGGGGCCAGGGCAGCTTCGACAACTTCCGCGTGGTGCCGCCCGCGACCGGGATCTGCCACCAGGTCAACCTCGAGTACCTCTCGCAGGTGGTCTATTCGCGGGAGAGCGACGGCACCCTGCGGGCCTACCCCGACACCTTGGTCGGGACCGACTCGCACACGACGATGGTCAACGGGCTCGGCGTGCTCGGCTGGGGGGTCGGCGGGATCGAGGCCGAGGCGGCGATGCTCGGCCAGCCGATCTCGATGCTGCTGCCGCAGGTGCTCGGCTTCAAGCTCTCCGGCGAACTGCCGGAGGGGTCGACCGCTACCGACCTCGTCCTCACCGTCACCGAGATGCTTCGCGGGCGCGGCGTCGTCTCCAAGTTCGTCGAGTTCTACGGGCCGGGGCTGCCGACCCTGGGGCTGGCCGACCGGGCGACGCTCGGCAACATGTCACCGGAGTTCGGCTCGACCTGCGCGATCTTCCCGGTCGACGCCGAGACGCTGCGCTACCTCGCCCTGACCGGGCGGCCGACCGAGATGATCGAGCTGGTCGACGCCTACGCCCGCGAGCAGGGGATGTTCCACGACTCCTCGTCCCCGGACCCGGTCTTCTCCGACCTGCTGGAACTGGACCTTGGCGACGTCGTCCCCTCGATCGCCGGGCCGAAACGGCCGCAGGACCGGGTGCGGCTGGACGAGGCCAAGGCGTCGTTCCTGGAGGCGATGTCGGAGTTCGCTCCCGAGGCCGGCCCGCAGCTCGGCAACGGGCGCGACGAGGCGATGGAAGAGTCCTTCCCGGCCTCCGACCCGCCCGCCGAGGACCACGACGACGAGCGCGGCAGGCCGCGGCCCGCGCTCAGCGGCTCGCCGGTGGCGACGCTGGAGAAGCGGCGCAGCGATGACGCGGTCGAGGTGGCGGTCGACGGCGAGACCTTCGTGCTCGACCACGGCCGCGTGGTGATCGCCGCGATCACCTCCTGCACCAACACCTCGAACCCGAGCGTGATGATCGGTGCCGGGCTGCTGGCGCGGAACGCGCTCGCCAAGGGCCTCGCGCGCAAGCCGTGGGTGAAGACCTCGCTGGCGCCGGGATCGACGGTCGTCACCGACTACCTGCGCCAGGCGGGGCTCGACCAGGCGCTCGACGGGCTCCAGTTCAACCTGGTCGGCTACGGCTGCACCACCTGCATCGGCAACTCGGGGCCGCTGGCCGAGGAGATCTCGGCGGCGATCGCCGAGAAGGACCTGGCGGTCTGCGCCGTCCTCTCCGGCAACCGCAACTTCGAGGGACGGATCAACCAGGACGTGAAGGCCAACTACCTGGCGAGCCCGCCGCTGGTCGTCGCCTACGCGCTGGCCGGGCGGATGGACCTCGACCTGACCACCGAGCCGCTCGGCGAGGGGTCCGATGGCGAGCCGGTCTACCTGCGCGACATCTGGCCGAGCGCCGAGGAGATCAAGCAGGTTGTCGGCGACTCGGTCGCGGCGGAGATGTTCAAGCGCAACTACGCCGAGGTCTTCGCGGGCGACGAAGAATGGAACGCGGTCGAGGTGCCGGAGGGCGACCGTTACGACTGGCCCGACTCGACCTACGTGCGGCAGCCGAGCTTCTTCCAGGACATCCCGGCCGACCCGCCCGGGATCGCGCCGGTGGAGGGCGCCCGCGTCCTCGCCGTGCTCGGCGATTCGATCACCACCGACCACATCTCGCCCGCCGGCGCGATCAAAAAAGAAAGCCCGGCCGGGAGGTGGCTGACCGAGCAGGGAGTCGAGCCCGGTGACTTCAACTCCTACGGCTCGCGCCGCGGCAACCACGAGGTGATGATCCGCGGCACCTTCGCCAACATCCGCCTGCGGAACCAGCTGGTCGAGAAAGCGGGCGGCTTCACCCGTCACTTTCCGGACGGCGCGGAGACGACGATCTACGACGCCGCAATGCGCTACGCCGAGGAAGGCGTGCCGCTGGTGATCCTTGCCGGCAAGGAGTACGGCTCCGGCTCCTCGCGCGACTGGGCGGCGAAGGGGACCAAGCTGCTCGGCGTCGGCGCGGTGATCGCCGAGTCCTTCGAGCGCATCCACCGCTCCAATCTGATCGGCATGGGCGTCGTTCCCCTCCAGTTCGCCGACGGCGAGAACGCGGCGAGCCTCGGCCTCGACGGCTCCGAGACCTTCACGATCGGCGACCTCGAAGGCGGCAACGCGAAAACCGTCGCCGTCACCGCGAAGACCGACTCCGGCGAGGAGAAGACCTTCGACGCCAAGGTCCGCCTCGACACCCCCAACGAGATCACCTACATCAACAACGGCGGCATCCTCCAGACGGTCCTCCGCAACCTGAAGGGCTGACCGCCCGCCTCGACCGGCCTCCGCAACCTGAAGGGCTGACCGCCCGCCTCGACCGGCCCGCAGTCGCACCCGTCCCACCAAGCCGCGCCCGTCCCCACCTAAGTTGGCTGGTTAGGTGGGGACGGGCGCGCCCGGGCGCCCGCGGCGTGACGGCCCCGGCACGGTCCCATGTGCCTTCCGCGGCACGCCGATGTTGATGGGCCGAAAACTCAAGACATAGTTGAGTTTTCGGCCCATCAACCAGGCGGGCGCACGGAGGCAGGTCGACCGCGCACGGAGCCAGGTCGACCGCGAAGGTAGGTGTGCCGACCGCGCGAGGAAGCGTGTCGGCTCCCGCGCGCTTCCCGGCGAAGGGCGCACGCAGGCGTGCCGTCCACGCGCCCCGGGGCCGTCCCCCCGGAGTGCGTTCGCACCTAGCGCCACATAATGTCGTCAAGTGCGAACGCACCGGCCGGGCCCTCGGGTGAGTTCGCAGTTGACGCCACATGTTGTCGTCAAGTGCGAACGCGTCGGACCCGCGCCTGGTGAGTTCGCAGAAATCGTCGGATAGCGACGAGAACTGCGAACTCATCCTGGGGCTGCGACCGAAGTGTCCCCGGACCGTCCCCGGACACGCGCAAGGCGCGCCCCATCCCCACCTAACCCGCCGAACTTAGGTGGGGATGGGCGCGACGGGCGCCGGCGGTCCGGGGCGCGACGGGCCCGGCGGTCCGGGGCGCCGAGGCCGGCGGTCCACGGCGCGCCGGGCGTGGAATCAGGCGTGGTCGCCGGCGCTACCGGGCGAGGGCGTCGATCATCTCGCCGAGATTCTCGGGCGGGACGACGGGGGTGAGGATCGGGGTGGTGATGCCGCCGGCGACGAAGGCTTCGAGCCGCTCCTTCATCTCCTCCGGCGAGCCGAAGATGAACATCTGCTCGATCGCCTCCCAGGGAGCCTTGGCCGCCGCCTTCTGGCGGTCGCCGGCCGCCCAGGCGTCGAGCATCGGGGCAATCCTGTCGCCCCAGCCGAGCCATTTGTAGAACTCGGTGTAGACCGGCACGGTGATGTAGGTCGAGAACATGAAGCGGGCGAGCGGCTCGACCTCCTCGCGCGCCCCGGGGAGGAGGAAGAAGCGGCAGAGGAGCTCGAAGCCCTGCGGCGCGCCGTCGAGCTGGGCGACCACCTGGGGCAGCCCGTCGAGGGGCAGGAAGTTGGTGAAGGCGCCGTCGGCCTTCTCGACCGCCAGCTGCAGCATCTTGCCGCGCAGCGCGGCGAGGACGATCGGGACCTCGTGGGCGGGCTTCGTTTCCAGCTTGAAGCGGGTCGAGGTGCGCTCGCCCGCCAGGGCCACGCGCAGGAACTCGAGCGTCTCGCGCACCTTGCTCAGCGGCCGCTCGAAGGGGATGTCGTTCCAGCCTTCGATGATCCGGTCCGAGGAGGAGCCGATGCCGAGGACGAAGCGCCCTTCCGAGGCATCGGCGAGCGCCGCCGCCTCCTGGGCGAGCAGCGCCGGCCCGCGCTGGAAGACACCGACGATCCCCGTCCCGAGCCGCATCCGCTCGGTCCAGGCGGCGCTCAAGGCGAGCGGCGTGAAGCCGTCCGGGCCCGCGGTCTCACCGGTCCACAGGTCGGTGTAGCCCGCCGCCTCGGCGCGCTTCACGAACTCGCCGTGCGCGGCGAGCGGCACCCCGCTCAGCGGGAGCGTCAGACCCCAGCGTCCTTCCACGCCGCGACCCTATAGGGTCCGCGCTCCGATGCCTTCGCCGAGCCAGGCAAAGCCGGACCGCAACCTCGCCCTCGAGCTCGTCCGGGTCACCGAGGCGGCCGCACTCGCGGCGGCGCGCTGGGTGGGGCGGGGCGACAAGATCGCCGCCGACGGCGCCGCGGTCGACGCGATGCGCCTCGTCCTCGACTCGGTCTCGATGGACGGCACCGTGGTGATCGGCGAGGGGGAGAAGGACGAAGCGCCGATGCTCTTCAACGGCGAGAACATCGGCGACGGCGACCCGCCGGTGGTCGACATCGCCGTCGACCCGCTGGATGGAACGCGCCTCTGCGCCCTCGGGATGCCGAGCGCGCTGGCGGTGATCGCACTCGCCGAGCGCGGCTCGATGTTCGACCCCGGCCCCTGCGTCTACATGGAAAAGCTGGCGGGCGGCGAAGAGATCGCCGACCTGCTCGACCTCGACCGGCCGCTGCCGGAGACCTGCAGGCTGATCGCCGAGCGCAAGGGCGGCTCGATCGGCGACGTGATCGTGGTGATGCTCGACCGGCCGCGCCACGAGGAGGCGATCCGCGAAGTGCGCGATGCGGGCGCCCGCATCCGCCTGATCACCGACGGCGACGTCTCGGCGGCGCTGCTGGCGGTCTCCGAACGGTCCCCGGTCGACATGCTCTGGGGGATCGGCGGCACGCCCGAGGGAGTGCTCTCGGCGGCGGCGCTGAAGTCGATGGGCGGCCAGCTTCTGGGACGGCTCTGGCCGCGCAACGACGACGAGCGAAGCGCCGCGGTCAACGCCGGCTACGACCTCAGCCGGATCCTCACCGCCGACGACCTCTGCTCCGGCGAAGACGTCTTCTTCTCCGCCACCGGCGTCACCGACGGCGACGTCCTGCAAGGCGTTCGCTACCGCGGCAAAGGCGCGACCACCGAATCGCTGGTGATGCGCTCGCGGTCAGGCACGGTGCGGCGCGTCCAGGCGACCCACGACCGGACGAAGCTCCGGGAAATCGTCGGCGGCGAGCGCTACGGCTGAGCCGGGGCTCGGGTGTAGGCCGCCTCGCGCGCCGCGGCTTCACCGAGGAACGGCACCAGCGTCTCGTAGGTGAGCTGCGGCAGTAGCCCGGGCAGCTCCTCCGTGTGCCCCGCGGCGACCTCGCTGTAGACGCGGGAGATCGCGGCGCCGACCGCGAGCCTCGTCGCGGGCAGGGGCTTGGGGTCGGGGAGGTCGTCGGGAAGCTCGGAGTCGATCACCTCGACGAAGCGGTCGAAGCCCGCCTCGAAGCGCTCGTGGAACTCCGGGCCGACCGCGGCCAGCTCGACCAGCAGGAAGCGGCCCAGGGCGGGGTCGGCGGCGAACCAATCGAGCAGCGCCCGCAGCGCCGCCCGGCAGCGATCCACCCACTGGCCCGGCCCTGTGTAGGCCGCCCGCACGCGCTCGACCAGGTCGTCGAGCAGCACCTGATGGGCGGCCAGCACGCAGGCGCGACGGTCGTCGAAGAGTTCGTAGAAGCTCTCCCGCCCGACCCCGGCCTCGGCGAGGATGTCGGCGACGGTCGTCGCCTCGTAGCCGCGGGCCGCGGCAACCCGGGCGGCGGCGTCGAGCAGGCGCTCGCGCTGGGACCGGGCGACCGCCTCGCGCGACAGACCGTGGCGCCCGCGCGGCAGGCGCGGCGGTGTCGCGGTGCCGTCGCCGAGGTCGGTCCAGGCGCTCAAGCCGGCGCCCCCACGGGAGCCTCGGACCCCGCGAGGCGCGCCTGACGCAGCGCCTCGTCGTGCCCGGCGAACGGGGCGATCGCCAGGTAGACGATGTCCGGGACCAGGGTGGGGAGGCGCTCCGGTCGCCCTGCGGCGACCTCGTGGAAGACGAGGAGCTGGGCCCGCCCGAAGGCGAGCCCCGGGCTCAGGTGCTTGGCGGGCGGCCCGCCCGCCCGCTCCCACATCGCTTCCAGCGCCGGCACCGTGAGGGTGCTGTAGCGGTCGACCAGCTGCGGGTCGACGCCGATCACGTCGCCGCCCAGGACCAGCACCAGCTCCGGCTCGGCGGCGAGCAGCTCGAGCACGGCGACGGCGCCGCGCCGGGTCGCCTCGGCGGGCGAGTCGTAGCCGGAGGCGGCCGCCGCCATCGTCGCCGCGATCCGGTCGATGCACTGGGTGACGGCGGCGTCGAAGCAGTCGCGTTTGCCGTTGAAGAGCTTGTAGAAGGTGGTGCGGGAGACCGCGGCGCCGGAGACGACGTCGGCGATCGTCGTTTCCGCGTAGGTTTTCTCGGCGCAGCAGGCGACCATCGCCTCGAGGATCCGCCGCCGTTGGGAAGGGGGCCTCAGGCCCGGTACGGGGCTGAAGTCCCGATAAATCGGGGCAATCTCAGAACTTGAGTGTTTCCCCACTGTTTTTGCATCATCTCAGTCTGGGTGGGAGCGTGCAGCGGTTGCCCGCGCGCGCTCCTCGTCGGTCAGCCCGGCGCAGGGGTTGGCGGGCGGTACGTTGCCGTTCGCGTAGGGCAGCTCGCCGGTCTCGTGGAACTCGAAGCGCAGCGAGTTGATCACCGCGCCGGCCATGATCGTGAGGCTCAGCAGGTAGAACCAGAGCAGCGCGATCAGGACGAAGCCGATCGTCGAGCCGAAGCGCGAGAGGCTCGAGATGTTGGTCAGATACAGGGGAAAGAGCCAGTTGGCGAGGCCCGCGCCGATGGTGACGAAGAGCGCGCCGGGCCAGATCGCGCGCCAGGGCACCGGCGCTTTCGGCACCGCCCAGTAGATCACCGAGCAGATCAGGAAGGTGATCAGCAGGGCCGCGCCGAGCAGCAGGATCGAGTCGATCACCTGGAACCCGGAAAGGCCGAAGGGGAGCCTGTCGGTGCTGGAGACGAGCGAGCTCTCCAGGGTCGGCACGAAGATCGAGGCGGCGATGAAGAGGAGGACGACGCCCAACATCGCGAAGGAGAAGCGCTTCTGCTCGATCCAGCCGCGGCAGGGCACGTGATAAATGCGACAAAAGGCGGTGTCCATCGCGCCCCAGAAGGAGGCGCCGATCCAGATCGAGCCGACGAAGGCGGCGATCCCGATCGTCGCCGAGTTGTCCTCGATGCGGGCGAGGACGTCGCTCAGCGTGTGCGACTCGGTATTTGGGAAAAGACGTTGGAGGTCGGTCAGGACGCTGGTTTCGACCCCGTGTATCTTCAGGACCTGGCCACCGATGAAGAGCACCAGCAGCGTGAAGGGGAAAACCGCCAACATGAGGTTGTAGGCGACCATCGCGGCCAATCCGGTGACGTTCTCGCGGTAGGCGCGTTGCCAAAAGGCGCTGAGCCAGTGGCGTGATGGGGTCGTGCGTCTGAGCATTGACTTTACAAACTGAAGCGCCTACAATTTGAACAAGCGTTTGACATTTGTTTCAACGCTCGCCCAACGGGGCAATCGGCAACAAAGGCCTTTGCTTTACTCATTCGCGGACCAGTCCCCCGGTCCGCTTTTTCGTCGCGTGGCGCGACTTGTCGCCACCTAAGGCATTTATACGCCCACGCATCCTTCATCAAGCGCTAGGGAAAGAAGTAGATACAGAATGCTGGTAGCAGAGCTTCAGGAGTTGGAGGAGGTCAAAAACCTCATGAACCGGGGTCAGCAGCTCGGCGTGCTGACCTTCGGCGACATCGCCTCGGCGGTTTCCGAGGTCGACCTTGACGAGTCTGACGTCGAGGATCTTTACGGCCACCTTGAGAAAGCGGGCATCGAGCTCGTCGAGGACATGGACCCGGCCCAGAAAGCGGCGGCGGAAGCCATGCCCGTGGACACCGGGAAAAAAGGCCGGCGGCGGCAGAAAACGACGCTCGACCTGAAACCCGACATGACCACCGATTCCTTGCAGCTGTTCCTCAAGGACATCGGCAAAGTCCGCCTGCTGACCGCGGCGGAGGAGGTCGAACTGGCGAAGCGGATCGAGCGCGGTGATCTCGATGCCAAGCAGAAAATGGTCGAGTCGAACCTCCGTCTGGTCGTCTCGATCGCGAAAAATTATCGGAACCAGGGTCTTCCCTTCCTCGATCTGATCCAGGAGGGAACGCTCGGACTGGTGCGTGCGGCGGAGAAGTTCGACTACCGCAAGGGGTTCAAGTTCTCCACCTACGCGACCTGGTGGATCCGCCAGGCGATCGCCCGGGCGCTCGCCGACAAGGCGCGGACCATCCGGATCCCGGTCCACGTGGTCGAGAAGCTGAACAAGATCGGTCGCGCCGAGCGCAAGCTGGTCACCGAGCTGGGCCGTGAGCCGACCCCGGAGGAGATTGCCGAGGTCACCGGGATCGACCCCGAGGAGGTCGACTCGATCAAGCGTTCCGCGCAGGCCCCGGTCTCCCTCGAGAAGCCGGTCGGCGACGAGGAGGAGTCCGAGTTCGGTCAGTTCATCGCCGACGAGAAGGCCGAGTCCCCGTTCGACCGGGCGGCCGACCTGCTCACCAAAGAGGCGCTGAAGGAGGCCCTCGAGAACCTCTCCTACCGCGAGCGCCGCGTGCTCGAGCTCCGTTACGGGCTCGGCGGCGAGCACCCGCGCACCCTGGACGAGGTCGGCCGCACCTTCAACGTGACCCGCGAGCGGATCCGCCAGATCGAGAACCAGAGCCTCAAAAAGCTCCAGTCCCTCGGCGAGGCGCAGAAACTGCGCGAGGTCGCGTAAGTCGTAAAGAGATCGAGCATCCCGGCCGATATTGGTCGGGATGTTCGAGATCGATTCAGCGCTACGGACGCTCGTCGAGCGCGACGGTTCCGACCTGCACGTCAAGGTCGGCGTGCCGCCGACCATCCGCCTGCATGGGGACCTGACGCCGCTCGCCGGGTACGAGGCGCTCCAGGCCGACGAAACCGAAAAGGCGTTCCACGACATCGCCGAGGTCCGCTCGCTGACCGAGTTCGAGGAAGCGGGCGAGGCCGACTTCTCGTACTCCATCCCCGGCCTCTCACGCTTCCGCGTCAACGTCTTCCGGCAGCGCGGCTCAGTCTCCATCGTCTGTCGCGCGATCCCCTTCAAGATCCGCTCGGTCGAAGACCTCGGCCTGCCGCCGGTGGTCACGACCCTGGCCGAAGAGCAGCGCGGCATCGTGCTGGTCACCGGCACCACGGGGTCGGGCAAGAGCACGACGCTCGCCGCGATGATCGACCACATCAACCGCACCCGGACCCATCACATCATGACCCTCGAGGACCCGATCGAGTACCTGCACCAGGACAAAGGCTCGATCGTCAACCAGCGCGAAGTTGGCTCCGACACCCAGAGCTTCGCCCGCGCCATGCGCCGCGTTCTGCGTCAAGACCCCGACGTGATCCTGATCGGCGAGATGCGCGACGAGGAGACGGTTCGCACCGCCCTCTCCGCGGCCGAGACCGGCCACCTGGTGCTCTCGACCGTCCACACCCTCGACGCGACCGAGACGGTCAATCGGATCATCGACTTCTTCCCGCCCCATCTCCAGCATCAGGCGCGCGTGATGCTCGCGGCGACCCTCAGGGGCGCGATCGCTCAGCGCCTCGTCCCCGACATCACCGGCGACGGTCGCGTCCCTGCCTCGGAGATCCTCGTCGTCACCGGCCGGGTCAAGGACCTGATCATGAACCCCGAGGAGACCGGCAAGATCACCGAAGTGATCGCCGAGGGCGAGTACTACGGCATGCGCACCTTCGACCAGTCCCTCCTCGGCTACGTCATGGAAGGCCGCGTCGCGGAGGAGGTCGCCCTCGAGTACGCCTCAAACCCGCATGACTTCAAACTGATGCTCGCGGCCAGAGGCCAGCGGGCGAGCGGAATCGAGCAGCTCGGCGCACCTGTTTCTCAGTAGTACGCGCGTCCGACTTCGGGTCGCCGCACTCCGCGCCTCTCAAGGTGGGCGAATCGCGGTCGATGTGCCAAGGGATGATGCCCCGAGCCCTCAGGCAGCGGTTCAGCGCCGTGGTTCGCAGCGAGCGTGGAATCGCCCTTCCGGTCACGCTCTTCGCGATGGTCGCGGGCATGTCGCTGGCGGGCACCGCCGTGATGGCGACGATCGACGCCCAGCACGGCGCCCACCGCGACGACTCCTCGAAGGGATCGATCGCGGCGGCCGACGCCGGCGCGAGCGTCGCCAAGGAGCGGCAGAACCGCTACGGCTTCATCCTCAACGAAAAAAACCCCTGCCTGAGGGTCGGCGCAGGGGGCACGCTGGAAAAAACCGGCGCCGAACTGATTGCCGGAGCGCCATGGTGCCCGGCGGTCTCGGGGACGGTTGGCAACGCCGCCTACGTCTACCGGGTCAGCCCGGTCGGGCTGAAATGCGGCGAATACGAACTCTGCGTGGTCTCGACCGGTACCGCCGGCGAAGTCAGTCGCCGGATCGAGGTGACCTTCAATCGCTCGGGTGCCTTCAAAAGCGAAGAAGAAAGCAGCACCTGGCAAGAAGAATTCAAAGAAACGGGGGAAACCCTCCAAAAAGAACTGATCGAAGCCAAAGAAGAACAGAACACCCACAAAATCACGGAAATCCAGGAACAGTTGGAAAAACTGCGCCAGGAAGAAGCCGCCCGGGCTCACCTCGAGGGTTTCGTCGGGCGCGAAGGGATATCTCTCAGCGGCAACGCCGACATCCGGGTCGGGGTGGGGACCAACGGCAACCTCGAAACCTCCGGCAACGCGAACATCTGCGGTGACATCCGCTACGGCGTCGGCAAATGGTGGACGAAATCTGGCAACGCCCACCAGTGCAGTGGCTACCAGATCACCGAAGGCAATGTCGAACTGCCATCGGTCAGCAGCTTCATGCCCCTGAACATCGCGACCAGCAACTCTGACTACCGGCTCGTCACCTGCACCCGCACCGGAGTTCCGACCGGGTGCCAGTCAGACACGCTGACCGGCGACAAGTGGGGGACCAAGTATCCGTGGAATTCAACGACGAGGGAACTCAGCCTCACGGGGAACGCGACGCTGACGGTCGGCGGTGGCGACTACTGGCTCTGCTCGATCCAGTTCAGCGGCAACTCCGAGCTGATCGTCGCCAAAGGCGCGAAAGTCCGCTTCTTCTTCGACACCCCCGAACATTGCGGTGGCAACGGCAATCAGCTCGTGTTCAGCGGCAACAACCGGATTGCCGCCACGGGATACCAGCCGTCGGCCGGACAGTTCGAAATGCCGGGCTTCTACTTCCTCGGCTCCCCGACCGGCGCCAGCCAGATCAACCTCTCGGGTAACGCCTCGGTCACCAACGAGTTGGTCATCTACGGGCCGGATACCTACATCAACATCAGCGGTAACGCGACCTGGAAAGGCATCATCGCCGGCAGGCGGATCGCGATGAGCGGCAACGGCCACGTCGAACAGGACGCCGGATTCCAGGTTCCGCCCGAACTCAACCCGAAACCGGGCGAAAAATCCGAATCCGTCGTGAAACTCGAAGAAGAAATCAAAGTCCTCGAAGAAAGCGGCGGGCTGGGCACCGAAGAAATCGAACACAAAGAAGAACTTCTGCACGAAGCCGAAGAAAAAGAATCTTCGAAAACCAACCGCGCGCCGATCTACTTCACGCCCCAGGCCTACTTCGAGTGCACCTCGCTGCCGGCGCCCGGCCAAGCCCCCAACGCGAGCTGCTGATCACGCTCGCCCGGAGACCATCCCGACCCGTCGCTCAAGGGCTCGGCCCTCGATGCCGAGCTAGAGAGAAGTCCCTGTGAGAGAGAAGCTCAACAGCAACCCCTTTGTGCAGATGGGCTTGATCGCCGTCCTGCTGGTGGTCGGCGCGATCTTTCTGCTCTCCACCATGGGCGGTGGCGGGAGCGAAGAAAGTGGACCCGAAGGATCGCTGAGCGCGAGTTCGACGCCGCCCGGCCAGGGTGCGGCTCCCACGCCCGGGGTCACGCCCGCGCCGGTCGAAACGCTGGCGCAGTCGGTCATCTCGTCGCGCCCCCTGCCGCGGCCGGTGCTCGAGGCCTGGAAGTCCGACCGCACCGTCGCGCTTCTGTTCATCCACGACGGCGGGATTGACGACGACCTGGTCAAGCACGCGAGCACCCGCCTCGACGGCATGTCAGACGTCTCGACCTTCGTCGTCCCGGCGAGCAAGATCGCCCGCTACTCGGCGATCACCGAGGCCGTCGGCGTCGAACGGGTGCCGGCACTCGTCGTCCTGCAGCCGAAGCGGCTCGACCCATCGGGCCCGACCGCCTCGGTCACCTACGGATTCCAGAGCGACGCGAGCATCGTCCAGGCTGTCATCAACGCCGCCTACAAAGGCCCCACTGTCGAATACCACCCGTGAGCATGGACCCGCGGGACTACCCGAGCCACCTGCGGCCGGTCCCCGACTCCGGCGACTCGACCGCCCCCGCGCTGGAGCCTGAAGCGGGCGGAACCCTCGGCCTGACGCCGCCGATCACGCGAGGTCGATCGAATGATTTCGTCACCGATGTGCTCGTCGACCTCGGCTTCGTCGACGACAACCGCGCGAGGCAGGCGATCGAAGAAGCCCGGACGGTGGGACGACCGCCGGAGCAGCTCCTGCACGAGCAGGGCGCCGTCGACGCCGATCAGCTCTCGCGGGCCGTCGCCGAGCGATATGGGCTCGACCACGTCGACCTCTCCGCCTACCAGGTCGACATGGCGGCCGCCAACCTGATCTCGGTCAACACCGCCCGTCGCTACCGGGCGCTGCCGGTCGGCTACGTCGATAAGCGGACGCTGCTGGTGGCGATGGCCGATCCGACCAACGTCCTTGCGGTGGACGACGTGCGGATTGCGACCGGGCTCGACTGCCGGGTCGCGGTTGCCGCGCCGGAGGACATCGAGGCGCTGATCGGGCGGCTCAACACGCTGCAGAGCGCAGTGACCGAGGCGGTCAGCGAGGGGGAGGCCGACGACGAACTGGCCGAGGTCAGCGAGTTCGAAGTCACCGCCGAAGACGCGCCGGTGATCAAACTCGTCTACAGCATCCTCGGGCAGGCGGTGGGGGAGGGAGCCTCCGATGTCCACTTCGAGCCCGGCGAAGACGAGATGCGGGTCCGCTTCCGCGTCGATGGCGTCCTTCGTGAGGCGGCGCACGTGCCGAAGCGGATGATCAACGCGGTCGTCTCGCGGGTGAAGATCATGAGCGACCTCAACATCGCCGAGAAGCGGGTTCCGCAGGACGGCCGCGTCAGCGTCTCGGTCGCCGAGCGCCGCGTCGATCTCCGCATCACGACCCTGCCGACCCAGCAGGGCGAGGGGGTGACGATCCGCATCCTCGACAAAGAGACCGCGCAGCGCTCGCTCGACGACCTCGGCATGGACGGCACGGCCCGCGAGCGATTCGTGGCGGCGTTCCGGCAGGCCTACGGGGCGGTGCTGGTCACCGGCCCGACCGGCTCCGGCAAGTCGACGACCCTCTACGCAGCGCTGCAGGAGCTGAACGCGGTCGAGCGGAACATTCTGACGATCGAGGATCCGGTCGAGTACCAGCTCGCCGGGGTCAACCAGATCAATGTCAACCGCAAGGCAGGCCTCGACTTCGCGACCGGCCTGCGCTCGATGCTGCGCGCCGACCCCGACGTGGTGATGGTTGGCGAGATCCGCGACTCAGAGACGGCGCGGATCGCCGTCGAGGCGGCGCTCACCGGCCACATGATGTTGTCCACGCTTCACACTAACGACGCGCCCGGGTCGATCACGCGGCTGACCGAGATGGGAATCGAGGTCTTCCTGATCGCCTCGGCGGTCGACTGCGTCGTCGCCCAGCGTCTCGCGCGCAAACTCTGCAGCCATTGCAAGCGCCGCACCGTGTTGCTGCCGCACGCGCTCGCCGAGGTCGAGGTGAGGGTCGGCGGTGAGATCGAGGCCTATGAGCCGGTCGGCTGCGCGCGCTGCAAGCAGAGCGGGTACCGCGGGCGGGTCGGGCTCTTCTCGGTCATGACGATGAGCGAGCGGATCAAACAGATGGCCGTCGCGGAGGCGCCGGAGGCGCAGATCGCGAGCGCCGCGCGCGAGGAAGGGATGCTCACCCTGCGCGAGGACGGGATCGCCAAGGTGCGCGGCGGCCTGACCAGCCTCGAAGAGGTGATCCGTGTCACTGCATAGTCGAAACCGGGTATCGAGGATCCGCTCGGTCCGGTCGATCTAGGTTCCATGGATTTCGACTTCTCCGCGGTCCTCGCCCACATGGTGTCGGTGAGGGCATCCGACGTACACCTGACGCCGGGTTTCCCGCCGGCGATCCGCGAAAAGGGCCGGATCGAGCCGATGGATGGGTTCCCGGTCCTCAGCGGCACCGACACCCGCGAGGTCGTCTACAGCATCCTCAACGACGACCAGCGCAAACGGTTCGAGGTCCACAAACAACTCGACTTCGCCTACGCGATTCCCGGGGTCGCCCGCTTCCGCGTCAATTGCTTCTTCCAGCGCGGTGCGGTCAGCGCCGCCTTTCGCCTGGTCCCGCAGGAGATCCCGGCGCTGGACTCGCTCGGCGTGCCGCAGGTGCTCCGCGAGCTGGTGGCCAAACCGCGCGGCTTCGTCCTCGTCACCGGCCCCACCGGCTCGGGCAAGAGCACGACGTTGGCGGCGATGCTCGACGTCATCAACTCGGAGAACCAGGACCACATCCTCACGATCGAGGACCCGATCGAGTTCCTCCACCATCACAAGCGTTCGATCGTCAACCAGCGCGAGATCGGCTCCGACGCCGAGAGCTTCGCGCTCGGTCTACGCGCCGCCCTGCGAGAGGACCCGGACGTGATCCTGGTCGGCGAGATGCGCGACCTCGAGACGATCTCCACGGCCCTCACCGCGGCGGAGACCGGCCACCTCGTCTTCGCCACCCTCCACACGCAGTCGACGGCCCAGACCGTCGACCGGATCATCGACGTCTTCCCGCCCGAGCAGCAGGGTCAGGTCCGCACCCAGCTATCGATCGCCCTGCAGGGGATCGTCACCCAGCAGCTTCTGCCGACCGCCGACGGGATGGGTCGCGTGGTCGCCACCGAGGTATTGGTGCCCACGCCGGCGATCCGCAACCTGATCCGTGAGGGCAAGACGCACCAGATCTACGCCGCCCTGCAGACCTCGGGGGCGGTCGGGATGCAGACCATGGACGCCGACCTGGCGCGGCTGGTGCGCAATGGACGGATCACGCGCTCGGTGGCGGAGCAGCGGGCCTCGGTGCCGGAGGAGCTCAAACGCCTGATCGGTTCGGTCCCGATGGCGGCGCCCCAGTACTCGCAGGTGGGGTAGCCGATGGCGGGCGCCACCACCTTTGCGTTCCGGGCGATGGACGTCACCGGGCTTGCCTCGGCGGGCGAAGTCGAAGCCGAATCGAAGGCTCAGGTAACGGAGCAGCTTCGCCAGCGCGGGCTGATCGTCCTCGACGTCAGCGAGAAGACGAATCCGGTCAACATCGAGGACTTCTTCAACCGCTGGAAGAAGGTCGACATGCGCGAACTGGCGATCTTCTCGCGCCAGTTCGCGACCCTGGTCGCCTCCGGCATGCCGATGCTGCGCACCCTCCACACGCTGGAGGAGCAGACCAACGACGAGATGATCAAGGAGGCGTGCGCGGGCCTCCGGGCCGACGTGGAGGCGGGGAGCACGCTCGAGCAGGCGATGGCGCGCCATCCCCAGGTCTTCGACCGCCTCTACCGGGCGATGATCCGCTCGGGAGAGCAGTCTGGCCGCCTCGAGAGCGCCCTTGACCAGATCGCCTTCCAGGTCGAGAAAAACGACTCATTGCGGCGCCAGGTCAAATCGGCGCTGATGTACCCGGCCCTGATCTTCAGCTTCGCCACTGTGGTGCTGATCGCGATCGTCGCCTTCGTGATCCCAGTGTTCGCCAACATCTTCAACGAACTCGCCGCAGAACACCCTGAAGAAGCCAGCGGCCTCCCCGCACCGACGCAGCTCTGTGTAACGGCTTCCGAAGCACTGACCGGCTACTGGTTCGTGATCATTCCAGCCTTGATCATCGGCATCTTCGCGTTCATCCAGTGGAAGCGGACCGAAGCCGGACGTGAGCTTTGGACGCGAATCACCCTTCGGCTCCCGGCCAAGATCGGGGACGTAATCCAGAAGGTTGCCCTGGCACGCTGGTCGCGAACCTTCTCTGGCGCGGTGTCGGCTGGTGTCCCGATGCTCCAGGCGATCAAACTCACGGGCGAGACGGCAGGGAACGTCGTGATCGAGCAGGCGATGGACGACGTCTACGCCTCGGTGAAGAAAGGCGGATCGCTGGCCGCTCCGATCGAAGGCAATCCGATCTTCCCGCCGATGATCGGCCACATGGTCGCCGTCGGCGAGGAGACCGGCCAGCTCGAAACGATGATGGACAAAATCGCCGACTTCTACGAGGCCGAGGTGGACGCCAAGGTGAAAGCTCTGACCAGTCTGCTCGAGCCGATCATGATCGTCTTCGTCGGCGGAATCGTCGGGTTCATCGTCATCTCGATGTACCTGCCGATGTTCAGCATCTACGAAAAGATCCGCTGAGCGGGTTGCATCGCGACAGGAGGTCGCACGACCCACTCCCTCCGGACTCGCCGTTGGCAGCGGTGCGTCTTGCTTCTGATCCATCGGCAAGCTCGTGCAAGGTGGGCTTTACATACCGCCATGAGATCCGCCGACCGTCCAGCACGTTGACGAGCTGCGACTCCACCGCTCGTCGCAAAGGCAGTGTCACTCGGCTGTTTTGTCCCAGCCTGGGCCAGCATCGCTGGCTCAGGTGTGCAGTTTCCGACCGGCCCGGTGTTTTTGCTTGAAAAGTAAGTATCCCGGGGAGCTCTCCTTTCGGTAAAACATCGGCCTCTATTCGGGACGTGGTGAGTACAACAAGGAAGGGTGGGGGAATTGGCGCAGCGGCGAGTCATCGGAGGGATCCGTCGATGGAGCCATCGCGGTGGAAGGACGAAGACCAGGCCCGCTCGCGTCGCATTCGTACTTGGCTTAGTACTGGTCGGCGCGCTACCTCTGCCCGCCGGGGCCTCTGCCGCCGAATGCACCGACACCTGGACTGGCCCAGCCGAAGGGAGTTGGACGACCGTCTCAGGTTGGTCGGCCGCCCATCTTCCGGCCGAAGCCGATGTGGCCTGCATCCCGGCAGGCAAGGCGGTCAAGGTCGAACCATCGGAGTCCGTCGGCGTGGTCCAGGGAGAAGGCGCGCTAATCGTCTCTGGGACGCTGAACCTGACGCGCGCGCCGAGCGAAGCGGTGTCCTCGATTGCCGCCCTGACGTTGGGCGGCGGCGGGTCGGAAGCATCGAAGTGACGGCCTCACTCTCGGCCTCCCTGGGAACCCTCTCGGGCACGGGGTCGACGATCGTCGGGTCGGGTGCCTCGGCCACGATCTCGAAATCGAGCCTTGCCGAACGACACCTGATGAACCACGGCAGCCTCATGGTCGGTATCGGCTACCTGCGGATGACGACGAACGCGATCCTCGAAAACACGGGAACCCTCACCGTAAATGCCGAAGGCCTCGAAACCGGCATCATCCAGCCCAGGGGCGACAACACGCCGTCGATCACCAACAGCGGCACGATTCGTAAGACGTCGGGAACTGGCCAGTCCGTAATCTCCCCCAACGTCACGAATATGGGCGTGGTTAAGGCTGAAACCGGGAACCTCGCCTTCAACGGTAACTGGTCCTTGGGCTCGGGGACCGTCCTGATGGGGAACCTGGGCTTCGTGAGCACCGAGACGATCACCGCGCCCCATAGCTTCACGGCCAAAAACGGAACGCTCGCGCTCACCGGATCCGTGAATCTCGTCATCGAAGCTGGCGATACCGGCGAAGTCGAAAACCTCACTCTTGGCGGCTCGAAGGTCCAGGGCGCCGGGACCTTGAAGGTCTCGGGCTCCTTCTCTGACACCAACGGTGAATTGGAAGGCTCGGGGTCGACCGTGCTGTTGCCGACGGCCACGGGGAACGTCAACCGGGCGTGGATGAAAAGCGGCTACACGCTCGTGAACGAAGGCACGACGACCCTTGCCTCCAACAACATCATCATGGGGAGCGGGACGGTCCTGAGAAATCGCGGAACGTTCGACGCGAACGCCGAAGGAACGGAAAAGGGCATCGTCGTTCAGCCGGGGTCCTCGCCCGAACCAAGGATCGTGAACGAAGGACGCTTTCAGAAGACGGCTGGTGCCGGCACTACCGAAATAATCCCTCCCTTCGAAAACGGCGGAGCGATTGTCGAAAACTCGGGGAAACTAAAAATTCTCCACAAAGTCTCCGTATCTTCGAGCACTCCGACCCCCCACCACGCCGAATGCGGAGACCCGGTTGACTGCGGGACCGGAAACTTCACCCAGACCCAGACCGACCTCGAAATCGGCGGGCGCGGTGTCGGCCTCGACCTCACGCGCACCTACAGCGCCCAAGCTGCCGCAGCGGGCTCGCTGGGCATCTTCGGTTACGGCTGGACCAACTCCTTCGGCGGCAGCCTCGTCTCGGAAGAAAGCGGGGCGAAGGAGAGGTTGACCGAAGCCTCGGGCGCCACGGTCACCTTCACGAAGTCGGGCGCCTCCTGGGTCGCGCCGCTTTGGAGCCAGGACACGCTAGCCGGCTCAGCCGAAGTGGGGTTCACGCTGATCCTGTCTGATCAGACCAAGGAGGCGTTCTCCGGGGCCGGTCGCCTCGAAACCGTCACCGACCGAAACGGCAACGAAACCGCGCTTGCCTACAACGGCTCAGGCAAGCTGGAAACGATCACCGACCCGAGCGGCCGCAAAATCACGCTGACCTACAACGCCGAAGGACTGGTCGAAAAGGCCAAAGATCCGATGGGGCACGAAGTCAAATACACCTACGAATACGAATCCAAAAACCTGAAAAGCGTGACCCTGCCCGGCGAAGCAAGCCCGAGCTGGCAGTTCAAATACGACGCCTCCCACCGGATGACCTCCTTCACCGACGGGCGAGGCGGCAAAACCACCAACGAATACGACAGTTCCAGCCGGGTGATATCCCAGACCGACCCGATGGAACGCAAAGCGACCTGGGAATACGCGCCATTCCATACGACCATCACCGACAAAGCCACGGGTGCGGTGACCGACGAGTGGTTCAACTCGAACAACCAGCCCTATTCGATCACCCGAGGCTTCGGCACCGCCGCCGCGACCACCGAATCCTTCACCTACACCGCCGCCGGGCTGCTCGCCAGCCGGACCGACGGCAACGGCCACGCGACGACGTACGAATACGACGCCGCGGGGAATCGGATCAAGGAAACCGATCCCGAAGGCGACGAAACGAAACGCACCTACAACGAAGCCCATCAGGTTCTGACCGAAACCCAGCCGAACGGCGAGAAAACGACGATCGTCCGGAACGCGAACGGCGACCCCGAAACCGCCTCGCGTCCCGCGCCGGAATCCAAAACGCAGACCGTCTCCTACGAATACGGACCGCACGGCGAAGTCAAAACGATGACCAACCCGCTCGGCCACGCCTGGAGATACGAATACGACAGCAACGGCGATCTCAAAGCGGAAACCGACCCCGAAGGCGACAAGCGGACCTGGGCTTATGACGAAGACTCCCGAATCGTCTCGACGGTCAGCCCGCGCGGCAACGAAGAAGGCGCCGAAGCGGCCAAATACACGACCTCGATCGAACGCGACATCCAAGGCCGCCCGATCAAGATCATCGACCCGCTCGGCGGCACGACGAAATATGCCTACGACCTCGACGGGAACGTCGAATCGATCACCGACCCGAACGGGCACAAAACGAAGTTCACCTACGACGCCGACAACGAGCGGACGAAGGTCGAACGGCCCAGCGGCTCGGTCGAAGAAATTGGCTACGATGGCGCCGGTCAGGTGACGAGCCAGACCGACGGCGACGAACACAAAACGACGTATCTCCGGAACGTCCTCGAGGAGCCCGTCGAAACGAACGACCCGCTGGAACGGAAGACCAGCCGGACCTTCGACGCCGCCGGGAACCTGAAGACCAGGACCGATCCCGACGGCCGCGTTACGACGTACGGCTACGACAAAGCCGACCGGCTCAAGGAAATCTCCTATTCGGCCGAAGCGGGCCAGGACGCCTCCTTCGAATACGAAGAAGACGGCAACCTCACGAAGATGACCGATGGGACCGGCGAAAACACCTACAAATACGACCAGCTCGACCGCCTGGTGGCGAGCGAAGACGGCAACGGCGAAACGGTCGGCTGGGAATACGATCTGGCCGAAGAGCCGATCGGGCTCACCTACCCTAACGGCACGTCGATCTCCCGCGCCTACGACGAAGCCGGTCGCCTGGAAAGCGTCACCGACTGGCTCGGCCATACGACCTCGTTTTCCTACAACGCCGACTCGGCGCTGACCGGGACCGTCTTTCCGATCGGCACCGGCGACATCGACGAATACGCCTGGGACCGCGCCGACCGGATGAGCACCGTTGCGATGAAGGATGGCGGGGAAACGCTGGCCTCGCTCTCCTACGCCCGCGACCCGGCCGGCCAGATCGAATCGGTCAGCAGCAAAGGGCTGCCCGGCACCGAAGAAGAATCCTTCGAATACGACGAAGACGAGCGCCTGAAAGCGGCCGGGGGCGACAGCTTCGAATACGACGCCGCCGACAATCTGACGAAAGCGCCGGGCACGACCAACACCTTCGACAAAGCGAGCGAGATCGAATCCGCGACGGGCGCTGCCTTCACCTTCGACAAAGAGGGCGAGCGCACCAAACAGACGCCGTCGAGCGGACCGGCCACCAGCTACGGCTACGACCAGGCCGGCGAGCTGACGGCGGTCGAACGTGCAGAAGAAGGCGAAACGCCCGCCATCGCGGAATCTTTCGCCTACGATGAGACCGGCCTGCTTGCATCGACGTTCGTCGGCCTCAGCACCCGGCATATCGTCTGGGACATCACCGAATCCCCGGAAGTCCTGCTCTCGGACGGCGAAGACAGCTACGTTTACGGACCGGACGGGCTCGCCATCGAGCAGATTTCGTCCGAAGAAGCACCGACCTACCTGCACCACGATCAGCTCGGCAGCACGCGTCTTCTGACGGACGCTACCGGCGAAGCTGCTGCGACGTTCACCTTCGGCGTCTACGGAACGTTGGCCGGGAAGACCGGATCAGCGACCACGGTGCTCGGCTATGCGGGCCAGTACACGGCTGGTCAAAGTGGTGTCCAGTACCTTCGGGCACGATTTTACGACCCGGCGACGGCGCAGTTCCTGACGCGCGATCCGATCGAGAACATCACCCGATTGCCGTATGGCTACACGAAGGGGAATCCGGCCGGCCGGATTGATCCGTCCGGCCTGTGCGGTGTGAGTACGGCAGGGGACTTTCTCGAAAGCATCAATCCGATATCGGAAGAAAACTGCGCCTACGAGGCTGCGAGTTCAGCCTCAGAAGCGGTAGACAATATCTCGATGCCCTCGACCAGGGAAGCTGCCGAAGCCGAGGTGGGCTTCTTCGATGGCGGCACGGCAGGGCTCACGAAATACGCGAGGGAACTGTTTGGCATCGGGAATGGCGGTCTCGGGCTCTGCGGTAGCACCTACGAAGGCTCCGGCATAGCGGGCGCGGTAGTTTTTTCGGTCTTGGCCCCGGAGACGCCAGAGGGGGCGCTCCGGATCGCTTCCCGCTTCCCGGACGCGTCCTTGTGGGTCGCGAGACACGGCGATGAGGTGAATCAGGTTAAAGATGTCGTTGAAGAAGTCCTGAGGCATGTTCTCGGGAAATAGACTCGCCCATGAAGCTGCTCAGGAAATGGAGGGTTGAGTTTTTGGTAGCGGGCAGGAACGAAGAGGCCTTGCTTGAGGCACTCGACGATCCCAGGTATCGGCGCTCGGACGGAATGGCCGTTCGGATCATCAATGCGCTTGGTCGCTTTGGAGATTGTGGGGCGGTTGGCCCGATCCTCTCGGTGTTGCGCGAAGGTCGCAGAGCCACCGTTCGCTCGACCGCGGCTATCGCCCTTGGACGGATTGGCGGCCCCAAAGCTGTGCTTGCCCTGCGCGAACTGCTGGATGACGAGGATCGACCGACGAAAATGTGGGCGATGCGAAGCGTTGGTCAGCTCCGAGATCGTGAAAGCGTCGGGCGTCTGATCAAAGCACTTGCCGGGGACGATGGTGGCATTCGACAGTACGCGGCCAAGGCGCTCGGAGAAATCGGAGATCAAGCGGCTACTCCTGCACTTATCAGGGCTCTAAGTGATCACAAGCCGAGCGTGCGCGAGCTCGCCGCCCGGTCCCTCGCTGAACTTGGAGACTCGCGCGCACTAGAGCCTGTCCGCCGGGCTCACTCGGAAGCGCGGGGATTCACGCGAAGGCGCATCGGACGCGCGCTCGGAGAGCTGGAGACCCGGTTCGGCTGAGGCATCGTCCCAAGCTCGGGTTATTTCGACCTCCCACTCCCACCCCCTCAAGGCTGCCGCCCGGGCCGCGCGTCCGTCCGAAGCACTAGCGGCGCGGGGTCGGGAGGCATTGTTGGCTGCGCCTGTGGGGGCGAGATCGCAGTCTGTCGAGTCACTTTGGAGGCAATCGCGGGCCGATCCACCCGTATCGATGTCCACGGCTCGCTGGACATCTGTTCGGTGTCCCCACTCGTTCAGTCGATCCCATGCCGAATTTTTGGTGAGTGGAACCCTACTTTTCTTAGGGAACAATCCGAAAAGTCATGCGCTCAAAGTTTGGCTAACGGAGGCCTAAAGCCAAGCCTCGTGCGGTCGATGAGTCATCCGTAAATAAAAGCCAGTGCTTCGGAGCCGTGAGGCAATTGTCCGGGCGCGGGCGCAACGGATAGGTCCATCAGGAGGTACCTATGTCGCTCCAGAACATCCGGGCCCGGATCGGCGCCCGGCTCAACGGTGACAGCGAGGCCGGCTTCACGCTGATCGAGCTTCTCGTCGTCATGCTCATCCTCGGCATCCTCGCCGCGATCGCCCTCCCGGCGTTCTTCAACCAGAAGGAAAAGGCGGGCGACGCTAAGGCCAAGGAGTACGTCCACACCGCGCAGGTCGCAATGGAGACCTGCGCTACCGAAAAGGGCAATAGCTACACGACCTGCACCCAGGACGTGCTTCACGGGATTGAGCCGACGATCCCGACGGTCGCCGAAGCAACTGCAGGGGGTGCCACCAACCCATTCAATATTCAGCCTGCACCTGCAGCACCCGCTGCCTACATCATCACCGTCACCGCAAGCGGCGGGAACGCCGACACGTTCACCGTGACCCGAAGCACTACCGGGGCACTGTCTTACACCTGTACCCCGGTCGCCGGGGGTGGTGGTTGTCCCGCAGGCGGGAACTGGAGCAACGGCTAGTTCTGGACCCGCGTCACAAGAGATAAGACGTGTTGAGGGGGCGGGCCTGCGGCTCGCCCCCTAGCTTCTGTACTGCATGAGACGGAATGGCTATGAGTCGCGAGATCGCTCAACGCATAAGAGTCACCGCATGTATCTCGGTCGTCGCTATGTCCATCGCCTTCGCGATCGCGGGGGGTCGCGCGGTTGCTGCCGTCCCGAATTTCAAGGCCGTTTCGGAAAGCGGGGAAGCGGTCTTCTTCGAAACTGAAGACCAGCTCGTGCCGGGCGACACCGACACGAAGCGGGACGTATATGAGCGGTACTTCGATGCTCACTTCGGGGAGTACGTGACGCGCGAGGTGTCGCTGGGGCCGACCGGGGGGAACGACGCCTATAACGCCCAGTTCGAGGCGGAGAACGCGACGGGGACGAAGGTCTTCTTCTCGACTCAGGAGAGGATGGTCGCCGAAGACACCGATCGCCAGGTCGATATCTACATGCGCAACCTCTCGAACGGCACGACGACGCTTGTCAGCGCCGGAGAAGGCAGTTGCTCACCCGGCTGCGGAAACGGCGAATTTCCGACGACGTTCGCGGGCATCAACGAAGCAGGAACCGAGATCTTCTTCACGAGCGCGGAGCGGCTTGCCCAAGGCGACACCGACAGTTCCGTCGATTTGTACGTCCGCAACCTCACCACCGGCGAAACGAAGCTGGTATCGACTGCCGAAGCGGGCTGCGGTGCCGGCTGTGGCAACGGGGAATTCGACGTGTCGAGTCGTGGCATCTCGGCCGACGGGTCGCACGCTTACTTCGCGACCGCCGAGCCGCTCTCTGCAGCGGATGGCGATACCGCGCTCGACATCTACGCGCAAGATGTCGAATCCGGAGAAACGTATCTGGTGTCCCGAGGAGGTTGTGCCGGCTGCGGGAACGGGGGCGCGGTGCCTGTCTTCGACGGGAGCTCTGCGGATGGCGCCCGCGTCTTCTTCAGCAGCGACGAAAAGCTGACCGATGCTGACACCGACTCGTCCACCGATGTCTACGCGCGCGATCTGCCCGCCGGGCCGACCACGCTCATCTCCGGAAGCGAGCTTCCCGGCAGCGTAGACACCACCGCCAACTTCGCTGCCGCCTCCGCCGACGGCTCCCACACCTTCTTCACCAGCGCCGAGAAGCTCGTCTCGGGCGACACCGACGAAGCCAACGACATCTACGAGTGGACCGAAAGCTCGCCCCTGTCCCTCGTCACCAGGTCAACCTGCACCACCAGGTGCGGCGTGACCTTCGACGCTGCCAGTGCCGACTCGAGCGAGGTGGTCTTCAACACCGCGGCTCAACTTTCCGCCGAAGACCAAGATGCCCAGCAGGACGTCTACCGCCAGCATGTGGGTGGGGGCGAACCGGTGCTCGTCTCGCGCGGAGAAGCGAGCTGCCCAGCTTGTTGGAATGGTTCGGCCGACGTTAAGTTCAGCCGTAGCGCGGCCGATGCCTCGCGGGTGATCTTCAGCAGCCAAGAAGGCATCCTCGGCGAAGACACCGACGGCGAAGACGACATCTACCTGCGCGACATCGGCGGCGAATCGACGAGTCTGATCACCACCTCGCCGAGCTACTGTCCGTTGCCGAAAGGGAGCTGCGGGGCGAATTTCGTCGGCGCCTCCGCCGATGGCCGGCGTGTCTACTTCTTGAGCGTCGAGCGCTTCACGCTCGACGATGGCAACAACGGGGCCGACATCTACGAACGGTTCCTCGGCAGCTCGCCCGGCGAAGAGGTGACCCGCCTCGTTTCCCAAGGGAACGGCCCGAACCTCGAACTGGGACCTCCGCCGCCCACCCTGAGGGGGACCGACCCGGACTCTCCGGGTTCCTCGACGACCCCGCGGGTGCTGGGCGAAGCTGAAGCCGGGGCGCGGGTCAAGATCTACACGACGACCGATTGCTCCGGCGAACCGGTCGCCACCGGAACTGCCGCAGAACTGCAGGCCGCGGGATTGAAGGTGAGCGTCGTGCCGGGCTCGTTGACCGAATTCCGTGCGACGGCCGAAGCCGAAGGTTTCGTCTCGCGGTGCTCCGAACCGGTCGTCTATCGCGCGGTCAAAGAAGGCGGCGATGAAGGGTCGGAAGGCGGTTCGGCCGGTCGAAGTGGCGGAGATGCCATCGGCCTGGTCTCGGCCTCAAAGAACGGCCCCGCCGGCAACCGCGTCCAGGGACCCGCCTATCTGGTTCCGCAGGCACGCATCACCTTTGCGCCGGCGGCGAAGACGCGGCTTCGAAGTCCCGTCTTCCGCTTCACCGACTCAACCGGCCAGTCAGGCACGACCTTCCGATGTAAGGTCGACCACAAATCCTGGAGGCCCTGCTCCTCACCGCTGAGGCTGAAGCGGCTCGGCAACGGTAGGCACGTGCTCCAGGTTCTTGCCGTGAACGGCGCCGGAGTCACCGAGCCGCAGTCGGTGAAGCGAGTCTTCAAGGTCGTGCCGCGATGATCCGCCGGCTTCGCCTCCGTTTGAGGGCCCGGCCGAGTGAGGCGGGCATGACCCTGGTCGAGGTGCTGGTCTCCACGATGATGAGCGTGATCATCGTCGGCGCCGCGACCGCGATGCTGATCAGCGCCGTGCGCGACCAGCCGGCGCTCAGCCGCAAGGCCCAGAACGTCACGACTGCTCGCTACCAGCTCGAACGGATCGTTCGTGAAATCCGCAATGGGGTCAGCATCGAAGTGGCGAGCCCAAGCGAACTGTCGATCATCACGCAGGTACGCCGGGTCGCATGCGGGGGTGCGGTGCCGACCGATCCGCAAGCGGAAGCGATCAAGTGCCAGGTCACCTATCGGTGCACGGCCGGCTCCTGCACCCGCACGGAAGCGGCTCCGGGAGGGGCGGCGATCGGCGCCCCGACCGTCGCACTCTCGGGCGTGAGCGACCCCGGCAGCGTCTTTTGCTTCGTCCCCAGCACTGCAGGCGACCCGACCGAATGCGGGTCGGCGCAGGGGTCCACGAAACCGAACTACGTCGGCATTCAGCTCGAAGTTCCAAATCCCGAAGGACCCGGGCTGCTGACCATCTCCGACGGGGCCAATCTGCGAACCACGACCCTCACCACCGGATGATGATGGCGCCCCGCCCACACAGGCTGGTCCGCCGGATCGATGCCGACGACGGCTTCACCCTGATCGAGGTCCTGATCGCCGCGGTGATCTTGGCGATCGCCTCGCTGGCGACCTTTGGCGTCCTTTCCGCTGCCACCCGCAACGCCGCGCGCGCTCAGGCAACGCAGGTCGCGCTCGACAAGGCCCAGGAAGAGATGGAGAAGCTGCACGCGCTTTCCTACTCCGAATTGGCGCTGACGCGAACTCCGGAACGGGTGGCGGACACGATGAACCCCAACTTTCGGGTGAACGGAGGCAACTTCGCGATCAAGCGTGAACCGCTGAGCGAAATCTCGGAAATGGTCGTGAACGGCGGCCCGCGATACGGCAGCGAAACGCCGATCGAAGGCGGGGTTGTCGTGCCGGGACCGATCAGTTTCAGCAACGGCAACGTCAGCGGGCAGATCTACCGCTACATCGTCTGGCGGAACGACCCGACCTGTCCGGAAAGCGAAGTCGGGACCGAAGATTTCTGTCCGGGAAAACAGGATTACAAACAGCTGATCGTTGCGGTGAAGCTCAACAGCCCAGTGGCGCAGAGCGCCGAGACGAACTACATCGAAGTGCAGTCGCAGGTATCCAACCCGAACGCGCAGGCACAACGCTCGACCCAAGGAGACGAACCCGGTCCCGGGGGCGGTGGCAACACGCAACAGGAAGAAGAAGAACGCGAACGGGAAGAACTTGAAGACGAAACCGGCAAACAGAGCACCGGGAAAGCGATCACTGCTCAGCAGTTCTTCCTCTCCGACACGCCGTGCTCGGCGACCGGGACCACGACGCGCCAGCCGATCACCGGCGACCACCTCCTGCACAACAGCTTGGGTGTCTGCGCGAGCGGCCCGCAGACCGGATCGGAAACCCCGGGCGCGCCAGACGCGCTGCTGCGCGAAGCCCCCCCCGACCCTGCTCCCAGCGATGAATCCAACCCGCCCCTCTACGACTACTCGAGTGATTCCTATCTGGACCTGCCGCAGTCGCCCGAAACCGACAAGGGCGTCCAGGTCCTCCACGACGACACCGCAGGGTGCAATTACGAACCGACGAGCAAAGTCCACCCGGAGGCGAAAATCCACCGCTGGGTGACCGACCCGATGCCCCGCGAATTCAAGATGACCGGCACCGTGACGCTCGAGTTCTACTCGCGGACGCTGAACGAAGCGAGCTATCCGGGAACCGTCTGCGTTTACCTCTTCGACCGCCACGAAGAACCGGGTGCGGGGGGCGGCACCAAATGGATCGATACCCGGATGCAGGACGCCTTGTCGGGTGCCTACTACTGGACCTACTCCGAGCAGGGAAACAATTCCTGGCCACGAACCGAATGGACCAAGTTGCGGCTGACGATGCACATCGCCCTACCGAAACCGATCCCGACCGGCGACCGGCTCGGCGTCGCCCTCAGCGTCGACGCCGGCACCACGCCCGCCGACGGAATCCCGATCATGTACGACCACCCGAATTACCCGACGCGGCTCGAGGTCGAGACCACGACGCCGTTCGAAGAAGGGAACTAGCGGTTGGCCGCCGCCGCGGTTCTGGCCTTCGTCGGAGGCCTTCTTGCCGGCAGCTTCGTAACCGTCGTCGCCCACCGCGTTCCGCGCGGGGAGTCGATCGTCGGACCGCGCTCACGCTGTCCCTTCTGCGGCGTCCAGATCGCCGCCTACGACAACGTGCCGGTCCTTTCCTGGTTGGTGCTGCGCGGGCGCGCCCGCTGCTGCGGGGCGAGGATCTCGGCCCGCTACCCGCTCACCGAGCTCGCGGTCGCGGCGCTCTACGCCACCACGGTCCTGGTTCTCTGGGACGACTGGACCGAAGTGGTGGAGGGGCTGATCTTCATCCCCGTCCTCGCGGCGGTCACCCTCAGCGACCTAGAGCGGCGGATCATCCCGAACAAGATCCTCGGCGTCGGTGCTCTCGCGGCGGTCGTCGTCGCAGCGATCGGCGACCCCGGCAGCCTGCCGGTGCGGCTGATCGCCGGCGCCGGTGCCGGCGGCATCCTCTTCGTGGCGGCCCTCGCCTACCCGCGCGGGATGGGTCTCGGCGACGTCAAGTTGGCGGCCACGATGGGCCTGTTTCTTGGCCGCAACGTGATCCCGGCGATGTTCGTCGCCCTCCTCACCGGTTCGTTGGTCGGGCTGGTGATCATCGCCCGTGAGGGCGCGGCCGGTCGCAAGATGGCAATCCCCTTCGGACCGTTCCTGGCGCTCGGCGGAGTGGTCGGTCTGCTCCTGGGAGACCAACTCATCGACCTCTACCTGAACACTTTTACGTAGCCCGTCGAAAGTTCTCCTAGTACTGAGTACGTGCAGGGGGAAAGGTTTTCGGCGTTCCTGTCGATTCAGCAAGGGCCCGCCCACACGGCGGCCCTGTTTCCCATGCAACTCGTCAGGACGAAGAAGCCCACCGAGATCACCGGCCTCGACATCGAGGCGGGCAGCCTCGCGGCGACCGAGATCCAAGTAAACGGCGCCACCCGGGTCACGGGCTCGGCGATCGCAGCCTTGCCCGCCGGCGTCTTCCGGGAGGGCGAGGTGGTCGACCCAGGCGCGCTCGCTGCGTCCCTGAAGGCGCTCTTCGCCGAACACAAGCTTTCGAAGCGGGTGCGGCTCGGGATCGGAAACCAGCAGGTGCTGGTCCGTACCCTGCGGCTGCCGGCGATCGAGGATCCGAAGGAGATGGAGGCGGCGGTCCGCTTCCAGGCCCAGGAGCAGATTCCGATGCCGCTCGACCAGGCGGTGCTCGAGCATCAGGTGGTCGGCGGCGTCCCCGCCGAGGAGGGCGCGATTCCGCAGCTCGACGTGGTCGTCGTCGCGGTGCGGCGCGAGATGGTCGACAGCTTTCTCGAGCCGCTCCGGCGCGCCGGGCTGGAGCCGGTGGGAATCGACCTCTCCGCGTTCGCGATGATCCGTGCGCTGGCCGACCATGCGGCCTCGCCGGAGGCGATCGAGACGGGCGAACGGCCTACCGACGCGACCCTCTATTGCAACATCGGCGACGTCACCAACCTCGCCGTCGCCCGCGGTCGCTCCTGCCTTTTCACCAGGGTCTCGACGGCAGGGATCGAGCCGATCTGCGAGCGCCTGATCGCGACCCGCGGGCTGACTGCCGAACATGCGGGACAGTGGCTGAACTACGTCGGGCTCGAGCACCCGATCGATGCGATCGAAGGCGACCCGGAGACCGTGAGCGAGGCGCGCACGGCGCTTGAAGACGGGGTCGGCGCCCTCGTCGACGAGCTGCGCCGTTCGCTCGATTACTACGGCGCCCAGGAGGGTGCGCTGCCGGTCGGCCGAATCCTGCTCACCGGCAGCGGGAGCGCCATCCCCGGCCTCGCCGGGCGGATCCAGGAACGGCTCGGTCCCGAGATCCGACTCGTCCGCGCCCAGGCGCTGACTGGATTCGACGACGCCTCGGCGGCGCGGTTGACCCTCTCCTACGGACTGGGCCTGGAGAACTGAATGAGGCCGGTAAACCTGATCCCGCCGGACCTGCGCCGAGGCGACAACGCCCCCCTGCGCACCGGCCCGTTGCCCTACATCGTCGTCGGAGCTCTGGCCTTGGTTCTCGTCGGGGTCACGCTCCTGGTGCTCACCAACAACCAGATCTCGGATCGCCAGGCGGAAGTCGTGAAGCTGAGGCACGAAGACAACGCGGCGAAGGCGAAGGCGCAGCGACTCGCCGCTTACACCGAGTTCCGGACGATGACCGAACAGCGCGTCGCCACGGTGAGCGAACTCGCCAACAGTCGCTTCGACTGGGAGCGGGTGATGCGGGAACTCTCGCTGGTCCTCCCGCGTAACGTGTGGCTGACCGAACTCGCCGCGAGCGCCGCGCCGGGGGCGGGTGAAGGCGGCTCCGGGGAAAGCAGCGTCGGCGGCATCAACGGGCCCTCGCTCGAAATGAGCGGCTGCGCGACCGGGCAGGACGCGGTCGCCGGCTTCGTCGCCGCACTCAAGGACATCGAAGGCGTTACCCGAGTCGGTCTCCAATCCAGCTCGGTTGGAGGAGGCGGCGAAGGGACGGCGAGCGGCGGCGAAGGCTGCCAGGCCCGGGACTTCATCGCCCAGTTCAAACTGGTCGTCGCCTTCGACGCCGCGCCGACGCCGATCACCGGCGAAAGCGGCGAAGTCGTCGCGGAAACGACGTCGACCGAATCGACCGAAGGCTCGGAAGGCTCCGAATCCAGCCCGGCGACGAGTGAAGGCGAAACCTCGACCGAAAGCGCCGGGGGCTGAGATGAAGGCCTCGTCGAGGAAGAAGACCAACCTGGTGATCGCCGCGATGCTTGTGATCGCCGCGTTCGCCACCTTCTTCTGGGTCGTCTTGCTGAGCCCGAAGCGCGACGAAGCCGAAAAGCTGCAGACCCAGGTTGGCAGGCTTGAATCGTCGCTCTCCGAACACCGCGCCGAAGCGGAAACCGCCGAAGCCGCCCGCAAGTCGTTCTCGAGTGACTACGCCCACCTTGTGGTGCTCGGCAAGGCGGTGCCCGGAGATTCCGAAACGCCGTCGCTGCTCGTGCAGCTCAACAAGATCGCCTCCAGGGCGCACGTGGACTTCCAATCGCTGACCCTCAGCTCATCCGGCAGCGGCGAAGTCGAAACGAGCGCCCCCACCCCGATCGGTGGGACCGTGTCGCCGACCGAGGCCGCCGCGTCTCTGCTGCCTTTGGGCGCCTCGGTGGGCCCGGCCGGCCTGGCGGTGATGCCCTACGAACTCACCGTCGAAGGCAGCTTCTTCAAGATCGCCGACTTCATCGAAGGCCTCGACAACCTGGTCAAGACGACGAACGCGAACGTCGCCGTGAACGGTCGTCTGATCACCGTGGACAGCTTTTCCCTCGACGCGGGCGCGAGCGGCTTCCCGAGCCTGCTCGCCTCCTTCACCGTCACCACCTACCTGACCCCGCCGGGACAGGGCCTGACCGGCGGGGCCTCGCCGGCCGGGCCCTCGAGCGAAGGCACGGAGCTGGCCTCCGCGACCACGGGAGCGACGCCATGAAGTGGCTGAAGTCCGGTCCGGAGCTGAAGCTGCCGGACTTTCGGAGCATCCGGGTCCCGTCGTTCGTCGAAGACCTCTACTACGACCTCAAGGAACGGCGCCTGCTGCCGCTGGTCGCGCTGGGCATCGTCGCGATCATCGCGGTGCCATTCCTGCTCTCCGGCGGTTCCGACAAGCCCGAAGCGACGGCGCCCGTCCCTCGCGGCGGTACGGTGACGGCCTCGGACGCCCGCGGGTCGCTGACCGTGGTACGGGCAAATCCTGGGCTGCGCGACTATCGCAAGCGTCTCCACCGCAAGGCAGCCGATCCCTTCAAGCAGCACTTCACCGCGCCGCAGCTCGCCGGCACGAAACTCGGCACGGGGGAAAACGAATCTCCGACCGTGAGCGGCAGTACCACCTCATCGTCCACCTCGAGGAGGATCGAATCGACGCAAAGCAGCGTCACCACGAAGACGATCCGCGAAAGCAATGGCACGGTCACCGGCGAATCCGAAACGACGACGCCCAAACCGCAAGGACAACCCGGCTCCGGGACTAGCGAAGGGCGGACCGAAGGGAACACCGGCACGGAAGGGGGCGAATCGCGCTGGTTCGCCTTCGCGATCGACGTACAGGTCAAGACGGCGGTCACTCTTCCCGACGGCACGGTCGAAACCGGCGAACCCGTGACCTTGTCGGAACTCCACGCGCCGGCGCCGATCCCGACCGAAAAAACGCCGGTTGTCGCCTACATCGGCGCCAACTTCAAGAGCGGAAAGTTCGTACTTATGGTCTCCGAAGAAGTTACGTCGATATTCGGCGAAGGGAAATGCGTGATGGGCACGCAGACCTGCCAGCTCCTAGAAATCGAAACCGGGATGCCGGAGACCTTCGTCTACGGCCCGTCGGCCGAGCGCTTCAAGATCACGATCACGAACGTCAAACGGGTCCCGATCGAACTCACGAAGAATCTGGAAGAAACCGCAAAATCTCCATAGCTTCAGTAAATGAAGCTTTATGGCTACACTTGTTGAAGCGGAATTTTCTCCGCCCCACCCGTTTGAGTAGCCATGAGTGCAAGCAGCAACTCCGAATGCCCCGTCTGCAAGACCGCCGAGGTGGTCTGCGGGAAGTGGACGCTCCTAGTGATCAGGGATCTGGCCGAGGGGAACTGCCGTTTCTGCGAGCTTGAACGCTCGCTGGAGGGGATCAGCCCGCGGACGCTGTCGTTGCGGCTGCGGGCGCTGGAGGAGGAGGGGATCGTCGAGCGGCAGACCTATCCCGAGGTGCCGCCGCGGGTCGAGTACGCCCTCACTACCAAAGGCGAGGCGCTGGTGCCGCTGATCGACGACATGCGCACCTACGGCATACGCTGGCTCCTCGAAGAGGCCGGCGAGCCCGCCGAACCGGCCGCCGCCTAGGTCCGGCTCCCGACACCGCGGTTCTGCAAGCCGCCGTGCAGGCGCAGGAGGCGCGCCGGTAGGGGGGAAGCTGGCCCTCGTGCGCGACTTCCTGCTGAACGAATCCCTGCGGCGCCTGGCCACCGAGGCCGCGACCCGCTTCAACGCGATGGTCGCCGAAGGCGAGCAGATCCCCTTCGACGTCGCCACCGACACCGCCGAGGACTCGCCCTTCTACAGCTACGTGCCGCAAACCGGGCGCTACGTGGAAGAGCGGACCGGGCAGTTGCACGGCCTGCCGAGCTGGACCGCGGCGCGGGAGGCAGTGGTCGAGGCGGGCGTCGCCTCCACCTACCTGGAGGGGCGCGGCGAGGCGGTGCCGGCCGAACCGGGCGCCCGCGCCGAGCGCATGCTCGAGGTCTTCACCGTCGAACTCTTCAAGGACAGCACCGGGTTCGCGCTCGAGCGGGACAAGCTGGAGGCGCAGGTCGCCACCCTGGACGCGGAAGCGCGGAGCGCCGATGATGCCGACGTGCTGATCGTGCCGATCGTCGGGCTGCGGATGTCGATGAACCGGCTGCAGTTGCCCAATGGGGTGCGGATCGTCCGCGCCGACTCGATCGCCGCCCCGGTCGAGGCGATGCGCAGCGAGGGCATGGGCCGCGCCGCCTGGGAGCCGCAGTTCCTTGCCGTCGCCGAGCAGCATCCGGGGGAGGGGGCGGAGGAGGCCCTCCACCAACTTCGCGAGCTGGTCAGCGTGATGCGGATGTTCAAGGTCGGCGGGATCGGCCTCGGGCCGTTCGCCTTCGCCCCCACCGGGGAGGACACCTGGCGCCGCGTCACCACCGGCGCGCCCTCGACCCGGCCCGGCGGCTACCGGCTCTCCGAGGAGGAGGGCGCCGAACTGGCCGAGTTCGCGGCGCAACTGGAGCAGCGCCCCGACCCCGACAGCGCCCTCAGCTGGGCGGTCGGCCGCTTCGAGATGGGTTGCGAGCGCGAGAGCGCGATGGAAGGGCTGAGCGACCACCTGTTGGCGCTGAAGGCGGTGCTCGAGGGACACGGTCCGGTCGGCGCCTCGCTGCCGTTGCGGGCCTCAGCCCTGATCGCCGACGAGAACTTCGACCGGATCGAGGCCCGCGAGCGGGTCGAGGAGGTCCTCGAGCTGGAGCGCGCGCTGATGAACGGCCGCACGCTCGAGCGGGCGATCGAGCTGGCGACCTGGATCGAGGACGGCGCCCGCCGCCTCCTCCGCCAGGCGGCGCTGGGCGAGCTCGGCACCGACCTCTCGGCGACCGCCGACGAGACCCTGATCGCCACCGGCCTCGAAGCCGGCGACGCCGAGATCACCGTCTTCGCGCAGGAGGAGTTCGAGCAGGACCTGGAGGCGGTCGAAGAACCGACCGTCGAGGAGTTCCGTGTCATCGAGGCGCCGGTCGAGCATTCGCCCGGCACGCCCGGACGCGAGCCGGACGACGTGCAGCTTGGGCAGGGCCCGTTCGACCAGGGCCCCGCCGCCGACATCCGTGAAGCCGAGCAGTACCTGGGCGAGGAGTTCGAGGCCTACGAGGAGGAGGAGGAAAGCATGGACACCCGCATCCTCGAGCCGATCCCGGCCGAAGGCGAGATCAAGGTCACCGCGGCCCACTGGCTCGACGAGGTCTCCGAGGAGCAGCCCGGCAACTCGCTCGAGTGGCCCGCCGCCGAAGAGCGCGACCTGCAGCACCGCGAGCGGATCGACACCCCGCGCGTCCGCCACCTGTTCCCGGTGCCCGACTCCGACTGGGAGTTGCCGCACCCCGAGTTCGAGTACTCCCGCCGCCGCTGATCCGCTGCGGTCAGGCCCTGCCGGCGGCCATCGCGACCCGCTCCTCGCCGGTGGCGAAGAGGTAGCGGTTGATCTGCGCCAGGCCGGCCAGGTCGTGGACGTCCTCGTCCAGGTAGGGGACGCGGATCACGCCGGTCGCCCGCAGCTCGCGGGCCAGGTGCTCGATGTTGCGGGCGTCGCGCTCGGCCAGCGCCTGGTAGTCGGAGAAGTTCGCCGCGACCCGCTGGGCGAGGTCTTCGTCGCCGAGCTTCTCGATGAGGGTCCCCGGCAGGTCGTCCCGCTTGGCGCCGCGCAGCTTCTCGGCCGGGTAGTGGACCTTGTTGACGATCATCCCGCCGAAGGGGAGTTTGGCCTCGACCAGTTTGCGGTGGAAGTAGACGGCCTCGTCGATCGGCTCCCCCTGCGGCCCGCAGACGACGAGGAAGCAGGTGGTCGGCGCGGCGAGCAGCTTGTTGACCCGCTTGGCGCGCGCCTGGAAGCCGTCGACCATGCCGCTGAAGGCGTTGAAGAACTCGGCCAGGTCGGCGATCAGGTCGAAGCCGACGATCCGCTTCATCACCGAGAGCGCCACCGTCGCGCCGCGCCCGGCCACCTTCGCCGCGAAGCCGGTCGGCTTCATGAAGACCTTCAGCGAGCGGCCTTCGATGAACTGGGTGAGCCGGCGCGGCGCCTCGAGGAAGTCGAGCGCATTGCGGCTCGGCGGCGTGTCGAGGACGAGCATGTCGTAGTCGCCTTCGGTGTGGAGCTCGAAGAGCTTCTCCATCGCCATGTACTCCTGGGACCCCGCCAGCGCGCCGGAGATCTGCTGGTAGATCGGGTTCTGCAGGACGCGGTCGCGCGACTCCTCGTCGGGCGCCTGGCGGGCGATCAGCTCGTCGAAGGTCGCCTTCGGGTCGAGCTGCATCGCCCACAGCTCGCCCTTCATCTCGATCCCCTGCTCCTCGAAGAGCTGCGGGTCGACCCGCCGCGCGTCGTTGCCGAGCTCCTCCAGCCCGAGCGAGTCGGCGAGCCGTTTCGCCGGGTCGATCGTCAGCACGCAGACCTTGAGGCCGCGCGCCGCGAGGCCCGCCGCGATCGCCGCCGAGGTGGTCGTCTTGCCGACCCCTCCGGAGCCCGCGCAGATCACCACCTTCTTGCCGTCGAGGACTTCGGCGAGGGTGGGGTTGGCGCGGCTCACGAGAGCCTCCGCGAGAGCCGCCGCGCCGCCTCGGGGCCGAGGTCGGGCTCGAAGAGGAAGGGGAGGGTTTTGACCGGCGCCTGGGCGCGGCGCCGCAGCCGCGCCAGCTGCGCCCGCTGGCTGCGCGCCCGGCCGAACTCCGAGAGCGCCGCCCGCGCCGCCGCCCTCGGCGCGCCGTCCTCGGCCGCCGCCAGCGCCGCCAGCCTCTCCGCCTCCTCTTTCGAGAAGCGCTCCGGGTAGAGGCCGTTCATGTAGACGCGGTCGACCGCGACGCCGACCTCGTTGACCAGGTCGTGCTCGAGCGCCGCCGACTCGTTGACCGGCATCTCCTCCGGCAGGGCGACGATCGCGACGCCGGTGTTCTCGTGGTCGGTGATGAAGTTGTCGAGCGTCTGGGCCTGCGAGTGGATCGGCCCGACCCGGGCGATGTTGGCGAAGGTGCGCGGCGTCTGCAGGAAGCCGACCCCGTGGCCGGTGGCGGGCGCGTCGACGATCACGGTGTCGTACTTGGAGCCCGACTTCACCTTGCGGTCGAGCTGGGCGAGCTCCCAGATCTTGCCGATCGTCACCAGCTCCTTCAGCCCTGGCGTCGCCGCGGCGAGGTAGTTGAAGATGCGGCTGCGGAAGAGCATGTCGCGCATCGCCCGCACCTTCAGCTGCAGCAGCACGTACTCGCGCATCGACTCGTCGGGGTCGATCGAGATCGACCAGAGGTTCTCCTCCAGTTCCACCTCGTGGAAGCCGACGGTGGTGTGCTCGAACATCCGCGAGGCGTTCTCCTGCGCGGCGACCTCGCAGACGATCGTGCGCTTGCCTTCGGCTGCGGCCCGCATGCCGAGGGCCACCGAGACCGTCGTCTTGCCGACCCCGCCCTTGCCGGTGACGATCACCAACCGCTTGTCGAGAAGCTCAGGTATCGGGCAATTCCTAGCAATTTCAGTTAACGGCAGGAAAAAGCGTGTCCCATCCGAATATCCGCGCAATGGGATTTCTAAGCCGCAAGAAGAAGCCTGAGCCCGTCGTCGAGGACACCCAGCCGCTCGAGGAAGAGTTGCAGCGGATGGAAGAGGCCGTGCCGGAGCGGGCGGTGAACGATTGGGCGGAGCCGGAGCCGGAGTTCGGGGACGACGTTGACGAGGAGCCTGAGCCGGTCGCCGAGGCCCCGGCCCCGCAGGCTGAGGAGCCGCAGGCCGAAGCGCTCGCGCCCGCTGCGCCGCTGCGCGTCGAGGAGGCAATGAAAGCCGACGACAACGACGATGACGAGGGAGGGGACGGGCGGATGAAGGCGGTCGATCTGATCGCGCCGACGCGGCTCGACTTTCTGAAGCCGCAGGAGGCGGAGGCCGAGGACCCGGTCAAGACCGCCGACGTGATCGCCTTCGCCAACCAGAAGGGCGGCGTCGCCAAGACGACCACCACGCTGAACCTGGCCGTCGCCTTCGCCGAGTCCGGCTACCGCGTCCTTTGTATCGACCTCGACCCGCAGGGCAACCTGACGATGAGCCAGGGGATCGATCCGGACAAGGTCGAGAACAGCCTCTACGACGTGCTCGTCAACGACATGCCGATCTCCGAGATCATCGTCAAGCGCGAGATCGACATCGCCGTCGCCTCGATCGACCTGGCCGGCGCCGAGATCGCGATGAGCACCAAGATCGGCCGCGAGCGCACGCTGGAGAAAGCGCTGAAAGAGGTTTCGGCCGATTACGACTTCGTCTGCATCGACACGCCGCCGAGCCTCGGCCTGCTGACGATCAACGCGCTGACCGCGGCAAACAAGGTGATTGTCCCCGTGCAATGCGAGTATCTGTCGATGCGTGGGCTGGTCCAGCTGCAGAACACCCTGAGGATGATCCAGGAGAACCTCAATCCCGACGTTCGCATCGAGGGCATCCTGCCGACGATGCTGGACACGCGGACGATCCACGCCAAGGAGGCGGTGGAGATCCTCGAGGAGAACTTCGGCGACCTCGTTTTCCAGTCCCGGATCCGCAAGGCGATCAAATTCGCCGAGGCGCCGGTAAAAGGCGCAAGCGTGCTCAAGTACGATTCCGAGAGCAGCGCGGCAAGCTACTACCGGGATTTGGCGAAGGAGGTCCTGGCGAATGGCTCGGCGTAACAAACGGGCATCGATGCGCGAGGGCCCCCTCGCCGACCTTTTCCGTTCGACCGCGGAGGACGCCCCTGAGGATCCGCCGGAGGCGCCGCGCTACGGGCGCGACGACCCGGCCGATGCGCGCAAATCCGAAGCCGATGCGGCGCCGGTCGGACCGGCCGCGCCCGCGTCGTCCGGCACGTTCTTCGACCAGGAATCCGACGCCGCTCCCGAGCCGCCCGCCCGCGCGCCGCGCGAGGAGCCGGCCGTGCGCCGTGAGGCGGAGCCCGCGCCGCGCCGCGAAGACCCGCCGCAGTCGAGCGAGCCTGCTCCCGAGCGCCTGAAACGGGTGTTCGCCGAGGAGCCGCGGCCCCGCAACCCGGGCCAGGACTTCCTGCAGACGCCGCGCTACGGCCGCGAGGAGCCCGCCTACGAGGCGCCCGGCTCGGGCGAACCGCACCAGCCGGTGATCAAGGTGGTCGGCGTCGGCGGGGCCGGCGTCAACGCGGTCAACCGGATGGTCGACGCCCGCATCCCGGGGGTCGAGTTCATGGCGGTCAACACCGATCTTCAGTCACTGCAGCTCTGCGTCGCCGACGTCACCGTGCACATCGGCGACGAGCAGACGCGCGGGCTCGGCGCCGGCGCCGACGCCTCGGTCGGCCACCGCTCCGCCTTCGAGGAGCAGGACAAAATCAAGCGCCTGCTGAAGGGCTCAGACATGGTCTTCGTCGCCGCTGGCGCGGGCGGCGGCACCGGCACCGGCGCCGCTCCGGTGGTCGCCCGGCTGGCCCGCGAGGTCGGCGCGCTGACCGTCGGCATCGTCACCAAGCCGTTCACCTTCGAGGGCAACAAGCGCGCCAGTCAGGCGGCCAAGGGCATCGAGGAACTCGCCGCCGAGGTCGACACCCTGATCGTCGTCCCGAACGATCGGCTGCTCGAGGTCCTCGACCAGCAGACCTCGATGGTCGAGGCCTTCCAGGTCGCCGACGACGTGCTGCGCCAGGGGGTCCAGGGCATCTCCGACCTGGTCACGCTGCCCGCCGTGATCAACCTCGACTTCGCCGACGTGCGGACGATCATGTCCGACGCGGGCCGGGCCCTGCTCGGAATCGGCATGGCGCACGGCGAAGGCCGCGCGATCCTCGCCGCCGAAAAAGCGATCTCCTCGCCGCTGCTCGAGACCTCGATGGACGGGGCGCGGGCGATCCTCCTGTCGATCACCGGCGGCGCCGACCTCTCGCTGGTCGAGGTCTCCGAGGCGGCCAAGGTGGTCGGCGAGGCCGCCCACCCGGACGCCAACATCATCTTCGGCGCCAACGTCGACGAGGACCTCTCCGACCAGATCTGGGTCACCGTCGTCGCCACCCGCTTCGACGGTCGTGGGACGCCGCGCCGCGCGCCGAGCGCCGAACCGACGATCCGCCGCACCAAAGACATGGGCCGCGGCCGTCCGCCGGAGCCGCGCGGCGGCGACACGCTCGGCATCGACGTCCCCGAGTTCCTGCCCGGCTGAGCTGAGGCGCCGATGTCCGGCGTCGTCGCGGCGGGGCATCCGGAGAGCGCCGAGGCGGGCGCGGCGGTGCTGCGGGCGGGCGGCAACGCGGTCGACGCGGCGGTGGCGGCGGTGCTTGCCTCCTTCGCGGTCGAGAGCCCGCTGACCGGGTTCGGCGCGGGCGGCTACATGATCGTCCACGACCGCGAGGAGACGACGCTGCTCGACTTCTTCGTCGCCGCCCCCGGCCTCGACGGCACGCGGCGGGCCACCGAGCTGGCGCCGGTCGACGTCGTCTTCGACGCCGAGACGGTCCAGACGTTCTACGTCGGCCCGGTCTCCTGCGGGGTGCCGGGAACGCCCGCCGGGCTGGTCGAGGCGCTGCGGCGCTTCGGCTCGATGCCGCTGGGCGAGCTCGCCGCGTCGGCGATCCGGCTCGCCCGCGAGGGCGCCCCGGTCAACCACGAGCAGGCCTACATCCTGCGGATCCTGGCGCCGATCCACGACCGCCTGCCGGGGACGCGGGAGCTATATGCGCCCGAGGGGAGGACGCTGCGCGAGGGGGAGACGTTCCGCTTTCCCGAACTCGCCGAGGCGCTCGAACGCTTCGTCACCGAGGGTGTCGTACCGTTTTACCGCGGCGAGGTGGCGGCGGCGCTGTCGGATTTCGTGCTCGAGCGCGGCGGCACGCTCGGGCGCGCCGACCTCGCCGCCTACGCGGCGATCGAGCGGCTGCCGGTGCGGGCCGAGTTCCGCGGCACCGAGGTACTGACCAACCCGCTCCCGTCGGCGGGCGGGACGCTGATCGTCTACTCGCTCGATCGGCTCGAGGCCCTCGCCCCGATCAGCGGCCCCGAGCAGCTGGTCGCCGCGATGGACGCCGCCAACGAGCACCGCGTGAGCCTGCTCGGCTCGACCACCCACATCTCCGCCATCGACGCCCACGGTTTGTGCGCCGCCGTGACCTGCTCGAACGGCTCCGGCTCCGGGGTGCTGGTGCCGGGGACCGGGGTCATCCTCAACAACATGCTGGGCGAGGAGGACCTGAACCCGCGCGGCTTCCACCAGATCGAGGCGGGCAAGCGGGTGCCGTCGATGATGGCGCCGACCGTGGTGCTGCGCGACGGCGAGGTGATCCTCGCGGTCGGCAGCGCCGGCTCCAACCGGATCCGCTCGGCGATCCTGCAGACCGTGGTGCGGGTGGTCGAGCAGGGGATGGGGCCGCAGGAGGCGATCGCGGCGCCGCGCCTGCACTCCGAGGGTGGCGTCGTCCAGGCCGAGCCGGGGATCGACGCCGCGGCGCTGGAGCGGCTCGAGGCGCGCGGCGTCACCGTCGCCCGTCGTCCCGAGATCAACCTCTTCTTCGGCGGGGTGCAGGCGGTCGCCCGCGATCCGGAGACCGGCGCGCTCAGCGGCGGCGGCGACCCACGGCGCGGCGGCGCGGTCGCCTACGCCTGAGTGCGTTCGTCGCTTATGTCGCATATGGGTACAAGCGACGAACGCACTTGGTAGACATTGACCTGTGGCTGAGCGGACCGAGATCGACTTCGCCGCCGAGGGCCTCCTCGACGACCTCGAGGGCGAGGCGCGCGAGGCGCGGCTGGCGTTGCTCCAGCAGCTCAGCGAGGAAGGGGTGTCGCTGGACGAGCTCCGTGCCGCGGTCGCCACCGGTCACCTCACCCTGATGCCGGTCGAGCGGGCGATCGCCGGTGACGGGCCGCGCTACTCCGCCCGCGAAATCGCCGAGAAGGCCGGGATCGAGCTCGAGCTGCTGCTCGCCTTCCGGGCCGCGCTCGGCATCCCCTACGGCGACAACCTCGACGACCGGGTGGCGACCGAAGCAGACCTGGAGACGGCGCTGCGGACCAAGGCGATCCTCGACGCGGGCTTCCCGACCGAGGACCTCCTGCGCAACGCGCGCACCGTGGGAATGGCGACGGCGCGGGTCGCCGAAGCCAATCGCGAACTGGTCGTCCGCAACCTCACCAGCCCTGGCGACACCGAGCGCGAGCTCGCGGATCGGCTCGTGCAGACGGTCGAGTTCCTGCTGCCGCTGGGAAGCGACTTCCTGGTCTACGCCTTCCGGGCCAACCTGCTCGAGCAGGTCAAACGCGACGTGATCGGCGCCGCCGACCTCGCCTCGGGGGAGATCGGCGGGGTCGTCGAGCGCTCGATCTGCTTTGCCGACCTGGTCGAGTTCACCAGCCTCGGCGAGGAGATCGCGCCGGAGGAGCTGGGCGAGGTCGCGGGCCGCTTCGAGGAACTTGCCGCCGGCGTCGCCACCCTGCCGGTCCGCCTGGTGAAGACGATCGGCGACGGGGCGATGCTGGTCTCGACCGAGGCGAAGCCGCTGGTCGAGGCGGCGCTCGACCTGGTCGCCGCCGCGGCCGCCGAAGGCGACCAGTTCCCGGTGCTGCGGGCGGGGATCGCGACCGGGCCGACCCTGCCGCAGTCGGGGGACTACTACGGGCGCTCGGTCAACCTGGCGAGTCGGATCACCGGCATCGCCCGCCCCGGCAGCGTCGTCGTCGACACCGCCACCCGCGAGGCGGTCGGGGAGGCCGATTTCACCTACTCGTTCGCCGGTGAGCGGCGGATGAAGGGGATCGACTCCCGCACCAAGCTCTACCGCGTGCGCCGCCCAGGGGAAAAGGCCGCAGCGGAGAGACGCGCGGCGCGGTGAGAGTTGAGGTCGAGGAGCTGCGCACGCCGCGGCTCTCGCTGCACCGCCGGCGGGAGGAGGACTGGGTGCCGATGGCGGCGATCAACTCCGACCCGGAGGTGATCAGGCTCGTCAACCGGCGCATGGACGCGGAGTCCGTCGCGACCTTCCCCGACCGGACGGCGCGGCACTGGGACCGGCACGGCTTCGGCCACTGGGCGGTCGAGCCGACCGAGGGCCCACTCGCCGGAGTCCTGGGGACACGGGTACGCGACCGAGGCGGCGCTTGCCGCCCGCGACGACGCCTTCGAGCGCCTCGGGCTGCCCGCGCTGATCTCGCTCATCCACCCCGACAACACGCGCTCGCACCGGGTCGCGGAGAAGCTCGGCATGTCGACCCAGGGCCAGGTCCACAACCCCCTCTTCGACCGCGACATCGACATCTGGGGCGTCGCCGCCCCCGTCGGCTAAGCGCGCGGCTTGCGCGCCGAGACCAGCAGGTTGTAGAAGAGCTCGGCGGGGAGGCGGGGCTCGAGCAGACCGGTGTCGACCTTCTGCAGGGCGATGTAGCTGCGGAAGGCGAAGCGGCGCCAGCGGAAGGGCACCGATTCGGGCTCGGCGCTCGACTCGACCGTGCGCAGCCCCCAGCCCCAGGCGTTGGCGAGGAGCTCCTCGCCGCCGACGTGGCGGTCCTCGAAGCCCGCCCGCTCGAGCAGGCGCCGCAGGTCGGCCGGGGCGAAGGCGTGGACGTCGACCTCGCTCTCCAGCGAGTGGCCCTCGGACTGGTCGGCTTCGGCGACGAGGCGCGCGTGCGCCCCGACGACGCGGCGCCAGGCGGGGGCGACGAAGACGCCGGTCCGCTTCGGCAGTGCCGCCAGACGGTCGCCGTAGCGCGACGGCTCGCCGGCGAAGACGATCGAACCGCCCGGTCGCAGCACCCGCTTGAACTCTGAGAAGGCGCGGTCGAGGTCGGGGATGTGGTGGAGCACCGCGTGGCCGAGCACCAGGTCGAAGCTTTCGTCGTCGAAGGGCAGCGTCTCGGCCTCGGTGACGACGGTGGTGACGTCGCTCAGTCCGAGGCCCTCGGCGGTGCTCGCCAGCTGGGACAGCATCCCCGGCGAGATGTCGGTCGCAGTCAGC
>DASXMH010000039.1:0-2995 GCA_036495785.1 Solirubrobacterales bacterium
CGAAGCTCGTCGTCGGCCGGTCGTAGACCTCGTCGGGATTGCTGACCTGCTCGACGTGGCCGCGGTTCATCACCGCGATCTGGTCGCTCATCGTCAGCGCCTCCTCCTGGTCGTGGGTGACGTAGACGAAGGTGATCCCGACCTCGCGCTGGATCCGCTTCAGCTCCACCTGCAGCCCCTTGCGCAGCTTCAGGTCGAGCGCGCCGAGCGGCTCGTCGAGCAGCAGCACCTTCGGCAGGTTGACCAGCGCCCGCGCCAGCGCCACGCGCTGCTGCATGCCGCCGGAGAGCTGGGAGGGCCGCCGGTTCGCCTCGCGCGCCAGGCCGACCCGCTGGAGCTCGGCCGTGACCCGTTCGGCGATCTCGTCCTTGTCGACGCCTTTGCGCTTCAGCCCGAAGGCGACGTTCTTCTCGACGCTCAGGTGCGGGAAGAGCGCGTAGCTCTGGAAGACGGTGTTGGTGGGCCGCTTGTGGGGCGGCAGCGCGGCGACGTCTTCGCCCTCGATCGCGATCTCACCGCTGGTCGGCCGCTCGAAGCCCGCGATCATCCGCAGCGTCGTCGTCTTGCCGCAGCCGCTCGGCCCGAGCAGCGTGAAGAATTCGCCGCGCCCGAACTCCAGCGAGAGGTTGTCGACCGCGGTGAAGTCGTCGAACCGTTTGGTGACGTTGCGCAGGGCGACGCTGGGCGACTCGGCCACCACGTTCTCCGCGTCCGCGATCGTCGTCTGGTCCATTTCGCTCATTCCTCCTCCGTCCCCTTTCCCATCGACCCGAACGTATGCCCCCTTGGACCGGGTCGCAAGTGGCGAATGTCCTAAAAGGACAGCTTCGATTTATACGTCGTGTATAAAGGATAGGACGTGGCTTCACCCGTGAGCCCCTTGCGGACGTGACGGACGGGCTCTAGCTTTGTCCATAACGTCGCAAGCGTTTGGAAGGAGAGCGGCATGGCGACCGCACCACAGGTAGTCGACTCAGAACTGCAGAAAATGGCCCGCGAGCATCTCTGGATGCACTTCTCGCGGATGGGGGCCTACAGCCCCGAGCACGAGATCCCGCTGATCACCCGGGCGGATGGCTGCTACGTCTACGACGAGCACGGGAACCGTTATCTGGACGGCCTTTCGGCGCTCTTCTGCGTCAACGCCGGCCACGGCCGCGCCGAGTACGGCGAGGCGGCGGCGCGCCAGGTCGAAGAGCTCGATTTCTTCACCCTCTGGAGCTACGCCCACCCGCGGGCGATCGAACTGGCGGCGCGGATCGCCGGCCTCGCGCCCGGCGACCTCAACCGCGTCTTCTTCACCGACGGCGGCTCGGAGGCGGTCGAGTCGGCGCTGAAGCTGGCGCGCAACTTCCACCGCGCCCACGGCAAAGGGCAGAAGCACAAATTCATCGCCCGCGAGGTCGCCTACCACGGCACCTCCCTTGGTGCCCTCTCGGCGACCGGCATCACCAACCTGCGCAACCAGTTCGAACCGCTGGTCGCCGGCGCCTGCCACGTGCCGAACACCAACATCTACCGCTGGCCCGAGGGCCGCGATCCGATCTGGGCCGCCGACGCGATCGAGGAGCGGATCGTCTTCGAGGGCCCGGAGACGGTCGCCGCGGTGATCCTCGAGCCGGTCCAGAACGCGGGCGGCAGCTTCGTCCCGCCCGACGGCTACTTCAAGCGCGTGCGCGAGATCTGCGACCAGTACGACGTGCTGCTGATCTCCGACGAGGTGATCTGCGCCTGGGGCCGGCTCGGCCACTACTTCGGCTGCGAACGGTTCGGCTACCAGCCCGACATGATCACCACGGCGAAGGGGCTCACCTCGGCCTACGCCCCGATGGGAGCGGTGATCGCCTCCGACCGCGTCTTCGAGCCGTTCAGCAAGGGGGACTCCTCGTTCGCCCACGGCTTCACCTTCGCCGGCCACCCAGTGGCGGCGGCGATCGCGCTCGCCAACCTCGATGTCTTCGAGCGCGAGGACCTCTGCGGCCACGTGCTCGCCAAGGAGGACGAGTTCCGCCGCATGCTGGAGAGCCTCCGCGACCTGCCGATCGTCGGCGACGTGCGCGGCGCCGGCTACTTCCAGGCAATCGAGCTGGTCAAAGACAAGGAGACCAAGGAGAGCTTCAACGACGAGGAGTCGGAGAAGCTGCTGCGCGGCTTCCTCTCCGCCGAGCTCTACAGGCGCGGGTTGATCTGCCGCGCCGACGATCGCGGCGACCCGGTGATCCAGCTGGCTCCGCCGCTGATCGCCGACACCGAGCAGTTCGAGGAAATCCACGACGTCTTGTCCTCCGTCCTCACCGAGGCGTGGGACCAGGTGGTCGCACACGGGTAGGGAGCCGATGTGCTCACGGTCCAGAGCCTTCTAGACGAGCTAGATCTGGAGCTGGCAACCGGCGCCGAGGGCGCCGACGCCCCGGTCCGCTGGGTGCACATCTCCGAGCTGCAGGACCCGACGCCGTGGCTGTCGGGCGGGGAGCTGATGCTGACCACCGGCATCCCGCTCGACACCGAGAAGAAGCAGCGCGCCTTCGTCGCCGACCTCGCCGAGCGCAACCTGGCGGGGCTCGGCTTCGGCACCGGGTTCAGCCACAAACGGCTGCCGAAAGCGCTGGTCGACGAGGCCGGGAAGCGGGACTTCCCGCTCTTCGAGGTGCCCTATTCGGTGCCGTTCATCGCGATCACCGAGAAGGCTTTCACGCGGCTGGTCAACGAGCAGTACGAGGTGCTGCAGCGCGGGCTGGCGATCCAGCGGCGGCTCGAGCGGCTGGTGCTGGAGGAGCGCGGGCTGGAGGAGATCGCCGCCACCGTCGCCTCCGCGGTGGGCGGGACGGTGGCGATCCTCGACGGCCGCGGCGAGCGGCTCGCCGGGCGCGGCTTCCGTCGCCAGCTCTCCGCCGAGGCGATCGGCGGGATCCGGCGCGTGGTCGCCGGGCACGCCGGCGACGGGCACCCGTTCGTCCCCTCCCACCCCTCGCTGTCGGGACGGGCGCTCGCCCAC
>DASXMH010000040.1:0-13353 GCA_036495785.1 Solirubrobacterales bacterium
GACCACGGTGAAGGCGGTCGTCATCCGCGAGAAGGCGAGGGCGGTGGCGAGGAAGTGGATCGCCAGGCCGGCCGAGTAGATGGCCAGCAGAAGGGCGCCGCGACCCGCCGAGCCTGATGCGGCGGCGGCCGAGAGGATCGCGCCGAGGGTCGGGCCGATGCAGGGCGTCCAGGCGATCGCGAAGGCGGCGCCGGCGACGATCGGGCCGCCCTTCCCGGCCCGCGAGAGCAGCGCCTGGACGTGCCACTCCTTGTTCAGCCGGGTGATGAAGAGGGAACCGACGAAGAGGACGCCCATCGCGATGATCAGCCAGCCCGAGATCTGGGTCAGGAGCGCCTTGTTTTCGGAGAGGAAGGAGCCGAGGCCGGTCGCGGTCAGCCCGAGCAGGATGAAGATCGCCGAGAAGCTCGCGACGAAGATCAGGGCGGGGGGGACGACGCTGCGCCAGTCGGCCTCGTCGAGGTCCGCCGCGGAGACGCCGGTCACCGCCGAGAGGTAGCCCGGGACCAGCGGCAGCACGCAGGGGGAGAGGAAGGAGACCATCCCCGCCGCGAGCGCCGCGAAGAGTCCCACCCCGGTCCCGGGGGTGCCGCTGATATCGGCAAGGATCACGACCCCCAAGGATACTTCTCGGGCGATGCCCGCCCAGAGCACGTCACGGCTATATGACGCTTCGGGGCAGATGCAGCGGCTGCGGGCCTCGCCGCTCCTCTCGATCGGGCCTGCCGCGCCCGGCCCGGCTCTGCGGCGCGGCGCCCTGGTCGCGGTGCGGGTCGCGCTCGCGCTGATCTTCGAGTTCGCCTTCGACTGGCCCTCGCACGGGGCGATCGCCACCGCCGCCCTCGTCTGCGGCTTCACCGCCCTCGACGCCCCGGCGGGCCCGCGTGCCGTCTGGCAGGCGGCGACCGCGCCGTTCGTCGGCGCGGCGACGGCGATCGGCGTGCTGAGCAGCCAGTGGGCGCCCGCCGCGGTGGTCGCGATGGGGCTGATGGCGGCCGCCTCGGGCTACTGCTTCGCCGACACGCTGCGGCTCGCCTTCGCCGGGTTCGCCTGCTCGGTGGCGCTGATGATCGCCGAGGGCCTCTTCCTGCCGGTCCACGACACGTTGCCCGCCCTCCTCTACGGCACCGTCGGAGGGCTGACCCAGGCGGCCTGGGCGGCCTGCGTCTGGCTCGTCTATGACCGCGATTCCGACAACGAGAGCGGTTGGGACTGGGCTCGGACCAAGTCGCGCCTGCGCGCCAACTTCACCCTCGACTCGCCGGTCGCCCGGCACTCGATCCGCTATGGCTTCGCCTTGGCGCTCGGCGTCGCCGTCTACCGCGTCGCCGGGATGAAGGAGCACGGCTACTGGATCCCGCTGACGATCCTCTTCGTCCTGCGACCCGAACGCGACGAGACCGACCGCCGCCTCGTCCTGCGCGCGGTCGGCACCTTGGTCGGCCTGGCGTTCGCCACCGCCCTGGCGTTCGCCTTCGACGGCGCCGAGGCGCCGATCGCGATCGCCCTCAGCATCGCCGCGGCACTCTCCTTCGGCCTGATCACGGTCCAGTACGCGCTCTTCACCGCGACGATCACCACCTACGTGGTGCTGCTCTCCGACACGCTCGGCGAGGCCCGCCTCGAAGCCGCCGGCCAGCGCGTGATCGGCACCGTGGTGGGGATCGTGATCGCCTACCTGGCCTTCCGCGTCTACCCGGGGAAGGGCGAAAAGCGAACTCTGCGCTAACTTTCTGGCCAGCCAGCCAATAACGTCACCGCGCGGGGCGGGGGCGGCAGGGAGGAGCCAGAGTTGAGCAACCGCACGTTCGTGATCGGGGTCGGGATGACCAAGTTCGAGAAGCCCGGGACGAAGGAGGGCGACTATCCAGACTGGGCGGTCGAGGCGGGCGAGAAGGCGCTCGCCGACGCGGGCATCTCCTACGAGGACGTCGAGCAGGCCTACGCCGGCTACTGCTACGGCGATTCGACCTACGGCCAGCGCGCCCTCTACGGGCTCGGCCTCACCGGCATCCCGGTGGTCAACGTCAACAACAACTGCTCGACCGGGTCCTCGGCGCTCTTCCTCGCGCGCCAGGCGGTCAAGGGCGGGCTCGTCGACTGCGCGCTCGCGGTCGGCTTCGAGAAGATGGAGCCGGGCAGCCTCGGCGTCAAGTACACCGACCGCACCAACGCGCTCGACAAACACGCGATGCGGATGTTCGAGATCCGTGACCCGGAGGCGTCCCCGCCCGCGCCGCAGATGTTCGGCAACGCCGGGCGCGACCACATGCAGAAGTACGGCTCGACCCCCGACCACTTCGCCTGGATCGGCTGGAAGAACCACAAGCACTCGGTCAACAATCCCTACGCCCAGTTCCAGGACGAGTACAGCCTCGAGGACATCAAGGCGGCGAAGATGATCCACGACCCGCTGACCAAGCTGCAGTGCTCGCCGACCTCCGACGGGGCGGCGTGCGCGATCGTCGCCTCGGAGCGTTATGTCGACTCGCACGACCTCTGGGACAAGGCGATCGAGATCGCCGGGCAGTCGATGGTCACCGACCTCTCCTCGACCTTCGACGAGAACGCCGACTGCATGACGATCGTCGGCTCGGAGATGTCGCGGACGGCGGCGCGGGCTGCCTACGAGGAGGCTCAGGTGGCCCCGCACGAGGTGGACGTCTGCGAGCTCCACGACTGCTTCAGCGCCAACGAGCTCATCACCTACGAAGCGCTCGGGTTCGCGGCGGAAGGAGAGGGACACAAGTTGGTCGAGGCGGAAGCGACGACCTTCGGCGGCCAGGTGGTGGTCAACCCGTCGGGCGGGCTGATCTCGAAGGGGCACCCGCTCGGGGCGACCGGGCTCGCCCAGTGCTCGGAATTGACCTGGCAGCTGCGCGGTCAATCCGGGCGGCGGCAGGTCGAAGGTGCGAAGGTGGCCCTTCAGCACAACATCGGCCTCGGCGGAGCGGCCGTGGTCACGGTTTACAAACCGGCCGGGTAGCCGGGGAGGAGGAGTGATGGCGAAGCAGCGGCGGTCCCTGAACGGGAGGGTGGTGGCGATCACCGGCGGCGCGCGCGGGATCGGCAAGGCGACGGCGGAGGCGCTGGCGCGGCGCGGCGCCCGGGTGGCGATAGGTGACGTCGACCTGGCGCCGGCGGAGCAGACGGCGGCGGAGCTCGGCGGCGGCAGCATCGCGCTGGCGCTGGACGTGTCCGACCGTGCCTCCTTCGAGTCCTTCCTCGACGAGGCGGAGCGCCAGCTCGGCCCGCTCGACGTGGTGATCAACAACGCCGGGATCATGCCGGTGACGCCGTTCGTCGAGGAGGCGGAGGACTCGTTCCGGCGCCAGATCGAGATCAACCTGATCGGGGTCATCAACGGCACCCAGCTGGCGATGGGGCGGATGATCCCCCGCAACAGCGGCCACATCGTCAACATCGCCTCGCAGGCGGGCAAAACCGGCGTCCCCGGGATCGCCACCTACTCGGCGACCAAGCACGCGGTGGTCGGGCTGAGCGAGTCGGTGCGGGCGGAGATGCGTGGCCGCGACGTCGAGATCTCCTGCGTGATGCCGACCGTCGTCAACACCGAGCTGACCGCGGGCGTCGGCCAGAAATGGGTGAAACCGGTTGAGGCTAGCGACGTCGCCGAGGCGATCGTCGAGGCGCTCGAAGTGCCGCGCTTCGATGTCTTTGTGCCGAAGTCGAACGGGGCGATCCTGCGCACCGCCTACCTGATGCCGCGCTCGGCGGCCGAGTGGGTCGGCCGCACGATGGGCACCGACAAGCTGATGACCGAGGTCGACCACGCGGCGCGGGCGGCCTACGAGGAGCGCGTGACCCACAGCACGGCCGAGGACGCAGACGCGGAGGGCGCCCCCGCGGAGGACCACGCCCGCTGACGATTGTTCAGTTCGCCACGCCCTGGTGTGGTCAAATGAGCAAATGGCCGCCGGAGCCCTGGGAAAGGCATACGACGCGACCTGGGGGCGACTCTTCGCCTCCTTCTATGACCGTGGGCTGAAAGCGACCGAGGAGAACGGGCTACGCGACATGCGCGCCGCGCTGCTGGCGGACGCGCGGGGCCGCGTGGTCGAGATCGGCGCCGGGACCGGCGTGAACCTCGACCTCTACGGCGCCGGGATCGAGGACCTGACGCTGGTCGAGCCCGACCAACACATGGGCGCCAAGCTGCGGGCGCGCCTTGACAGCCGGAGCGCCGCCGCTACGAGCGACAGGAGGGACGCGGACAGCGAGGACATCGCCGAGCCAGGCGCCGAGAGCGCCGCGGACGCCGACCCCGCGTCGCCCGCGCCGACCCGCCTCGTCACCGCACCGGCCGAAGCGCTGCCATTCGAGGACGACACCTTCGACACCGCGGTGGCGACGCTCGTCCTCTGCACGGTCCCTGACCCGGTGGCCGCGATCACCGAGCTCGCCCGCGTCCTCAAGCCCGGTGGCCGTCTTCTCTTCATCGAGCACGTCCGCTCCGACGACCCCCACCGCGCCCGCTGGCAGGACCGCCTCGAAAAGCCCTGGCGCTTCCTGGCGGATGGCTGTCACTGCAACCGCGCCACCGAGGCCAACCTCCGCGCCTCGTCCTTCCAGATCGAGGCGATCGACCACGGCAAACTCCCCAAGTCGCCCCCGATCGTCCGTCCCCTGATCCGTGGCACCGCCATCCTCACTTAGCCGGCCGGTGCGTTCGCACTTAGCCACAAATGGCGTCGCTAACTGCGAACGCACTCCGGGGAACAGACAGGAAGGCGGATGGCACCGGATTGGTGCGGGAGGCGGCACGACGTTATGTCCACTCCGCGATCTGCGACTCAAGAGGGACTGGAAGGGGTCGAAGAGATTTGTGAATGGGGACACTTTCGGCTCTTCCGCCCGGTCCCGTCGCCGACAAGCTGAGCATCTGGCCGCTCGACTCGGGGCAGTACGGACTTGACGCGACCTTCCAGGGCCGCACGGGGTTCGAACGGCTTGAGCCCCACGAGGCGGCGCTGAACTCGTCGGGCGTCCGGTTCCGGTTGGTTCAGGAGCTCGGCGACGCCTGGACGCTCCGGTTTGGGCCGCTGAGCGCCGGGGAGGTCGCTGTGGCGCTGCGGGCGTTCGTGCACTGAACGTCCCTCGAAAAGGCCCTCCGGCTCAGAACCAACGCACGATAATCTTGGTTATGTCAACTTGACGCGGGAGAGGCCGATGCAGCGGCACGCAGGGACCTCTCCACCGCGGGTGCGGCGTTCGCAGAAATCGTCGCTATGCGGAGATGACTGCGAACGCCGCGGCTGGCCGGGTCAGCTGGCCTGTTTGATGGCTTCTTCGATCGCTTCGGTCGAGCCGGGCGTGCCGAGGAGTTCGAGGCCTTCGGAGCCCGGGCCTTCGATCGAGAAGGACGGCGTGCCCGTGAAGCCGACTTTTTCGGCCTGGGCGCTCGTTTCTTCGACCTGTTTTTTGTACTTGCCGCTCTTCCATTCTTCTTTCCATTTGGCCATGTCGGGGATGCCGACGTACTTGGCCATGGATTCGATGAATTCGTCGGTGGCGTAGCCGGAGTTCTCCACGCCCTGGTTGCGGTACCAGGTCTCGATGAAGGTCCAGCCTTTGCCCTGGGCGCCCGCCGCGAGGGCGGCTTCGCCGGCCGGGATCGACTGCGGGCCGATGATGATGAAGTTGCGGAAGGTGATGCTGACTTCGCCTTTTTTCACCTGGTTTTCGATGATTTCGGGCAGGAATTCTTCCGAGTACTCTTTGCAGACCGGGCACTGCAGGTCCCCATACTCGAAGAGTTTCACCGGAGCGGTCGTTTTACCGAGGATGGCCGCGTTCTGCGGGATCCCGGAGAACAGTTTTTCGACCTGCTGCTTTTCGACCAGGTTGGAGGCGTCGCCGCCCGAGCTGCTGCCCGAGCCAACCGCGATGATGACCACCACGACGACGATGATCGCCAGGAACACGCCGCCCGCGGAGAGCTGAAGCAGGCGCGTCCGCCGATCGCCGCTTGCCGCCTGCTGCTCGGCCTCAAGGCGTTCTTCTCGGCGTTTCTCCCTGTCGCGTTGGTTACTCATCAGTCCTCCGTGTCGTTTACGTGCGAAATCAAACCCTGCCCTGCGCCTGCGACCTTAGCCATCCGGGCGGCCCTCAGCCGTCTTCGGCAAGCGGCTGCGCAGTTCCTCCCCCGCCGCCACCGCCTCCGAACACGGCGCCCCCGTCCGGGGTCCCGACGTAGCCGAGCAGCCGTGCGATGTTGAGCAGGAAGCAGATGGTCATCAGGACCGCGTTGGTCACGCACCATTGGCAGATCGCTTCGATGTTCCAGATCTCCAGGTACGTGAGATAGATGCTGAAGCCGAAGCCCCCGAGCGTGAACAGGAATCCCAGCAGCCGGGCCGGGTCGTTGCCGAAGAGCACCGTGCCGAGAATGAGGATCCAGCCGGTGATCCCGAAGACGGCGACGTTGATCCCGAGGATGTGCGAGTAGGAGCTCTTGGCGACCGTCTCGCAGCCGGTGCCGCCCGCCAGGCACGCGGGCGCACCCGAGGTCGAATCGGAGATCAGGATGTACGTCGCCACGGCCACGCCGAGCACGCCGATGAAGGCGATCGCGAGCCGGAGAATTCGTTCACTCGGGAATTTCATAAGCAATTTCTACCTGGATAGTGCCACGTCTGGCTCAAGCGCGAATAAGGAGATCTCCCGCGAGAGGCGCCCGCCCTGCCAGGCCAACGGCGACTGCCCCTCATCCTCGCTGATCAGACGGGCCCGCGGCAAGGCCGCCGCGTAGGCCTCGGCGACCGCGTAGGGATGCCCCGGATCGGCCTCGTCGTGGGAGGCGACGACCAGCGCCGGGACGTCGAGCCCGGCGAGGTCCTCCAGCGACCCGAAGGGCCGCGAGGCGGGCGTCTCCCTCAGCGCGCGCCCCAGCTCGCGCGGATCGCGGTGCAGTTCCATGCGTTCGCGGCTGATCCGCGCCACGGGCTCCCGCCAGGCGTCCGTCGTCGACCCCTCGCGGACCAGGTAGTCGACGAAGCCGTCGATCCCCTCCGCTTCCAGCGCCGCCGCCAGCCACTCCCAGTAGGCCGGCGTCTCGGCGGTGATCTCCCCCGTGTAGGTCGGGCCGATGATCACCAGGCCGCTCAAGCGCTCCGGGTGCGCGAGCGCGTAGCCGACCGCGGTGTGGGCGCCCATCGAGTGGCCGGCGAGCAGGAAGCGCCCCTCGCCGACCTCCGCCTCGACCACCCGCTCGAGGTCGGCGATCAGCTCCGGGTATCCATAACTCTGCGTCGGCGGCGCCGGGTCGGACTCGCCGTGGCCGCGCGCGTCGTAGGTGACGACCCGGTGCCCGGCCCGCTCCAGCGCCTTCGAGCCGTGCACGACGTAGCGGCGGCTCGCCGTCAACCCGTGACAGAGGACGATCGGCGTCCCCTCCCCCGCGACGCTGCCGCGCAGCGCGGGCGCCGGGCCGACCGCGAACTCGGCGGGCTCGGCGCCGGGCATCAGCCCACTCCCGCGACCGCGCGCTCGAGGTCGGCGACGGACTCGTAGGTGAGCCCCGCCAGAGTCACCTTGCGGAAGCCGATCACGCCCTCCTCGTCGACGACGAAGATCGAGCGCCGCACCATCGGCCCGGCGGCGACGCCGTAGGCCTTGGCGACCGCCTTGTCCTCGTCGGCCAGGAGCGGCACGTTCAGCCGCTTCTCCTCGGTGAAGCGCTCGTGCGAGTCGACCGACTGCGGCGAGATCCCCAGCACCTCCGCGCCGAGCTTGTCGAGTCGCTCGCCTTCGTCGCGATAGGAGCAGAACTGTTTGGTGCAGACGGCGGTGAAGTCGCCCGGATAGAAGGCGAGCACGACCTTGCGGCCGCGGTAGTCGGAAAGGCGGTAGGTGCGCCCTCCCGTCCCGGGCAACTCGAACTCCGGCGCCTTGTCTCCAACGTCGACCTTGGCCACTGCCAGAGCTTACGGAGTGGGACCTAGCCGCGTTCGATCGTCATCTTTTCGATGACCACGGGCTGGGTCGGTTTTTCTTCGGGACCGCCGAGTTCGCCGATCCGTTCGACCACGTCGAGACCTTGGGTGACTTTGCCGACCAGCGCGTATTCAGGCGGCAGCGTTTCGCCCTGCGGCCCGCTGACGACGTAGAACTGGCTGCCGGAGGCGCCGGACGGGGCTTCGGCGCTCTTCGCCATCGCCACCGTGCCGAGCGTGTATTTGAGATTTTTCGGCGGCGCTTCGACCACTTCGTAGCCAGGTCCGCCGCTGCCGGTGGCGGTCGGATCGCCGCCCTGGATGACGAATTCCGGGACGATCCGGTGGAAGGTCAGTTCGTCGTAGAAGCCTTCTTCGGCCAGGTAGGCGAAGGAGTTGGCGATGGTCGGCGCTTCTTTCGTCGCCAGGGCGATGTCGAAGGTGCCGCAGTTGGTTTCGACGATCGCGGTGACCGTTTCGCCCTTCTTGGTGGTCATCTTCGGCTTCGGCAGGCTCTCGGTACGCGGTTTCGGCTGCGCCACTTTGGTGCAGCCCTTCGCGCCGCCTTCGCCCTTGGCGCCTTCTTTGCCGTTTTCTTCCTTGCTCGCGGTGGTCTTGGAGTTGCTGTCGCTGCTCCCGCCGCTGCGCGAGATCAAGATGATCCCGACGATCACGATCGCCAAGGCCGCGAACCCGGCCAGGATGTACCACCGTTTATCGAACTGGTCCCCCGCCATCGGTCCAGGAGAGTAGAGCAAATACGATCGAATCGATGTCGAGCCCCCCGCCGTTGACGCCTCTGGCCGCCGCGGTGCTGCACGTCGGCGCCCCCGAGCGGGTCCTCCAGGTGGCCTGCGCCGACGGCGAGGCGGCGCTCTTCCTGGCCCGCGAGTTCCCCACCGCGCGGGTCCGGGGAATCGACGCCGACCCCGAGCGGATCGCCGCGGCGACGCAGCGGGTCGGGCTCGATCCGGAGGGCCGGGTCGCCTTCAAGGTCGGCGGCCCGCGGCGCCTCCCCTACCCCGAGGACAACTTCGACCTGGTCGCGGCGGTCGACGCGCGCCCGGCGCCGCGCGAGGTCGCCCGGGTACTGCGCCCCGGCGGCCACCTGGTCCTCGCCGCCACCCACGGCGCCGCGACGGGGAGCGGGCCCGCCGGGTGGTTGTTCGCCCGCTCCCTGCGCTCCCAGGGGTTCGAGACCGTCGCCGTCGAGAGCGCCGGGGCCGGCAGCTTCGCCGTCGCCCGACTTGCCGGCCGCGGCGGGCGCGCCGCCCGGCCTTAGGGTTGGGCGGTGGAGGCGACGCAGGTGACCCCTGACTTCGGCGTGCAGGATGGCCGCTCCGAGCGGCCGCTCGTCCTGCTCGTCAACCCGTCCTCGGGAGGCGGCCGGGCGCTGAAGCTGCTGCCGCGGATCGAGACCGTGCTCGACGCGCGCCGCGTCCCCTTCCGCCTCGTCCGCACCAGGAGCCTCGAGCACGGCGTCGAGAAAGCGCTGGGGGCGGTCGAGGCGGGCGAGCTGCCGGTGGTGGTGAGCGGCGACGGCATGGTCGGCGCGATCGGCGGCGCGATTGCCGGTGGCGAGACGCCGCTCGGGGTCGTCCCGGTCGGCCGCGGCAACGACCTCGCGCGCGTGCTCGGCATCCCCACCGACCCCGAGGCGGCGATCGAGATCGTCCTCGCCGGCCACACCCGCGTGATCGACGTGGGCGAGGCCAATGGCAAGCCCTTCCTCGGGATCGCCAGCGCGGGCTTCGACTCCGACGCCAACCGCATCGCCAACGAAAGCCGCCTGGGCGGGAACCTCGTCTACGCCTACGCGGCGCTGCGCGCCCTGGTCGCCTGGAAGCCTGCCCGGTTCACGATCGCGATCGGCGAGCGGCGGACCCGGATCGAGGGCTACTCGGTGGTCGTCGCCAACAACAGCGCCTACGGCGGTGGCATGTTCGTCGCCCCCGATGCCGATCTCGACGACGGCGAGTTCGATGTCGTGACGATCGCCAAGGTCGGCAAGCTCCGCTTCCTGGGTAACCTGCCGAAGGTGTTCAAGGGCACTCACGTAGGCACCGACGAGGTGAACGTCAGTCGCGCCTCCCGGCTCAGCCTCAGCGCCAGCCGCCCGTTCGCGGTCTACGCCGACGGTGAGCATCTGACCGACCTTCCGGCCGACCTGCGCGTGATCCCGCACGCCCTGCGCGTGCTGGTCCCGCCGGCCGCTTGAGCGCCGCCGTGGCGAGCGGGCGAGCGGGGCGCGGCGGCCCCGCCTTCGGCGCCAAGCGGGCGCTGGCGCGGGCGATCGGCGCGGCGAGCAGGCGCTCCGGGCGGGGCGGCGGGACGACGCTGCCGGGACGGGTGCTGTTGCGGCTGGAGCCCGAGGCGATCGCGAAGCTCGGCGCGGGCCTGACGGGCGGCGCGACGATCGTCTCGGCGACCAACGGCAAGACCACGACGGCGGGGATGATCGCCGCGATCCTCGCCGCCGAGGGGCGCCCGCCGGTCCACAATCGGGCTGGCTCGAACATGACCTGGGGCGTCGCCACGGCGCTGCTCGAGCAGCACGGCGCCGAGGGGCTGTTCGAGGTCGACGAGGCCTGGCTGCCGCGCGTCGCCCAGCAGCTGAACCCTCGCCTGATCGTGCTCGGCAACCTCTTCCGCGACCAGCTCGACCGCTACGGCGAGATGGAGGCGCTGGCCGAGGAGTGGGCGAAGGCGGTGGCGGCGCGGCCCGCCGGGACCGGCCTGGCGCTGAACGCCGACGACCCGCTGATCGCCGACCTCGGCCGCGACCCCGAGACCGAGCGCCCGCGCGAGGGCACGCTCTACTTCGGGATCGAGGACCACTCCCAGGCGCTGCCCGAGCTGCAGCACGCCTTCGACGCCAAGCACTGCCGCCGCTGCGGGCATCCATACGCCTACGAGGTCGCCTTCGTCGGCCACCTCGGTCACTACTCGTGCCCGAACTGCGGCGCCCAACGGCCGCGCCCCGACGTCGCGGCGACGCGGATCGAGCTGCGCGGCATGGAGGGCTCGGCGGCAACGGTGCGGGTGCCGGGCGGCGAGATCGAGGTCGAGCTCCCACTCCCCGGCCTCTACAACCTCTACAACGCCCTGGCGGCGATCGCCGCGGCGCTGCGCCTCGGGGTCGAGTCGGACCGGATCGCCGCGGCGCTGCGCGGCATGCGGGCCGCGTTCGGCCGGGTCGAGACGATCCCGATCGGCGACAAGCGCGTCTCGATCCTCCTGGTCAAGAACCCGGCGGGCGCCAACGAGGTCCTGCGCACGCTGAAGCTGGAGGCCGAGCGCCCCGGCCCCCGGGTGAGTTCGCTGAAATCGTCGGATAGCGACGAGAACTGCGAACGCGACGAGGGGATCGACCTCTGGGTGGCGCTGAACGACCGGATCGCGGACGGGCGCGACGTCTCTTGGGTGTGGGACGCGGACTTCGAGGTGCTGACCGATGCGGTGCGTCGAGTGACCTGCGCCGGGACCCGCGCCCCGGAGATGGCACTGCGGCTGAAGTACGCGGGCTGGCCGGAGGATCGGATCGCGGTCGAACCGGACATCGCGGCCTCGCTCGACGCCGCGGTCGCCGGGTCAGAGGGCCGCCTCTTCGCCCTTCCCACCTACACCGCGCTGCTGGAGCTGCGAAAGCTGCTCGCCGACCGCGGCCTCGCGAAGGAGTTCTGGCAATGATCGGGCTCATCCGATGAGCGCGTCGACCTCCGAAGCGGCGATCTGGCACGACGTCGAGTGCGGCGCCTACGGCGCGGATCTGCGGGTCTGGGACGAGCTCGCCGACCGTTGCGGCGATCCGATCCTGGAGCTCGGCGCGGGCACCGGCCGGCTCGCCATCCACCTCGCCCGCCGTGGGCACCGGGTGATCGGGCTCGATTACGACGACGAGCTGATCGCCGCCCAGCGCGAGCGTTCCGCCGGCCTCCCGGTCACCCCGCTGCTCGCCGACGCGCGCGGCTTCGAGCTGCCCGAGCCGGTCGCCCTGGCGCTGGCCCCGATGCAGCTGCTGCAGATGCTGGCGAACCGGGCCGAGCGGCTCGCCTGCCTCGACTCGATCGCCGCCCAGCTCCTGCCCGGCGGCCGCGTCGCGTCGGCGATCGTCGAGGGCATGCCGGAGCCCGAGGAGGGCGAGCCGCTGCTCCCCGACGTGCGCGAGGTCGACGGCTGGGTCTACTCGAGCCTGCCGCTCGAGGCGATCGTCGGGCCGGAGCGGATCGTCGTCCGCAGGCTGCGCCAGAAGGTCGCGCCGAGCGGCGCCATCTCCGACACCCCCGACGAGGTGACGATCTGCACGCTGACCGCCTCCGAGCTCGAGGCCGAGGCCGCCGAGGTCGGCCTGATGGCGATCGAACGCCTCCGGATCGACGCGACCGAGGACCACGTCGGCTCGACCGTCGTCGTCCTGGGACAGGAGGAATGATGGAGCTCCGCGTCCTCAGCCTCTATCCCGAGCAGATGAACATCTACGCGGACCGCGGCAACATCCTCTTCCTGCAGCGGCGCTGCGAATGGCGGGGGATCGGCTTCGAATGGGACGGTGCCGGACCCGGCGCGTCAATCGACCCGGCCGCGCATGATCTTTTCTACATCGGCGGCGGCCAGGACCGCGATCAGCGCGTCGTCGCCGCCGACCTGGTCGAGACGAAGCGCGCGGCGCTGGCCGAGGCGGTCGATGACGGCGCCGCCCTGCTGGCGGTCTGCGGCGGCTACCAGCTGCTCGGCGAGAGCTACCAGCTCGGCCCGGAGACCCTGCCCGGCCTCGCCCTCGCCGACCTGCGAACGGTCCGCGAGGAGGGCTCGCGGCTGATCGGCAACGTCGCGATCGAGACCGAGCTTGGCGGCGAGAAGCGCCTTCTGGCCGGCTTCGAGAACCACGGCGGGCGCACCTCCCTGGGCGCCGGCGCGCGGCCCCTGGGGCGCGTCGTCAAAGGCCACGGCAACAACGGCAGCGACGGCCTCGAGGGCGTCTGGCGCGACAACATGGTCGGCACCTACCTGCACGGCCCGCTGCTGCCGAAGAACGCCTGGCTCGCCGACCACCTGATCGAACTGGCCCTCGAGCGCCGCTACGGCAAACGCCCGCAACTCGATCCCCTCCCCGACACCCTCGAGCGCGCCGCCCACGCGAGCGCCCGCGCCGCCGCCGGCGCCTAGAGCTGTGACCGCCCTGCGCGAGGCGCGCCCGTCCCCACCTAAGGTCGGCTGGTTAGGTGGGGACGGGCGCGCCCGGGCGCCCGCGGCGTGACGGTCCCGGCACGATCCCGCGCGCCTTCCGGGGACCCCGATGTTGATGGGCCGAAAAGCGCTCCATATCAGCGCTTTTCGGCCCATCAACCAGGCGGGCGCACGGACGCAGGTCGACCGCGCACGTAGGTGTGCCGACCGC
>DASXMH010000041.1:0-19261 GCA_036495785.1 Solirubrobacterales bacterium
CCCGATCGGTGACGAAGACGCCGGGAACGTCACACTCTCCGGCCCTCCGAGGGCCGGAAACGAGGCCCTGAAACGCGCTGCATGAGTTTTGGCCCCCATAGGGGCCAAAACGATGGTCACGTGTTCGTAACGTCCGAGGAAGACGCCAGGAAGGGTGACGTTCCCGGCATCTTCGTGACGATCCCCGGCCTGCGTCACAGATCCTCCACGCCTTTCATACCCGGCCGTCTCGGCCACGGCCACACCCTGCCGGGGTCGTGGCCGAGACGGCCCGTCCCTTCCCCGGGCGCCAGCCCGAACCGGCCGCATCCCTTCCCGGGCGCCAGCCTGCAGCGGCCCCATCCCTTCCCGGGCGCCAGCCCGAACCGGCCGCATCCCTTCCCGGGCGCCAGCCGCCGCGTTCTTTCCCGAGCCCCGGCCCGACCGCCTAAAGCCCGAGGCGCTTCGCCCGCTCGCGCGCCCGGGCGACGATCTCGCCGCGCTCCGGCTGGGCGCCGCCGCGCATCAGGATGCGGCCGGCGACGACGACGGTGTCGACCGCGGTGCGGTCGGCGGCGTAGACGAGGTCGGCGGTCAGCTCGCCGATCGCCAGCTCGGGGGCGCTCTGGTCGAGCAGGAGGAAGTCGGCGTGGGCGCCGACCGCGAGCGGGGTGGTGCCGAGCAGCGGCGCGGCGGCGCCGGTGGCGATCGACCAGGCGTCGCCGACCGCGATCGCGGTGGCGTCGGCGGCGGCGTGGCGCTGGGCGAGCGCGAAGAGCTTCAGGTCGCCGAGCAGGTCGAGCGAGTCGTTGGAGCCGGCGCCGTCGGTGCCGAGCCCGACCCGCACGCCGGCGGCCCGCGCCGAGGGGTAGTCGAAGACCTTGCCGACCGCGAGTTTCATGTTCGCCGCCGGGTTGGAGACGACGGTCGCGCCGCGCGCCGCGATCAGGTCGAGCTCTTCGTCGTCGATCCAGACGCCGTGGGCGAGCAGGGTGCGCTCGGTCAGCAGGCCGAGGTCGTCGAGGTAGGCGGCGGGCCGGCGGCCGTGTTCGCCGATGCAGTCGTCGACCTCGGGCTTCGTCTCGGAGAGGTGGATCTGGACCGGCGCGTCGCGCTCGGCGGAGAGCTCGGCGATGAAGCGCAGCGACTCCTCGCTGACCATGTAGATCGAGTGGGGGGCGAGCGCGGCGGAGATCGATCCGCCGATCCGCTCCAGCGTTTCGAGGTGCTCGCGCGCCTCGGCGCGCATCGCCGGCGCGTCGCGCCCTTTGTCGAAGAAAGGCGCGCCGATCGTCGCCCGCAGCCCGGCGTCGGCAACCGCCCGCGCCGTCGCCTCCGGGTGCCAGTACATGTCCCAGAAGCGGGTGGTGCCGGAGCGGATCATCTCCAGGCAGGCGAGCCGCGTGCCCCAGTAGACGTCCTCGGGCGACATCCGCGCCTCGACCGGCCAGATCCGCCCTTCCAGCCAGGGCATCAGCGGCAGGTCGCCGCCGGAGCCGCGGAACAGCGTCATCGCCGCATGGGTGTGGCCGTTGACCAAGGGCGGGATGAGGATCGCGCCCGCGGCGTCGAGCGTCTCCTCGCCGCGGGCGGCGACGACGTCGGGGCCGAGAGCCGCGATCGTCCCGTCCGGTGCACAGCGCAGGCCGACCCGCTCGCCGTCGAGGCGCGCATCGGTGACGACCAGCCCGCTCAACGGCGGCTCCCCAGGGTGCCCCCGCGCCCGCTCAACGGCCGACGGCGCCGAGCCGCGGGAGGACGACGGCGAGGCCGTCGCGCAGCCGAGATGAGTTGAGGAGGCGGTCGGCTTCCATCTCGGCGACACTCAGCTCGCCCTCGGCGAGCCCGTTGGCGAGGTTGTCGACGACGCAGATCGCCGCGTACTCGAGGCCGAGCTCGCCGGCGATCACGCACTCCGAGGCGATCGTCATTCCGACCACGTCGGCGTGCCGGGCGATCATCCGGATCTCGGCCGGGGTCTCGAAGCGGGGGCCGATCGTCTGCCAGGAGACGCCGCCGTCGACCGGCGCCTCGCCGCCTTCGGCCCAGGCGGCGAGCAGCTCGGCCCGCCAGTGGGCGGCGAAGCTGGGGGCGGAGTGCGCGCGAGTGTCCTCGAAGATCGAGGCGCTGACCTGGAGGGCGATGAAGTCGTTGGGGCAGAGGAGGGTGCCGACCGGCAGGTCGGTGCGCAGGCTGCCGACCGAGGCGATCGCCAGGACCCGGTCGCAGCCCTGCTCGACCAGCGGCCGCAGGTTGGCGGCGTGGTCGATCTCGTGGGGGAGGGAATACTCGGCGACGGACCCGTGGCGCTGCACGACCGCCGCCCCGTGCTCGGCCGCCGCCGCGACGATCTCCTCGCCGCCCGGGGCGAGCGCGTTGGAACCGAGGATGACGGCCAGCCGTCCCATCGCGGCATCGTATGCCTCGTCAGCCTTCGCGGCGGGCGCGGAACTCGGCGACTGCGTCGTCGTGGTCGACGATCGGGGCGGGGTAGTCGAGGCCCTCGAAGCCCTCCATCAGCCAGGGGCGGAAGATCGCCTTGCCGCGCACCGAGGCCAGCTCCGGCACCCAGCGGCGCACGTAGGTGCCGTCGGGGTCGAAGCGTTCCGCCTGGCGCACGGGGTTCAGCACCCGCTGCGGCCGGGTGTCGTTGCCGGTCCCGGCGACCCACTGCCAGTTGCCCGCGTTGTTGGCGATCTCGCCGTGGGAGAGGAGGTCCCAGAAGTGCCAGGCCCCTTTGCGCCAGTCGACGTAGAGGTCCTTGGTGAGGAAGGAGCCGACCGCGAGGCGGGCGCGGTTGTGCATGTAGCCCTCGGCCGCGAGCTGGCGCATCCCGGCGTCGACCAGGGGATAGCCGGTGCGACCTTCGCGCCAAGCCCCGAAGGCGCGCTCCGAGCGCGACCAGCGGTCGCCGCGCGAGCGGTAGTCGCGGCGCGGTAGCGCAGGGAACGCGGCCAGCACCTGGTGGTGGAAGTCGCGCCAGCAGAGCTGCCGCACGAAGGGGGCGCCGCCGGGCCGCTCGCGCGCCGCGGCGGCGAGCTCGCGCGGACTGACGCAGCCCCAGCGGATGTGGGCGCTGAGGCGGGAGGTGCCCGCCCTCCCCAGATCGTCGTGGCCATCGTCGTAGTCGCCGAGCCGATCGCGGAGGAAGGCGCGCATCCGCTTGCGCGCCTGCGTCTCGCCGCCGGCCTGGCGGTCCGGGGACGGCGCTCCGTCGGTCAGCTCGGCGAACGGCGGCAGCTCGCCCGCCGCGAGGTTCGACGGGGCGCAGAGCTTGCGCGGCGCGCCGAGCCCGCCGCGCCAAGGCGCCGCGCTCCAGGCACGGTGGTAGGGGCTGAAGACCTTGAAGTGGTCGCCGCCGGCCGGCGTCACCGCGCCCGGCTCGACGATCGTCACGCCGGGATGGGCGCTGAACTCGATCCGCTCTTCTTCGCAGGCCGCTCGCAGCCGCTTCTCACGCTGCCGCGCGTAGGCGCTCCAGTCGGCGGCGATGTGGAGCTCCTCGGCACCGACCTCCCGGGCCACTTTCATCGCCTCCTCGACCACCCGCCCCTGCCGCACGAACAGCCGCGCGCCCATCCCCTTGAGCCGCCCGTCGAGGTCGATCAGCGCCTCCCTCATATAGGCGATCCGGTTCGGCGCCGCGAGGCGCGAGCCGAGGATCGCCTCGTCGAGGACGAAGAGCGGCACCGTCCGCTCCGCCCGCGAGGCGGCCCAGAGGGCCGGGTTGTCGGTCACCCGCAGGTCGCGGGTGAACAGCACGACTGCCGTCTTGGCCGGCATATGGTCAACCTATGCCCGCTGCGGAGCAGGACGAAAAGGACCGCGACCCCGAGGGGCGGCCGTCGGGCCGCGACGAGACCGAAGCCGAGCGACTCGACCGCAACCTTGGCGAGTTGCTGCAGGAGTTGCGGGTCGCCCTGCCCGGCGTCCAGGTCCTCTTCGCCTTCCTGCTCGCGGTCCCGTTCCAGCAGCACTTCCAGTCGATCAGCGAATTCGACCAGAAGGCCTACTTCGCGACCCTGATCCTCACCGCGATCTCGGCGGCCTTGCTGATCGCGCCGTCGGCCTACCACCGGCTCACCTTCCGCTACCAGCAGAAGGGCCGGCTCGTCTTCATCGCCAACCGGCTGGCGATCGCCGGGCTCGCCGTCCTGGCGCTGGCGATGACCTGCGCGATCATGCTCGTCACCAACGTCCTCTTCGGCACCGTGGCGACGACGGTGGTGACGACGACGCTGGTGCTGACGATGTTCCTCGTCCTCTGGGCGGTGCTCCCGCTGAAGCGGCGGCTCAGGTACAGGGACGAGGGTCTGCCGCTCTTAGATCCTCCGCGAGACGGCTGATCGCGACCGCGAGCGGGGCGAGCAGCGAGAGCTGCGGCGCCGTGCCGGCCAGCATCGCGGAGTCGGCTTCCCAGACTTCGAGCTTCAGCCCGAGCGGCACCTCGTACTCGTCGGCGACCTTGATCCCTTCCGCCTCGATCGCCGCGTGAAGGGTCGTCATGTTGGCCAGCTTGTCGGCGGCGTAGATCGCCAGGGCATCGCCGTCGACGCCGGCGATGCGGGCGCGGTGCTCGTCCTTGCGGTCGCGGTAGGAGTCGATCGTTTCGTCGTCGGAGAGCGCGGCGACCAGTTCGGCGATCTCCTCGCCGAACTCGGCGCGCAGGTCATCGACGGTGGTGTCGGAGTCCTCGACCACGTCGTGCAGGAGTGCGGCGGCGAGGATCTCGTCGGGGTAGCCGAGATCGGCGAGTGTGGCCGCGACCATCCGCGGGTGCTCGATGTAGGGGAGGCCGCCGCTGCCGTTGCGGATCTGCCCGGCGTGCGCCTGGGAGGCTTTCGCGAGAGCGCGGGAGATCAACTCGGAGCGCTCCGCCGCGGCGTCGATCGGGGCGGTGTCGATCGGGCTCATCGGCGCGCCGCCGCTGCGGTCTCGTGCGAGGCGGTGCTCGCTGTCTCGACGCCGGTGCCGCCCTCGACCTCGTAGCGGGCACCCTCGCGCGCCGGCTCCACCGCGCCCGCCGGGCCGCCACGGGCCTCCCACTCCGCCGCCGCCCGCTCGCCGTGCCCGTCGAGCCAGGCGTCCGAGTGCAGCGGGTCGTGGTGGAAGAGGAGGGTGCGGCGCGCCTCGGTCCGCCGCGCGAAGGCCAGCGAGTGCGACAGCGCCGAGTGGCCCCAGCCGAGGTGGTCGGGGTACTCCTCGTCGCTGTACTGGCCGTCGTGGATCAGCAGGTCGGCGCCCTGGGCGAGGGCGAAGCCGGAGATCCACTCGGGCTCGAGCGCGTCGAGGTCGGCGCCCAGCGCCGGCTCGTGGTCGGGGATGTAGGCGAGCGAGGAGCCGGCGTCGTCGATCCGGTAGCCGAGCGTCGGGCCGCGGTGGGCGACGGAGGCGGCGGTGATCGTCGCCGAGCCGATCTCCCACTGCTCCGGGCAGGCGCGGAAGGAGACGTCGCAGGGCAGCTCGCGCACCTCGACCGGGGAGAGCGGCGCCGAGATGTAGCGGGCGATCCGGTCGCGCAGGCTCGCCTCCGGCGAGGCCGGTCCCCAGATGATGACCTCGGCCTGCGAGCGGAAGAGCGGCTCGAAGAACACCAGACCCTGGATGTGGTCGAGGTGGAGGTGGGTGAGGAGGATGTGGAGCTGGGTCGGCTCGGCGGGGAGGCCGAGGCCGAGGTTGCGGATGCCGGTGCCCGCGTCCAGGGCCAGCAGCGAGCCGTCGGCGAGGGTGACGCCGACGCAGGAGGTGTTGCCGCCGTAGCGGATCGTCTCCGGCCCGGGGGACGGGACCGAACCGCGCGTCCCCCAGAGGTCGACCTTCACGCCGGCGCCCCGCTGGAGGGGCTCGGCGCGCCGGTCGACAGCCCCGGCGCGGCCGTGCCGGCGGCGCCCGCCGCGGCGGCGATCGCCTCTGTCGGGAGGCCGTCCTCGGCCGGCCAGAAGATCGCGATCGCCCCCTGTGAGCCGTGCGCGGTAAGGATCGGGAAGGCCGAGCACTCGACCGGATGGACCTGGCCGTCGAAGGTGCGCACGTCGAAGGTCGCGTGGGCCGGGCGCCCGGCCCGCACCGCCCGCACCACCGGCAGGTCGTCGTAGGGGATCGTCTCGCCGGCCGCGTCGTAGGGGCCGAAGAGGCCGCCCCACTCGCCCGGGCCGACGTGGCCGACCTCCTCGAAGCCCTTGCCGAGCAGCGTCCCGGCGGCCTCGTTGTAGAAGACCAGCAGGCCGCCCTCGTCGACCAGGAAGGCCGGCGTCGAGAGCGCCGACATCAGGTTCCTGGCAAGGATCAACTCGAGCGGCTTTTGCGACACACCGGACACTTTAATTCGTAATTTGCGGACCCCGCGGAATCCCCTTAGCGAATACGCTTCCGCCCCCGGCATGCGAGAGCCCACCCGCACCTACCGCACGGCGATGGCAGTAAACCTCCCGGTCGCCCGCTGGGCGCGCCTCGAGGTGGACGGCGTCGAGATGCTGCCCGCGAGCGGGCCGCTGCTCCTGGTCGGCAACCACGACAGCCACTGGGACCCGGTGATGATCGGCGTCGCCGCGCGCAAGCGGCGGATGATCCGGGCGCTCGCCAAATCGACCCTCTGGGACGTGAAGGGGCTGGCGCCGGTCCTCAACGGGATGGGGCAGATCCCGATCGTTCGCGGGGCGGGGGACGCGCAGGCGCTCGCCAACGCGATCGAGGCGCTGCGCGGCGGCTCCTGCATCGGCGTCTTCCCCGAGGGAACGCGCTCGCGAGGCAAACCGATGCGGGCGCGCAGTGGGGTCGGCCGGCTGGCGCTCGAAGTCCCCGAGGCCCACGTCAGCTGTGTCGCCGTCAGCGGCACCGCCGACCTCACCGGCTTCCCCCGCCGACCGCGGATCAAGGTCCACTTCTTCGACCCGGCGGGCGGCCAGCCCCGCCCCGACGAGGACCCAGGCGACCTCTCGGCCCGCCTGCTCGCCGAGATCCGCGCGATCGCCCCGCCGGCCCTCAGCTACCGCAAGCGCCGCGGTTAGCGAGGCGCGCCCGTCCCCACCTAGGCTCGGCTGGTTAGGTGGGGACGGGCGCGCCCGGGCGCCTGCGGCGTGACGGCCCCGGCACGGTCCCGCGCGCCTTCCGCGACCGCCGATGTTGATGGGCCGAAAAGCGCTCCATATCGGCGCTTTCCGGCCCGTCAACGAGACGGGCGCACGGAGGCAGGTCGACCGCGCACGTAGGTGTGCCGACCGCGCAAGGAAGCATGTCGCAACGGCCCTCGGAAGTGTGTCGTCTCCCACGCAGGTCCCGGCGAAGGGCGCACGCAGGCGCGCCGTCCACGCGCCCCGGCCCGGTCCACCGGAGCGCGTTCGCACTTGGCGACACCATTTGTCGTCAAGTGCGAACGCACCGGACGCGCCATCGGGTGAGTTCGCAGTTAGCGCCACATGTTGTCGTCAACTGCGAACGCACCGGGCGGGCCGTCGATGTGAGTTCGCAGTTATCTGCGCTATGCGACGAGAACTGCGAACTCACTCCTGGGCTGCGACCGAACCGTCCCCGGACCACCACGGGACATGCGCAAGGCGCGCCCATCCCCTCATAACCGCCAGAAGAATGAGGGGATGGGCGCGCCGGGAGGGGCTCTACCCGGCCGGGTTGCCGTTGCCCTTGAGGGCCGTCCAGGTGCCGCCGAAGGCGCTCTGGCCGTTGCCGGTCGCTTCGCCCGGCTGCTTGTCGCCGCTGAAGCCGTAGAGCGGATGGCCGGCGTAGGTGACCTGGCGGCTGCCGTCGGGGCGGGTGATCGTGGCGAAGCGGGTGGCGGCGGTGCCGTTGCTCGGTTGCGGTTCGCCGCTTTCGTCGAGCAGCGGCGGCCAGGCTTTCGCACACGCCCCTTCACAGGCCGAGCTTTCGCCGCTGTCGCCGCTGAACGCGTAGAGGGTGTGGCCTTCGGAGTCGACCAACACCTGGCCCAGCCCGGCGGCGCTGCCGAGTGAGACGAAGACGGTTCCTTCTTCGGCGTTGGGCGGCGGTTTGGCGACCGGCGGCGCCGGGGTCGTCTTTGCCGTGGTGGAGGTGGTCGCGGAGCTACTCGACCCGCCGCCGCAGCCGGCAAGCGCCCCCCCGCCGAGCAGCGCCGCCACCAGCAGCGCCGCCCCGCGCCTACTGCCGCGCAGATGCCGTGAGCCGCGCGCGCGGCTCGACGCGCGACTCACGCGTGATCGATGCCCGTCCCACCGACCAGCGCGGTCGCCTGGTCGACCGGCGCCACGAAGGTCCGGCCGCCGGCGTGCACGCCGACCTGCGCTGCCTGGGAGAGGTCCAAGGCCGAGCTCAGCTCGGCTTCGGAGTCGTCCCCCCAGCGGTAACGGAAGCTGCCGGCCGAGTAGGTCCGCCCGTGGTCGTCGCGCAGGAAGACGCGGCAGAGCGTGCCGGAGCGAACGCCTTTCACGTACATGTAGATCTGGGTGCCGTAGGCGTGGGGTTCGAGTTTCGCCTGGATGCTGATCCCTTTCGGCACCGATGCGAATTGGACCTCCTGGGTGGGCGAACTTTCCCCGCCGATCGGCAGGACGACGATCGCCAGCAGCGCCGCGACAGCCGCGACGGCGACGGCGCCGCCAAAGCCCAACCGGAAGCGGCGCCGCCGCTTTTCGCCTCCCTCCCTGGCCGATTCGGCCGCGATCTGAGCTTCGATCCGGGTGCCGAGGTCGGCGGGCGGGCGCAGCGCGGACTCTTCGACCCGATCCGGGTCGGCGAGCGGCAGCAGCGCCGCGACCCCTTCCAGCGAGCGCAGCTCGGCGCGGCACTCCGCGCAGCCTTCGAGGTGGGCGGCCACCGCCGCCCGTTCGTCGGCGGGGAGGTCGCCCAACGCGTAGGCCCCCAGCGAGAGCCGCCAGTCTCGGTGGTCGTCAGTCCTCATAGCCCATCTCCTCCAAGGCGACCCGCAGCGCCTTCAGCCCGTAATACACGCGGCTCTTGATCGTCCCCTCCGGCACGCCGAGTTCGGCGGCGACCTCGGCGTAGGGACGGGCGCGAAAGTGCGTCTCCAGCAGCACGCGGCGATGGTCCTCGCCGATCCGCCGCATCGCCTCCTCGACCTGCCAGGCGAGCAGCGCCTGCTCGAGCGGTTCGACCGACGGCTCGATGCCGCCGTCGGCGACCCGCGGCCGCGCCGCTCGGGCGCGCCCGAGGTCGATCACCACGTTGCGCAGGATCGCGAAGAGCCAGGTGCGCAGACTGCCGATTTCCGGATCGAAGCGCTCGCCCGCTTTCCAGGCGCGCAGAAAGGTCTCCTGGACGGCCTCTTCGGCGAGTCCGGCGTCGCCCAGCGAGCGCACCGCGAAGCCGTAGAGCTCGCCCGAGTGCGCCGAGTAGGCCTCGCGCACGTCGCGCTCACGGGTCAGCGCGGGCATCGTCCACATTCCCGCTGATATCTCGGCCGACTGATCACGTCTGCCGTTCTACGGAAACCCCGGCGCCGAGGTTCAACTGCACGCACGTCGTCCATATGGGGACAAGCGTGCGGAGGTTCGGAGCGGCGCCGGGGGCTTGGAAGTTCTAGGCCTCGAGTTTGCCGATCTTGAAGATTTTCGTCCCACAGTCGGGACATACCCCTTGGATCGCGGGGCGACCGTTCTTCATCGTCACCTGTTTGGCGTCTTTGATCTCGACCTTCTTGCGCTCTTTGACGCAGTAGCCCTCAGGCATGTCGAGGCCTCCTTTCCGTGCCGCGTGGCGGCGTCTTCCCGCGGTCCAACGCGGGTTGGGATCGCTCGAATGTACCCGAGATCGGGGACACGGCACGCACGGCAGGTGCGGAATGTCACAATAGATTGACCGACTGGTCAATCAGCCCGCGGCCCGTTTGCTCTACGCTGCCCGACGGTTCCACGACCGGAAGTTAGCGACATGCACCCAGCCCAAGGAGGCGCCTGAGATGCCCGAAGCAGTAATCGTCGACACCATCCGCACGCCGATCGGCCGCGCCTTCAAGGGCTCGCTGGCCTCGCTGCGACCCGAGGAGATGGGCGCCTTCGTGGTCGACCGCCTGCTCGAGCGCAACCCCGAGCTCGACCCGGCCCTGGTCGAGGACGTCTTCTGCGGCGTCGGCATGCCGCAGGGCCTCGAGGCCTTCAACATCGCCCGGATCATCTCGCTGCTCTCCGAGAAGCTGCCGCAGTCGGTCAACGGCGTCACCGTCAGTCGCTACTGCTCCTCCAGCCTCGACGCGATCCGCCACGCCGGCAACGCGATCAAGGCGGGCGAGGGCGACGCCTACCTGGCGGTCGGGGTCGAGTGGGTGAGCCGCTTCAACGAGCGCACTGAGCCCGCCGGCGCCGACGACCGCAACCCGAACCTGATCGGCAACGACGGCCAGCCGAACGCCTACATCGACATGGGCCTGACCGCGGTCAACGTCGCCAAGAAATACGGCGTCGCCCGCGAGGACATGGACAAATTCGCGCAGCGCTCGCAGGAACTCGCGGTGAAGTCGCAGGAAGACGGCTTCTTCGACCGCGAGATCGTGCCGGTCGACGTCAATGGCACCCAGGTGGCCAAGGACGACGGCCCGCGCGCCTCCTCGACCCTGGAGAAGCTGGCCGAACTCGACGAGGCCTTCGGCGGCGGCGGGGTCACCGCCGGCAACTCCTGCCCGCTGAACGACGGCGCCGCCGCGGTGCTGCTGATGAGCGACACCAAGGCCACGGAGCTGGGCCTCAAGCCGCGCGCCCGGATCGTCACCGCCGCCACCTACGGCAACGAGCCGGAGCTGATGGGCGTCGCCCCGATCGGCGCGATCAAGAAGGTCCTCGACCGGGCCGGGATGACCATCGGCGACGTCGACGCGGTCGAGCTGAACGAGGCCTTCGCGGCGCAGGTGATCCCGATCATGAACGAGACCGGGATCGACGAAGACAAGCTGAACACGCACGGCGGCGCGATCGCCCTCGGCCACCCCTTCGGGATGACCGGCGCCCGGATCATGGGCACCCTGCTGAACGCGATGGAGACCGACGACCACCAGGTCGGCCTCGAGACGATGTGCGTCGCGGGCGGCCAGGGCAAGGCGATGATCGTCGAACGCGTCTGAGGAATCCGAGTAGTCGTTGTGTGACGAAGCGGCCCCATAGCGGGGCCGCTTCCTGCTTCGATACCGACCATGGCCGATCTCTCCCAGGTCAAGCCTGAGGACATCCGCGAGTTCGCGGTGGGGAGCTTCCCCGCCGATCTCGGCATCGAGCCGCTGGAGATCGAGGAGGACCACTCGCGCGGCCGGATTCTGGTCGAGAGCCGGCACCTTCATCCGGGCGGCTTCGTCCACGGCGGCGTCTGGACGGCGCTCGGCGACACCGTCGCCGCCTGGGCCACCTTCCGCGCGATTCCGCCGGGCTACGACTTCACGACGATCGAGCTGAAGCTGAACGTCTTCGGCGCCGGCCGGCTCGGCGACGAAATCGTCGCCGACGCCCGCCCGCTCCACGCCGGCCGCAGCACCGCGGTGATCGAGGTGCGGATCGACCGCATCCGCGACGGTGCCTCGAAGCTGGCCGCCAACCTGGTCGTCAGCCAGTTCGTGATCCCGCCCGGGGATCCACTGGCGATCTAGTCGACCGGACGCGCTCGCGCAGCTCCACCAGGTCCTGCCGCGCGAGCGCGTCGATCACCGTCGCGTAGGGAGGGCGCGCGGTGCCGGTCTCGGCGAACGCCTCGTCGAAGTGCCCCGTGTCTAGCGGGGACACGCCGGCGCCGGGAAAGGGGCGGGCCGGATTCAAGGTCGTCGCCATGCTCGCACGCTAAGGACGACTGCCCCGCACGGGCATGGCCCAAAGTCGAAAAAGCCTCCCGCCTCGTCTATCCGCGTGGACGGGTCGGCCCGACTGAGGACGATGCGCCGTTCAGGCGCCCCCAGCCTCCATCGGGCTGGGGGGCTCGTCGGGTTCGTCGGGGATCTCGGCTTCCCAGCGTTCGATGATCGGCAGGCGCCAGACGAGGGCGGCGATCGTCAGGCCGATCGCGGCGGCGAGGAGGGCGAGGAACCACTGGGTCGCGTCGAGGATTTCCAGTTCGAAGAACTTGCGGACCGGCTCGGCGGCGAGGATCAGCGCGTAGAGGGCGCCGAGGCCGGCGACCATCGCCAGCATGTAGCTCTGGATCGCGATGTGCTCGCGGCCCGGCCCGCGCTCCAGCAGCAGCACGAAGGCCAGCCCGAGCACGATCAGCGTCGTCGTCGCCGCCGTCCGCCCGGCGGCGAGTCCGCCCCCGGCAACCGTGTTGACGAGGACGCAGGAGATGATCGAGGCGATCCCGGTCGCCACCCCGGAGGGGATCGCGAAGGCGGCCAGCGCGCGGATCAGTCGGCCGCGATAAAGCGGCCCGTCGGAGGGCGCCAGGGCGAGGACGAAGGAGGGGATGCCGATCGTCAGGAACGCCGCCATCGTCAGGTGGCGGGGCAGGAAGGGGAAGGCGAACCCGGGCACCGCGACCAGCACGATCAGGGTCGCCGCGTAGACGGTCTTGGTCAGGTAGAGGCGGCCGAGGCGGTGGATGTTGCGGGCGATCCGGCGGCCCTCGCCGATCGCCTCGGGCAGCCGCGAGAACTGGTCTTTCAGCAGGACGACGTCGGCGACGCCCTTGGTCACCTGCGTCCCCGAGCCCATCGCCACCGCCATCCGCGCCCGCTTCAGCGCCGGCACGTCGTTCACCCCGTCGCCGATCATCGCCACGTAGCGCCCGGCGGCGACCAGCGCGTCGACCAAGGATTTCTTCTGCTCCGGCTTGATCCGGCAGAAGATCGTGTTGGCGAGCGCCACCTTCTGCAGCGCCTCGGGGTCGTCGGGCAGGTCGGGCCCCTCGACGACGCCGGCGTCCCGCGGTACGCCGACCGCGTAGGCGACCGCGGTCACCGTCGCCGCCGCGTCGCCGGAAATCAGCTTCAGGTCGACTTCCTGGTCGCGCATGTACTCGATCGTCGCCGCGGCGTCCGGGCGCAACGTCTCCTCCAGCACCACCAGGGCGACCGGCTCGAGGCGCGGCGCGGGCTCGCTCGAAGGGTCGTCCGGGAGCGCCTCGCCGCTGCGCCCGAAGGCGACGACGCGGCGCCCCGCCGCGGTCTCCTCGGCCAGCTTCGAGGCGAGCCCCGGCGGCAGCACCAGCGCTCCCGCCTCTTCGAGCACGTCCGGCGCCCCGAGCACGAACGTCCCCGCGCCCGCCCCGTTCCCCGCCAGCGACACCCCCGACCACTTGTACTCGGAGGAGAAGGGCACCTCGGCGCTGACCTGCCCGGCGTCCCCCGGGTAGCGCTCGGCGATCGTCTCCAGCGTCTTGTTGCGGTCCCCGGCGCTCGCCGCGAATCGTCCCAGCACCGCCGCCCCGACCGCCGGGTCGACCCCCTCGGCGAACTCGACCGCGCGCAGCCGCAGCTCCCCCTCGGTCAGCGTGCCGGTCTTGTCGATGCAGATCGTGTCGACCGAGGCGAGGCTCTCGGTCGCGCTCATCTGCTGGATCAGCGTGTCGCGTTTGGCCAGCCGCACCGCGGCGACCGCGAAGGTGACGCTCATCAGCAGCACCAGCCCCTCGGGGATCAGCGTCACCAGGCCCGCGGTCGCCGTCTCGGCGGCGCTCTGCAGGCCGACGCTGCGGATCTTCAGGCTCAGCAAGAGGAGGACCGCCAGCGGGATCATCAGGTAGGTGGAGACGACGATCACCCGGTTCACCTCCTCCTGCAGCGGCGAAAGCGGGTGGCGGAAGGCGCGCGCCTCGCCCGCCAAGCGCCCCGCATAGCTCTGCTCGCGGACCGCTTCGACCTCGTATTGGCCGGAGCCGGAGATCACGAAGGAGCCGGAGAGCACCTCGTCGCCGCGCTCCTTGCGGATGCCGTCGGCCTCGCCGGTCAGCATCGACTCGTCGAGGGTGAGGCCGCGGCTGGCGAGCACGCGGCCGTCGGCGACGAGCTGGTCGCCGGGAGAGATCGCGACGAGGTCGCCGGGGACCACCTCGTCGGCGAGCAGCTCGACCGTCTGGCCGTCGCGGATCACCCGCGCCCGCGGCGCCACCAGCACCGCGACTTCGTCGAGCGTCTTCTTCGCTTTCAGCTCCTGGCGGATGCCGATGTAGGAGTTGATCACCGCGATCAGGCCGAACAGCGAGTCGGCATAGAGCCCGAGCCCGATGTCGAAGACGAAGAAGACCGCGATGATCGCGTTGAAGAGGGTGAAGACGTTGCCCGCGACGATGCTCGAGGTCGACCGCGAGGAGGTCTCCGCCGGTGGCCCCAATTTGCGCAGTCGGGCGGCGGCCTCCTTACTCGAAAGTCCGGTGCCGGGGGTCGCCTGAGCCGTAGCCACCCCGTTATTCAATAGGGTGCGGGTCGGATGGGGCTGAAGCTGGGAGTGAACCTCGGCTATTGGGGGATCGGGCCTGCGGGAGACGAGGCCCTCGATCTCGTGCTCGCGGCCGAGCGGCTGGGCTACGAGTCGGTCTGGGTGGCCGAGTCCTACGGCTCCGACGTGGTCTCGATCCTCGCCTGGCTGGCCGGGCAGACGAAGACGATCAACCTTGGCGCGGCGATCATGCAGGTGCCCGCGCGGCCGCCCGCCGCGGCGGCGATGGCCGGGGCGACGATCGACAAACTCTCCGGCGGGCGCTTCCTCTTCGGCTTCGGGCCGAGCGGCCCGCAGGTCTCCGAAGGCTGGTACGGGGTGCCCTACGCGAAGCCGTGGGGGCGGACCCGCGAGTACATCGAAGTGGTGCGGGAGATCGTCGCCCGCCAGGGGCCGCTCGAGCACCATGGGACGCACTACGACCTGCCGCTCTCCGGCGCCGACGGCGAGGGCAAGGCGCTGAAGCTGAACTTCCACCCGCTGCGCGAGAGCATCCCGGTGTTCGTCGGCGCGATCGGGCGCAAATCGGTCGAGATGACCGCCGAGGTGGCCGATGGCTGGATCCCGATCTTCTTCTCGGTCGACCGCTTCGAGGAAACCTGGGGGGAGCACCTCGAGGCGGGCTTCGCGAAGGGGGGGCGGACGCGCGCCGACCTCGAGGTCTCGCCGTCACTGCAGGTGGCGATCGACGGCGACCTGGAGGCGGCCAAGAGCATGGTCAAGGCCGGCCTGGTCCTCTATCTGGGGGGTATGGGGTCGCGGAAGACCAACTTCTACGTCGACCTGGCGCACCGCTTCGGCTTCGGCGAGGTCGCCGACGAGGTGCAGCGGCGCTTCCAGGCGGGCGACCGCGGCGGCGCCTTCGAGGCGATGCCGGACGAGATCGTCGCCGCCACCTCGCTGGTCGGGACCGAGGCCGAGGTCGCCGAGCGGGTCGAGCGCTTCGCCGCCGCCGGCGTCGACCGCCTGATCGTGTCACCGGTCCATGTAGAGCGCGATCAGCAGCTCCACACGCTCGAGCGGTTGGCCGCGATGGCCGACGTCGGCGTAGCCGGCTGACCCAGTCGACCAACCAGATAAGCAGCAGATCGCATAAGGTTCCCCGCCGCTGTGAAGATCGGAGTGCCGAAAGAGACCGCCGCAGGGGAGAGCCGGGTCGCGCTCGTCCCTGATGTCGTCCGCTCGTTGAAGAAAAACGAGCACGTCGACGTGCTGGTCGAGTCGGGCGCCGGCGAGGCCGCCGGCCACCCCGATTCGCAGTACACCGACGCGGGCGCCGAGATCGCTCCGGCCGACCAGATCTGGAACGCCGACGTCGTCCTCAGGGTCGCCGTGCCGAGCGCCGAGGACGTCGGCCGCCTCAGCTCCGGCCAGATCTACATCTCGCACCTGAACCCCTGGGTCGCCGCCGACACCAACAAAGGCCTCGCCGCCTCCGGCGTCACCAGCTTCGCGATGGAGGCGATCCCGCGGACGACGCGCGCCCAGGCGATGGACGCGCTCTCCTCGCAGGCCGCCGCCGCGGGCTACGCGGCCATGCTGATCGCCGCCCGTGAGTCGGGCCGCTTCTTCGGCATGATGACCACCGCCGCGGGCACCGTGCCGCCGGCCAAAGTCCTCGTCCTCGGCGCCGGCGTCGCCGGGCTGCAGGCGGTCGCCACGGCGAAACGCCTCGGCGCGATCGTCACCGGCTTCGACATCCGCCGCGCCGCCTGGGAGCAGATCGCCTCGCTCGGCGGCCGGCCGCTGGAACTCGACTTCATCCCCGACGCGGAGGGCGAGGGCGGCTACGCGCGCCCGCTCACCGACGAGGAGAACGCGCAGGTGCGCGAGGCGCTCGGCGAGAACGCCGCCAAACAGGACGTGATCGTCACCACCGCCGCGATCCCGGGCCGCCCGGCGCCGCTGCTGATCACCGCCGACGCGGTGCGCGGCATGCAGCCGGGCTCGGTGATCGTCGACCTTGCCGCCGAGACCGGCGGCAACTGCGAGCTGACCGTGCCGGGCGAGACCGTCGTCGAGAACGGCGTCAAGGTGATCGGCGAGCGCAACCTGCCGAGCCTGATGCCGGTCCCCGCCTCGCAGCTCTACGCGAAAAACCTGGAGAACCTGCTGGGGCTGATGATCGACGAGGAGGGCAACGTCAACGTCAACCTCGAGGACGACATCCTCGCCGCGGCGCTGATCACCCAGGGCGGCGAGATCAAGAACGAGCGCGCCGCAGGGAGGGAGGCCGCATGAGCATCATGACCGAGGTCACGATCTTCGTCCTGGCGGTCTTCGTCGGGTTCGAGGTGATCTCCAAGGTGCCGACGACGCTGCACACGCCGCTGATGTCGCAGACCAACGCGATCCACGGCATCGTCATGCTCGGCGGCCTGATCGTGCTCGGCTACGCGCACGACGACCTCGAGTACGTGATCGGCACGATCGCCGTCGCCTTCGGCGCGATCAACATCGTCGGCGGCTTCATGGTCACCGACCGGATGCTCGGCATGTTCGCCAAAAAACCGAAACCCAAAGCGGACGGCGACGGCAAAGGCGGGGGCGCCGGTAAATGACCTCGTTCGCAGTGCTTCAGCCGGGCGGCAGCGCCGCCACGGCGCTCTACATCGTTTCTTTTTCGCTCTTCATCCTCGGGCTGAAACAGGGCACCCACCCGACCACCGCGAAGCGCGGCAACATGATCGCCGCGGTCGGCATGGCGGTCGCGGTCGTCACCACCCTGCTGCTCGACGGGATGGGCAACTGGGGGCTGATCGCGATCGGCCTGGCGATCGGCTCTGCCGTCGGCGCCTACGCCTCGATCCGCGTGAAAATGACCGAGATGCCGCAGATGGTGGCCCTGTACAACGGGGTCGGCGGCGGCGCGGTCGCCCTGATCGCCTGGTCGGAGATCCGTCACGGCATCCACCTCGGCGGCGCGATGCCGCTGGAAGACCTGATCCCGACCTTGTTCGCGGCGATCGTCGGCTCCGTCTCCTTCTGGGGCTCGAACATCGCCTTCGGGAAGCTCCAGGAAGTGATCCCGACCCGCCCGATGGCGGTGCCCGGGCAGCAGTTCATCAACGCGATCCTCGGCGTCGGCGTGATCGTCCTCGCGGTGATCATCGTGGTCAACAACGAACCGCCGTCGCAGGCTCTCTTCATCGTGATCCTGGTCGCCGCCGCGATCCTCGGCAACCTGGTGGTGCTGCCGATCGGCGGTGCCGACATGCCGGTCGTGATCTCGATGCTGAACGCCTTCACCGGCCTCTCCGCGGCGGCCGCCGGCTTCGCCCTGCAGAACGTCGCGCTGATCGTCGCCGGAACCCTGGTCGGCTCCTCGGGAACGATCCTGACGATGGAGATGGCGACCGCGATGAACCGATCGGTCGCCAACATCCTCTTCTCCGGCTTCGGCGGCGCGCCCGCGGCGGGCGCCGGGACCGGTGAGCAACGGCCGGTCACCTCGATCGGCGCCCAGGACGCGGCGATCAAGCTCGCCTACGCCGACACCGTCGTGATCGTCCCCGGCTACGGCCTCGCCGTCGCCCAGGCACAGCACGCGGTCAAAGAGATGGCGAACCAGCTGGAGAAGCGCGGCGTCACGGTCAACTACGCGATCCACCCGGTCGCCGGCCGCATGCCGGGCCACATGAACGTGCTGCTGGCCGAGGCCGACGTGCCCTACGAGCAGCTCAAAGAGATGGACGAGATCAACCCCGAAATGTCGCGTACCGATGTGGCGGTGGTGATCGGGGCGAACGACGTCACCAACCCGGCGGCGAAAAACGACCCCAACTCGCCGATCGCCGGGATGCCGATCATCGAAGTCTCCGAGGCGAACGAGGTGATCGTGATCAAGCGCTCCCTCTCGACCGGCTTCGCCGGCATCGACAACGACCTCTTCTACGAACCGAACACCTCGATGCTCTTCGGCGATGCGAAAGCCGCCGCCACCGAAATCGCCGCGGAGATCGAGAACCTCTAGAGGACGCCGAATTCGGCGCTGACGGCGACCGGTTCGCCGAGGTCGGTGGTGCCGGTTGCGTTCAGTTTGTAGAGGCCGGGGAGCGCGTTCGGCGGCACCATGTTGGCGATCCGTTCCGCTTCGCCCGGGCCGAGCGTCCGCTGGATCGGCGACTGGGCGGGGGAGTACTGGGGGCCGACGACCACCGGGTGCCAGCTGGAGCCGTCGAACCGTTCGAGGCTCGTGCCGGTCGGCGTCACCGAGGCGCTGCCGTGGTTTTCGAAGCAGCTTTCGAGGTAGGAGCCCGGTGCGACCTTGTCGTAGGTGGCGAGGGTGATCCCGGCGTCGACGACGCGGCTCACGACCCGGATGTACTCGCCGTAGCGGCCGAGCAGGCGGCCACGGTGGTTCTGGATCGTCACTTCGAGCGAGTAGATCGCCGGCGTGTCCGGGATCGGAAACGTGATGCCCCGGTGGGTGCCCGCCGGAAGCTGCTTCAAGTTGATCCGCTTCAGCCCCGCGGGATGCAGGTTGTGGCCTTTATTGGTGAAGCGGATCAGCCGCTCCAGCACGGTCCAGTTGAGCCGCCGTGCCTTGGCGCCGGCAGGCGCGCCGTTCGTCAGCCGGTAGCCGACGTTCGAGCCGCCGACAAGCACGCCCTGCGGCCCGGTCGCCGCGAGCGTCATCCCGGCCGGCGCGAACGCCGGCACCCCGCCTTCGGGCACCGCCGGGATCGGCCGCAGCTTTTCGAGCGGCGCCCGGTAGTTGTCGACGACGGTCGAGAAGCAAAACGGTGCCGGCGAGGTGGGCGCGGCAGCCTTCTTCCTCGCCTGCTTGGGCGCCGAGCTCGCCGCCGGTGGCCCGGCGACGAGGAGCGCGGTCGCCGCGACGGCGATCGCCGCACAACGCGTGGTTCCCTGCCGCCAACGGTCCATCTGGGGGGAAGTATGTACGCCCGCCAGGACTTAGACCCGCATGG
>DASXMH010000042.1:0-57766 GCA_036495785.1 Solirubrobacterales bacterium
GGCGGCCAGGCCAACACCGAGCTGGCGGTCGACTGCACCGACCCGGCGAAGCTGCAGCAGGCCTGCCTGGAACCGATCCAGCGCTACCACGCGAAGGCGATCGACCTCGACATCGAGGGCGCCAACATGGCGAACACCGCCGCCAACGCCCGCCGCGCGACCGCGATCGCCGCGGTGCAGAAGCAGCTGGCCGGCGAAAAGAAGCCGCTGAAGGTGTGGATGACGCTCCCCGTCGCCGGCACCGGCCTGACGGCCGAAGGGATCGCCACCGTCCAGGCGATGTTGAAGGCGGGCGTGAAGCTGGAAGGCGTCAACGCGATGACGATGGACTTCGGCCCCGGCGAAGGGGCCGCCCACGACATGGTCGGGACGATCGAGCGCTCGCTCGTCGCCACCCAGGCGCAGGTGCAGACGCTCTGGCGCGCCGCCGGCCTGCCGAGCAGCGCCGCCGCCGCCTGGGGCCACGTCGGCGTCACCCCGATGATCGGCGTCAACGACGTCACCTCCGAGCGCTTCACCACCAAGGACGCCACCGAACTCGCCAAGTTCGTGAAGCAGCGCGGCATCCCGCGGGTCTCCCTCTGGTCGCTCAACCGCGACTCGCAGTGCGGCGGCGCCTTCGCCAAGGTCGGCGAACTCTCCAACACCTGCAGCGGGGTCGAACAGAAGCCGCTCGAATTCACCCACATCTTCAGCGAACTGCGCGGCACCAAGACCGCCCACCGCGCCGAGGCCGAAGCCGCTGCCGCGCCGCCGACCCACTCGTCCCCGAAGGCCGACGACCCGGCCACCAGCCCCTACCCGATCTGGCGCCCGGCCGCCGCCTACGCCAGCGGCTACAAGGTCGTCTGGCAGGGCCAGATCTACCAGGCCGGCTGGTGGAACCAGGGCACCCCGCCCGGCACTGCCGCCGCCGATTCCCCCAGCGGTCCCTGGCAGCCGATCGGCCCGGTGCCGACCGGCAGTCACGCGCCGACGCTGGTCAAGCTCGACCAGGGCAACCACCCGGGGTGGTCCCCGACCAAGATCTACCACGAAGGCGACAAGGTGACCTTCGAAAGGCTTCCCTACCGAGCCCGCTGGTACACGCAAGGCGAACAGCCGCTGGCCGAACTGCCCTCCGACCCCAGCGCCCCCTGGGAACCGCTCTTCAAGTACCCGGGCGAGCCGAGCTCCTCCGAACCCGCCGGTGCCCAGACGACCGCAGGAGCCGAACACTGATGAGCATCTTCCGCCGCAAGAACGACGGTCCGCGCCGCCAGTGGGGCGCCGACACCCATAAAGATCCGATGCCGCAGGTGCCGCGCATCGCCGGCGACTGGACGATGACCATCGGCCGCGCCGCGGTCGTCCTCACCGTCGCCGCCTGGGCCGCGCTCTTCGTCAGCGTCGTCAACGGCCAGGTGATCGAAGGGGTCGCGGGCCACGCGAGCCTGACCGAGACGGTCGGTTTCCTAACCGCGGTCACCATGCTCGCCGCCTCGGCGACCGCCTACCTCTTCGGCCGGCTCGGCTTCTACTACCGGACCAAAGAAGGTCGCCGCACGCCGCGGGCGATGCTGGACGAGTTCTTCGCCGAGCGCCGCCCCTCGGTCACCGCGCTGATCCCCTCCTACCAGGAGGAGCCCGGCGTGATCCTGATGACCCTGCTCTCGACCGCGCTGCAGGAGTACCCGGACCTGCGCGTCGTCCTCCTCGTCGACGATCCGCCCAACCCGCGCTACGCCGGCCCGCGCCGCCTCCTTGACAGCGCCGAGGCGCTCCCGGCCGAGGTCGAGCGGCTGCTGTCGGAGCCGCGGCGCCGCTTCGACCGCGCCCTCGAGGCCTTCGAGCGCTCCGCCGAGCCGACCCTGCCGACCACTTCCGGCGAGGCCCACGCGCTGGCCGCCGAGTACGAGTACGCGGGGGCCTGGATCCGCTCGCTCTCGGACCGCTACCACGTCGCCGACCACAACGAGGCCTTCTTCGCCAACCACGTGCTCGGCAAACTCTCCGCCGACCTGGCGGTGATCGGCGGCGCCCTGCGCAACGCCGCCGACGAGGAGCCGGAGAAGATCGGCTCCGCCCGCATGGCCCAGCTCTACCGCCGCCTCGCCTGGACCTTCCGCTGCGAGGTCACCAGCTTCCAGCGCAAGCAGTACGCCTCGCTCTCGGCCGAGCCGAACAAGGCGATGAACCTGAACAGCTACATCGGCCTGATGGGCGGCGCCTACCGCGAAGACAAGACCCCGGCCGGCCTCTTCCTGGTCTCGGTGGAGGAGCACGAGGCCGACCTCGTGGTGCCGGAATCCGACTACGTGCTGACGATCGACGCCGACAGCGTGATCATGCCCGAGTACTGCCTGCGCCTCGTCCACCTGATGGAGTGCGAGGAGCACCAGCGGGTCGCCGTCGCCCAGTCCCCCTACAGCGCCTTCCCCGGCGCGGCGACGCGGATCGAGCGGATCGCCGGCGCGACCACCGACCTCCAGCACATCATCCACCAGGGGATGACCTACAACAACGCGACCTTCTGGGTCGGCGCCAACGCGATCCTCCGCAAACGCGCCCTCGCCGACATCGAGGAGGTCGAGTACAAGGGCCCGTTCAAGATCTACCGCTACATCTCCGACCGCACGGTGATCGAGGACACCGAGTCGACGATCGACCTGGCGGCGGGCGGCTGGACCCTCCACAACTACAACGAGCGGCTCGCCTTCAGCGCCACGCCGCCCGACTTCGGCTCGCTCGCGATCCAGCGCAACCGCTGGGCGAACGGCGGGCTGCTGATCCTGCCGAAGCTGTGGCGGGCCGTGCGCGAGCGGCGCAAGCGCGGCGAACGGACCTCGATCGGCGAGCTGCTGCTGCGGCTCAACTACATGGCCTCGACCTTCTGGGCCTCACTGTTCGTGCTCTGCCTGATGATCATCCCCTTCAACGGCCACCTGGTCTCGCCGCTCACCTACGCGGTCGCGATCCCCTACTTCGTGGTGATGGCGGTCGACCTCAAGTACTGCGGCTACAAATACCTCGACGCGCTGCGGATCTACGGCTTCAACCTGCTGCTGCTGCCGGTCAACCTGGCGGGCAGCATCAGCTCGATCGTCCAGGCGCTGACCGGCGCCAAGGGCAAATTCATGCGCACGCCGAAGGTCCGCAACCGCACCGTACCGGCCTTCATCTACGTCACCCTGCCGTACCTGCTGGTCGGCTGGTCGATCTACACCTTCAAGGTCGCCTACGAGCACGACCTCTGGTCGAACGCGGTCTTCGCGGCGATCAACGGACTGCTCGGCGGCTACGCGATCGTCGCCTTCATCGGCGTCCGCACCTCGCTGGTCGACATCTGGGTCAACGTCGTCTCCTGGCTCTACAAGCCGGAGGGGCCGAAGAAGATGGCGGCCCGTGCACCCGCCGCGCTGCAGCCGACCCCGGAGGGCACGGCCAACTGGGAGCTGGTCCTCTACCTCGGCCACGCCGACCGCCGGCGTCGCCCGCGGGAGACCCCGGAAGCGCCGAGCGAGCTCGACCGCGCGCCGCTGACCCTGCCGGTCTCGGCCCCCGAAGTCGACCCGGCGGTGCTCGGCGTCGACCTCGCTCCCGAGACGACCTAGGGCCGGGACCCCGAAGTCCACCCGGCGGCCGGGGGACCCGCCCGCGGCCGGGCCCGGCGCCACCTGATGCGGCTTCCAGACGCCGCGGTACCCGAGGCCGTGGCGCTTTGGCCTACGACATATGATGATCCCGAACAGTGTTCGGTCGGGATTCCTCAGGCGATCGCCGATACCGCCGAAGTACCTGAATATGCGCCCCGACGATCTCGAAACCCGATTCTGGCTGCGGACCGTGGCGGCGGGCGGCTGGGCGACGCTCGGCACCTGCGCGGCCGGGCTCTGCTTCGTCGCCTTCTTCGCCGAGACGCCCAACCGGTTGCCGATCGCGATCGTGGTCGGGGTGGTGATGGCGGTCGGAGCCGCCGGGCTCTGGCTGGTCCCCTGGGAGCGCTTCGTCCGCTCCCGCCGGCGCGAAGCGGTGCTGCTCTCCTGGTCGCTCTCGACCGTGGTCGTGATCGGCGCGGTCGCGGCGCTCGACGGCGGCGCCCGCAGCCCGCTGGCGTTCGCCCTCGTCCTGCCCGCCAGCTTCGCCGCGCTCGCCTACTCGCGCCGCCAGGTCCTCGCCGTCGGCGCCGCCACCGAGTTGGCGCTCGCCATCCTCGTCCTGATCGGCTCGCCCGGCACCGGCACCTTCCTGGTCGGCGCCGCGGTTCTCGGCGCGGTGGCGACGATCGGCGCCCGCCAGGCCGAGTTCCACCACGAGTGGCGCCGCCAGCTCGCCTACCACTCGCAGACCGACCCGCTCACCGGGCTGCTCAACCGGCGCGGCTTCGCCGCCGCCTCGGCGGGTGCCTTCGACGGCTTCCGCCCCGGCCGCATCCAGGTCACCCTGGTGCTGATCGACCTCGACCTGTTCAAGGAGTACAACGACGTCTACGGCCACCTGGCCGGCGACACGCTGCTGCGCTGGCTGGGCGAGGAGCTGCTGGCGACGGTGCGGCGGGGGGACTCGGTGGCGCGGATCGGCGGCGACGAGTTCGCCGTGCTGCTGCCCGACACCGACGCCGAGGCGGCGGCGCCGCTGGTCGAGGAGATCGGCGCGCGGCTGGCCCAGCGGGTGCCCCACTGCCTCGGCACCGCGAGCGCCCCCGGCGACGGCAGCTCCTTCGAGCAGCTCTACGAGGTCGCCGACGCCGAGCTCTACGCCCGCAAGTTCGCAAGAGCCAAGCGATCGGGCGCCGCCGCGGCCTGAGCCCCGCGTCTACGCCCTGCGCTCCGAGATCGACCCCACGACAACCCGGTCGCGCCCCTGCCCCTTCGCCCGGTACATCGCCCGGTCGACCGCGCGGAAGCAGGTCTCGGCGTCGGGCACGTCGCCGTGCAGGCGGCAGAGGCCGAGGCTGGCGGTGCAGACCCGCTCGGTGTCGGCGGCGGCGATCGCCACGCGCAGCTCTTCGGCAATCGCGCGCGCCTGGGCGAGGTCGATGTCGCGGAGGATCACCGCGAACTCGTCGCCGCCGACCCGGGCGACGACGTTGGGCTCGACGATCCGCTCGTCGAGCGTCCGGGCGACCTTACGGATCAGCCGGTCGCCGGCGATATGGCCGTCGGAGTCGTTCACGGTCTTGAAGCGGTCGAGGTCGAGCAGCAGCAGCGCCGCGCTCTCGCCCTCGTCGCGGCAGCGGCCGATCTGCCGTTTCAGCTCCTCCTCGAAGCGGCGGCGGTTGTAGAGCGAGGTGATCGGGTCGCGGTTGGCCAGTTCGTAGGTGTGTTCCTCGAGCCGCTTGCGGGCGGAGACGTCCTGGATCTGGGAGATGAAGTGGCGCGGCGAGCCGTCGTCGTCGCGGACCATCGCCACCGCCAGCAGCACCCAGATCAGGTGGCCGTCCTTGGTGTAGTACCGCTTCTCCATCTCATAGGTGCCGATCTCCCCGGCCAGCAGCGCGTCGACCTGGGCGAGGTCGGCCTCGAGGTCGTCGGGATGGGTGATCTCCTGGAAGGTCAGGTCGGCCAGCTCGGCGGCCGGGTAGCCGACGATCTCGCTCAGCTTCTGGTTCACCTCGAGGAAGGTGCCGTCGAGCCCGACGATCGCCACCCCGTGCGGGGCGGCGTGGAAGGCGGCCTCGAAGTCCCGCTGCATCAGCCCCGCCCGCCGCTCCGCCGCCTGGCGCTCGGTCAGGTCGTCGTGCCAGCCGATCCGGTACTGGCTCTCGCCCCGCCCGTCGCGGGCGGCCATCTCCTCGGTGCGGACCGGGAAGCTGCTGCCGTCGAGCCGTACGTGCTCGGAGTCATAGGAGACGAACCTGTTCTCGTCCAGCGTCTCGGAGACGTCGGGGATCTGCTCGGCCGACGCGGGGGTGAAGAGCACCCGCAGCGGTTTGCCGACGAAGTCGCCGACCGTGCCCCCGTGCATCTCGGCCAAGGCGGGGTTCAACGAGACGATCGCCCCGGTCGCCGAGTCGACCACGCTGATCCCCCGGCTGGTCCGTTTGAAGCAGATCTCCCACTGCCGCCGCAGCACGTCGGCCTCGACCGCCCCGCCGATGTCCCGCTTCACCACGATCAACTCGGCCAGCCCGCCCCCCTCGTCGCGCACGGCCCGCGCGGTCGCCTCGCACTCCACCCACCTGCCGTCCTTATGTCGGTGGCGATACCGCACGTCGACCCGGTCGCCCCCGTTCAGCAGCGTCGAGTGCGCCCCCCGCACATCGTCCACATCATCCGGATGCAGGAACTCATACGCGCTGTGCCCGACCAGCTCCTCCGGCTCGAACCCGAACACCTCCCGCGCCCCGCTCGACGCATACCGATAGGCCCCATCCGGCGAATGCCTGGACACCATCTCCCCGAGCGTCTCGGCGAGCAGTTCGAATCCGTCGAGATCGATGAACGACTCGGGCATGACCCTCCATCGGTTGGCAGGCGCCGGTGGTTTAGAGGAACGCCCTGGTTTCTGGCGCTTCCCGGTACCGGCCCATCTGCAAGCCGCCCGAGCGGGGGGTCGGTTCCCTCAGCTGGCGCCGAGCCCGTAGTGGCGGGCGGTGTCGGTGAAGAGGGTCTTGAGGATGGCGCGGTTGATCGGCATGCCGGCGCGGCCGACCGCGGTCGGTTCGACGGCGATCGTCCAGGTGAAGCGGCAGGCGTCTTGCCCGCGGGGCTCGACCAGGTAGTCCTCGGCGAGGGACTTGAAGAGGGGGCCGGTGGACTCGACGGCGTAGAAGGAGTGGCGATGGCCCTCGTCCCAGCGGAAATAGTGCTCGCGAAGCAGGTTCGCGCCCCAGAGGGCCTTCACTTCGCGGGTCGTGCCGACGCCGAACGGGCGCGGCGAGGTCCACTCGATGTCCTGGAGGATCCGGCACCAGTTGAGTGGGTCGTCGGCCACGATGTCGCCCCAGACCTCCGCCGCCGGCCGCGGGATCTCGAAGCCCGCGCGTAGGCGCACCGGCGCCTCCTCGAAGAAGCGCTCGTCGACCGGATTGCACGAAAACCAGGGAGCGATCGGGGGAGCCTATCCCGGCCGGCCCGGCGCAGCCAGGCCGAACCGCACCACTACGCTGCGGCGAGGCCCGCCTTGAGGGCCCCGGCCACCTTGCGGGCAAGGGTCAGCTCGTTGATGATCCGGCCGATCACGATGCCGCCGCCGTGGACGCCGAAGCCGGTGGCTCCCGACTCGTCCTTCTTGTGGACGTTGGCCCAGGCGAGCGTCCCGGACGAGACTTTGAGGCGGCTGCCGGAGGCGTCGACGGTGACTTCGTAGCGGTCGCCGAGTTCCTTGCGAAGCGCCTCCGCCGCTTCATCGATCGAGACGTTCGGACGGTCCACCGTGACGTGTGGCATTGCTCTCCTTCTCGCGCTGGTTGGGGGCCGGATCGCGAAGCGGGGCAGAAAATCAGGGCGCGCGGGCGGCGTCAAGCGGGGTGGACGGACGGCGTAGGGCCCCGATCCGGGAGCGGCGATCGGGCGATAGGCAACTCGTATCGGGGCGCGGTCGCGCGGCCCTAACGTCCAACTCGTAACCCTGGACCCTGAAGGAGATGACGATGCCGTCCTTCAACGTTGGAACCCACGGCGCGCCGATCGCGCTCCACTACGAGGAGACGCGATACCTCGCCAACTACGGATCCGCGCGGGTGGGCAAGGCGGCGCTGCTCGGGGCAACGCCGCCGTTCCCGCGGAGGCGTGGCGACGACCCGGAGCGCCTCGACGGCCGGGTCCTCGAGGATCTGAAGATGGCGATGATCGAGGACCGCTTCGCCTATCTCAAGGAGTTCGTCGACACCTGGGCGACCGACTTCGGTGACGATCTGCCGAACATCGACGTGTCGGTCTTCGTCGTCCACGGCACCGAGGACCGCATCCTTCCCCTTGCCGACACCGCAGACCGCCTTCACGAGCTGACCAAGGACATGCGCCTGGTCCGCGTCGAGGGCGGTCTGCACGACATCGACTGGACCCACTCCGATCAGGTCAACTCGATCCTCCTCGAGTTCCTGAAGGAGCCGGTCGGCGCCGCGCAACCCGCCGTCGCGGCGTAGGGCGCGCCCCCCCAACGCGCCCATTGAACGCCGGCGTGCCCGGCCGTCGCCGCGGACCCTCTCTCCCCGCGTGGCGGCGGCCGGCGCCCCGGCCTACAGGTCGTCGAGCAGCGCGATCGGGTCGCGCCAGGGCAGCGCTAAGCCTCACGGGAGATCCGGGCCAGGCGACGAGCCTGCTGATTGTCCACCCTTACCGAATGCCCTCTCCGGCGCGCGTCGCCGGCGGAGGTTCCTACCGCACTCTTACTCGTACCTTTGGCCGGCTCTCGTCGGATCAGGCCGCCGCGGCCGTGCCGCCCCGCAGACGCTGCTGGGCCAATGCCTGGGCCTCGGCGAGCGGGGTGGTGTCGCGGCGGTCGGCGGCGTCGAGGATCAGGTGCATCGTCTTGCCGATGCCGTCGAGGAGGGCGCTGACCGCTTTTCGGTCGAGCTGGTGGAGCTCGGCGTAGACGTTGATCAGGCCCCCGGCGTTGGCGATGAAATCGGGGGCATAGGTGATGTTGCGGCCGGCGAGGTCGGTGGCCATGTGCTCGTCGGCGAGGACGTTGTTGGCCGCGCCGCAGACGATCTGGCAGCGGAGGCGGTCGACCGCCGTCGCGTCGATCACGCCGCCGAGGGCGCAGGGGGCAAGGACGTCGCAGTCGGCGAGGATCGCGTCGGCGGGCTCGATCCAGGTGGCGCCGAGCTCTTCGGCGAGGATTCGACGCGTCGGGTCGACGTCGGAGATCGCGACCTCCGCGCCGCCTCCGGCGAGCAGCCGCGCCAGCCGGCCGCCGACATGGCCGGCGCCGACCACGCAGACCCGGATGCCCTTCAGCGACGGGTCGCCGAAGCGGTGGTCGAGGCAGGCCCGCATCGACGCCAGCACGCCGCGCGCGGTAACCGGGCTCGGGTCGCCGCTGCCGCCGCGCTCGCCGGGCAGTCCGACCACGTTGGCGGTGCGCTCGGCGATCACGGCCATGTCGGCCGCCCCGGTGCCGACGTCCTCGGCGGTGACATACCTGCCGCCGAGTGAGTCGACGGCGTCGCCGAAGTCGAGCAGCATCGCGCGGCGCAGCTCGCCCTCGGGGCGCACGGTCGTCGGGGTGCAGATGACGCCCTTGCCGCCGCCGAGGAGGAGCCCCGCGGCCGCCGCCTTGTTGGTCATCGCCCGGGCCAGCCGCATCGCGTCGGCGACGCCCTGGTCGGGCGAGTCGTAGTGCCACATCCGCGCCCCGCCGAGCGCCGGGCCGAGCGCGGTCGAGTGCACCGCGATCGCGATCGTCACGCCGCTGCGCGGGCCCCGGAGGACGAGCACGTCCTCATAGTCGGCCGCGTCGGGCGCGCCCCCCGTCGTCTGAACTACATCGTGTGGGGCCATCACTCACTCCTTCCTTGCTCGAGGCCCTCTCGCAGCTCCCCCAGGAACCGCGCCGCCTCGGCGCCGTCGAGCGCCCGGTGGTCCCACGACATGCAGAGGTAGGACATCGGGCGGATCGCGATCGAGTCATCGCCGTCGCGCTCGACCACGACCGGGCGCTTGACCACCGCCTCCAGGTCGAGGATCGCGACCTGGGGCGAGTTGATGATCGGGGTCGCCAGCACCGCCCCGAACTGGCCGGGGTTGGTGATCGTGAACGTGCCGCCCTGGACCTCGTCGGGATGCAGGCGCTTCGCGCGCGCCCGCGTGGCGAGGTCGCCGATCGCGGCCGCCATCCCCTCGAGGCTGAGCCGCTGCGCCTGGCGGATCACCGGCACGATCAGGCCGTCGTCGAGGGCGACGGCGATGCCGAGGTTGACGTCCTCGTGGTGGACGATCTCCTCGCCCTCGATCGAGGCGTTCAGGATCGGATGGCGCTCCAGAACCGTCACTACCTCTCGGGATACGAACGCGAGGTAGGTGAGGTTGACCCCGCGCCCGGCCATCCGCTCGCGGAGCTCGGTGCGCCGCTGAGCGACGCGGGAGAAGTCGACCTCGACGACCGTCGTGCAGTGCGCCGCGGTGCGCCGGCTCTCGACCATGTGCCTGGCGATCTGCCTGCGCATCGGCGACATCGGCTCGCGGTGGGCGGGGCCCAGGAGGTCGCCGGGCGTGGCGGGCGCGGCCGCCGTCGGCGGCTCGGACCGCTCTGCCGGCTCGGGCCGGTACGGCGACTCGGTGTGGAGTGGGCGCTCCCTCTCCCCTTCGAGGAAGGCGATCAGGTCCGCCTTCCGCACGCGGCCGCCGACGCCGCGGCCCTCGACCTGGTCGAGGTCGACGTCGTGCTCGGCCGCCATGCGCCGCACGATCGGCGAGTAGACGCGGGAGCGATCGGCGTCGCCGTTCGGCGCACCGGTCGCCGCCGACTGGGGGAACCCGTCCGGCGGCTGCGCCTCTGCTCGCGTGGGCGGAGCCCCGTCCGCGGCCGACTCCTGCGTGTCTGCGCCCGCCTCCTCCGGGTGTGCCTCCCCGGGCTTCGCCGCGATGTCGAGCTCCGCCAGCAAGGCCCCGACCTCGACCGTCTCTCCCGGTCCGACGACGATCCGCCCCATCCGCCCCGCGGCGGGCGAGGGGATCTCGACGTCGATCTTGTCGGTGCTCACATCGCAGACCGGCTCGTCGGCGTCGACCCAATCGCCGGGCCGCTTGCGCCACTCGACGATCGTCCCCTCGGCGACCGAGATCCCCATCTGCGGCATCGCGATCTCCACCACCTTCGACGTCTCAGTAGGCGAGGAGCTCACGGCATGCCTCCTTCATGTCGGCGAGCTGGGGCAGGACCGCCTGCTCGAGCGGTGGGCTGAACGGGATCGGCACGTCGGGCGCGGTGAGCCGGCGGATCGGCCCGTCGAGGTCCTCGAAGGCCTCCGCGCCGATCAGCGCCGCCACCTCGGCGCCGACCCCGCAGGCCCGCGTCGCCTCGTGGGCGATCAGGACCTTGCCGGTCTTGCGCGCGCTGCCGAGGATCGCCTCGGTGTCGAGCGGGCAGAGGCTGCGCAGATCGATCACCTCGATGTCCTCTTCGAGCTGCTCGGCCGCCTCCAGCGCCAGCGGCACCGCCGAGCCGTAGGCGATCACCGTCATCCCGGCCCCCTCGCGCGCCACCCGCGCTTCACCGATCGGGACCGTGTGCTCGCCGTCGGGCACCTCCCCGCGCACGTGCCGGTAGAGGCCCTTGTGCTCGAGGAAGCAGACCGGGTTGGGGTCGCGGATCGCGCTTGCCAGCAGCCCCTTGGCGTCGGCAGCGGTCGCCGGCGCCACCACCTTCAGCCCCGGCGCCTGCAGGAACCAGGCCTCGGGGTTCTGCGAGTGGAACGGGCCGCCGGAAAAGCCGCCGCCGGACGGCAGCCGCACCACGATCGGCACGCTCTGGCCCTGCCGGTAGTGGAGCTTCGCGGCGACGTTGACGAGCTGGTCGAAGCCGCAGGCGATGAAGTCGGCGAACTGCATCTCGCAGACCGGCCGCATGCCCTCGATCGCGGCGCCGGTGGCGGCGCCGATGATCGCGTGCTCGGCGAGCGGCGTGTCGAGCACGCGTTCGGCGCCGAACTCCTCGGCGAAGCCGGCGGTCACCTTGAAGGCGCCGCCGAAGGCGCCGATGTCCTCGCCCAGGCAGAAGACCGATTCGTCGCGCCGCATCTCCGTCCGCAGGGCGTCGGAGATCGCCTCGAGGTAGGTGAGCTCGGCCATCAGGCGGCCCTCCTCTCGAGCGTGGGATCGACCGTCGGGTCGACGCCTGGCTCGGCCCATCCCGACCATGGCGCCGCGCCGTCGCCGAGCGGCTCCCAGCGGTCGGCGAAGACGCCCTCGGCGGCGGGCGCCGGGTCGGGCATCGGCGAGGCGAGCGCCCGCTCGGCGCACTCGGCGACGTAGGCGCGGACCTCCTCCTCGATGCGCTCGACCTCCTCGGCGGCGAAGCCAAGCTCCCCGACCAGCCGCGCCGCGTAGCCCTCGATCGGGTCGCGCGCCTGCCACTCGGCGAGCATCTCCGGCGGCACGTAGCTCATGTCGTCGTGGGCGCCGTGCCCGTGCATGCGCATCGTCTGGCACTCGATCAGCGTCGGCCCGCCGCCCTCGCGCGCCCGCTCGACCGCCGCGTGCGCCGCCGCGAACACCGCCTCGACGTCGTTGCCGTCGACCTCGACCCCGGGGATGCCGTAGCCCGCGGCCCGCCGCAGCGGGTCGACCGCGAACTCCAGTTCGTTCTGGGTCGAGTAGGCGAAGCGGTTGTTCTCCAGCAGGAAGACGACGGGAAGCCGCTGCACCGCGGCGAAGTTCATCGCCTCGTGCCACTGGCCGTTGGCGGTCGAGCCCTCGCCGAAGAAGGTCATCGCCACCCGCGGCTCGCCGCGCATCTTCATCGCCAGCGCGATCCCGTTGGCGACCAGCGCCATGTCGGGCAGCATCGACACCATCCCCACGCACCCGAGCCCGCGGTCGCCGAAGTGCAGGTTGCCGTCCTTGCCTCCGGTCACCCCGCCGGCCCGCCCCATGTAGTTGGCCAGGTAGCGGTCCGGGGTCACGCCGCGGACGAAATGCGCGCCGAGGTCCCGGTGCAGGATGCAGATGCGGTCGCGCGGGGAGAGCGCGAAAGCGGCCCCCACCGAGATCGCCTCCTGCCCGCGTCCGTCGTAGAAGGAGCCGGGGACCTTTCCCTGCTTATAGAGACTGAGGGCCCGTTCCTCGGCGGACCGCATCATCGTCATGTACCTGAGCAGCCCGGCCCGGTCCTCGCGGGTCAGCAGCGCAGGGTCAAGCGGAACGGCGGCACCCATCACCGCGCTCGCGTCACTGAGCGTCATATCTCTCGCCTCTCGGTTCTGGCCTGGCATCGGGATCGCCTCCGCCTGGCCGTTTTGCCGCGGCTCCGGGATCACCGGGGCACCGCGCCTACGGCGAGGGAGTCGAGGGATCCCCTCTCCTCCCTTTATGTGTCATTTGCAGCTTACGCCTCCGGACGGCGCGGCGCCATGACTGGTCAAATCCTTGCTGTGGAGAGAAAGCCACTCTATGCGCGACTAACCCTCTACCGCGGCCTGCCGACCGTCGAGACGGCGGAAACTCATCGGGTCTCGGTCGACCAGCCGGGCCGGGCGAGGCCGGATTCGAAGGCGAAGACGACGAGTTGGGCGCGGTCGCGGGCGCCGAGCTTCATCATCGCCCGGTTGACATGGGTCTTGACGGTCGCCGGGCTGAGGACGAAGTGGGCGGCGATCTCCTCGTTGGAGAGACCCTTGGCGACCAGCTCGGTCACCTCGCGCTCGCGGGCGGTCAGCTCATCGAGGAGGTCGGAGCCGGGCGGCTGGGTGGAGCGGCGGGCGAACTCGGCGATCAGCGTGCGGGTGACGCCGGGGGAGAGGAGGGCGTCGCCGGCGGCGACGAGACGGACGCCCGCCACCAGGTCGGCGGGCTCGGTGTCCTTGACCAGGAAGCCCGCGGCGCCGGCGCGGAGAGCCTCGAAGACGTATTCGTCGAGTTCGAAGGTGGTGAGGATGACGACGCGGACCTCGGCGAGGGCCGGCTCGGCGGCGATCAGGCGGGTCGCCTCGAGCCCGTCCATCCCGGGCATGCGGACGTCCATCAGGACGACGTCGGGCCGCTCCGCCCGCAGCAGCCGCAGCGCCTCGTCGCCGTCGCAGGCCTCGCCGACCACCTCGATGTCGGCCTCGGCGTCGAGCAGGGCGCGGAAGCCGGCGCGGACCAGCGCCTGGTCGTCGACCAGGGCGACGCGGATCATCGGTCCTCCAACGGCAGACGCGCCCGCACCGTGAAGGCGCCGTCGCGCCCCCGTCCCGCCTCGAGCGTGCCGCCGAGGCCTGCAGCGCGCTCCCTCATGCCGATGATCCCGTTCCCGGCGCGCGGTTCGCCCGCCGGCCCGCCCGTGGCCGGGTTGCGCACGGTGATCGTCAACCCCTCGGCGTCGAAGGCCACCTCGACCCGGGCGGGCCGGCCGGGCGCGTGGCGGGCGACGTTGGTGAGCGCCTCCTGGACGATCCGGTAGGCGGCGAGGTCGACCGAGCCGGGCAGCTCACGGCGCTCGCCGGTGAACGAAAGCTCGACCTCGACGCCCGCGTCCCGCATCCGTCCCACCAGCGCGCCCAGATCGGCGAGGCCCGGTTCGGGCGCCCGCGGCGCCGCCTCGTCGACCTGGCGCAGGGTGCCGAGGACGGCGCGCATCTCGCGCAGGGTCTCGGCGCTCGCCTGCTTGATCGCCGCCAGGGCCGGCTCGACCTCGGCGGCCTCGCCGTCGCCTTTCTGCAGCAGGTGGAGGGCGACGCCGGCCTGGACGTTGATCAGCGAGACGTTGTGGGCGAGCACGTCGTGGAGCTCGCGGGCGATCCGCAGGCGCTCCTCGCCGACCCGCCGCAGCGTTTCCTGGCGCCGGGTCCGCCGCGCTTCCGCCGCCCGCTCCGCGCGCGAGCGGATCAACTCGGTGCCCGCCCCGAGCAGGAGCAGCCAGGCGGCCGGCCCGACCGTGTCGCCGAGGCGCAGGTCGTCGACCCCGGCCAGCGCGCCGAGTCCGAGGAAGCAGACGTAGCCGAGGGCCAGCGTCCCCCAGGCCACCGCGCGGTAGCCGCGCAGGGCGACGGTGACGAAGGCGACGATCAGGGCGACGAAGCTCGGCCCATGCGGGTAGCCGAGCAGCCAGTAGGCGAGGGTCACGGCGAAGACGAAGGCGAGCACGGCGAGCGGTTGCCGCCGGCGGTAGTAGAGGGCGGCGGGGCCGAGGGCGAGGAGGACGTAGGCACCCGCGTCGAGCGGAGTGCGGTCGGCCTGGTGGCGGGCCGCGGCGTGGGTCAGGCCGACCTGGATGACCAGCGCGGCGAGCGCGATCAGGGCGTCGCGGCGGGAGCCGGCGAACCAGGCACGGCACGGCCGGCGGGCCGATGGCGTCGCGATCGCGGACACCCGGGAAGCGTAGATCGGCGCCGACGAAGGTTCGACGGCCGGGCGCGGTAGGGGCCTCTACCGCGAACGCGGTATGCGCCGGGCCGCGGCGGGGCCAAACGCGGCGGGTCAGGTCACCGCGCCCGCCCGACGACAGGACGGCGCCCGCGGCGGAGCATGCGCCCATCGCTTCCCCGACCCGAACTTCCCGCACCGGAAAGGACTCAAGATGACCCCGCTGATCGGCGCCCTGGCGCCCCTTGCCGATTGCTGGCACCACGGCGGAGGGGGATGGTTCCTCTTCCCGCTCTTCTGGATCGCCGTGATCGTCTTCGTCGTCTGGATGTTCCGCCGCGGCCGCTGGGGTCGTCCCGGACGACCGCACCACCACCAGAGCGCCTCCGAGGTGCTCGAACATCGCTTCGCCCGCGGTGAGATCGACGACGACGAGTACCGCCGTCGGCGCTCGGTCCTCGGCGGAGGTGAGCAGGAGTGAGATCCTGATCGACGCGACGATCATCCGCTCCCTCCTCGTCCCCGCCGCGGTCGCCCTCTTCGGCCGCTGGAACTGGTGGCTGCCCGAACCGGTCGCCCGCCTGCTGCGGGTGCGCCCGGCGGAGGCGCGGTCGTGATGGCCGGGGTCGGCTCGCCCGAAGCATCCCCCCAGTTCGCGGCCGACCCGGTCCCCGGCCGCGGCGGCGGCGGGGAGTCACCCCAGTGCGCCTCGTCGGGCACCCACTGGGAGTTGAAGAAGCGGATGCCCTCGAGCTCGGCGGGCCCGCCGGCGATCCAGCGCATCGCTGCGACCGCGTCGTCGACCGAGGCGGGCCAGGGGTGCTCGGGCGCCAGCCGGTAGTCGAGCGCCGGCACCGCCGCGTCGGCCGCGACCGCGAGGCGCCGGCAGAGGCGGTCGGAGGAGTCGATCCCGCCGACCGTCCAACCGCCCGCGTGCAGGTAGAGGACCAGCGGCAGCGATCCCGGCCGCGGCCGCCAGAGCCGCGCGGGCAGCCCCTCGACCTCGAGGTCTTCGACCGCGGCGCCGGGGATTCAGCCCCACGGGCTGAGACACTTGCGCCGATGTCTCGACCGAAACTCCCCTTCGACCCGATCGAGGAGGCCCGCCGGCACTGGTCGGAGCGCTGGCCCGGCGACGCGCCCGACGAGATGGTCGCCGTGACCTCGGTGATGCGGGTCCACCAGATCCTGATGGCGCGGCTGAACGAGCTGCTGGAGCCGTTCGGGCTGACCTTCCCGCGCTACGAGGCGCTGATGCTGCTGCACTTCTCGAGCCGCGGCTCGCTGCCCCTGGGGAAGATCGGCGAGCGGCTGCAGGTCCACCGGACCAGCGTCACCAACACGATCGACGGGCTCGAACGGGAGAAGCTGGTGCGGCGGGTGCCGCACGAGACCGACCGCCGCGCCGTCCTCGCCGAGATCACCCCGGCGGGCCGCAAGGTCGCCGAACGCGCCACCGAGGCGCTGAACGCGGCCCGCTTCGCCACCGAGCCGCTCTCCAACGCCGAGCTGGAGGAGCTTTCCGGGATCCTCCAGGAGCTCCGCTCCGGCGCCGGCGATTTCCCGGTCTGAGCGGCCGGCCGCGCGAAAAACGGGCGTCCCGGGAATTTATGTGGTATTCCTACTATCTGTGATCCGCGTATCGCACACGCGCTCGGGGGAACGGCGGTGACCGAGGCGCTCGAGCGCCGCGCCGCCCGCTCCGCCCGGGGCGCCGACGAGCTGCCGCTGCGCTTCGTCACCGCTGCCTCGCTCTTCGACGGCCACGACGCGGCGATCAACGTGATGCGGCGGCTGATCCAGGACTCCGGCGCCGAGGTCGTCCACCTCGGCCACAACCGCAGCGTCCGCGACGTCGTCCGGGCGGCGATCCAGGAGGACGCCGACGCGATCGCGATCAGCTCCTACCAGGGCGGCCACACCGAGTACTTCCGCTACGCCGTGGAGATGCTCGGTGACCTCGGCGCGTCCCACATCCGCGTCTTCGGCGGCGGCGGCGGCACGATCACCCCGGATGAGATCGCCGACCTCGAGGGCGCCGGGGTGGAGCGGATCTACCACCCCAACGACGGCATGGACCTCGGCCTGGTCGGGATGATCGACGACCTGGTCAAACGTGCGCGGGACAGGCAGCTCGCCTCGACCGCGCCCGAGGAGGGCCGCACCGACGATCTCGGCGTGGCGCGGATGCTCTCGGCGCTCGAGGACGGCGTGCTCGGCGAGGGCGACCTCGATCGGCTGCGCGCCGAGTGGACGGTGAAGGGCGCGGGCGTCCCCGTCGTCGGCGTCACCGGCACCGGCGGCGCCGGCAAGAGCACGGTCACCGACGAGCTGCTCTCGCGCTTCGCCGCGCATCTGCCCGACCTGCGGATCGCGGTGCTCGCCGTCGACCCGACCCGCCGGCGCACCGGCGGCGCCCTGCTCGGCGACCGCATCCGGATGAACAGCCTGCGCCACGAGCAGCTCTACATGCGCTCGATGGCGACCCGGCGCCAGAACCTCTCGACCAGCGCCGTGCTCGCCGACGCGGTCGCCTTCCTGCGCGCCGCGGAGTTCGACCTGGTGATCGTCGAGACGGCCGGCATCGGCCAGTCGGATTCGGAGATCGTCGACCTCGTCGACCTCCCCATCTACGTGATGACCAGCGAGTTTGGCGCCGCCTCGCAGCTGGAGAAGATCGACATGCTCGACCTCGCCGAGATCGTCGTCATCAACAAGTTCGACAAGCAGGGCGCCGCCGACGCGCTGCGCGACGTGCGCAAACAGTGGCGCCGCAACCGTGCCGCCTTCGAGCTCGCCGACAAGGAGCTGCCGGTCTACCCGACGATCGCCAGCCAGTTCGCCGACCCCGGCGTCACCTGGATGTTCGTCAACCTCTGCCGCGGGCTGGCCGAGCGGGCGGGCGGCGACGAGCCGGGACGCTTCGATCCCGGGCTCGACCCGGCGAACCACGAGCCGCTCGGCAACGTGCTGATCCCCGGCAAGCGGGCCCGCTACCTGGCCGAGATCGCCGAGCAGGGGCGGGGGATCAACGCCGAGGTCGAGCGCCTGGCGGAGGCCGCCGCGCAGGCGCAGCACCTCTACGAGGCGATGAAAGTCGACCCCGGCAACGAAGTGTTGACCAAGGCGTACGAGGAGGCCCGCGTTGCACTGGGGCCCGAAGCGTTGTCACTGCTCGAGAACTGGGACGCGCGGATCGAGGGCATCACCGCCGAGACCTTCAGCTACGAGGTGCGCGGGCGCGCAATTTCCGGGTCCAACTTCAGAGAATCGCTCAGCCACCAGCAGATCCCGAAGATCGCGCCGCCCCCTTATAAGGACTGGGGCGAGCGGCTGCGGTTCCTGATGAAGGAGAACCTGCCGGGGTCCTACCCCTTCACCGGCGGCGTCTTCCCCTACCGGCGCGAGGGCGAGGACCCGACCCGGATGTTCGCCGGCGAGGGCCCGCCGGAGCGGACCAACCGCCGCTTCCACTACCTCTCGCAGGGGCAGCCGGCGGCGCGGCTCTCGACCGCCTTCGACTCGGTCACCCTCTACGGCGAGGACCCGGCCGAGCGCCCCGATATCTACGGCAAGGTCGGCAACTCGGGCGTCTCGATCGCCACCCTCGACGACGCAAAGAAGCTCTACTCGGGCTTCGACCTCTGCGAGCCGAGCACCTCGGTCTCGATGACGATCAACGGGCCCGCGCCGATCATCCTCGCCTTCTTCATGAACGCCGCGGTCGACCAGCAGGTGGAAAAGCACCTGAAGGAGAGCGGGCGCTGGGAGGAGACGGAACGGAGGCTGGACGAGATCTTCGCGGGCAAGCCGCGCGCCCGCTACAAGGGCGAGCTGCCGCCCGGCAACGACGGCCTCGGGCTCGGCCTGCTCGGCGTCTCCGGCGCCGACGTCCTCGATGCCGAGACCTACGAGCGGATCAAGGCGGACACCCTGCGCAAGGTGCGCGGCACCGTCCAGGCCGACATCCTCAAGGAGGACCAGGCACAGAACACCTGCATCTTCTCGACCGAGTTCGCGCTGAAGATGATGGGCGACGTCCAGGAATTCTTCGTCGCCAACGGGGTGCGGAACTTCTACAGCGTCTCGATCAGCGGGTACCACATCGCCGAGGCCGGGGCCAACCCGATCTCCCAGCTCGCCTTCACCCTCGCCAACGGCTTCACGATCATCGAGTACTACCTCGCGCGCGGCATGGAGATCGACTCCTTCGCCCCCAACCTGAGCTTCTTCTTTTCCAACGGGATGGACCCCGAGTACGCGGTGATCGGGAGGGTGGCGCGGCGGATCTGGGCGCGGGCGATGCGGGAGCGCTACGGGGCGAGCGAGCGCAGCCAGATGCTCAAGTACCACGTCCAGACGAGCGGCCGCAGCCTGCACGCGCAGGAGATCAGCTTCAACGACATCCGCACGACGCTGCAGGCGCTCTACGCGATCTTCGACAACTGCAACAGCCTGCACACGAACGCCTACGACGAGGCGATCACGACGCCGACCGAGGAGTCGGTGCGGCGCGCGGTGGCGATCCAGCTGATCATCAACCGCGAGCTCGGCCTCAACTTCACCGAGAACCCGTGGCAGGGGTCGTTCGCGATCGAGGCGCTGACCGATCTGGTCGAGGACGCCGTCTACGAGGAGTTCGAGCGGATCTCCGAGCGCGGCGGCGTGCTCGGCGCGATGGACACGATGTACCAGCGCGGGCGCATCCAGGAAGAGTCGATGTACTACGAGCGACTGAAGCACGACGGTACGCTGCCGCTGATCGGCGTCAACACCTTCCTGCCCGAGGAGGGGCAGGGGGAGAAGACCGACGCGCTGGAGCTGATGCGCTCGACCGACGCGGAGAAGGACGACCAGATCGCCTCGGTGCGGGCCTTCCAGGCGTTCGGCGCGGAGGGGCGCGACGCGGCGCTGGCCCACCTGCGCGAGGTGGCCCGGGAGCGCGGCAACGTCTTCGAGGCGCTGATGGAGGCGGTCCGGTTCGCCTCGCTCGGCCAGGTCTCCGGCGCCCTCTACGAGGTGGGCGGCGAGTACCGGCGGAACATGTAGGTGGGGTCGGTAGCGTCGTCGCGATGAGCGCCGAGCCGCGCATCGTCTCCCTGGTCCCGAGCATCACCGAGCTGCTGTGCGATCTCGACTTGTCCGAAGAGGTCGTCGGGAGGACCGGTTTCTGCATCCACCCGTGGGAGACGGTGCGTGAGATCCCGAAGGTGGGCGGGACGAAGGATGTGCTGATGGATCGGGTGCGCGAGCTGGCGCCGACCCACGTCGTCGTCAACGTCGATGAGAACCGCAAGGAGGACGCCGAAGCGCTGGCGGAGTTCGTCCCCAACGTGGTGGTGACGCACCCGTTGGACCCGCGCGACAACCTGGGTCTCTACCGGCAGATGGGCGCGGCGTTCGATCGCGAGCGCGAGGCGGAGGCGCTGTGCGGGCGCTTCGAAGCTTCCTACGAGCGCGCCGTGGCGAGCGCCGGCCCCGGGCGGAGCGTCCTCTACCTGATCTGGCGCGACCCGTGGATGACGGTCGCCCCCGACACCTACATCGCCCGGACCCTCGCCCTCTTCAACTGGCGCACCGTCCAACCTGTTGACTTTGGTAGCCCAGAGGGCGACCAACGACTACGGGTTCGGTATCCCGAGGTGCGGCTGAGCGACTTCGCGTGGAAAGTGGACCGTGTTCTGTTGAGTTCGGAGCCCTTTCACTTCAAGGACCATCACCGGGCCGAGGTTGCGGCCCTGGTTCCCGGCGCCGAGGTCTCGCTGATCGACGGGGAGATGACGTCCTGGTACGGGTCGCGGGCGATCGCGGGCCTCGACTACCTGGCGGAGTTCACCTCGTGAGCGCCGGCGGCGATCCGGTTGCCCTCTCCTGGAGCGGGGGCAAGGACTCGGCGCTGGCGCTCTGGGTGATGCGGGAGGAGCTCGGGATCGAGCCCGCCGCGCTGCTCACCACCTTCACCGAGGACTACGACCGGGTCAGCATGCACGCCGTCCGCCGCGAGCTGGTCCGCACGCAGGCCGAGGCGGTCGGGGTTCCCCTGGTCGAGATCGGCATCCCGGCGGTCTGCCCGAACCAGGTCTACGAGGAACGGCTCGCCGCCGCCCTTGCCTCGCCGCCCCTCGACGCGGTCAAGACCTTCGCCTTCGCCGACCTCTTCCTCGCCGACATCCGCGCCTACCGAGAAGAGCGGCTCGCGTCGATCGGCCGCCGGGCGACGTTCCCGGTCTGGGGGCTCGACACGGCGGCGCTCGCCGAGCGCTTCGTCGCGGCCGGCTTCGAGGCGACGCTCGTCTGCGTCGACCCGTCCCAGCTCGATCCCTCCTTCGCGGGCCGCACCTTCGACGCCGACCTCTTCCGCGACCTGCCGTCCGGCGCCGACCCCTGCGGTGAGAACGGCGAGTTCCACACCTTCGTCTCGGCCGGGCCGATCTTCTCGGCGCCGGTCGCCTTCGAGCACGGCGAGACGGTCGAGCGTGACGGCTTCGTCTTCCACGACTTGCGCCTCCCCGACCGCCAGGGCTGATCGCAGCCGGTCATCTCGGGCCGGCCGCACGGCGGCCCTCCCAACCGGGGGGTCCGGAATTGCCTGGTCCCGAGAAACGATGTATTCCTACTTTCTGTACACCGCCTACCTTGAGGAGTGCAGATGAGCATCGAGAAGGTCGCCGTCCTGGGTGGCGGACTGATGGGATCGGGGATCGCCGAGTCGGTCGCGCGGGCCGGGCTGCCGGTCGTCGTCCGCGACGTCGACGGGGCCGCGATCGGCGCCGCCCACAAGCGGATCGGCACCTCGCTCGACCACGCCGTCGAGCGCGGCAAAGTCAGTGAGGCCGAGGCCGCCGAGGTCCACGGCCGGATCGATTACACGGCCGAGCTCGGCGAGATCGCCGGCGCCGACCTGGTGATCGAGGCCGTCCCCGAGAACGCCGAGCTGAAGGCGAACATCCTCGCCCAGGTCGCGGGCCTGGTCTCGACCGACGCGCTGATCGCCTCCAACACCTCCTCGATCCCGATCGCCCAGCTCGCCGCCGGACTGCCCCGCCCGGAGCGCGTCCTCGGCCTCCACTTCTTCAGCCCGGTGCCGGTGATGCGCCTGGTCGAGATCGTCGTCGCCCTCGACACCTCCGAGAACACCCTCGCCGCCGCGCGCGACTTCGCCGACCGGATCGGCAAGCGGGCGATCGTCACCAAGGACCGCAGCGGCTTCATCGTCAACATGCTGCTCGTCCCGTACCTGATGGCGGCGGTGCGGATGTTCGAAGAGGAGTTCGCCTCCGCCGAGGACATCGACGAGGGCATGAAGCTCGGCTGCGGCCACCCGATGGGGCCGCTCACGCTCGCCGACTTCATCGGCCTCGACGTCCTCTACGCGATCGGCGACTCCCTCTATGAGGAGTTCAAGCAGACCGAGTACGCGCCGCCGCCGCTGCTGAAGCGGATGGTCGCCTCCGGCCGGATCGGCCGCAAGGCGGGTCGCGGCTTCTACGAGTACGGCGAGGCGCGGCAGCCCGCCAGGGTCTGATGCCCGACCCCACGCCCGGAGCGCCCCGAACCGCTGACCCTTGCGCATGTCTCGGGACGGTCCGGGGGACGCTTCCGTCGCAGCCCCGCAATGAAGTTCGCAGTTCTTGTCGCATAGCGCAGACAACTGCGAGCTCACCAGGAGCCCGCCCGGTGCGTTCGCACATAACGCCAATATGTGGCGCTAAGTGCGAACGCACTCCGGGGGACCGGGTCGGGGCGCTGCGGAAGGCCCCCGGACTGTGCCCGGACGACGAGGTCTTCCCGGTCGCGGTCAGTGCTGCGGGACGGCTCCGGGTTCCGGCGTCCGTCATGGCGCCGACCTCGCGCCGACCAAGGTCCGCTTCCTGCGCCTCGAAGAGACGGCCGCGACCGAAGGCGAACCGCCGCTGCTGGAGGAACTCGCCGCCTCGGCCTCAGGCCGAGGGCACTGACTCAGGCATAGGGCACTGACTCAGGCCGGGGGCACCGACTCAGGCCGGGGGCACCGACTCGGGCACGACCTCGTGGTCCCAGTTGGAGAGGAAGTCCTCGGTCTCCTCGGCGTCGAGCGGGCGGGCGAAGAGGAAGCCCTGGCCGCTGTCGCAGGCCTCCTGCTGCAGCAGCGAGAGCTCGTGCTCCTGCTCGATCCCCTCGGCGAAGGTCTGGATCGATAGCGCCTTGCCGAGCTGGACCAGCGAGTGGACCAGCGTCTCGCCCTCGCGGTTGTTGCGCAGCCCGGAGATGAAGGAGCGGTCGATCTTCAGCGCGTCGACCGGGAAGCGCTGCAGGTGGCCGAGCGATGAGTAGCCGGTGCCGAAGTCGTCGATCGCGATCCGCACGCCGAGGCGCTTGATCTCGCCGAGCCGGCGGGCGGTCGCTTCGGCGTCGCGCATCAGCGTCGTCTCGGTCACCTCGATCGCCAGCGCGTGCGGTTCGAGGCCGCTCTCGGCGAGCGCCGCCTCGATCTCGCCGGTGATCCGGTCGGTGTCCAGCTGGCGGGCGGAGACGTTGACGGCCATCGTGATCGGGTGGCCGGCGGCCCTCCAGGCGGCGCCCTGCGCGCAGGCCTGGTCGAGCACCCACTTGCCGACCTCGATGATCAGCCCGGTCTCCTCGAGCAGCGAGAGGAAGCCGTCGGGCCGCAGCACGCCGCGCTCCGGATGGCGCCAGCGGAGCAGCGCCTCGACCCCGGTCGGCCGCATCGTGGCGAGGTCGATGGTCGGCTGGTAGACGAGGAAGAACTGGTCCGCGGCGAGCGCTTCGCGCAGGTCCATCTCCAGTTCGACCCGCCGCCGCATCGTCTCCTGCATGCCTGTCTCGAAGACCGCGTAGCGGTTGCGGCCCTCCCACTTGGCCCGGTACATGGCGATGTCCGCGTGGCGCAGCAGCTCCTCCGCCGAGGTCTCGGCGGCGATCGCGATGCCGATGCTCGCCCGCACGCTGACCCGGGTCTTCTCCGGGCCGATGATGAAGGGGTGCGAGAGCGCGTCGAGCAGGCGTTCGGCGACCAGCTCTGGGCCGGCCGCCAGCGAGAGCTCCTCGGAGATGACGACGAACTCGTCGCCGCCCAGCCGGCCGAGCGCGTCGGAGGCGCGCGTCGCCCCGCCGAGCCGCGCCGCGACCGCCTTCAGGAGCTCGTCGCCGATCGTGTGGCCGAGCGTGTCGTTGATGTCCTTGAAGTTGTCGAGGTCGATGAAGAGCGCCGCCGCCGGGGTCTGCTCGCGCCGCGACCGGGCCAGCATCTGCTCGGTGCGGTCGAGGATCAGGGTGCGGTTCGGCAGCCCGGTGAGCGCGTCGTGGGTGGCAAGGAAGGCGAGCTCGGCGTCGCGGCGTTCCAGTTCCTCGTCGGTGCGGCTGCGCTCCTCCTCGAAGCACTCGCACATCCGCACGAGGCTGAACTCGAGGCTGAGCTGGAGGATGTGGAGCGCGGCGGTCAGAGCCTCGGGCTCGACCTCGAGCTCCTCGGCGCAGTGGCGCAGCGCCTCCGCCATCGCGTTCCGCCAACGGAAGTAGCGCCGCGTCACCTCGTCGAGCGAGGCGGCCCGGTGGACGGCCAGCTCGCCGAAGATCTCCCAGCTTTCGCGCCCCGCCTCGATCGCCACCTCGATGCTCTCGCCGGCGATCCAGCGGGCGACCGCGAAGGTCGAGCTGCGGGCCAGCCGCTCGAAGCTGTCCTCGGCGACCGCCTCGACCTCGTGCCCGGGCGTCGCGCGGCGCGGCGCGGTCAGCTCGAGGACCTCCTCGACGTGCGCCTTCAGCGCCTCGCCGAGCCGGCGCCGGTCCTCGCTGGCGCGCCCGTCGACAAGCTCCGGCGGTAGCGTCGGCAGCAGCGGCGGTCCCCCCCTCGTTCCCGATTGCGACTGTGGTGAGGTCATCGCCACGCCTTATCGACTTCCCCGCCGCGCTCTTTAGCCGCAAACGGCGAGGTTTCTTGCGCGACGTATGGGAGACTGGCCGCGATGGCACCGGCCAGGACGATCGAGGACCTGCCGGGGCCGCGGCGGCTTCCGCTGGTGGGGAACGCCCACCAGGTCCGCGCGGGCTCCATGCACCTGCTCGCCGAGCACTGGAGCGAGCGCTACGGGCCGCTCTACCGCTTCGACATCGGCCGGCGCCGGATCGTCGTGGTCGCCGAACCCGACGTCATCAACACCGTGCTGCGGGAGCGGCCGGACGGCTTCCGGCGCTGGAGCGAGATCCAGGCCGTCACCGAGGAATTGTGGGGGACGCCGGGGGTCTTCGCCGCCGAGGGGGACGAGTGGCGCCGGGCTCGGCGGCTGGCGGTGACGGCGCTGAACAGCAACCACCTGCAGCGCTACTTCGAGATCGTCGCCACCTGCACCCGGCGGCTGCATCATCGGCTCGAGCCCGCGGCGCGCGAAGGGCGGCCGATCGAGATCGGCAAGGCGCTCTCCTCGTTCACCGTCGACGTCACCTCGGCGCTCGCCTTCGGCCGTGACCTCAACACGCTCGAAAATGGCGACGGCGAGCTGCAGGAGCACCTGCACCGGGTCTTCCACGCGACCAACCGGCGGCTGTTGGCGCCGGTCCCCTACTGGCGCTGGGTGAAGCTGCCCGCCGACCGTCAGCTCGACCGCTCGCTGGCGGCGCTGCGGCCGGCCGTCGCCGGCTTCATGGCGGAGGCGCGAGAGCGGATCGCCGCCCGGCCGGAGCTCCGCGAGGAGCCGGAGAACTTCCTCGAGGGCATGGTCGCCGCGCAGGAAAAGGAGGGCACCTTCACCGACGAGGAGATCCTCGCCAACGTCTTCACCCTGCTGCTGGCGGGCGAGGACACCACCTCCCACACGATGGCCTGGACGATCTGGTCGCTGGCGACGATGCCCGACGTGCAGGCGCGCTGGGCCGAGGAGGCGCGCGAGGTGCTTGGCGAGGAGCCATACCCCTCCCGCTACGAGATGGTGGAGGGGCTGCCCTATGGCGATGGCGTCCTGAGGGAGGCGATGCGGCTGCGGTCGGTGGCCCCGATCGGCTCCGCCGAGCCGCTCGCCGACACCGAGGTCGCCGGGATCGCGATGCCGGCCGGGACGCGGATCCTGCTCCTCACCCGCAAGGCCGGCCTGCGCGACACCGAGCGCGCCCCGGAGTTCCGCCCTGAGCGCTGGCTCGAGGGCGAGGACCTGGCGGCGCCCGACCAGAAGGCGTTCCTCACCTTCGGCACCGGCCCGCGCTTCTGCCCCGGCCGCAACCTTGCCTTCCTCGAGGCGAAGACGGCGCTGGCGATGATCGCCCGCAACTTCGAGATCTCACTCGACCCCGCGGCCGAGCCGGTGACCGAGCTGCTCGGCTTCACGATGAGCCCGAAGGGCCTGCGGGTGCGCCTGCGCGAGCGCACCCCCGCCGTCGCGACCGTCTGAGCCCGATTCCGCGCCCGGCGCGTCCGGACCGCCGGGCACCCCCGACCACCGAGGACGTCGGCGCGCCCATCCCCTCATTCTTCTGGCCGTTATGAGGGAATGGGCGCGCCTTGCGCGTGTCCGGGGACGCTTCGGTCGCAGCCCCAGGAATGAGTTCGCAGTTGACGACAACATGTGGCGTCAACTGCGAACTCACCCGAGGGCGCGTCGGGGTGCGTTCGCACTTAACGACAAATAGCGTCGCTGACTGCGAACGCACTCCGGGGGGCCGGGCCGCGGCGCGTGGACGGCACGCCTCCGCGCGCCTTCGCCGGGACGCGCGCGGGAGTCGGCCCATCAACATCGGGCTGCCGCAAAGGCGCATGGGACCGTGCCGGGATCGTCACGCCGCAGGCGCCAATGCGCGCCCGTCCCCACCTAACCAGCCGAACCTAGGTGGGGACGGGCGCGCCTCGCCGGGGGTGGGTGACCAAGCCTTGCGGGAAGGGCCGGGCGTGGGATGAACCGTCTAACCGGCCGGTCATCCCGAGCCAGGCGAAGAGGTCCAAGGTGGCCTCTTCGAACTTGCCGACGCACCACATGATGTTCAGGTGGCCCATGTGGTCGCACTGCCAGGGGTAGACGACGCTGCGGTAGCCCGTCTCCTCGATCATGGCTTCAGTCCTGCGAGCAGCGCGTCGACGGCGAGGCGGCGCAGGGCCTCGAGCGGGTCGTCGGTCTCCGGCAGCGACGAGCTCGTCGCCGAGCGCCCGGAACCCGGCGGGGCGGTGGGCGTGCTCAGGCCTCGAGCTGGACGGCGACCTCGTATTTGTCGACCGCGACCCGCCGGCCGAGGCCACCACTGGGCGGGCTCATCGACTCCAGCGTCTCGTCCCCTTCGCGGTAGTCGTCCTCGTTCGCGAACAGGCTGATCGCGATCGCCCGCCCGTTCTCCTTGTCGTGGAGGAGCAGCAGGCCTTTGGCCGGGACGCCCGGCGGCGGCCCGCCCGCCTCGTCCGCCTGCTTGCGGATCTCGGCGGCGGTCGAGTCGAGGGTCTCCCCGTCGGCACCTTCCCAGCGTGCGACTCTGGCCAACATCTTGTCCCCTTTCGCTAGTTGGCGAGACACCTCGAACCTAACCCGCCGCGGGGTAGGGGTGCCGAAAGATTTAGGAAGGGCGGTTGCGGGCCAAGGTGTCTTCCAGTTCGGTCACGAACGCCGACAACGCCGCCGCAGTTTCCGCCAGCCAGGCGCAGTAGCGGCCGGCCACGTATTCGCCGGGGGTGTTACTGAGCTCGTGCTCCATCATCGAACCAAGGGTCCGCAACACGTCGGCCACCGCCGGCTCGGTAAGAGGCGAGGCCAGGTCGGGGTGCACCTTCAGGTAGGTAAGCACCTGAGTGACGATTCGAGAATGGATGCTGGGCAGCGTCCGACTCCACCGGGTCGAGAGCAGGAACAGCTCGTCGAAGAGTTCTGCCTGGCGCTCGGCACCGGGCTTGCCGGCGAAATTGACGAGCGTTTCGGTGTTCGCCGAACGAAGTTGGAAGCCGAGGGCCAGATCCTCCACGCCGGCCTGCCGATACGGAAACCAGATGCTCCCGAGCGGCTCGGCTCCGTCGCCTGACCCGAGCGGGTTCTTTTGCCTCTTGGCCGTCTGGTTGCAGGTTTTGCAGGTCGGCACCAGGTTGAGGCCGTGCACCGAGAGCGTCGGGTAAAGCGCTCGGGGGAGGTAGTGGTCGGCGTCGATCGCAGCGCGATTCTCGATCCGTTCCTCGAGGTTGGAGAGTAGGCAGGCGGGGCAGACCCTGATCGACGGATTGGCCTCCCGAAAGGCGAGTTCCCAAGTCGTACGGGTGGCCTTGGGGTCCACCGGCAGCGCGAAGCCGCCTCCACTGAACACCGTCTCGTACATCGAGACGAGCAGTTGCCTACCGGCGCGCCGGGTGCTCTCGTCCAAGGCGTGGAAGGCGAAAGCGAAGTCCGGTTGGTCGAAGGACTCATCGAAGGCGACATCGGCCGCAACCGCCCGCCAGAGCTCTTCGCGCTCCGGTCGTGGAAGTGCGAGAACGGCGTCCACGCCGGCCTTCGTCGGCTTACCCGGATGGTCCCAGACGCTCATCGCCGTCTGGTAGTCCGCGTCCTCCGCGGTGAGCGCCTCGAGAAGCTTGACGATTCCCTCATTGGCGATCTTCAGCTCGAGTGCGAGAGGTGACTGCGTCAACTCAAGGAGCATCCGCCTCCCCTTCCTCCTCCGTGAGCGCGTACCGCAGGCGGAAGCTGTGGAATCCCGGCCCGACCCTCTTCAGCGCCTCGCGAAGCTGCTCGCGATCGTTGCTCGCCAAGGCTTGGTTGACGACGGAGAGGGCGTGGGTCCCGCTCGTCTGTCCGGCTCCGAAAACCTGCGCGGTGATTTCACCTCGATCCGCGGCGAACGGCGAAACGGGAGGCTCGGTGGGGACTTCCGCCCCGTCGGCAGGCGAATCGGCGCTCAGCACGTAGACGTCAGAGCGATCTGCGTCGCTGAGCGTCAGGTCCGAATGGGTGGCGATCACGACCTGGGCGCGATTCCCCTCCAGCACCCGTACCAGGTCAGAGATCAGGTCGACTTTCCAGAGATCGTTGAAGTGGGTCTCGGGCTCGTCGAACAGCACCAGACAGTTCCGGTGCTCACGCAGTAACAGCAGCAGTGCGTACCGGCCCGCCAGGAGGAACTCGCCGTCGGAGAAATCGTCGTCGAGGAGCAACCCCGGCCCGTCTACTCGCGAGAGGACCAGCCTCACCGATCGAAGCACGCCCATCTTCAGCCAGCCGAGGAGCTGGCTGAACCAGATGAACGGCGAATCCGCCGACCTCCCTACCCAGGCCTGGAGGCTCTGTTTGCACTCGAAGACGGCCCGCTGGCCGCGTTCGGCATCCGATTCCGCGTCCACGGGTTCGCCTTCCTGGGCGATCCGACGTGCCGCCTGATCGAGCAGGTCTTGAAACGGTTCCTGTTGCATCCCCGGCATCCGCGTTTTCCAGTCGGCGGCGACATCGATGCTGAATGCGCGCAGGCTGCGCCTCGCGTCGAGCCCGACCCGCTCGAGGATCGCGTCCCGCGCCTCGTCACCGTCCTCGATCGAGTTCGGGTGAGTCAACAGGGCGAGGATCGCGAGCAGAAGCTCGTTTCCGGAAAGGGCCACGCATCGGGGCTCGCTGGCGATTCGCCGCAACTGTTCGGCGAGCAGGCTCCTTTCTTCCTCGAGATGGGTCTCCCACTCCTTCGCCGGCATGTCGGGGGGAGGCGATTGGGGGTCTCCCAGGTCGAGGCGCTGGCCGAGGCTGTCGAGGACGGCTCCGCGCAACGCATGATCGAGGCGGCTCGCCGGTCCCGCCGATAAGCCGACCACTCGATAAGGCAACAGCCGGTCGAGCTCGGATTCGCCCGGCCAGTTCTCGACGACGTGCCGGCGCAACCAACGGTCCGACCGCGCGTCGGCGACCAGCATCCAGGCATCGATCCGCTCCAGCTTGGGCGGCACGGGTCCTGCGGAAAAGTCGGGAGGAGGGCAGGTCGTGATCAGCACCCGCCGCTCGCCCAGTTCGTACTCGATGTCGAAGTCCAAACCGACCGGGATGCCGGCCGAGAGGTGGCTGAAGATCCGGCCGAGCATCTCCAGCACCCGAGACTTTCCCGCTCCGTTCGGCCCGATGATGAACGCGAGGGCGGGATCGGCGTCCTTCTCCCGGGCAAAGGCGAGCCGTAGCTCGCGCGCCTGCCGAAAACCGGAAACCCGCAGCCAGAGGAGCTTCATCTAGTCGAGGACCTCCAGCTCCAGGTCCGGTTGCCGCCACCGGTAGGACTCTTCGGCCGACTCGCGTACCACCAGCCCAAGCTGCTCGAAGATCGCCAGGCAGTGCTGGACCCGGGCGTGGTCCGCCTCGCCGCGCGCGAGGTCGGGCAGGCCGAATCTGTCGTCGAGTTCGCTGACCCGGCGCCAGAGCTCCTGTTGGCGCCGGGAGGCGACCTCGAAGACATGCGGCAGGAAATCGACGACGGCCGCGATCCGCGGTTCGATATCGGGCACCTGATCGATGGCCGAGTCGTGGAACGTCGCGGCCAGAAGAGCTTGGACGAGATGCTCGAGGAGGGCCGCCTGGGCCTCGCCGGCCGTCGTCAGGCGCCTGGCGGAACGAGCCACGTCCCCGATCCGGGCTTCACCCGACCGGGGCAGACGAGGCACGGCAACCCTTCCCATCCCAGACACGCTCAACCGATATCGGCTGGAACCCCGGTGGCCTGCCTTCGCCAGCTCCGCCTTCGCGGTTGCGCTCTGAAACCACGCCCAGAGGAACCAGGGATCGTGCTCCGGGCTGCGCAGTCTGAGCAGCGAGGCCGAGTAGGTGGCCGACCCGCCTTCCTCCTCGTATATCGCACACCTCCCGACCCGCCCGCGGCGGAACGAGGTTCGAACGAAGAGGAGGTCTCCTCGTCGCAGCTGGTCAACCGAGCGGCCCGGCAACGGTGAGATGGAGCGCGCCGCGGTCCGGTCCACTCTTCCCTCGATCAAGTTCGCCGGGCCCAATACGTGCATCGGGCGGCCTTCGGGATCGGAAGGCTCGGAGGTGCCGGTGCGAAGATCCAGGTCGAGCGAGCCGAGGGGATCCGACGGGGCTCCCGCGGCGATCGTCGTCGCTGCCAGGCCGGGCAGCGACCGAACTCGTCCGATCCAGGTCCGCCGCAATCGGCGCGCCTGATCGAGGTGCTCCAGGGCGGCGACCCGCGAGTCCCAGTCTCGCTCGGCCGGGACGGAGATCTCGAGCTTTTCCAAGGCCTCCGATCGCAGCCTCTGCCGACCGGTGCTCCCGACCAGAAAGCGTTTGAGGGCGTTCCTGACCCGGCGTTGCCTGAGAAAGGCCCAGACCAGGCGCGGATCGACCCCGGGTTTCGGTCTGAGGACCACGAGCTCGTTCGAGACCAGGGCCTCGCCGGTCGGCAGATCGGGGACGATGGCCACCTTCCCGTTCTCCATCGAAGGGGAGATGCGCGCGAACAGGATGTCCCCGGGCCGCGCCACCTGATGTGAGGAGGCATCGCCCGCCGCCTCGCGGGGATGGGCGACCGCCAGCTCGACGTCGATGTCGGCGACCGCGATGAAGGTTTGCGCCGGGGCGGAGGGCCGTTCCCGCGGGTTGATCTCGACCAGCCCGCCCAGAAGAGTCATCGAGGACTCTCGAGGCTCGCCCTGACGCCGGCGAGCTCGTCGCGGATCCGGACCTCCAGCCCTTCGACGTCATCGAGCACCTTCAGCGGGTCCTCGTCCTCGGACGGGAGATCTTTGCCCCGGCGATAGGTCGCGGGCGCGAGGCTCCATCCGTTTTCGCCGATCTCGTCGATCGAGGCATCCCACATCGTTCGCCCGAGGGCCAGCGCCGTCGGCGGCGTCGCTCGGTCGTCCCCGAGCCGCCACCTCACCGCCTCGGCAAGGTGGGGGAGGAGGTCGGCCGGCAGGCTGTCGACGCCGGTCATCAGCGATGCCGGCTCGCCGTCGAGTTGCCCGAACCAGACCCGCTCGGTCCCGCCCCTCGCGGCCAGCAGGAGCAGCGCGGTTTTCACGTTCGCCTGCCGGCCGAGGATTTCGGGAGGCAGTGAGATGACCGCGTCGATCCTGCCCCGCGTCAGCCAGCGACGCCTGACCTCGGTCTGCGCCTGTGAACCGGCGAACAACACGCCCTCCGGGACCAGGACGACGGCCCGTCCTCGGGATCGCAGCAGGCGGCGGCACAGCTCCAGGAAGAGAACGTCGGCGCGACTGGTCGACAGCTCCAGGTCGGGGCTGAGATCGCGGTGGTCGAGACCGCCGCCGAACGGCGGATGGCTGATGACCACGTCCGCCGCGGGCCATTCGAAGCCGCGCGAGAGAGTGTCCTCGCACACCATCTCCGGGTCGGGAATCCCATGCAGGAGCATGTTGATCAGGCCGAGCCGCACCATGCTCGCGTTGAGGTCGTAGCCGACCAGGCCGTCGGCCTGGTCCCCGACGCGCCGGTTTGCCTCGATCAGGAGGGAGGCGGTTCCGGCCGCCGGATCGCAGATCACCTGGTCGGCTTCGGGATCGGCGAGGTCGACCATCGCTTCGACCAGCGGCCGGGGGGTGCTCAGCTGTGCCTCCCCGGTGGAGGCAAGCAGCCGGGAGAGGAGCGCGTCGTAGATCTCCGCCGAGTCCTCTCCGGTGTCGCCGATCTCCAGTCGGTCGACGGCTTCGACGCAGTTGCGGACCAGGCCCGGCTCCCGAAGTCCGAGCGTCGCCCCCCGCATGGCCTGCGCAAACCGATCGCTTTCCACGGCCGAGACGAGGAAACGAACCAGCTCGAGATCGAAGAGCCGCAGCATTTCTCCACCGGGAAGGGTCCTGAGGGTCCTCCAGCGAAGGGAGGGGGAGGCCGCGAATGCCCGGGCGACCGCGCTTTCGTCCGAATGGACGCTGCGCAGCTCCAGCGTCCGCAGCAGTATCAGGTAGGAGATCTGTTCCAGCGCGGCGAGCGAGTCGGTCACCCCGCCGGCCCATAGTCTCTTCCTCAGGGCTTCAGCCGCGTCTCTTGCCTGGTCCAGGTCGGGCATCAGGGGCGCAAGGTCGCGGCCAGCCCGGACTCGGTCAGCAACAGGTCCAAGGCTTCCACCATCGATCCGCAGAGCACGTCGGCGCCGCGAAGGGCGGCGGAGCTGAGGCCCTCGCCGCCGAGCACGGCGATCCCCACCCGCGAGGTCGCCAGCATCGCGGCGTCGTTGACACCGTTTCCGATCGCGATGCTGCGATCGGCTCCGAGGTCGACGACCACACGCCGCTTGTCCTCGCCATTGGCGACGGTGCGCCACGAGATCCCCAGCGATTCCGCGGTTTCGGCGAGCGTCCCGTAGGTGTCGGCGGAAAGCAGGTGAACGGTCAGGTGATCGGACAGCGACGCGAGGCGATCCGCGACTCCGTCCTCGATCCGCCCCCAACGGGTGGTGGTCCCGTTGAGGTCGAGAAGCAGGTGCTCGAAGTCGAACGTGCCGACTCCTGGAATGTCTCGCGAGAGTGGCACGGGCTCGAGGTCACCCCAGGGTGATCGTTCCCGCCGGTCCCGTGGTGACCTCGCCGATCACCCAGCTCTCCTCACCGTGTTGCCGCAACTCGGCCTGGAAGTGGTCGGCCTCGCCCGGCGGGATCGAGATCAGCAGGCCCCCGGAGACCTGGGCGTCGAGGAGAAGCGGGAGATCCACCTCGCCGGTGCTTCCTCGGAGGTGGCCTTGGAGGAACTCTTCGTTGGCCTCGAGCAGGCGGGTGCTGGTGTCGGTTTCGTAGCGGTGCGAGGAAACGGACGGAAAGATGGGAATCTCGGCAACCTCGAGGCGGGCCGCGGTACCGCTGGCGCGCAGCATGTTGTGCAGGTGCCCGCAGAGCCCGAAGCCGGTCACATCGGTGCAGGCGCAGCGTGAGAGAATCCGCATCAGCTCGGAGGGCGTTCTGTTGGAACGCAGCATCGCCTCGACCACGTCGCCGAAATCGCCTTTGGACTCGGGCGCGACCTTCCAGAGTTTGGTCGCGACGCTGGTCCCGACCGGCTTGGTCAACACCAGGACGTCCCCCGGTTCGGCCGCCGCGTTCGAAACCGCGCGTCCGTCGGTGACGGTCCCCGTCGCCGCCATCCCGAAGAAGAGCGCATGGTCCATCAAGGTGTGGCCGCCCGCACTGACCACGCCGGCCTCTCTCAGTGCCTCGTTGGCCGCCAGCAACATGCGCTGAACTTCGGCGTCGATTTCCCGGTTGAACGCCTCTTCGTCGACGACCTCCTTGCCGGGCTTCGGGATGCCGAGGATGCTGAGCGCGAACACCGGCGTGGCCCCCGCCGCGTAGATGTCGCTGAGCACATGGTTGACGACTATGCGGCCGAAGAGGGCAGGGTCGTCGATCATCGGCAGGACCACGTCGACGCTGCTGGCGACGTTCTGTCCCCCCACTTCGGAGACGACGGCATCCGGCCAGCCGCCCCTCTCGGATGACGATCCACCAAGGCCGTCGAGCAGGCCTTGGAGCCGCTTGGGCGCGAGCTTCATCGAGCAGCCCCCGTGCTGCGCGTAATCGACGAATCGGTTCTCGCTCATTTGAGCCCGTACTTCTCCGCGAGCCGATCGAGCTCCGAGGGCCGGATCGGGTCCCCCAGTTTCCACTCGGCCTTGAAATACCTACTGAACGCGACGAAGAAGCTCCAGTCGTTGCTGCCGCGCTCGTCCTCGACGAGCAACAGTGGGGTCTCCGTACTGTCCTGCCAATACTCTTGGTAATGACCCACGCTGACCGTCTTCATATCGGTAAAGGTGAGTCGGAAAAACGGTGCATGTTCGTACAGCCTGATCTCCAGATGGGGAAAGCGCTGTCTCAGGTCCACAAGCTCGATCAGGCTGGTCGCGTTGCGGCGCGGTAAGGACTCTTCGTCGTGGAAGCTGTGTTTCGATGCCGTTTTGCAGACTTCGCAATCGGGACGGAGAAGCAACATGCGCACCTGGCCGTTTCGTTCTCCGACCTTGGCGAGCATGTGTTCCATCTTTTCCTTCTCCCGGCTCCACTTGCTGCCGCCATTGCCCATGAAGTCGAGGTGGTGGTTGATGTTGTCGAGCTTCTCGGTCGGATGCTCGGGGCTTCCGCCCAGCTGTGGCCAGTGAGCGACCAGACCGGTCGAGTCCTCGATTCCTTCCCAGCGCCGCAGGTCGGCGCGTCCGTTCCCGCGCCACCTCATCGCGGCGCCGATCCACGTTCGGTACTGGCGCCGTCGCCATCCAACCCGTGGCGCAGGCGCAGCAGTGCCAACGCCGAGATCTCCTCGCGGATCTCACCGTCCAACGCTTTGGCACAGGCCTCGTCCAAGCCCATCCAATGGACCGTCATCCGCTCTCCGGCGTCCCGGTCTGCCTCTACCTCGGACAGGTCGGTGGCGAGAAAGAAGAACCGCTGGTAGCGAACGGTCGAGTCGGGCGTGGTTGCCCAGAGAAAGCGCATCGAGGCCGCCTCGAATCCGGCCTCCTCGCGAAACTCCCGCGCCGCGGCTTCCTCGGGCGTCTCACCCGAGTCGATTTTTCCTCCGGGGACACGCCAGTCCCAGGCGTCCAGCTCGTGGCGGTACTCCCGGGTCAGCAGGACCCGCTGCGCCTGGTCCAGCCCGATGATGCGGGTGCCATCGGTTCGCCATACGTGCTCGTGGACCTCGATCCCCCCATCCGGAAGGCTCACATCCTCCTGGCGCACGGCAAAATTGTGACCCCGGAATACCTCCCGGTAGTTCACCTTGGTTTCCCCATCGTCAGTCATTCCCGCTGCCCCGATCTGGCCCCTGGACCGGACCGGCGGCATCCTAGCGACTTCCCAAGTACTAAAAACGGACGTTTCGGTTCACAAAGGGATCGGGCCGGCTCGCGGTGTGCTCGAAGGGGAGCTGCGTGATCGAAGCCTATGATCGCCACGGTGTCCTCCAGGGGCCTGGGCGAGGGGAAAACGCCGCTTGTCGTGTTACCGCGGATCGCGGCGCGGCTCGAGGTGGCAACGGTGAGCGCGAAGCTCGAGGGCTGCAACCCGACCGGCTCCTTTGAGGACCGGGTCGCCGCCGCCTCGATGGCGGCCGCCGCGCGGCGCGGCGCGGCGGGCTGGATCGCCACCTCGTCCGGCAACGCGGCCACCGCGCTGGCCGCCTACGGGGCGCGGCACGGCATCCCGGGGCTGCTCTTCGTGCAGCCGAACATCCCGCGCGAGAAGCTCTTGCCGGCGCTCGCCTGCGGGGTCACCGTCCACCGCGTGCGCGGCGTCGGCACCGGCTCGACCCCGGCGGCGGGGCGGGGCCTCATCGTCGAGGTGCTGGGCGCGGCGGAACGCCACGACCTCTTCGTCGGCGTGACCGCCTACGCCTTCAACCCGGAGGGGATGCGCGGGGCGGAGCCGCTCGGCGGCGAGATCGCCGCGCAGCACCCCCGCGCCGAGGCGGTCTACGTGCCCACCGGGGGCGGCGGGTTGGCGACCGCGATCGGCAACGGCCTGCGGGCGGCGGAGCACCGTGCCGCCGTCGTCGTGGTGCAGCCGGAGGGCTGCGCGCCGATCGTCCGCCACCTCGACCGCGAGCTGAAGGCGCCGGTGGTCGACGGCTGCACCTCGGCGATCTCCGGGCTGCAAGTGCCCGCGCCGCCCGACGGCGAGGCGGCGACGGCGGTCGTCCGCGGTTCCGGCGGCTGGGGGACGGCGGTCTCCGATGAGGCGATCTGGGCGGCCCAGTTCGAGCTCGCCGCGGAGGAGGGGATCTTCGTCGAGCCGGCCGCGGCGGCGGCGCTGGCCGGGGCGCAGGCCGACCGCCGCCTCGGGCGGCTCGGGCCGGGCTCGCGGATCTGCCTCGTGCTGACCGCGACCGGGCTGAAGGACCTGACCGCGGTCGAGCGCGGCCTCGCCTCGCCGGAGCCGGTCGAGCTGCACGAGGTGGGCGGTTTGGCCGACGGCTGGGTGGCGAGCATCGAACGGGTGCGCGCGTGAGGGGCAGCGCGCTCCTCGAGGACCTCTCCCGCTTCGCCGGGTCGTCGGGGTTCGAGGTCCGCCCCGCCGACGGTGCCTACCTCAGCGACGCGACCCTCCACTGGCTCGGCGAGGGCACGGCGGAGGCGGTGGTCCTGCCGTCGAGCGTCGAGCAGGTCGCCGCCGCGATGGTCTGGTGCTACGAACACGGGGTGCCGCTGACCCCGCGCGGCGGCGGCACCGGGTACTCGGGCGGCGCGGTCCCGGACGGCGGCGTCGTGCTGGCCCTGGAGCGGATGCGGGCGGTGCGCTCGCTGGTTCCGCTCTCCTGGCGGGCCGAGGTCGAGGCGGGCCTGCCGACCGCCGAGGTGCAGCGGCTCGCCCGCGAGAACGGCCTCTACTTCCCGCCCGACCCCGGCGCCGCCGAGCAGTCCCAGATCGGCGGCAACGTCGCCACCAACGCGGGCGGCCCGCACGCCTTCAAGTACGGCGCGACCGGCGCCTGGGTGACCGGCGTCGAGGCGGTCGTGCCGCCCGGCCGCGTGGTCCGCTTCGGCGGCGCGCTGCGCAAGGACGTGGCCGGGTACGACCTGCGCTCGCTGCTGATCGGATCGGAGGGGACGCTGGGCGTGATCACCGCCGTGACCCTGCGCTTCGTGCCGCCGCCGGAGCGCCGTTTCCCGCTCGTCGGCTTCTATCCCGACGAGGCGGCGGGCGGCCTCGCGGTGCAGTCGTGCCTCGCCTCCGGGGCGATCCCGTCGGCGCTCGAGTTCCTCGACCGCGAGGCGGTCGAGATCGTCCGCCGCGCCTTCCCGGTCGAGCTGCCCGCCGAGCCCTGCTTCGCGGTGATCGCCGAGGCCGATGGGTCGGAGGCCGCCGCGCTCGAAGGGCGCGGCGCGCTCGAGGAGGCGCTGGCCGAAGGCGCCCTGCGGGTCGTCGGGCCGACCGAGCCGGCGGCGATCGAGGAACTGTGGCGCTGGCGCGACGGGGTCGGGCTGGCGGCCGACGCGGCGCTCGGCGCCAAGGCCGGCGAGGACGTCGGCGTCCCGGTCGAGCGGCTCGCCGAGGCGGTTGCCGGCACCCGCGAGATCGGCCGCCGCCACGGCCTCGCGACCTGTTGCTGGGGCCACGCCGGCGACGGCAACCTCCACTCGACCTTCCTCTTCGGCCCGACCGAGGAGGGCGCGCTCGCCCGCGTCGCGGCGGCGAACGAGGACCTGTTCGGGCTGGCGGTCGAGCTCGGCGGCACGGTCAGCGGCGAGCACGGGCTGGGGACGGCGAAGGCCGGCCAGCTGAGCCGCCAGTGGAGCCCCGACGCGGTCGCCCTGCACCGGGCGGTGAAGGGGATGTTCGACCCCGAGGGGCTGCTCAACCCGGGAAAGAAGCTGCCGTGAGCGACGAGGCGCCGCTCGCCCCGCAGATTGCACCCACCTATTGGCTGCCCGGCGGTTCGTCGTCGGGGATGGCGGGGATCGCTTCGATCAGCGACTGCAGTTCGGACTGCGCCTGCTCGGGCGGCTCTTCGGCCAGTTCCGGGATTCCCTGCACCAGTTCGGGGAACCGGTCGAGGACTTCGGCCGTCGGCGGGAGCCGCTTGCCCTGGAGGAAGCCCTGCATGTAGACGTCGGCGCCGACCCGGCCGCTCTCGAAGTCGAAGAGCAGCGGCCCTCCGGGGGAGCCCGGCGGGCCGGAGTTGCCGCTGGCCATGTAGCTCAAGGGGTCGGGGTCGAGCGGCCAGAGCCGCGCGTACTTGACCTGGAACTGGTCGCTGCCCGACGAGGGCACGGCGCCGGCGACGAGCGCGATCCGGGCGAGTCCCTGACTCATCACGTAGGCGGACCACTTCTGGTTCTGGTAGTCGACCCAGCCGAAGGCGGCAAAGAAGAGCCTGTCGACCGCCTCGATCGGCACCGTCCAGTTCCTGGTCCCGTCCGACTTGCCGAGGCAGAGGCCGAAGGGGGAGGTGAAGCTCGAGATCGGCAGGCTGAGGCACGGTTTGACCGCGTCGACGTGCAGGCGGATCGCGCAGTACTGGTCCGAAGAGTCGGGGCAGTCGGGGTAGGTCGGCTTCCAGCCCGGTGCCGACAGGGTCAGGTTGAACGGGCCGCTCTGGTCGCAGGTCATGTTGTCGAAGGCCGGGTTGAGCGGCGCGTCCTTGCCGCAGGCTGCGTGGTAGCTGGTCCCGAAGCCACTGTTCTGGCCGAGCCAGAACGAGCCGCGCTCGACCAGCTTGTTGTTCCGGTAGGCCTCGACGATCCAGACGTTCCGCGAGGCGACCGGAGCCTGGCAGGAGGTGGCGAATCCTCCCTTGGCGACCATCTGGACGTGCAGCACTTCGCCGTTGTACTTGGGGGCGAAGTCGGTCGAGGTCTCGTCCTTGGTGCAGTAGGAGTACTTCTCGCTGGGCCGGTAGTGGTTGGACGCCGAGTCGACGAAGACGTGCAGCCCGGCGCACGCCATCGGCCCCGAACCGGGGCAGAGGTCGAGGGTCACGGCGACCGATTGGTTGCTGTCGCCGGCCGCCGCCGCGCCGGCCGGGAGCAGGCAGCAAAGGACGGCGAGCACCCCGACCCCAATCGCCACCCCCCGCGATCGAACCCTCATGGCGGCCATTCTGGCGGCTCGCAGGTGCTCTGAGCGGGCCTCGGCGAACGTTCGATGACTTCAGGTCAGTCGACGTAGTCGGGCCAGGGGAGGGGGAAGACCTCGCGGAACGGGCGCGCCTCCTCGATCACCCGGGCGACCGAAGGGCGGGCCGCGAGGGACTCGTAGTAGCGGGTGAGGTCGGCCAGCTCCACCTCGTCCCAGCGGCGGACGACGCGGCCGTAGAAGAGGGCCGGGGCGGCGGCGCAGTCGGCGAGGGTGAAGGCCGGGCCGGCGAGCCAAGCGTCGCCGCGCAGTTGCCGGTCGAGCACCGGGTAGATCCGATCGAGGGTGGCGCCTGCCTCCTCGACTCCTTGCGGGTCGCCGCGTCCCTCCGGGCGCAGGCTGTCGAGGACGATCTTCTGCAGCGACGTCTGGACGTAGCCGTCGATGACGCGGTCCCAGAGTCGCGTCCGCAGCGCCGCCTCCCGCTCGGCGGGGATCAGCGGCGGGGCGTCGCCGAAGCGGTCGAGGTACTCGACCACGATCGTCGACTCGGGCAGCGTGACCCCGGCGTCGTCGTCGACCACGACCGGCATGCTCGCCATCGGCCACAGCTCCTCGAGGCGCGTCCGGCCGGCATCGCCGTCCATCTGGCGGCGCTCGAAAGGGACGTCGCGCTCATACAGGGCGATCAGCGCCTTCCAGCAGTAGGAGGCGAAGGGGTGCTGGTACAGGGTGAGCGTCATCGGGCGGCCCGAGAGGCGAGGTGCTCGCCGAGCGCGTCGAGGAGCTTGCCGGTGCCGTGCTCGCGCCCGCCCGGGTCGTCGAGGCGGTCGAGGTGGCCCTCCCAGACCTGGCGGTGCCGGGCGGTCCAATGCTCCACCTCCCGCAGCGGCGCCGGTTCGAGTCGGCACGTTCGCACCCGTCCCACCTTCTCGGAGCGGACGATGCCGCACTTCTGCAGCACTTCGATGTGCTGGACGACGGCCGACAGCGACATGTCCAGCGGCGCCGCCAGGGCGCTGACCGAGGCAGGCCCTTCGCTCAACCGGACGACGATCGAGCGCCGGCTGGAATCGGCGAGCGCCTGGAAGGTGCGGTCGAGGACGTCGGCGTCGGGCACGGTCCGGAGGTATATCAAACACTTAAGCAAGCACTGAAGTGTTCGCGCCCCGCCGGCGTCCAGCTGTCAGAGTTCTTTCAGAGAGCGTGCCTACGCTCGAACGGTCCCAAGCTCCATAGGAGGCCGCCTTGACTTACCTTCGCCGCATCTCGACCCGCCGTCTGATCGCCATCTGCGCCCTCGCGCTGGTGCTCGTGATCGGCGGCACCACCGTTGCCCTCGCCACCTCCGGAGGCGGGCCCAAGCCGCCGCCGAAGCCGCTGGCGAACGCGGTCCACGACGCGTTCGAAGCGCCGACCGTGCCGGGGATCAGCGCCGAGGTGCACTTCACCAACAACCTCGTCGACGCCTCCAGCCTGGAAGGCAAAGACCCGATCCTCGCCGGCGCCACCGGCCGGCTCTGGGCTTCGCCCGCCGGCGAAGGCAAGCTGCGGCTGGAGCTGCAGGCCGAAGAAGGCGGCAACGACAGCCAGGTGCTGATCGAAGGGCGCCACTTCCAGATCTACGACGGCACCTCGGAAACCGTCTACGAAGGGACGCTGCCGGAAGGCAAGGACGAAGGCGAAGGCGAAGGCGAAGGCGGCGAAGGGGAAGTGCCGTCGGTCGCCCGCATCCAGAAGGCGATCGAACACCTCGGAGCGCAGGTCGAACTGAGCGGCGCGATCCCCTCCGACGTCGCCGGCAAGGCCGCCTACACGGTGCAGGCCGCGCCCAGCCACGACGGCGGCCTGCTCGGCCGGGTCGAGCTGGCCTGGGACGCGGTGAACGGAGTCCCGCTGCGCGCCGCCGTCTACTCCAGCGAAAGCTCCTCGCCGGTGCTCGAACTGGAGGCCACCGGCGTCAGCTTCGAATCGGTCTCGGAATCGACCTTCGAAATCTCGCCGCCCGCGGAAGCCGAAGTGGTGAATCTCTCCCCGGCCGAACTGCGCGGGCCGGACGGCCAGGCGACCAAGGCGGTCGGCGAAGAAGCGGTCTCCCAGATCGTCGACTTCCCGCTCGCCGCGCCGCCGAGCCTGGCCGGCCTGCCGCGGTCCGAGGTCCGCGGGATCGAGGTCGGCGGCCACACCGCGGCGCTCGTCACCTACGGCAAGGGCCTCGGCGGGATCGCCGTGATCGAGTCGAAGAGCTCGCCGGAAGGCGGCGGCACGGGACCGATGTCCGGCGCCGGCGTCCCCGGCCTGCCGAAGGTCGTGATCGGCGACGTGAAGGGCGAGGAGCTCGACACGGCGCTCGGCTCGGCCCTCTGGTTCAGCCGCGGCGGCGTCGACTACGCGGTGCTCGGCTCGGTGCCGCCGGCGGCCGTGGAGGCGGCGGCGCGGGGCCTCTGAGGCCGCCGCGACCGTGCCGAGGGTGATGCCGCCGACGACCCCGATCGAGGTCAGGGGGCTGGTCAAGCGCTACGGCGACCTGGTCGCGGTCGACCAGGTCGACCTGACCGTCGAGGCGGGCGACGTCTTCGGCTACCTCGGCCCGAACGGGGCCGGGAAGACGACCTCGCTGCGGATGATGCTCGGGCTGATCCGCCCGAGCGCCGGCACGGTGAGGATCTTCGGCCGCGACCCGCAGCTGAGCGTCAAGGCGCTGGAGGGCGTCGCCGGATTCGTCGAAGCGCCGTCCTTCTACCCCTACCTCAGCGGACGCGAGAACCTGCGCCTCTACGCCGCGCTCGACGGCGGCGAAGCGCCGGGGCGGATCGAGGAGTCGCTGGGGATCGTCGGCCTCGCCGACCGCGCCAGGGACCGGGTCGGCGGCTACTCCCACGGCATGCGCCAGCGGCTCGGGATCGCCGCCGCGCTGGTCCGCAGGCCGCGCCTCTTGATGCTCGACGAGCCGGCGACCGGGCTCGACCCGGGCGGGATGCGCGACATGCGCGACCTGATCCGCGAGCTGTCGGCCTCCGGCATGACCGTGCTGCTCTCCAGCCACCTGCTCGCCGAGGTCGAAGAGCTCTGCAACCGCGTCGCGATCGTCCGCTCCGGGCGGGTCGCCTACCAGGGCTCGCTGGCCGAGCTGCGCGCCCAGGCGGGGGAGAGCTACCGGCTGCGCAGCCCCGACGAAGAGCGCGCCCGGGCCGTCGCCGCGGCGCAGCCCGGCATCCGCGAAGTCGCCGCGACCGACGATGGCACGCGCTTCGGGGCGGCCGACGAGGAGGCGGTCGGGGCGCTGTCGCTGGCCCTGGCCGAAGCCGGGGTGCCGATCCTCGAGCTGGCCCGCCGCGGCGCCACCCTGGAGGACCTCTTCTTCAGCCTCACCGAGGGCGACGAGGGCGTCGAGACGCGCCGCGCCTCCGCGGCGAACGGCGATGACCCCGCCGCGCGGGCCAAGGTGGAGGCGGCGTGAACCCCGGCGTCCTCACCATCTACCGCTGGGAGCTGCGCAAGCTGAGGGCCCAGAAGAGGACCTACCTCGGCCTCGGCGCGGCGGCGATCGTTCCGATCATCTTCGTCGTCGCGCTCGTCACCCAGAAAGGCCAGCCCAACGACGTCGCCTTCGGCCGCTACCTGCACGACACCGGCCTGGCGGTGCCGCTGGTACTGCTCCTCTTCGGCTCGGTCTGGATGTTCCCGCTGATCACCGCGCTGGTCGCCGGGGACATCGTCGCCGCCGAGGACCGCAACGACACGCTGAAGTCGATCCTCACCCGCTCGGTCGAGCGCCACCAGGTCTTCGCGGGCAAGACCCTCGCCACCTTCACCTACGCGATCGCGGCGATCGCGATCACCGGCGTCGTCTCGCTCGCCGCCGGCATCCTCGCCTCCGGCTTCAACTCGATCGTCAGCCTCTCCGGCACCCAGGTCTCGGCGACCGAAGGGCTCGGCCTGGTCGGGCTCAGCCTGCTCTTCTACCTGGTGCCGATCCTCGCGGTCGCCTCGATCGGCCTGCTCTTCTCGACCGTCTTCCGCAACAGCGCCGCGGCGATCGTCGGCACCCTGATGTTCTCGCTGCTGGTCCAGCTGATCGGCATCCTGCCCGGGCTCGGGGCGCTCCACCCCTACCTGCTGAGCACCCAGTTCAACGCCTGGCAGGGGTTCCTGCGCTCGCCGGTCGACTGGACGCCGGTCGTCCGGGCGCTCTGGGTCTGCGCCCTCTACGGCGTGCCCGCCCTGATCGCCGCCGTGCTCGTCTTCCTGCGCCGCGACGTCGCCGGCGACTGATCGCCGATGGCGGAGCGGGTGCTGGTGGTCGAGGACGACGCGGCGGTGCGGCGGATGCTCGAGCGCAGCCTCGGGGCCGAGGGCTTCGACGTCACCGGGGCCGCCGACGGTGGGGCGGCGCTCGCCGCGGCCGAGGCGCAGGTCCCGGACCTGGTCGTGCTCGACGTGGCGATGCCGGGCCTCGACGGCTTCGAGGTCTGCCGCCGCCTGCGCGCCAAGGGGCTGACCGGCGGCATTCTGATGCTGACCGCGCGCGACGCGGTCGAGGACCGGGTGCGGGGGCTCGAGGCGGGCGCCGACGACTACGTGGTCAAGCCGTTCGCGATCGCCGAGGTCCTCGCCCGGATGCGGGCGCTGACCCGCCGCGGCTCCGATCGCTCGGAGCTGCTCGCCCACGGCGAGATCGTCCTCGACACGGTGAAGGGGACGGTGACCAGCGGCGGCGGCCCGCCCGCCCAGCTGACCGCGCGCGAGGCGCAGCTGCTCGAGCTGCTGCTCCGCGACCCCCGCGCGGTCCTCTCCCGCGCCGGCGCGATCGAGGCGATCTGGGCGGGCGCCGCGACCGAGAACATCGTCGACCGCTACGTCGCGCGGCTGCGGCGCAAGCTCGACGATCCGGAGGCGATCCGGACGGTGCGAGGAGTCGGCTTCATACTCGCCCCGTGAGGGGCCGCAGCCTCAGCTTCCGCCTCGCGATCGCCTCGGTGGCGGCGGTCGCCCTCGCGGTGCTCGTCTTCGGCGTCGCCGCGCGGATCGTGGTCAACGACCGCATGCACGCCTCGCTCGACCAGAGCCTGCGCCGCCGCGCCACCGACGTCGCCCGCCTCGCCGTCTCGGCGCCGGCCCTGCTGCGCTCGCCGGGGGCCCTCGAATCGTCCCTCTCCGGTCGCCAGCTGAGCGTCGAGGTGCTCGACCGCGAAGGCGCGATCGTCGCCCGCTCGCTCTCGCTCGGGGCGAAGCTCCTGCCGCGCACCGGGGCGGCCGCCTCGGCGCGCCGCGGCCGCACCGGCTTCGCCGACGCCGAACTCGACGGCGAATCGATCCGGGTCTTCGCCGCGCCGATCGCCGACGCGGGCGGGCCGGCCTCGGGCGGCGTCGTCATCGTCGCGGGCAGCAACGAGGACATCGAAGCGACCGAGCACCGGCTCGGCCTGCTGCTGATCCTCTGCGGGATCGGCGCGGTCGTGGTCGGCGGCGGGCTGGCCGCCTTCCTCACCCGCCGCGGCACCCGGCCGCTCCGCGACCTGACCTCCTCGGCGGCGACGATCGCCCGCACCGAGGACCCGCTGCGCCGGATCGACGAGCCGCCCGGGCCGGCCGAGGTGGCGGACCTGGCGGCGACGCTGAACGCGATGCTCGAGTCGCTGGACACGGCGCGATCGCGCGAACGGCGCTTCCTCGCCGACGCCAGCCACGAGCTGCGCACGCCGCTGACCAGCCTCCGCGGCAACGTCGAGTTCGTCGCCCGCCACGGCGCCGACCCCGAGGTGATCGCCGACCTCGAAGCCGACGCGGCGCGGCTCGGCCGGCTGGTCGACGACCTGCTGGCCTTGGAGCGACAGTCGGGCGCCGAGCGGCGCCCCGAGGCGGTGCGGCTCGACGAGCTGGCCCGCGAGGCCGCGGCGGGGCGCCCGCGGGTGGTCGTCGACGCCGACGGCCCGCTGACCGTGAGCGCCGAGCCGGAGGCGATCGCCCGCGCGATCGACAACCTGCTCGACAACGCCGAACGCCACGGCCCGGCCGCCGGCGAGGTGCGGCTGGCCCTGCGCAGGAACGGCGCCGAGGCCGAGGTCGCGGTCACCGACGCGGGTCCGGGCTTCGCGCCGGGGACCGAGGAGGCGGCCTTCGGCCGCTTCTGGCGGGGCGAGGGAGTCGACGCGCCGGGCTCCGGCCTCGGCCTCTCGATCGTCCGCGCCACCGCCGAGCGCCACGGCGGCCGCGCCTGGGCCTCGGGCTCGACGGTGACGATGACCCTGCCGCTCGCCGATCTACCCGCCCATCGACCCGAGGACCGGCGCTCTGTATAAGAGCACTCTGGTCTCAAGCAACCTGATATCGACGACGCGGAGGTTCGCGCGGTGAGCGTCGAGCTGACCGACGCCGGGCTCGCGCGCGAGCAGGTGGTCGCGGTCGCCCGCGAGGGCGCCGAGGTGAGCGTCGGCGCGGCGGCGGTGGCGGCGATGGAGCGGGGCGCCAAGGTGGTCGCCGACCTGGTCGCCTCCGATGAGCCCGTCTACGGGGTCTCGACCGGTTTCGGGGCGCTGGCGACGACGCCGATCCCGGCCGAGAAGCGGGCGCTGCTGCAGAAGTCGCTGGTCCGCTCGCACGCGGCGGGCATGGGGCCCGAGGTGGAGGCCGAGGTCGTGCGGGCGATGATGGTGCTGCGGGCGCGGAGCCTCTCGATGGGGTTCTCCGGCGTGCGGCCGGTCGTCGCCGAGCGGATCGTCGCGCTGCTGAACGCCCGGCTGACCCCGGTCGTGCCCGAGCACGGCTCGCTCGGCGCCAGCGGCGACCTCGCCCCGCTGGCCCACGCGGCGCTGCCGCTGATCGGCGAGGGCGCCGTGCGCGACGCCTCCGGTGAGCTGCTCGATGCCGCGGGCGCCCTCGCCGCGGCCGGGCTCGAGCCGCTCGAGCTCCAGGCCAAGGAGGGCCTCGCCCTGATCAACGGCACCGACGGCATCCTCGGCATGCTGGTCCTCGCGCTGCGCGACTTCGCGCAGCTGCTGAAGGCCGCCGACATCTCTGCCGCGCTCAGCGTCGAGGCGCTGCTCGGCACCGACCGGGCCTTCGCCGCCGACCTGATCGCCCTGCGCCCGCAGCCGGGCCAACGGGCCAGCGCCGCCAACCTGCGCCGTCTGCTCGAAGGCTCGGCGGTCGTCGCCAGCCACCGCCACGGCGACCCGCGGGTCCAGGACCCCTACTCGCTGCGCTGCGCGCCGCAGGTGAACGGCGCCGCCCGCGACGCGCTCGGGTACGCGGTGACGACCGCCGACGCGGAGCTGGTCTCGGCGATCGACAACCCGATGGTGATGCCCGACGGGCGGGTCGAGTCGTGCGGGAACTTCCACGGCGCGCCGCTGGGGCTCGCCTGCGACCTGCTCTCGATCGCCTCCGCCGACGTCGGCGCGATCACCGAGCGGCGCACCGACCGCCTGCTCGACCCGGTCCGCTCGATGGACCTGCCGCCGTTCCTCGCCGAGGACCCCGGGGTCAACTCGGGGCTGATGATCGCCCACTACACGCAGGCCGCGATGGTCGCCGAGAACCGCCGGCTCGCCGTCCCGGCCAGCTCCGACACGCTCTCGACCAGCGCTTCGCAGGAGGACCACGTCTCGATGGCCTGGGGGGCGGCGCGCAAGCTGCGCGCCTCGCTGGCCAACCTGCGGCGGATCATCGCCGTCGAGATCACCTGCGCGGTGCGAGCGCTGGAGCTGCGGGCGCCGCTCGAGCCGGCCGCCGGCACCGCCGCGGCGCGGGACTGCCTGCGCGGCTCGGTCCCCGGTTTCGGTCCCGACCGCTGGCTCTCGCCGGAGCTCGACGCCGCCGAGCAGCTGCTCGGCTCCGGCGCGCTCCTCGACGCCGTCGAGGCGAAGATCGGAGGCCTGGAGTGAGCCGCGAGATCCACGCGCCGACCGGCAGCGAGCTGTCCTGCAAGGGCTGGCCGCAGGAGGCCGCGATGCGGATGCTGATGAACAACCTCGACCCGGCGGTCGCCGAGCGCCCCGACGACCTCGTCGTCTACGGCGGCACCGGCCGCGCCGCCCGCTCCTGGGAGGCCTTCGACGCGATCGTCCGCTCGCTGCAGACGCTGGAGGCGGACGAGTCGCTGCTGGTCCAGTCCGGCAAGCCGGTCGGCGTCTTCCGCACCCACGAGTGGGCGCCGCGGGTGCTGATCGCCAACTCGAACCTGGTCGGCGACTGGGACAACTGGGACGAGTTCCGCCGCCTCGAAGCCGAGGGCCTGACGATGTACGGGCAGATGACGGCCGGCTCCTGGATCTACATCGGCAGCCAGGGGATCGTGCAGGGGACCTATGAGTGCTTCGCCGAGATCGCGCGGCGCCGCTTCGGCGGCTCGCTGGCGGGCACGATCACCGTCACCGCCGGGCTCGGCGGCATGGGCGGCGCCCAGCCGCTGGCGGTGACGATGAACGGCGGCGTCGCCCTCTGCGTCGAGGTCGACCCCGAGCGGATCGCCCGGCGCCTCGAGACCCGCTACCTCGACGAGGAGGCCGACGACCTCGAGGACGCGATCCGCCGCTGCCTCGAGGCCAAGCGCGAGGGGCGCGCGCTCAGCGTCGGCCTGCGCGCCAACGCGGTCGACGTCCTGCCCGCCCTGCTCGCCCGCGACTTCGAGGCCGATGTCGTCACCGACCAGACCAGCGCCCACGATCCGCTGAACGGCTACGTGCCGAACCTGATGAGCCTCGAGGAGGCCGAGCGGCTGCGCGCCGAGTACCCGGACGAGTACGTGCGGCGCTCCCGCGCCGCGATCGCGGCGCATTGCGCGGCGATGGTCGAATTCCTCGACCGCGGCGCCGAGGTCTTCGACTACGGCAACAGCCTGCGGGCCGAGGCGCGGCTCGGCGGCTTCGAGCGCGCCTTCGCCTACCCCGGCTTCGTGCCGGCCTACGTGCGGCCGCTCTTCTGCGAGGGCAAAGGGCCGTTCCGCTGGGTCGCCGTATCCGGGGACCCGGCCGACATCGCCGCCACCGACGCCGCGGTGCTGGAGGAGCTGGCCGGCGACGAGGCGCTCGAACGCTGGATCCGCCTGGCCGGCGAACGGATCGCCTTCCAGGGACTGCCGGCGCGGATCTGCTGGGCCGGCTACGGCGAGCGCCACCGGCTCGGGCTGCGCTTCAACGAGATGGTCGCGAGCGGCGAGCTGAAGGGGCCGATCGTGATCGGCCGCGACCACCTCGACTCCGGCTCGGTCGCCTCCCCCTACCGCGAGACCGAGGCGATGGCCGACGGCTCCGACGCGATCGCCGACTGGCCGCTGCTGAACGCCCTCGTCAACACCTCCGCCGGCGCCTCCTGGGTCAGCATCCACGACGGCGGCGGGGTGGGGATCGGCCGCTCGCTGCACGCGGGGATGGTCTGCGTCGCCGACGGCACCGAGCTGGCCGCGGAAAAGCTCGACCGGGTGCTGCGGACCGATCCCGGCATGGGGGTCATCCGCCACGCCGACGCGGGGTACGAGCGGGCGGTCGACGTCGCCGAGGAACGCGGCGTGCGGGTGCCGATGCGCGAGGACGGCGAGTGACCCGGCGTAAGTGGTGCATTGGCGTTGCCATAACCACTTCAATGCACCAATTGCGAGGCCGGCGCTGATGGCGGTCCTGGCGATCCGCGAGCTCGGGGACCCGGTGTTGCGCGAGGTCGCGCGGGAGGTCGGAGCCGACGAGCTCGCCGCGCCGGAGACGCAGCGGCTGATCGACGACATGATCGAGACGATGCGCGCCGCCGACGGCGCCGGGCTCGCCGCGCCGCAGGTCGGGGTGCCGTTGCGGATCGCGGTGATCGAGGTCCGCGAGGGGAACCCGCGCTACCCCTACAAGCCGCCGATCCCGCTGACCGTGATCGTCAACCCGCAGCTGACCCCGCTCGACCCAACGACCTTCGCCACCAACGAGGGCTGCCTGTCGATGCCGAACCTGCGCGGCGACCTCGAGCGCTTCGAGAACATCGGGGCGCGGTACCTCGACCGCGAGGGCGTGGCGCACGAGGAGACCCGCCGCGGGCTCACCGCCGGGACCTTCCAGCACGAGGTCGACCACCTCGACGGCGTCCTCTTCGTCGACCGGATGAGCGACCTGTCCAGCCTCTCGACCTGGGAGCAGTTCGAGCGCTTCGGCAAAGCCGAGTTCGTCGAGCGGATCACCCGGCTGGCCGAGCGGGTCGGCTCGTGAGAGCTTCCACCTGATGGAGATCTGGTGCGAGTACGCGTGGCTGGGCGGCGACGCGGTCACGGCCGACGTCGTGATCGGGGTCGAGGGCGAACGGATCGTCACCGTCAGGGTCGGCGTGGCGGAGCCGCCGCCCGACGCCGTCGTCCTCCCCGGCTACACGCTGCCCGGGCTCGCCAACGCCCACTCGCACGCCTTCCAGCGGGCCTTCCGCGGCAAGGCCGAGGTCGGCAAGGGGACCTTCTGGACCTGGCGGGAGCGGATGTACGGGGCGGCGTCGCGGCTCGACCCTGACTCCTACCTCGAGCTCGCGGCGGCGACCTTCGGTGAGATGGCCCTCGCCGGGGTGACCGCCGTCGGCGAGTTCCACTACGTCCACCACGACCGCGACGGCGCCCCTTATGAGGACCCGAACGCGATGGGCGCCGCGCTGATCGAGGCCGCCGGCCAGGCGGGCATCCGGATCACCCTGATCGACGCCTGCTACCTGCACGGCGGGATCGGCGAGGAGCTGAACGAGACTCAGCGGCGCTTCTCCGACGGCACCGCGGAGCGGTGGGCCGAGCGCGTGGACGCGCTCCGCGCCGCGCCCACGGCGCGGGTCGGCGCCGCGATCCACAGCGTCCGCGCGGTCGAGCCGGAGGAGGCCGCGGTCGTCGCCGCCTGGGCGCGGGAGCGCGAGGTGCCGCTGCACGCCCACGTCTCCGAGCAGCCGGCCGAGAACGAGGCCTGCCGCGATGCCTACGCTCGCACGCCGACCGAGCTGCTCGCCGAGGCGGGCGCCCTCTCCGAGCGCTTCACCGCCGTCCACGTCACCCATCCCACGGCCAGTGACCGGCAGCTGTTGGGAGAGGTGGGGGCGACCTGCTGCCTTTGTCCCACGACCGAGCGCGACCTGGCCGACGGGATCGGTGCCGCCTCGCGGCTGAGGGAGGCCGGGGCCCGCCTCGCGGTCGGCAGCGATTCGCAGGCGGTGATCGACCTCTTCGAGGAGTGCCGGGCGATCGAGCTCGACGAGCGGCTGGCCCGGTTGGAGCGGGGGAACCAGGACGCCGTCGTCCTCCTCGGCGCCGCCACCAGCGAGGGACAGCGGGCGATCGGCTGGCCCGAGGCGGGGGCGATCGAACGGGGCAGGCTCGCCGACCTCGTCAACCTCGACGGCGGCGGCGTCCGCCTGGCCGGGATCAGCCCCGACTCGGCGCTCAGCTCGATCGTCTTCGCGGCCGGGGCCGCCGACGTCACCAACGTGATCGTCGGCGGCGAGTTCGTCGTCCGCGACGGCAGGCACGCGACGATCGACGTCGAGGATCAGCTGCGCCGCTCGATCGCGAACCTTGACGACCGCGGATGAGCACGCTCGCGATCGAAACTCGGCGGCCGGTGCGCCACGTGCGATGACCACGCTCGCGATCGACAACATCGGCCTTCTCGTCACCAACGACCCGTCCCTGGGCGACGGCCCGCTGGCCGAACGTCGGGACGCGGCGCTGGTCTTCGAGGACGAGCGGGTGGCGGCGGTCGAGCCCGCCGGGGTCGACGCCGACGAGCGGGTCGACGTCGAGGGCCGCTGCGTGATGCCCGGCTTCGTCGACAGCCACTCCCACCTGGTGTTCGCCGGCGACCGCTCGGCCGAGTTCGCCGCACGGATGGCCGGGGCCGACTACGAGGCGGGCGGCATCCGCGTCACCGCCGAGGCGACCCGCGCGGCCGACGCCGCCGAGCTGGAGCGACTCGCCCAGGCGCGGCGGGCCGAGGGCCTCCGCGCCGGGATCACCCACGTCGAGGTCAAGTCCGGCTACGGCCTGGCCGTCGAGGCCGAAGCGAGATCCTGCCGGGTCGCCGCGGCGATCACCGACGACGTCACCTTCCTCGGCGCCCACGTCGTGCCTGCCGAGTTTGAGTCCGACCCGGACGCCTACGTCGCCTTGGTCTGCGGCGAGATGCTCGACGCCTGCGCGCCTCTCTCGCGTTGGATCGACGCCTTCTGCGAGGTCGGCGCCTTCGACGCCGACCAGTGCCGGGCCGTGCTCGAGGCGGGTCGCGCCGCCGGCCTCGGCCTGCGCCTGCACGGCAACCAGCTCGGCCCCGGGCCGGGCGTCCAGCTCGCGGTCGAGCTCGAGGCCGCCTCGGTCGACCACTGCACCTACCTCTCCGACGCGGACATCGATGCGCTGGCCGGCGGCCGCACGGTCGCGACCTTCCTGCCCGCCACCGACTTCTCCACCCGCCGGCCCTACCCGGACGCGCGCCGCGTCCTCGACGCCGGCGCGACCGTGGCGATCGCCACCAACACCAACCCGGGTTCGAGCAACACCACCTCGATGCCCTTCTGCATCGCCCTCGCCGTCCGCGACATGGGCATGACCGTCGCCGAGGCGGTCCGCGCCGCAACCCTCGGCGGCGCCGAAGCCCTGCAACGCTCCGACCTCGGCCGCCTCACCCCGGGCTGCCGCGCCGACGCGATCGTCCTCGACGCCGCCTCGCCGACCGACTTCGTCTACCGCCCCGGCGTCCCGCTCGTCCGCGAAACCTTCCTCGCCGGCCGCGCCGTCTGGTCGACCGTCGAAGAAGCCGACGCCGGCTGAGCCCGGGCCGGGAGCCGGATCTAGGCGGCGCGGCGACGGTTCGTCCGCACGGGCGCCTGCCAACCGACGGGCGGTTGCCAGTCGGCCAACCTGCCGAGAAGCTCCTGCGGATCGTCGGCAATGACGAAGATCTGTTCGTACTCGGCGCCGAGGAAGTCGTTGGACACGGCGCCCTCGATCAACTCGACGAGCGGGTCGAAGTAGCCGTCGACGTTCAACACGCCGCAGGGCTTGGCCTGGAGTCCGAGTTTCGACCAGGTCGCCGCCTCCAGCAGCTCCTCGAAGGTGCCGAGGCCGCCGGGCAGGGCGACGAAGGCGTCGGCCAGCTCCGACATCTGGGCCTTGCGCTCGTGCATCGAGCCGACGACCCGCAGCTCGCTCAGTCCCTGGTGGGCGATCTCCTCGGCCATCAGGCTCTCCGGGATCACGCCGATGGCCTGGCCGCCCGCCGCGAGGGCGGCGTCCGCCACCCGTCCCATGAGCCCGATCCCCGAGCCGCCGTTGACGACCCTGATGCCCCGTTCGGCGAGCGAGCGGCCGAGGCTTTCCGCCGCGATCGGGTAGTCCGCACGGCTCCCATCGGCGGAGCCGGCGAAGACGCAGACTGAGTCGAGCTTCATCCGGCGAGTCTAGGAAATGGCAGTCCCCGGAAGCCGCGGGCGCGGGGCGGGCGAGGGCTAGACTCGATGCCAAGCCGTGCCCAAGATCCTGGATCGTCGCGTCAACTCGCTGCCGGAGTTCTTCGACGTCGCGCGGGATCTGGGTGCGACCTCGCCGACCTGGCGGCTCTGGTTCCGCGGCGTCCACGACGCGACCTACTCCCTGGTGCCGAGGCTCTACCGCGGCGGCGGCGACGCAGCCGAGCTCCTGGCCCGCGAGCGGGACATGCTCGACGAGTTTCGCTCCCGCAGCCGCCCGCTCCTCGAGGGAAACGTCTACTCCGATTGGGAGCGCCTCTTCGTGATGCAGCACTACGGGGTCCCGACCCGGCTCCTGGACTGGTCGGAGAACGCCTTCTTCGCTCTCTATTTCGCCCTCGCGGCGGCAGAAAGAGACCGCGCGCCCGACGCGGCCGTCTGGGTGTTGGACCCGGCCCGCTGGAACCCCGCGGATCGCCGCCCAGCGAGGCGTCTTCGGATTCCGCGAGTCGATGATCTACCCCGATCTTGGCGGGCTCGCCACCGAGATCCGCATCGGTCACGGGCTGCAGTGACCCGATCGGCCGGCCGCAACGCCCCCGAACCATTCATCTAAGCGGCGCCGAGGACGAGGTCGTAGTAGCCGTCGGCGATCTGGCCCGGGGACAGGCGCCCGTTCGGGTGGAGCCAGACGGCGGTGTAGTTGACCATCCCGAGCAGGGCCAGCAGGGTGAGCTGGGGGTCGTCGCCGGGCGCGCCGGCGGGGCGGGCGCGGCGGAGTACTTCGTCGAGGATCTTCTCGAAGGCCTTGCGACGGGAGCGGACCCGGCGCCAGCGGCGCTCGCGCTCGATCGTCTGGCGCTCCTGGGTGAAGACGACCATGTGGTTCTGGTGGGAGGCGACGTGCTCGACCCAGGCGCGCAGGAGGCCGCGCAGCTGGTCGGCGGGAGGGAGATCGGTGGCGACGATCTCCTCGGCTTGGTCGATCAGCGGCTCGAGCAGCTCGTCGCAGATCGCGATCAGGAGATCTTCCTTGCCCTCGATGTAGTGGTAGATGCCGCCCGCCGCGAGGCCGGTCGCCTCGGTCAGTTCGGTGATCGAGGTGGCGGCGTAGCCGCGTTCGGCGAAGAGCCTGGCGGCGGTGGCGATCAGGTCGGCGCGGCGGGCGTCCCAGCGGGCGCGCAGGTTCGGGCGGGTGGGTGGCGAGGGCGGTGACATCGGGCGCAGGGAACTATTGCATCTCACCGAACGATCGCTCGAAATTAGAGCGCCCGCTCGGTATAGTCGCGGCCATGAACTTCGACCTCACCGACGAGCAGCGGCTGCTGCGCGACACCGTCCGCGACTTCGCCCGCGCCGAGATCGCGCCGGTGGCGGGCGAGCTCGACCGCACCAAGTCCTTCCCCTACGAGATCGTCAAGAAGCTCGGCGGCCTCGGCCTGATGGGCATCCCCTTCCCGCAGGAGTACGGCGGTGGCGGCGCCGACACCCTCTCCTACGCGCTGGCGGTCGAGGAGCTGGCCCGGGTCGACTCCTCCGTCTGCATCACGATGGCCGCCCACACGTCCCTGGGCACGATGCCGATCTACCTCTGGGGCACGAGCGAGCAGAAGGAGGAGTGGCTGCCGCGGCTCTGCACCGGCGAGCGCCTCGCCTCCTTCGGCCTCACCGAGCCCGAGGCGGGCTCCGACGCCGGCAACGTCCACACCCGCGCGGCGCTCGCCGACGGCGAGTGGACGGTCAACGGCGCCAAGCAGTTCATCACCAACGCGGGCACCGAGATCTCCGGCTGCGTCGCGATCACCGCGGTCACCGGCAAGGCCGACGGCCGCAAGGAGATCTCCAACATCATCGTCCCCACCGGCACCCCCGGCTACGAGATCGGCGAGGCCTACCGCAAGATGGGCTGGAACGCCTCCGACACCCGCCCGCTCGCCTTCGACGACTGCCGGGTCCACGAGGGGAACCTGCTCGGCCGCCGCGGCGACGGCTTCAAGAACTTCCTCCACATCCTCGACGGCGGCCGCATCGGCGTCGCGGCGATGGGCGTGGGACTGGCCCAGGGCGCCCTCGACGAGGCGATCGCCTACGCCAAGGAGCGCCAGGCGTTCGGCAAGTCGATCTCCAAGTTCCAGTCGATCCAGGCGAAGATCGCCGACCTCTCGGCCCAGATCGAGGCGGCGCGCCTGCTCACCTACAAGGCCGCGCTGGAGAAAGACGCGGGCAAGTCGTTCACCCTCACCGCCGCCCAGGCGAAGCTGATCACCGGCCGGCTCGCCGTCCGCGCCACCGAGGAGGCGGTGCAGATCCACGGCGGCTACGGCTTCATCGAGGAGTACCCGGTCTGCCGCTTCTACCGCGACGCGAAGATCCTGACGATCGGCGAGGGCACCGACGAGGTCCAGCAGATGGTGATCGCCCGGCAGCTGGGGTGCTGATGTGACGCGCGCGGTCCGCATCCGGGAGGTCGGGCCCCGCGACGGTTTCCAGAACGAGCCGGAGATCATCGCCACCGACGACAAGGTGCGGCTGGTCGAGATGCTGGCCGCCACCGGGGTCCGCCGGCTGGAGGTGACCAGCTTCGTCCGCGCCGACGTGATCCCCCAGCTGGCCGACGGGGGAGAGGTGCTGGAGCGCGCCCGCATCCCCGAGGAGGTCTCGGTTTCGGTGCTGATTCCGAACGAGCGCGGGCTCGAGGCGGCGCTCGCCCACCGCGAGCGGATCGACGAGGTGAACGTCTTCCTCTCCGCGTCGGAGTCCCACAACCGCCACAACGTCAACCGCTCGGTCGAGGAGTCGCTGGCCGGCCTGGAGAAGGTGCTGGGACGCGCCCGCGCCGAGGGCCTGCGCTGCGAGGGCGTGATCAGCACCAGCTTCGGCTGCCCCTACGAGGGCGACGTCGACCCGGCGCGGGTCTTCGAGATCGGCGCGCGGCTCGCCGCCGCGGGCGCGGTCGAGATCGGCTTCGGCGACACGACCGGGATGGCCAACCCGGCCCAGGTCCGAGCCTTCTTCGAACGCGCCCCCGGCGAGCTGCCCGAGGTCGAGCTGACCGCCCACTTCCACAACACCCGCGGCCAGGGGCTCGCCAACGTGCTCGCCGCCCTGGAGGCGGGGTGCGAGTCCTTCGAGTCGAGCTTCGGTGAGCTCGGCGGCTGCCCGGTGCCCCCCGGGGCGACCGGCAACATCGCCAGCGAGGACCTCGTCTCGATGCTCCACGAGATGGGGATCGAGACCGGGATCGACCTCGAGAAGCTGCTGCTCGCCGCGCGCGAGGCCCAGGCGGTACTGGGGCGGCCACTCGGTTCGCACACGATCGTCGCGGGCCCGGTCGACCACCGGCCGAGCTGATGCCTGGCGCCTCCGCCATCGTCCCGCGACCGGCCGAACGTCGCCTTCACCGCCGGCCGTCCACTGTCGCGCGACCGACCGTGCGCCGTCCGCGCAGGCGCGGCTGACCATGTTCGAGCGCGTCCTGATCGCCAACCGGGGCGAGATCGCGGTGCGGATCGAGCGCACCCTCGCCTGGCTCGGGATCGAGTCGGTCGCCGTCTTCAGCGACGCCGACGCGGGGGCGCCGCACGTTCGCGGCGCCGACCGCGCCGTCCACATCGGGCCGACCCCGGCGGCCGAGTCCTACCTCTCGATCGAGCGCGTGGTCGACGCCGCGGTGGGCAGCGGCGCCGACGCGGTCCACCCCGGCTACGGCTTCCTCTCCGAGCGCCCCGACTTCGCCGCCGCCTGCGCCGCGGCGGGCCTCGTCTTCGTCGGCCCCGGCCCCGAGGCGATGGCCCTGCTCGGCGACAAGGGCCGGGCGCGGGCCGTCGCCGCCGAGGCGGGGGTGCCGACGCTGCCCGGCTGGAGCGGCGAGGAGCTGAGCGACGCCGAGATCGTCGAGCGGGTCGGCGCGGAGGACCTGCCGCTGCTGGTCAAGGCGGCCGCGGGGGGCGGCGGCAAGGGCATGCGCCTGGTTTCCCGCCGCGAGGACCTGGCCGAGGCACTCGGCGCGGCGCGGCGCGAGGCGGCGGCCGCCTTCGGCGACGAGCGCCTGCTGATCGAACGCTACGTCGAGCCCTCCCGCCACCTCGAGGTGCAGGTGATCGCCGACGCCCACGGCAACGCGATCCACCTCGGCGAGCGGGAGTGCAGCCTGCAGCGCCGCCACCAGAAGGTGATCGAGGAGTCGCCCTCGCCGGTGGTGACGCCGGAGCTGAGGGAGCGCATGGGGGACGCCGCGGTGGCGCTCGCCCGTCACGCGGGCTACGTCAACGCCGGAACGGTCGAGCTGATCGCCGAGCGCGAGGACCCCTCGCGCTGGTTCTTCCTCGAGGTCAACACCCGCCTCCAGGTCGAGCACCCGGTCACCGAGGCGGTCACCGGCCTCGACCTGGTCGAGCTGCAATTGAGGGTGGCGGCGGGCGAGCCGCTGCCACTCGCCCAGGAGGAGGTGGCGCGGCGGGGCTGGTCGATCGAGGCGCGCATCTACGCCGAGGACCCGGCGACCGGCTTCCTGCCCTCGAGCGGCGAGGTGGCCGCCTACCGCGAGCCCGCCGGGGTGCGCGTCGACAGCGGCATCGAGCAGGGCTCGGTGGTCGGCACCGACTACGACCCTATGCTGGCCAAGGTCGTCGCCGCCGGGGACGACCGTCCCGAGGCGCTGGCGCGCCTGCGCCGCGCGCTCGGCGAGCTGATCGTCGCCGGTCCCATCACCAACACGGCCTACCTGCGCGCGCTGCTCGCCCGGCCCGAGGTGATGGCCGGCGAGATGGACACCGGCCTGATCGAGCGCCTCGGCGACGAGGTCGCCGCCCCCGCGCCCGGCCCCGAGCTCGCCGCGCTGGCCCTGGTCGCCCTGCTCGGCGAGCCCGAGGACGACGACCCGTGGTCGGGCCGCACCGCCTGGCGCATGCAGGGGAACACTTGGACCGAGCGCACGCTCGAGGGTCCGGATGGCCCAGTCGAGGTGGGG